>CAJWTV010000009.1 GCA_913047375.1 uncultured Polaribacter sp.
TCTAAATTAATCTTCACAATTATTCTATTTAACAACATACTCAATTAACCTAACGCGTGTCAGTCTAAGCCTGTCGAAGACTACTTATATTTAATATATACTTCGACAAGTTCAGTATGACATTGGCCTTTTTTATTTTTTGAAGGATATTTTTAGCGGTAAATAGAAAAAGACACTGCCTGTCTAATTCTTCTCTTCCAGCATAGGAACGAAAGCAAAATCTCCTAACTCTTTTTTCTCAAATTCTTTAACAGATTTCCTGATAAATAAAGTCATTATTTGTTTTTCACCACCTACAGGAATTAATAGCATACCTCCTACTTTTAATTGTGATAACAACGGTTTTGGCACAAAAGGTGCTCCAGCCGTAACAATTATCTTATCAAAAGGTGCTTGATCTGGTAACCCCTTATATCCGTCACCAAATATAAAACGCTTAGGATTATAGCCTAATTTGGGTAAAAACAAAGAGGTTTTTTTAAACAATTCACGTTGTCTTTCTATCGTAAAAACTTCAGCTTTTAATTCTAATAAAATAGCCGTTTGATAACCGGAACCTGTACCTATTTCTAATACTTTATCGTTAGGTAAGATAGCTAAAGTTTGTGATTGAAAAGCAACTGTATATGGCTGAGAAATAGTTTGTTCAGCTGCAATTGGAAATGCTTTATCTTTATATGCATGATCTTCAAAACTACTATCAATAAACAAATGTCGAGGAATTTGCCGAATTGCATTTAATACATTTTCGTTTGTAATCCCTTTGGAATTTAACACTTTAGATAATTGGTTTCTAAGCCCCTGATGTTTTGATGTATCTTTCAATAATGATTCATTTGTAAAACTTAAAAGTACTAATAAATATAAATAAATTCTTATAAAATTGTATATTTGTTAAACTTATTTTTTAAATTTAAAGGCCTTATTATTAGCTTAAAAACTTTTTTTTTAATTAATTTAAAAGTAAAATTATCTCACAAAAGTATTAAATAACTAAAATACACATTTATGCTAAAAGTTGGAGTTCTAGGAGCAGGACATCTAGGGAAAATTCATTTACGTTTATTAAAGCAATCATCAAAATATGATTTAATAGGGTTTTATGATCCATTTAAAGAAAATGCAGAAAAGATTTCCAAAGAGTTTGGCTACAAGTTATTCGATTCAATAGATGATCTAATAACTTCCTCAGATGTTATCGATATTGTAACACCTACATTATCACATTATGATTGTGCTATAAAAGCAATTGAAAAAGGACGACATATTTTTATTGAGAAACCGATTACAAAAACTGTTATAGAGGCAGAAAATATTACAAAATTAGCAAATAAAAATAATGTTAAAGGTCAGGTTGGGCATGTTGAACGTTTTAATCCAGCATTTACTATTGTTAAAGATAAGATTAATACACCAATGTTTATTGAAACTCATAGATTAGCCGAGTTTAATCCTAGAGGTACTGATGTACCAGTTGTTTTAGATTTAATGATTCATGATATTGATATCATACTTTCCGTAGTTGATTCTAAAGTTAAAAATGTTCATGCTAGTGGAATTTCTGTCATTTCTGAAACTCCAGATATTGCAAATGCAAGAATAGAGTTTGAAAATGGTTGTGTTGCTAATTTAACTGCAAGTAGAATTTCTATGAAAAATATGCGTAAATCAAGGTTTTTCCAAAAAGATGCATATATATCAGTAGATTTTTTAACTAAAGAATCTGAAATTGTTAGAATGAAAGATGTTCCAGAAAAACCAGATGAATTTGCAATGATTTTAGAAAATGCTGAAGGAGTAAAAAAACAAATATACTTTGATAATTTAGCAATAGAGAATAACAATGCGATTCTAGACGAATTAGAATCATTTGCTGATTCAATTAATAACAATTCAACACCTATTGTTTCATTAAGCCAGGGGACAGAGGCGTTAAAAGTTGCACAACAGATTATTGATTGCTTTTAAATTCATTAATAAGTTAAAATCTATTTAAAAAATCTCATTTATAAAGAATATTCATATAACCAGGATTATTAAAATTCTAAAAAAGAAAAAAGATGAAAAATATAGCAGTAATAGGTGCCGGAACTATGGGTAACGGTATCGCACACACTTTTGCGCAATTTAATTATAATGTTCAATTAATAGATGTTTCTCAAACTGCTTTAGATCGAGCTATTTCGATAATCACTAGAAACTTAGACAGAATGATTGCTAAAGAGAAAATTTCTGAAAAAGATAAAAAACAAACATTATCTAACATAACTACATTTACTTCTATTAAAGAAGGTGTAAAATATGCAAGTTTAGTCATAGAGGCAGCTAGCGAAAATGCTCTTTTAAAAACTAATATATTTAAGGAGTTAGATGAGGTTTGTCCGGAAGACACAATTTTAGCAACTAATACATCCTCTATATCTATAACGCAGTTAGCTGCAGTCACTAAAAGACCTGATAAAGTTATTGGAATGCACTTTATGAATCCTGTTCCAATAATGAAATTAGTAGAAATTATTAAGGGCTATAATACATCTGATGATGTTATGGATTTCACAATTGAATTAACGAAGGAAATCAATAAAATTCCAGTAAAAGTAAATGATTACCCAGGTTTTGTTGCTAATAGAATTTTGATGCCTATGATAAACGAATCAATCGAGACATTATACAATGATGTTGCTGGTGTTAGAGAAATAGATGATATAATGAAACTTGGAATGGCTCATCCTATGGGACCTCTACAATTAGCAGATTTTATTGGTTTAGATGTATGTCTGTCTATTTTAAACGTTATGTATGATGGATTTAAAAACCCTAAATATGCACCTTGTCCTTTATTAGTTAATATGGTTGCAGGTGGAAAATTAGGAATAAAATCTGGAGAAGGTTTTTATGATTATACTTCTAGTAAAAAATCTGAAAAAGTAGCAAAAATGTTTTTATAAAATATTTTTTTTTAAACTATTACTCGAACTAGAAATTAATAAATTTTCATATTCAAGAACCCAATAGTGGTTGTAATATTTGGTATTAAATTTGGCATACAGGAAGAGAAAAATTAATAAAGTCAGATATTATTTACTTCTTTCCCAATAAGTAGTTTTCCCAAAAAGGGAGATACCAATATAACCCCTAACCTTGAGTTTATTGGAATTTATCAATTTTATGAAACAGTCATAAATTTTTCCATTTCTTGGATCTAAAATATTTCCTCCGGACCATTCAGTACCATTTTGTTTCAAACCAGTTAAAATATTCAATCCTAATATTTTTTTATTTCTAAGTTCATTACGACATAAAGTACAGATAGAATTTTGTTTTTTTGGATCTATGATTTCTACTATTTTTGCATAAGCTTTTTCATTCTCTTTATAGACTTCAATGACAGAGTCAACTTCACCCGTTTTATCATTTTTGGAAATCCATTTACCAAATATTGATTGAGAATTTAATGTTAAGCAATATATAGCAAGCAGAAAAGTGAGAATTATTTTTTTCATATTAGTAAAGAAATAGTTGAAAGATTAATTTAAAGTGAAGAATCAAAATTATCTGACCATTTTCCTTGAACTCTCATTACTTGCTCAATAACGTCTCGAACACAACCTTCACCTCCTTTTTTATTAGAAATATATTTTGCTATCCCCTGAATTTCCTCAACAGCATCATTCGGGCAAGCTGCTATGCCTACTACTTTCATTACGGGGTAATCAGGAACATCGTCTCCCATATATAAAACAGTTTCTGGTTGTAAGTTGTATTTTTTCAACAATTCTTGGTATTGTTTTATTTTATTGTGCGCGCCTAAGTAAATATCTTCAATTCCTAAAAGAGACAATCTTTTTCTAACACCTTCATTGGTTCCGCCAGATATAATACAGATTCTATATCCTTTATTTAATGCATTTTTCATTGCATATCCATCTTTAACATTCATATGTCTTACCAATTCGCCATCAGGCATAATTGTCAACATTCCGTTTGTAAGAACACCGTCAACATCAAAAATAAATGTAGTAATTTTTGGTAATAACTGTTTGAAACTAATTTCCATTTTGTATTGATTTTGTTAATATTTTATAAATTTTTTTATTTTCTTTATCCAATAATTCTAGATGTTTTTTTATTGTTTTTAAATCTTTTCTAACTGCAGGTCCGGTTTGAGCAATTCCTGGAGGTAGCGATTCGATCTTAATAGCAGTTTCTTTAATTAATGGGTGTAAAATTTCAAAAGGAATATTATTTTTTTTACATATATCATTACCGATTTTGTAAATATGATTTGTGAAATTATTAACAAAAACAGCTGCAATATGAAGTGAGATTCGCTGTTTGGAATTTATATTATAAATTTTACTACCTAAAGATTTCGCTAATGTTTCTAATAACATATAATCACTAATTCTTTCAGCTTCTAAACAAAAAGGTACTTCAGAAAAATTAACTTTTTTTTCTTTAGAAAAAGTTTGTAACATATAGAAAACACCCTTATTCGTCTTATTTTTTAAAGATTTTAAAGGAAAGCTTCCAGAGGTATGAACCACAAATGAATTAGTTATTTTAGAAGAAACCTCTTCTATTGCATCGTCAGATACCGCTACGAAGGTAACATCTGCTTTTGGTACTACTTTTAAATCTCTAGAGTTAATATTTATTACATCTACATTTTCAGTCTTTAAAAAAGCTTTATTTAAATGTGATGCCACATTTCCTGTACCAAGTATAAGTATAGAAATCATGTTAGCGAAGATATTCAATTTTTATAGAAATTTAGTTTAGGATTTCTTAAATTTGCATCACAATATTAGATTTAATGAAAAAGAATAATGAATTTGGAATCAATACTAAATGTGTCCACGTAGGAGAAGTAGAAGATAAACAATATAAGGGTGCAGTTTCTCCAATATTCATGTCTACTTCATATGCTTTTGATGAAGTAGATGTAAAGCGCTATCCTAGATACTTCAACACCCCTAACCAAGAGATGCTTTGTAAAAAGATAGCAATCCTAGAGAATACTGAAGCTGGTTTAATTTTTGGTTCAGGTATGGCCGCAATTAGTACTGCTTTATTTACTTTTTTAAAGACTGGAGATCATGTAATTATTCAACAAGTAATTTATGGAGGCACTTACAATTTAATAGTTTCTGAATTTGAAAAATATGGAATTGAATATTCATTTACAGATTCTGATAAAGTTCATGATTTCATTCCACTAATAAAAGATAACACGAAAGTAATATATATAGAGACTCCATCTAATCCTTTATTGGGTATAACTGATATTAGAGCAATTTCAAATCTAGCAAAAGAGCATGCTATTATTACAATGATTGATAATACTTTTGCCTCACCAATTAATCAAAATCCTGCTGATTTGGGAATAGATATTATATTACATTCTGCAACAAAGTATATGGGGGGTCACTCTGATATATCTGCAGGAGCAATTGCTGCTAGTCAAATTTACATAGATTTGATATGGAAAACAGCTATTAATTTTGGAGGTAATTTAAGTGATCAAACAGTTTGGTTATTAGAGAGAAGCTTAAAAACATTAAATATTCGTGTGAAAGAGCAAACAAAAAACGCACAAGTAATAGCAGAATATTTAGAAGGAAATAAATTCATTGATAAAGTTTATTATCCGGGATTAAAAAGTCATCCACAGCACGAATTAGCAAAATCTCAAATGCATGGTTTTGGTGCGATGTTATCTTTTGAATTAAAAGGTTTTTTAGATGCTATGTCCTTTCAGAATAATTTACAATTAATTAAACCTTCTCTTAGCCTAGCCGGGTTAGAGAGTACTACTGTAAGTCCTGCGCAAACCACACATGCTTTGTTAAGTATGGAAGAGAGACTAATTAGAGGAATTAAAGACGGATTAATTCGTTTGTCTGTAGGAATTGAAGAACCTAAAGATTTAATAGCTGATATTGACCAAGCAATAGAAAAAACAAAAAAATGAAATTAGATATTTTAGCTTTTGGAGCGCATCCAGATGATGTAGAGTTAAGTTGTGGAGCGACTATAGCAAAAGAAATTTTTTTAGGAAAAAATGTTGGAATTATAGATTTAACTCGTGGTGAATTAGGAACGCGAGGTAATACTGAAATTCGTGATAAAGAGTCAGCTAATGCTGGTGATATTTTAGGTATATCTGTTCGGGAGAATTTGGGTTTTTTAGATGGTTTTTTTGTGAATGATAAAGACCATCAGTTAGAGGTTGTTAAAATGCTTCGTAAATATAAACCAGATATTGTTTTATGTAATGCTATAGATGATAGACATCTTGATCATCCTAAGGGGAGTCATTTAGTATCTGATGCTTGCTTTTTAAGTGGGTTAATGAAAATTGAAACAACCTTAGATGGAAAGCTACAAGATCATTGGCGACCGAAGCATGTATATCATTACATTCAATGGAAAGATTTAACACCAG
The DNA here is from genome assembly GCA_913047375.1 of uncultured Polaribacter sp. Taxonomy (GTDB): domain Bacteria; phylum Bacteroidota; class Bacteroidia; order Flavobacteriales; family Flavobacteriaceae; genus Polaribacter. The sequence continues at coordinate 6,449 of CAJWTV010000009.1, forward strand.
ATTTTGTAGTAGATGTTAGTGACTTTATTGAAATTAAAAGAAATGCTGTTAAAGCTTATTCCTCTCAATTTTATGATATAAAAAGTACTCAGCCAGAAACTCCAATTTCAAGCAAGAACTTCATAGAAAGTATAGATTATCGAGCGAAAAACCTAGGACGACTAATAGGTGTAGAATATGCAGAAGGCTTTACAACAGAACGTTATGTAGCTGTTGAAAATCTAAGTAAATTAATTTAAATATTTCTTTTCCTACAATAGAAAAATTAATTATATTTGCACCCGAAATTACATGGTGGTTGTAGCTCAGTTGGTTAGAGTATCGGTTTGTGGTACCGAGGGTCGCGGGTTCGAATCCCGTCTTCCACCCAAAAATAAAATCCTTCTCATTTGAGAAGGATTTTTTTGTTTATTTAATTATTTTAAAATAATTATAAATACTAGGTTATTAATTTTGCAGATAGATATTTTGTTGTGTAAGATTTTTTATTTTTCATTAAATCTTCAGGAGTTCCTTCAAATATTAATTCTCCTCCTTTTTTACCACCCTCTAAGCCCAAATCTATTATGTAGTCTGCACATTTTATTAATTCTATATTATGTTCAATTACTAAAATAGAATGTCCTCTTTCTATTAAAGCATTGAATGAAATTAATAATTTTTTTATATCATGAAAATGTAATCCTGTTGTTGGTTCGTCAAAAATAAAAAATGTTTTGTCTTTTGTGGTTCCTTTTACCAGAAAAGAAGCAAGTTTAATTCTTTGCGCTTCTCCACCGGAAAGGGTAGAAGAAGATTGCCCAAGTTTTACGTAGCCTAAACCAACATCTTGTAAAGGTTTTAGTTTTTGTGATATTTTTTTTTCTCCATTTTCAATAAAAAAATCGACAGCATCGTCAATTGTTGAAGTTAAAATATCATTAATATTTTTACCATCGACTTTAACTTCAAGTACTTCTTTTTTAAATCGTTTACCTAAACAGGTTTCGCACTCAAGATGAACATCTGCCATAAATTGCATTTCGATAGTAACTTCTCCTTCTCCCTTACAAATTTCGCAACGCCCTCCTTCAACATTAAAAGAAAAATGTTTGGGTTTGTAATTTCTGATTTTTGACAATTTACAATTTGAGAATAATGCACGAATATCGTCATATGCCTTAATATACGTCACTGGATTTGACCTTGATGATCTTCCAATAGGATTTTGGTCAATAAATTCTACATTTTTAAGAGTATTAAAATCTCCAGAAACAGAGGTGTGTTGCCCAATTTTATTACCATAGCCTGTTAGTTTTTTTTGCAGAGATGGATATAAAATATTCTTCACTAAAGTACTTTTACCAGATCCAGACACACCAGTTATTACACTTAAACTATTTAAAGGTATGGTTACATCAATATTTTTTAAATTATTTTCTCTAGCACCAAAAATTTTAATAACATTTTTTGTTTTCCTTCTCTGTATTGGTATTTCAATTTTTAATTCTTCATTTAAATATTTAGCAGTCAATGAATCAGATTTTATAATACTTTTGTAAGTACCCTCTGCAACTACATTTCCTCCAAATGTTCCTGCTTCAGGGCCTATATCTATAATATAATCAGCTTCTCTCATGATATCTTCATCATGTTCTACAACAATAACTGTATTTCCTAAGTCTCGTAAATCTTTTAAAACACCGATTAAACGTTCAGTATCTTTTGGGTGAAGTCCAATACTTGGTTCATCTAGAATATACATAGACCCAACTAAAGAACTACCTAAAGAAGTTGCTAAATTTATACGTTGACTTTCACCACCAGAAAGTGTATTTGAAGTTCTATTAATAGTTAAATAGTTTAATCCAACATCATTTAAAAATTGTAATCTATTATTAATTTCTATTAATAAACGTTTACCAATTTTTTCTTCATAATTATTAAGCTTAATATTTTTAAAAAATAAAGATAATTCATCTAAAGGAAGGGATACTAAATTAGAAATTGTCTTATTATTAATTTTCACATAATCTGTTTCTACTCTTAAACGATTACCATTACATGTCGTACACTTTGTTTTACCACGATAACGAGAAAGCATAACTCTATTTTGAATTTTATAACTTTTTTCTTCTAGAGCAGTAAAAAAGTGATGAATTCCTCTAAAATTTCTATTTCCATCCCATACTAATTTTTGTTGTTTTTCTGAGAGTTCAAACCATGGTTTATGTATTGGTATATCAAATTGAAAGGCAACACTAACCAGGGCCTCTTTATAATGAATAAAAGAAGGTGTTTTAAAAGGAAATATAGCGTCATCATAAATAGATAAACTCGTATTTGGTATTACTAAATCTTCATCTATACCAACTATATTACCATAACCTTCACAACTTGAGCAAGCACCATAGGGATTATTAAAACTAAATAAATGTGTATTTGGTTCTAAAAAAGACATACCGTCTAAATCGAAATTATTACTAAATTTTGTAGATACATTATCCTCTATATTTTCAATAATAGAGACTCCCTTTCCTTCAAAAAAGGCGGTTTGTATTGCATCTGCAATTCTATTATAGAAATCTTCATCATTTTTTGTAATTATTCGGTCTATAACTAAAAATAAATCTTCGTCTTTGTATTCATTTATTGGGAATTTTCCAATTCTAAAGACTTTTCCATTCCATTTTAAACGAGCATAGCCCTGTTGTTCCAAAACAGGTAAAAGAGTTTTTAAATCTTGATCTTTACTCATAATTATTGGTGCTAACAATAATAACTTTGTTTTTTCTTTAAATTCTTTTATAAAATTAACAACATCTGATACAGTATCTTTTTTAACTATTTTTCCTGAAATAGGTGAGAAGGTATTACCAATTCTTGCAAATAATAATTTGATATAATCATAAATCTCTGTAGATGTTCCGACAGTAGATCTTGGATTCGTGGAATTCACCTTTTGTTCTATTGCAATTGCGGGTGCAATTCCTTTTATATAATCTACTTTAGGTTTGTGTAACTTACCAAGAAATTGTCTTGCATATGAGCTTAAACTCTCTACATATCGCCTTTGCCCTTCGGCATATAAAGTATCGAAAGCTAATGAAGACTTTCCTGAACCGGAAAGTCCAGTAATAACGACTAATTTATTTCTAGGTATTACAACATCAATATTTTTTAAATTATGAAGTTTAGCCCCCTTAATAATAATGTTTTCTCTAGGATTTACTTTAGAAATATCTGCTTTCATTTAAAAAAAATATAAGTGCTAAAAATACCACTTTTCTACTTCTTAAATAAATGAATTAAATTGAAATTAGTTAAAATGTTTGTTTAGATGAATAATTTTAATCATATTTGGGTAACAAACTCTTAATCTAAATCGCTTATAAGGAAAAATTACTTTTTAAAATTATTATTAATAATAATGTAATGCATCTCGGCATACAAAAAAGTAATCTTATGAATCGTAAAAACTCAATACCAGATAGTACTTTAGTTAGTAATTATATTAATGGAAATGAATCTTCATTAGAAGTTTTAATTAATAGACATAAGCAACGTTTATATAGCTTTATCTACAGTAAAATTTTAGATAGAGATTTAACTGAAGATGTTTTTCAAGATACTTTTATAAAAGTTATTCGAACTTTAAAAAAAGGAAATTATAATGAACAAGGTAAGTTTTTACCTTGGGTAATGCGTATTTCTCATAATTTAGTCATAGACCATTTTAGAAAAACTAACCGTATGCCTTCTTTTAAAAGTTCAAATGATTTTGATGTCTTTTCCATAATTAGTGATGACAGTCTCAATGCAGAAAAAAAAATGATTCAAGAACAAATCTTTTCAGATGTTAGAGAGCTAGTAGAGGAATTACCAAAAGAACAGAAAGAAGTATTAATTATGCGAATTTACAAGGATATGAGTTTCAAAGAAATTAGCGAAAATACTGGTGTTAGTATTAATACTGCCTTGGGTAGAATGAGATATGCATTAATGAATATGAGAAAATTAATAGAGAAGAATAAAATTATTTTAATAAATTAATAATAAACTGAGAGTATTATCGTTTAAATTATTATAAACAAATAATAAATAAATTATATGATGAAACTCTACTCTAAAAAGTCATTTGATTTACAAATGCAACCCAAACAAGAAACAGTTCAATTTTTGATTAATTTTTCCAAGTCATTTATTTTAATAGAAAGAAAATCAAAAGACTTCATTGAATTGAATTTGAATTAAGAGGAAAAGCTTCAACAATGTTGAAGCTTTTTATTTATAAAATTTACTACTTATTAAATCATTTTTTATAGTAGTTATTAATAATAGTTTTTCTACCAATAGTCTTTGTAATAATATCCTTATCTAAATTCCATGCTCTAGCTTGAGAGTACTCTCGTCCATACCAAATCATTTGTAAATGTAAATTATTCCAAATATTTATAGGGAATAATCTTTTTGCATCTTTTTCCGTTTGAGTTACATTTTTACCGTTTGACAAATTCCATCTAAACATTAATCTATGGATATGCGTATCAACAGGGAAAGCTGGTACGCCGAAGGCTTGACTCATAACCACACTTGCAGTTTTATGACCAACGGCAGGTAATTCTTCTAACCCTTCAAAAGATCGAGGAACTTCACCATTATATTTTTTAATAAGAATTTTAGATAAACCAAATATTCCCTTAGATTTCATAGGAGATAATCCGCATGGTCTTATAATAGCTTTAATTTCTTCAATAGACATCTTAATCATATCAAACGGATTATCTGCCTTAGCAAATAATAAAGGAGTAATCTTATTTACGCGAATATCAGTACATTGTGCAGATAGTAAAACAGCTATCAGAAGAGTATATGGATCTTTATGATCCAGGGGGATTGGTATTTCTGGATATAAATCCTCTAATTTAGTAATAACAAATTGTACTTTTTCTTGTTTAGTCATAACATGAATTTAAAAGAAACGAAGATACAAAGTTGTAAATTAATTTTTTTAAGTAAAAAGTAGAGATATATTTTAAGACTTTGTAAATTTACAATTAATCAATTTTGAAAAAATTATTAAATGACAAAATTAAAAATAGGAGATAACGCTCCAAATTTTGAATCTAAAGACGAAAAAGGAAATATTGTTCAATTTTCTGATTTTAGGGGTAAAAAATTAGTTTTATTTTTTTATCCAAAAGCAAGTACTCCTGGATGTACTGCTGAAGCTTGTGATTTAAGAGATAATTATGATTCTTTTTTAGCTAAGGGATATGCTATTTTGGGTGCGAGTGCAGATTCTGCAAAACGTCAACAAAGTTGGATAAAGAAACATGAATTACCTTTTCCTTTACTGGCGGATGAAGATAGGATTGTAATTAATGCCTATGGTGTATGGGGACCTAAAAAATTTATGGGTAAAGATTACGATGGAATTCATAGAACAACTTTTGTTATCGACGAAAACGGTATTATTGAAGATGTAATTACTAAAGTAAAGACAAAAGCACATTCAGCACAAATTTTAAGTTAGATCTAGTTAACAATTTTTATTTAAAATTTCATTCCTATTTTAAAATTTAAAACCCTTCCAGTCATGTAGTTTGGTATTCCAAATTGAGTCTTAGAATATACATCTCTTACCCATGTATTAGTGATAGAGTTTTGGATATCAAACATATTAAAGAGTTCTATGCCTGCCGTCAATTCTTTAAATTTAGAGAGAAGCCCAGTACTATATTGTTTTTTAGAATCTGTAATTACGTACGATACTCCAAGATCAGCTCTCTTATAATCACGTAAACGATTCTGAAATTTATAAGGATCTGAATAGGATGGTGATCCTCCTGGAACTCCTGTATTATAGACTAAATTTAAATAGGCTTTTAAATCTGGCAAATTTGGCACATAATCTTGAAATAAAATACCAAATTTCACACGCTGATCAGAAGGGCGAGAAATAGCACCTTTATTATTAATATTCTCCATAGTTTTTAAATAACCTATACTAACCCAGCTATCACTTCCTGCAATAAATTCTCCATTTAAACGTAAATCAATTCCTTTTGAGAAAGCTGTTGTTAAATTATCTGCTCTGTATCTTATCCTTACATTATCTATAGAATATGCATTAACATTACTTAAATCTTTATAATAAATCTCTGTAGTTAATTTAAATGGTCTTTGCCACATAGAAAAACTGTAATCTATTCCTGAGACAAAATGAATAGATTTTTGAGCTTTAACGTTAATATTTAATTTTCCATTAAAATTTTTCAATTCTCTGTATGATGGTGGTTGAGAATAAAACCCTCCAGATATTCTGAATAACATATCTTTAGTCCAATTGGGTTTTATAGCAAATTGTGCTCTAGGACTAATAATTAATTGATTTTTTGAAGTAATACTGTTTCCTTCGACTAACCAGTTTTGAAATCTTAGGCCTGCACTGTACCAAATCTCAGTATCATTTAAAAAATGTTTTTGGTTAATTTGTAAAAAACCAGAAATACGATTTATATTAACATTATTATCTTCTCTAATATTTTGAAATGGTAATATTGGTCCTTCAAAAGGTATATAAGGTTGGTTATTACTAATTGATAATGGGGGACGAATAGAGAACCCTAAAGAATCAATGATTTCCCACTCCCTAATTCGATCTTTAATATTTTCATGTTGATACTTCATACCTAAAGATAATTCCAAATTATCTTTTTTATATTTTCCTTTTAATTGAAAGTTATTGATTAAAGCATCTAAATCATTTCTTGCATGATTTAATTGAGATCCAATTCCTTCGGAAAAATCAACCTCTCCAAAATTATCAGAACCAATATTTGCATCAACTTCACCTAAATTATAAGTTGCAGAAATATCAAAATATTCTTCTTCTTGAGTATTATATGACGAGGCTGTAGCAGTAATATCTATATTTTCACTAATTTGATAATTAGCAGAAAAAGCACCAAATAATGTTAGATAATTATTTTTTTCTTGCCCTTCATAAAAGACAATTAATTCCAAAGGGTCATTTATAGTACCAAAACGAGTTCTTCTAGTGATTGGAGTATAATTATAATTATTTAAAGAAAAATTCCCTAAAAAATTAAAAGTCAAATTATCAGATACATTGTAGGTAATAAAAGATTGAATATCAGTAAACCTGGGTCTATAGTTTGTTTTTATTTGTTTACTATTTACAAAAAGACTGTTGTCTCTATACCTGACACCTGTAATAGTACTTATTTTATTATTTAGTATTTGTCCTTCAAAAGTTATACTACCTCCCAAAGCACTGGTATTAATTGAAACTTTTGATTTTTTTGCTTGTCTGTAAGTAATATCTAAAACGGACGAAAGCTTATCACCAAATTTTGCTTGAAAACCTCCTGCTGAAAAATTTATATTTTTCACTAAATCAGGATTTATAAAGCTTAATCCTTCTTGTTGTCCAGATCTAATTAAAAAAGATCTATAAATTTCAATTCCATTAACATATACTAAATTTTCATCAAAATTACCACCTCTAACATTGTATTGAGTACTAAGTTCATTATTATTATTTACACCTGGTAAAGTCATTAATGTATTTTCTATACCTGCGTTTGGACCAATAATATTTTTCGCTTTTAAAACATCTATATTTATGATTCCCTGTGAATTGTTTTTATTATTTTTTATAATAATTTCGTTTAATTTTTCTGTTTTAGAATTTAATATTGGTGAATACCTTATAATATTTCTATTCCTTACTGTAAGTTTTTTTGTTAAAGAGTAATGTGAAATATGGCTATATACAATTGTAATACTTTGATTTAAAGGGATTATAATCCTGTAATTTCCCTTAGCATCGGTAATTGTTCCAGAGTCTTTAAATTTAACACTTACTCCTTCTATGGGTTGATTGTTAGTGTTTTTTACAACACCTTTAAGTAATGTTGTTTTTTGAGCCAATATTAAAGTTGGTGTAATAATTAAAAATAATAATAATTTTTTCACGTATGAGATCTAATAGTTTAATTATTTTCTGTAAAACGTCTTAGTGATTGTACTTTTATTTAAAACATTATCTAGAACTACAAGTTTAAAGATATGTTTACTACCAAACAATATTTTATCCTTAAAATTGTATGTTAATATGCCTTTTTTATGATTATACTCCATTAAAATCCATTCATTATTTATTGTTGCGTAATGAGACTTAATTCCAGAATTAGTATCTGAAATTTTAATTTTTAATGTTTTTGCATTAGAAATCCACTGTTCATCTTCAAAAAATAAAGGTTTTATTATAGGAGCTTCTTTATCGGAGAGTAATTGAAATTTACCCAAAGACTTTGTTGTTGTGTAGAATAGTTTTTCTTTTTTGTGAGTAAATTGATATACAGGGTATTTTTTTCTATCAACATTAGCAATATATAATTGTTGTTTTTCTTTTTCTGAAAATTCAGAAACATCAAAAGTTAATTTGTAGCTTTTGTTTAAAGGAATAATAGGTTCATGAATTTTAATTATATCATTTTCTTTTTTTATATCCAAATAACAATCTTGGTAAAAAGTATTTTCAGGAAAAGCTATCATAATATTATCAAATGTATATTTTTGAAATTTATTAGCTAAAATTTTATAACTGGAAGTGTCTTTTTCCTTAGAAATTATAGTATTATTTTCTTCTCCTTGAATTTGAAATTTTAAAATACTTGAATTTCCTTCAAAATCTTTTGTAATTATTTTAATATCATAATTAAAATTGTCTCTTATTAATAGCTCCCCATTCTTTTTTAAATCTTTATAAATAGATAAGTTATTTTTATCAACTTTGAATATTTTTTGAATTCTAGTATTATTTTTTTTAAAATAATCATAATCTATTAACAAGTTAATAAGTTTACTCTCAGAGAATGAAAAGGTCTCTAAATCATGATAATATACCCGATTATTATTTACAAACATTTCTAAACTATAAATTCCATTTTTGTTATTAGCATTATCTAATTTATCAAAAGTATTTATGCCAATTCCAATATTCCCATTTGCAGAAAATTTATCTATTTTATAGATACCATTACTTATTTTTTTTACAGGCATTAATAAATTTATGTCTTTTTTATTAATTCTCGATTTATCGTTTAGTGTATAAATCATCAAAGATTTGATAGTTGGCTTCGTACGATCTTTTGGGTATAAATTAAAAAATAAAGGATTAATAATTTTTTCGGTCTCAGAGTCCCTTACTTCGTAATGTAAATGAGGAGCACTAGAACCTCCAGAATCTCCAGAATAAGCGATTACTTCACCTTTTTTAACAAGGAATTTGTCATCATTTAAATAAATATTACCTGTAACATATTCTTTCTTTCTATACTGAATAAGTTTTACATATTTTTCAATCTCTAATGCATATTTATTTAAATGTGCATATACTGTTGTGTATCCGTTTGGATGTGTCACATAAATTGCTTTTCCAAATCCATACTGAGAGACTCTAATTCGTGAAACATATCCATCCGCAACAGCATAAACCTTTAAACCTTGAATACCTTTTGTTTTGATGTCTAAACCAGAATGAAAATGATTGTTACGTAGTTCTCCAAAAGTACCAGATAGAAGAACAGGAATATCTAACGGGCTTCTAAAATTATTATTTAGATATTTGTCTTGGGAAAACCCATAAAATGAAATTAATAATAGTAATATCTTAATAAATTTCATTGAAAATTCTATTTTAAGCTAAAATAGTAAATTTTGAGATTACTTGTAAACTTAATGAATTTCAAATGATAAGTAAAAACGATTTAAACCTTGTATAATGAAAAAAGAATATTAACTTTGTTTGTATAGTTTTTTCTTAAAGTAAAAAATGAGCACATCTATAGAAGCAATTCATTTACTGGAAGATAAGTTAACAAACTTACTTTCCAATTACGATTTTTTAAAAAGTGAAAATGAATTATTACTTCAAAATATAGGTAAATCTCAATATAAAATTTTAGAGCAGCAAAAAATAATAGAACATAATCAAAATGAATATAATCTATTAAAAATTGCTAAAACTATTGAAGGTAGTAATGAAGATAAAAGAGATACAAAACTCAAAATAAATACTTTGATTCGAGAAATCGATAAATGTATAGTTCAGTTGAATGAGTAAGTTCATTAAATATTGGAAAAATTAAAAATTAATATTGTAATTGCCGGAAGATCTTATCCTTTAAGTGTAAATAGTACACAAGAAGAAGAAGGAATGCGTAAAGCGGCACAAGCGATAAATAATTTAATATCTAATTATGAGCAAAATTATGCGGTCAGCGATAAACAAGATGTTTTAGCAATGTGTGCCTTACAATTTGCTTCCAAATTAGAAATTTCACAATTAGAAGAATCATCAACAGATACAGGAGTATTGACTAAAATAAATGCTCTTACCAATTTGGTTAATAGTCATTTAGAATAAGTTCTCTAAAATATATTAATAACATACTGCCTACGTTAGTAATTGTTTGATAAACTCAACACTAATCTATTATGAAGGATAAGTCTTAGTTGTTAAAGCAAGCCATCTTGAATGGATCCTTGATCAACTAGTTAGTCCTAAACCTAACATAATGGAGTTTATATAAACTCAGCTGAAGTAGGCTTTTTTATGTACTAAATTTAAATTATGCAAGATTTTACAATAACCCCTACAGTGGGAATTATAATTGGTTTTATTATCGGTTTTATAATATTTAAAATATTAGAAAAAATAAAGTCAAATAAATTAAATAGTCAAAATAAAAAAGAAGCCTCAACAATTTTAAGAGAAGCTAAAATTGAAGCAGACTCTTTAAAAAAAGATAAAATTTTACAAGCTAAAGAAAAGTTTATTGAATTAAAGTCTGAGCATGAAAAATTTATTTTATCTCGCGAGAAAAAAATATCAGATGTAGAAAAAAGAATTAGAGATAGAGAATCTCAAGTAGCATCTGAAGTAGATAAGAATAAAAAATTGAACTTATCTTTAGATCAAAAGGAGAAAGATTATGACTTTAAACTTGATTTTTTAGATAAGAAAGAGAGTGATTTAGAGAAAACGCACAAACGTCAAGTAGATATGTTAGAACAAATTTCTGGTTTATCTGCAGAAGACGCTAAGAAAGAGTTAGTAACCTCCTTAAAAGATGAAGCCAAAGCAGATGCAATGGCTTTTGTTCAAACAACCATTGAAGAATCAAAACTAACAGCAGAACAAGAAGCTCGTAAAGTAGTGTTAGGTACTATTCAACGAGTAGGTGTGGAACAAGCTGTTGAGAATTGTGTTTCCGTTTTTAACTTAGAATCTGATGATGTAAAAGGAAGAATAATAGGAAGAGAGGGGAGAAATATTAGAGCAATTGAAGCAGCAACTGGTGTGGAGATTATAGTAGATGATACACCTGATGCAATTATATTATCCTGTTTTGATCCTATTCGAAGAGAAATAGCTCGTCTATCTTTACATAAGTTAGTCACTGATGGAAGAATACATCCTGCAAGAATTGAAGAAGTTGTAGGTAAAACAGAAAAACAAATTACTCAAGAAATAATTGAAGTTGGTAAAAGAACCGTTATTGATCTCGGTATTCACGGACTACATCCAGAACTAATTAAAGCTGTTGGTAGAATGAAATATCGTTCATCATATGGACAAAATTTACTTCAGCATTCTAGAGAAGTTGCAAACCTTTGTGGTATTATGGCTTCAGAAATGGGATTAAATGCTAAGGTTGCTAAGCGTGCTGGTTTATTACATGATATAGGTAAAGTACCAGATGCTGAGAGTGAACTTCCGCATGCATTATTAGGTATGCAATGGGCTGAGAAATACGGAGAAAAACCAGATGTTTGTAATGCTATTGGAGCTCACCATGATGAAATTGAAATGAACAGTTTAATTTCTCCAATAGTTCAAGTTTGTGATGCTATTTCTGGAGCAAGGCCAGGAGCAAGAAGACAGGTTTTAGATTCTTATATTCAAAGGTTAAAAGACTTAGAAGATATAGCTTTTGGCTTTACAGGAGTTCAAAAAGCTTATGCTATACAAGCAGGTCGAGAGCTTCGTGTTATGGTTGAGAGCACAAAAGTAAATGATACCAGAGCAGCTGAGTTATCTTTTAGCATTTCTCAGAAGATACAAAATGATATGACTTATCCTGGTCAAGTGAAAGTTACTGTAATTAGAGAAACTAGAGCTGTTAATGTTGCTAGGTAAAAAATTATATAATTACTTTAAAGTTTTATATCTGTAGGAATTTTTTTATTTTCTAGGGTGAAAAGTTTCTACTATTTTTTGCAAATAACTTTTATCCAAATGGACATAAACTTCAGTTGTAGTTATACTTTGATGACCTAACATTTGCTGGATAATTCGGAGATCTGCTCCACCTTTTAATAAATGTGTAGCAAAAGAGTGGCGAAGTGTGTGTGGACTAATTTTTTTAGTCATATTAATTTTTATAGCTAAATCTTTTAAAATCATAAAAATCATTTGTCGACTTAATCCGTTACCTCTTCTATTTAAGAATAATGTATCTTCAAAACTTTTGTTTGGATTAATTTTATTTCTAAAATTAACTTTATAAGAGTTAATTAATTTTTGAGTGGTATAATGTATTGGAATAAACCGTTCTTTATTTCCCTTCCCAATAACTCTTAAAAAACCTTCTTCAAAAAATAAATCAGATATTTTTAAGGAAATTAATTCAGAAACTCTGAGACCACAACTATAAATAGTTTCAATTATGGTCATATTCCTTTCTCCTTGAGGATGGCTTAAGTCAATTGCAGCAATCAAAGAATCTATCTCCTCCTTAGAGAGTGTGTCAGGAAGTTTAAGCCCTAGCTTAGGAGTTTCAATTAAATCTGTCGGATTTGACACTCTATATCCTTCAAAAATTAAATAATCAAAAAAACTACGTAACCCAGAAATTATTCTTGCTTGAGTTCTATTATTAATCTCTTTAGCTATTTCATAAATAAATCTTTGAATAGTATTTTCATCTACAGAAGTAGGCGGGTAGCTTATTTCATTTTTATTAATAAATGAAACAAGTTTTTTTAAATCTCTAGAATAACTGTCTATAGTGTTTTGAGATAAACCTCTTTCAATTTTCAAATAATGTTGAAAATCTTTTATTGCTTCTTGCCATTTCATTTGATAAAGATATTAAAAATGTTTTCGTTTTTTTATTTTAAAATATTCGTATTTTTACACAATGAAATTTATAATTATAAATGGTCCTAATATAAATTTATTAGGAAAAAGAGAACCTGAAATATATGGCTCTGTTACTTTTGAAGATTTTTACACCAAATTAAAAGTTAAATATCCCAACCTAGTTATAGATCACTTTCAATCAAATATTGAAGGGGAAATTATAAATAAATTACATGAAGTTGGTTTTAGTTATGATGGTGTGATTTTAAACGCCGCTGCTTATACTCATACTTCAGTAGGTATTGGCGACGCAGTTAAGTGTATAACTACCCCAGTTGTTGAGGTACATATTTCTAATATTCAAGCAAGAGAAGAATTTAGACTAAGAAGTTACGTTGCAGCTAATGCGAAAGGAGTAATTTTTGGTTTTGGCTTGAAAAGTTATGATTTAGCAATTAGTAGCTTCTTATAACCTTCAATATTGCTGACAAGATTTTTTGATCTCTATTATAGCTTTTCATTTATTATATTCATCATTTTTACTTCCAAAGCACATGTTTTTTGATATATCATTTCTGCTTTAACCAATATTTCATTTGCAAATTTTCTATCCTTTATGTCCTTTGCATTTATTTTTACATTAAAATAAGCACCAGTTACTGCTGTTTTTGCACATAAAATACCAACTCCACCATCTGATAGTGAGTTTTGAATTCCGTTTTCCATCATTTCTAGCATAATTTCAATAGAATTTTTTGCAGTTTCCATTACTTTATATGGTATCTCTGTTGCAAACTTTGTAGCATCCTCAATTGCTTCTTTTCTTTTTTCTATTTCTTCACTATTATTTTTTGGCAATCTAAAACCGTCTATAATTTTATTAAAAGCATTAGTGTCTTCATCTACTAAAAATAATAAATCATTTTTATATTTCTGACCTTTTTCTGCCCAATCAGAAAAGTATTCCCATTTATCATCCCAGCCTTGTTTGTTTGCGGAGAGGTTAGCGACCATAGTTCCTAACGAAACACCTAAAACACCAACATAAGCAGCAATACTTCCACCTCCAGGTGCCATTGACTCTGATGCAGTTTCTTCAGCAAAATCTGAAATAGTAAAATCAACTAATTTTTTAGCTGAATCAGTATTCATTACATATTCGATAATTCTTTCTTGAGGATTAAAAGGTTTTAAATCATCTAGGCCTAATGACTTTATAGCTATTTTAACTTTTTCTTTTTCAGATATACCTAATGAGCGTTGTTGTTTTTTTAAATAGAAATCTGCAGCATCCAACATCGCTTTTAAGGGCACTAGGCCAACTAATTCAGACCCAGTAACTCTAAGTCCACGATTGTTTGCCGAAATTACTGTTTCATAAAAAGCTTCATGCATGGATGTTATACTAATATTTGTTAAATTATAGGATATCTGTGACACACCATATTCTTCAATAAACCAACCAATTCCTTTTACAGCCTTTAATTTTCCTGGAATTCTCTCAGTATTTCCATCTTTATCAATAACTTTTTTACCATTAATTATTTTTGCACGACCATTTTCTCTAATATCAAAGGCAATTGCATTTGCTCTTCTTGAAGAAGTTGAATTTAAATTTACATTGTAGGCAATTAAAAAATCTCTTGCAGAAATAGCAGTAACTCCTGATTTTTTAATTTGAGTATTGTAAGAAGTAGGACCAAAATCAGGAACCCATTTTGATTTAGATAGTTTTTCTTTTAATCCCTCATATTCACCTGAACGAATTGTAGCGAGATTCTTCCTTTCATTACTTTTTGCCGCATTTTCATAAAAGTAACCAGAAATGCCCAATTCTTCACCAACTCTTTTACCAAGTATGTGAGCGTAATTAGCAGTTTCTTCCATTGAAATATTTGCAATAGGAACTAATGGACAAACATCTGTAGCACCAAATCTAGGGTGCTCTCCCTTTTGTTTACTCATATCGATGAGTTCAGAAGCTTTTTTTATTAATCTAAATGCAGCTTCAATAACATTATTTGGCTCTCCAACAAAAGTTATAACTGTTCTGTTAGTAGCATTACCAGGATCTACATCCAAAAGTTTTACACCCTCCACTGTAGTTACAATATTTGCTATGGTATTAATTTTATCGATATCTCTACCTTCACTAATATTCGGGACACATTCTATAAGTTGTTTAATCATATATAGTATTTTTTAATGTATTGATTTTAATTGTTTATGGATATATAGATATCTTAAAAACAAAAATATTGTAAACGGTAATATTGCTAGAGGAAAAAATTGAATTCCTAATACCCATATTATCATCATTATAATTAATAAAAATATTTTTATTTTAAAATATAAACTAATAAACTTTGATGATTTTTTTCTTAGTAGCACAAATGCAATAAATAAATTCGGTGCAAATGCCCATAAAAAATTAAAATTATTTGGAGCAGTAGAGTGGTTTGTAAATAGCCAAAGAAAAAGTATTATTAACCCAATAAAACCAGTGGTAAATAGTATTGTAAAGTCTAACCATTTAGTTCTTTTATTTAATTTGTAATCTCTGTAGGTTATAAATATACCGATTAAAGATATAATTGAAAAAATTAAAAAAGGACTTAATAAATTTGATTTATATTTTAACTCTTTGTGATCAACTATAATTACTTCCTTTTTAATTAAGTTTTCTATTTTTATGTTTTTTTCAATAGTTGCAGCTTTAAATTTTTGATATACATACTTTGGTAAATACATATACTGATTTTCTGTAATTTCTTTATCTAGCTTCGCTCCTAAAGCTAAGTTTATTCCAAAACTCCCCCAAGTATTCCAGGGGATTTCTTTTTCCATTAAGGATCTTAATGATGTTTTCCCATTACTATCATTAATATCATTAAAAATGAGTTTATCTTTTAAAATTATTGAAGTGATATCTCTTAATTTAGTAGCACAATTGTTGAAATAAGGATCATATGAATAGTTTCTATTCTCTAATTGTGCATTATTCTCTAGATATAAGAAAAAAGCTTGTTTTTCTTGTTGATTTAAATTTAAAACTTGTTGTTTAACCCATCGCTTTTGGTAATTATATTTTTCTACAAAATTATTAAAATTTTGTTTTCCTAAACTATATAAGAGGTCGCCTTTTATAAAATTTATGTAAAAATTCGGGGAATTAAAATCAAATATTCCATAATTATAAATCACATCTAATTGTAAAACTGGATCTTTAATTCTAATTGCAGAATGACCAAAAGCTTCATAAAGGTTGCTACCAGACCCTGCTGTAATAATACTTACTTCTGAATATACAGAAAGTTGTACTTGCGATTTTGTGAAATTAAAAAAGCATAAAAATATAAGAGGGAGCACATATTTTTTTATCATAAGTATTAAGGTCTAAAAAATCTATAATCAATAGTTATTGAAAAAATATTTGAAAATAAAGTATTTCCAACACTACCGATGTTAGTTAAAGCATAATTGACTTCTATTCCGTTATATTTAAATCCTAGACCAAAATTTGGTTGTAAAGTGAATGATTTATCATTATTAAACTCTGTAATGTATTGGAAATTTCCAACTCCTGCTCTTAAATATACTGTTTTATCGTAATCAAATTGAAAACCAATAGCTGGGTCAATACTTAAAATATTTGATGATAACAGATCATTAGTTTTTAAAAACCTCATATTTAAATCTACTTCTGAAAGTAAATTAAAAGTTCTTCCAATTTTAAAATTCTTTGCAATACCTAATTGAATTTTAGGCTTCGTAACTTCTATTGTTTGTGGCAATTCTTGATTTTGATTAGGAATTGCATTCTTAATTTTTTCAAATTCTTCTTGATTTATATTCCAGCTATTAAAAGTAGAGGTAATATCTCTAGCCATTAATCCAAAATACCAATTATTTCTATCAAATTGAATTCCTATATCAAATCCAAAGCCCCACGAAGAAGCAAAATCTCCAATAATTCTTCTAATAACTTTAGCATTTATTCCAAATTTCAAATCTTTTAAAATAAGATTTCTAGCATATGCTATGTTAAAAGCATAATCTGCGGCTGAAAATAGACTTATCCTATTAAAATCTATATTTCCCTGATTATCAATTAGTTCAGTAGTGTTTAATATGTCATCAACACCAAAGCGAATCACTGAAAAACCAATTGCACTTTTTTTATCTATGGGTAAAGCAAAAGCGGCATAATTATAATTTGCGATTCCTGCAAAATAGGAGGCATGCATAAGAGATCCTTGATAGTCATCTATTCCAACTAAACCGGCAGGATTCCAGTAAATTGAATTTACATTATTTACAGAAGCAACTACAGATTTACTCATACCTAAAGCGGCTGCATCTACACCAATATTTAAAAATTCATTTGAGTAATTTCTAAATACTTGTGCATTAATAAGCAGTGGTAAGATCAAAAAAATAAAATAAAAATTATATTTCATAAAGATCAACGATATTAATAACAAATATCTATATATATATTTGAATTAACAGATCTTTATTAGATATATTGTTTGTTTTAGATATTCTGTTTAATAAAATTAATTATTCTACTTTCTAACCATCTATTTTCTTGAGCTAAAAACGAAGATATAAATCCAACATGACCTCCATATTTTGTTATTTCTAGATATAGTTTTTTAGAAACTTTAGCTTCCTTGATTGGGTAACACTTATTAGGTAAAAAAGGGTCATCATCAGAGTTAATAAGTAATGTAGCCTTTTCTATTTTTGATAAATAAGGTTTAGAGCTAGCTTTACTCCAATAATCTTCAGGACTTAAATATCCAAAAACCGGTGCAGTATATAACTCATCAAAATCTCTAAAAACTTTTGCTTTAAATAACTTATTCTTATCAACTTTATATTCAGGAAATTTATGTGCTTTTTCTAAAACCTTTAAGCGTAGGCTTTTTAAAAAACCTTCCATGTATACTTTATTTTTAAAAGAACTCATTTCTTTACTTGAAGAAGCTAAATCAACAGGCACTGAAATACCAATCGCACATTTTATTTTATGCGATTGAGTTTCTGCAAATTCACCCATATATTTCAAAGTTAAATTACCTCCTAAACTATAGCCCACAATTATAATATTATCATGATCGTATTTATCTAAAACATGATTTACAACAAAGTGTAAATCTTCTGTTTTACCAGAATGATATGTTTTTAAAAGTAAATTATCTTCGCCAGAACAACTTCGTAAATTAAAAGCCACCGTATCGAAGCCTTCTCCATTTAATTCGCTAGTAGCCGCCAAAATATATTTAGATTGTGAACTTCCTTCCAACCCATGAATTAAAATCACTAAAGTTTTAGACCCTACCAAAGAAAAATCTAAATCAATAAAATCATTATCCCAAGTAGTTATTCTTTTTCTATTGTACGTCACATTTTCTTTCATAAACATAGCACGATAAATTGTGTTAAAGTGTGAGTTCCTAAATGGTAAAGTTGGAAAGAAAGTCGATTTTAATAATGGCATAAAAATATTTTATTGATCTAATTACTACAAATATGACAAAATTTAAGCAAATGTGAAAACACCCAAAATAGATTTCCTATTTTAGCCGTTTAAATATTACTAGAATTAAATGAAAAAACATATTCCAAACCTATTAACACTTGGTAACCTTTTCTGTGGAACTATCGCAACTATAGCCGCCGTTCAACAAAATTATATTACAGCTGCAATTTTTGTAGCCATCGGTGTTTTTTTAGATTTTTTAGATGGTTTAGCAGCTCGTTTATTAAAAGTGTCAGGTGATTTAGGAAAACAATTAGATTCTCTTGCTGATGTGGTTACTAGCGGAGTAGTTCCTGGTATTATTATGTTTGGCTTATTGTCAAATGACGAAATTATTGATGTTTTTCATGAAAATTGGTTCGGATTTGAATTTAGGATGATTCAATTATTAGGTCTACTATTAACTTTAGGAGCTTGTTACAGGCTAGCTAAATTTAATATCGATACCAGACAAAATGATTCTTTTATAGGCCTACCAACCCCTGCAATGAGTTTATTTATTATTTCTTTACCCTTAATTCAAGAGTATTCTAACTTTGATATGGTAAAGGATCTAATAACTAACGATTATTTTTTAATAACTATAACTTTTCTTCTAACTTATTTAATGAATTCAGAAATACACTTATTGTCATTAAAGTTTAAAGATTTTAGCTTTAGAAATAATGTAGTGAAATTATTATTCTTAATCTCTTCTGTGATTTTAATAATATTATTGGATTATATTTCTATTCCAATAATAATCATCTTTTACATTATATTATCTTTTCTAAGTGATTTTTCAAAAAAAAATTAAAAAACTTTTTTTCTTTTCAATTCGAAGTCTTTTCCTAAGTAAACTTTCTTAACCATCTCATCAGCTGCTAATTCTTCTGGTGTTCCTTCCTTTAATATACTTCCATTATACATTAGATATGTTCTATCTGTAATGGCTAGGGTTGCTTGAACATCGTGATCTGTAATTAAAATACCTATATTTTTATTTTTTAATTGAGCAACAATACTTTGAATATCTTCAACTGCTATAGGATCTACTCCTGCAAAAGGCTCATCTAATAAAATGAATTTTGGATCAGAAGCCAAGCAACGTGCAATTTCTGTTCTTCGTCTTTCTCCTCCTGAAAGTAAATCTCCACGATTTTTCCGAACATGACCAATATTAAACTCTTCAATTAAAGATTCTAATTTATTTTTTTGCTCTCTTTTTGATAAATTAGTAAATTGTAAAACAGACATAATATTATCTTCAACAGATAATTTTCTAAAAACGGATGCTTCTTGAGCTAAATATCCAATACCTTTTTTCGCTCTTTCGTACATTGGATCATTAGTTATTTCTTCATCATTTAAAAAAATCTTTCCAAAATTTGGTTTTACCATACCAACTATCATGTAAAAAGAAGTAGTTTTTCCAGCACCATTTGGACCTAAAAGACCAATAATTTCTCCTTGTCTTACTTCTAAAGAAATACCTTGTACTACTTTTCTACTTCCGTAAATTTTCTGGATGTTATCAGCTCTTAAAATCATATTTCAAATATAGTAAAAGTGGTCGTTAGAAACCTTAAAGTATTTATAAAGTATTTTCTTCTAAAATCTCCCAGTATTCAACCGCACATCTTAGTTGGGGTATAACTATAGTTCCGCTATTTCTTTTTTTCATTTTCCTCTTTTAATTACTAATGCTGCAACTTTGATACTTATTTCATACAAGAACAAAACAGGTATCGCTACTATTATCTGACTGGCAACATCTGGAGGTGTAATAATTGCGGCCAAAATTAAAACTAAACATAGTGCATGTCTTCTGTATTTTTTTAAAAATTCGGGTGTTATTAATCCTGCTTTTGCTAAAAAATAAATAATAACTGGAAGCTCAAAAAGTATAGAAATACCAAGTAACATATTAGTCACTAATCCTATATGAGACTCCAATGTAAAATTATTTTCAATAGTATCTGTGATTTGATAATTATAAAGAAAGTTTATTGATATTGGTGCAATTACATAAAAACTAAAAGCAACTCCAATAAAAAATAATATAGAAGCAACAAAAATGAAACCTTTAGATTTTTTTACCTCATTTTCATGAAGTCCTGGTATTATAAAACGCCAAAACTCCCATAAAATATAAGGAAATGATACTATAATTCCAAGTATAAAAGAAGTCCAAATAGAATTCATTAATTGAGATGTAACCTCTATACTTTGTAACTTATTATTTGCAAAAGATATATTACAAAAATCACTATCTACATTAAAAATATTGAAAAAATCACAAAATAGTTGATAAGTAATGAAATTTGGTTGGATGTGAGCTAATAAAAAATTATTATAAACTTCTTCTGCAAAAATAAAAAAGAGTAGGCCTAGTAAAAAAATTGAAGCAGCACTTCTAACTAGGTGCCATCTTAATTCTTCTAAGTGTGCTAAAAATGACATTTCTCTTTGTTTAGCCATTAGAATATACCCTCTTTTATTAAGTCATGTAAATGAACAACACCCACGTAATTATTATCGCAGTCTATTACTAAAATTTGAGATATATTATTGTTTTCTAATCTTTCTAAAGCTTCAATAGCCATAGCATCCTTAAGAATTGTTTTTGGTTTTATTCCCATGATGTCTTTTGCTGTAAAACCATCAATTTTTGTAGTTTTACTTAACATTCTTCTTATATCACCATCTGTTATAATTCCAATAATTGAATTATCTGTATTTAGGACTGCAGTAACGCCTAATCTTTTCTCAGATATTTCCATTATAACTTTACTAATAGAATCATTTTCTAAAACTTTTGGAATTTGATTATTTTTTATCAAATCAGATACTCTTAAATACAATCGTTTACCTAATGCACCACCTGGATGGTATTTTGCAAAATCTGTACTACTAAAATTATTAAGTTTTAATAGACAAATAGCTATTGCATCTCCCATTACTAATTGAACAGTAGTACTAGTAGTTGGAGCTAAATTATTTGGACAAGCTTCTTTTTCTACAAATGTATTAAGTGTAAAATCTGCATTTTTACCTAAATATGAATCTATATTACCCGTAATTGCTATAATTTTATTTCCATAGTTTTTTATTAATGGCACTAAAACTTTGATTTCTGGAGTATTTCCACTCTTCGAAATACATATAACAACGTCATCTTTTTGTACGTTTCCTAAATCTCCATGAATAGCATCTGCAGCATGCATAAAAATTGCTGGAGTTCCTGTAGAATTAAGTGTAGCAACTATCTTATTAGCAATATTAGCACTTTTCCCAATACCAGTAAGAATAACTCTCCCTTGAGACTTTAAAATAACATTAATAGCATTAACAAAATTATCGTCTAATAGTTTCGTAAGATTTGCTACAGCTTTACTTTGTGTTAAAAAAGATTCTACTGCTGTATTTATTATTGTATTGTTATCTTCCAAAGTATTTTGATTTTATCAGAATAAAAAAAAGTTATATCTTTAATTATTATTAATAGCAAAATTACTACAAATTACTATAGTACAGAAATAAAAGCTTTTGCTTTCTAAAAAAAGTTTCACAAACAACCATCATATAAACACACAATTGTATTAATGGATTTACATAGTCCTCTGAAAAAATTTTTTGGTTTTAATAAATTTAAAGGATTACAAGAGAAAGTTATCGCCAGTATTATTGAAGGTAATAACACTTTTGTCATCATGCCTACTGGTGGTGGTAAATCTCTTTGTTACCAATTACCAGCTTTAATGTCTGAGGGGACTGCAATAGTAGTTTCTCCTTTAATAGCTCTGATGAAAAACCAAGTTGATGCCATTAGAGGTATATCTGAAAATAGAGGTATAGCTCATGTTTTAAATTCTTCTTTAAACAAAACAGATGTCAATCAAGTTAAAGCAGATATAGAAAGTGGTATTACAAAATTGTTATATGTTGCCCCAGAATCTTTAATTAAGGAAGAATACGCAAGCTTTCTAAGAAATCAAAAAATTTCATTTGTTGCCATAGATGAAGCACATTGTATTTCTGAATGGGGACATGATTTTAGACCAGAATACAGAAACTTAAAACATATTATTAAAGCTATAGATGATGTTCCTATAATAGGCTTAACAGCTACTGCAACAGAAAAAGTTCAGGAAGATATATTAAAGACTTTAGGAATTTCTGACGCTAATAGGTTTAAAGCTTCGTTTAACAGACCAAATTTGTTTTATGAAGTTAGGCCCAAGACTAATGAAGTAGAAAAAGATATTATTCGTTTTGTAAAACAGCGCATAGGAAAATCGGGTATTATATACTGTCTTAGTAGAAAGAAGGTTGAAGAAGTTGCTCAAATATTACAGGTTAACGAAATAAAAGCTGTTCCTTATCATGCAGGTTTAGATGCTAAAACGCGAGTAAAGCATCAAGATATGTTTCTAATGGAAGATTGTGACGTAGTAGTTGCTACTATAGCTTTTGGGATGGGTATAGACAAACCAGACGTTCGTTACGTTATTCATCACGATATACCAAAAAGTTTAGAAAGTTATTACCAAGAAACAGGAAGAGCAGGGAGAGACGATGGAGAAGGTTATTGTCTTGCTTTTTATGCTTACAAAGATATAGAAAAGTTAGAGAAATTCATGGCTAGTAAACCAGTTGCAGAACAGGAAATAGGTCATGCCCTGTTACAAGAAGTTGTTGGTTATGCAGAAACCTCAATGAATAGGAGGAAATATTTAATGCATTATTTTGGGGAAGAATTTGACGAAGTTAATGGTGATGGAGCCAATATGGATGATAATTCCAAAAATCCAAAGAAAAAGCATGAGGCTAGTGAAAATGTAGAAAAACTACTTTCTGTTATAAAAAATTCATTACAAAAATATAAATCTAAGGAAGTTGTAAATACTCTAGTTGGTAAAGAGAACGCATTATTAACATCACATAGAACTCAAAATCAACCTTTTTTTGGTATTGGTAAAGACAAGTCACCTTCATACTGGATGGCCCTAATTCGACAAGTTTTGGTAGTTAACTATATCAGAAAAGAAATTGAACAATATGGAGTCTTAAAATTGACGTCTGTTGGAGAAAATTATATAAATAAACCAACTTCTTTTTTGATGACAGAAGATCACTCTTATAAAGAAGGTGAAGACAATTCAATTATAATAAATACAAAATATTCTGTAGGTATATCAGATGAAAAGTTAGTAAAAATATTAAAATATTTACGAAAAAAAGTAGCTATCAAGGCTGGCGTACCTCCATTTGCTGTTTTTCAAGATCCATCTATAGATGATATGGCATTAAAATACCCAATTACTTTAGATGAACTATCTAAGGTTCACGGAGTAGGAGAGGGTAAAGCAAGGAAATTTGGTAAAGAATTTATTACTTCAATATCAAATTATGTAAAAGAATATGATATTTTAAGACCAGATGATTTAATCGTTAAAAGTACTGGTGTAAACTCTGGATTGAAGTTATACATAATTCAAAATACAGATAGAAAACTTCCTTTAGAAGATATAGCAAAGTCCAAGGGATTAAAAATTGACGAACTAATTAAGGAAATGGAAGTTATTATATTTTCTGGAACAAAATTAGATATTAATTATGCACTTGACGATTTATTAGATGAAGAACAGCAAGAAGAGATTTATGAATATTTTATGGATGCTGAAACTGATGAAATTCAAGAGGCTATAGATGAATTTGATGGAGACTATGATTTTGATGAGCTTCGATTAATGCGTATTAGGTTTTTTAATGAAGTAGGTAACTAAAGCTTATTTAATTAAAGGGTCGAAATAGTAAGTAGTATACCTAATATTATTGCAGCAAATTTCTGAAGATTAAACTTATGATTTTCAGAGCTTTCAAAAAGTATTATAGTCGATATATGTAAAAATACTCCGATTATTATTGCAGTAATTTCTGATGAATAAATTTTGAAAAAAGTAATTTCATCTCCTATAAAAATACCCAAAGGACTCATTAATGCAAAAACTATTAAAAAAGTAAAAATATTTTTTTTAGAATAATTTGTTTGTAATAAAAAAGTGGTTAATACTATAGCTATAGGAATTTTGTGAATAATAATTGCCCACAATAAGTTGTCTCCAATATTATGAATAGGTAAACCCTCAGAAAAAGCATGAATACATAAGCTTGTAAATATTAAGAAAGGAAATTTTTTATTGCTTGTATGGATGTGAACATGACCATGTTCTGCACCTTTAGAGAAAGATTCTAAAACCGATTGTAAAATGATACCAATTAGAATAAAAATTCCTATTCTTTTAAAATCATTACCGTTAATATAAACTTCTGGTAATAAATGTAATATTGTGACCGAAAGTAAGTAGGCTCCACTAAAAGCTAATAATAATCGCACGAACTTATTACTAGGTTTAATAATAAAGACTACAGTTACTCCAAGTAAAACAGAAAATATAAGTAATATGTAGCTCATTTATTTAGCTATTAAAATTAAACGGTCAGAAGTGTTTTCATCAAAAGTAGACAAATTATAATCTCCAAATACTTCTACAAGCATAAAACCAACTTTTTTAAAATAAGAAATCATTTTTGGCAAATCTAAATATTTCACTCGTTCGGTGTAAAAATGATCCTTATCATTGGCTGAAAAAGAAATATGCTTTAAAATAAAACCATCTTTAATTTCCCTTTTTATATTAAAGGTAATATTTTCTATGACTTTAGTTTCTACTTCAACTAAATTAACTTTAACCTTATTAGCGTTCAAGAAATCAAATACAAAAACTCCATCTTTATTTAAACCACTTTTAATACTATTTAAAATTTTTATATCTTCTTTGTCGTCATCAAAATAACCAAAACTTGTAAAAAGATTAAATATTGCATCATAAGTATTTTCTAGAGAATCTCTCATATCCCATATTTCAAATTTTAAACTATCATTTTCAAACTCTTTAGCATAATTTATACTATTTTCAGACAAGTCTCCTCCAGTAACTTTATAGCCTAACGAATTTAAATATATTGAATGTCGACCCTTCCCACATGGTAAATCTGCTATATGAGAACCATCTTTTAATTTTAAAAAAGAGGTTATATTTTTTATAAATAACTGAGCATCAGAATCATTTCTGTTATTATATAAAATGTGATAGTAAGGTGTATTAAACCAATCAGTAAACCAATCTTTTGTTTCCATATGTTATAAAAAGTATGTAAAAGTAACTAAATCTTACGGCATGTAAAATGATATTTATAAACTTTCAAATATCATTTTTATAAAATGTATTTTTGCACTGAATATTGATGATATGGAGAAAGATTTTAAAATGGTAGCCACTACCATGTTTGGTTTAGAAAGTGTTTTAGCTAACGAATTAACTAATCTAGGAGCAAAAGATGTTACAGAAGCCGTTAGAAGTGTTTCATTTAAAGGAGATACAGGTTTTATGTATAAAGCAAATATTGCTTTAAGAACAGCTATTCGTATATTAAAACCGATTAAAGTAACTAAGATTTATGATGAAGAAGATTTATATGATGCTGTAAAAAAAGTTAAATGGGAGAATTATTTAGACATAGATGGTACATTCTCTATAGGAGCCGTATCTAATTCTAAGAATTTACCAAATCATTCACATTATATAGCTTTAAAATCAAAAGATGCTATAGCCGATTATTTTAGAGATAAATTTGGTAAAAGACCGAATGTAGATTTAGATTATCCAGATTTAAAAATTCATATTCATATTCAGAAAGATTATTTAACAATTTCTTTAGATTCTTCTGGTGATTCTTTGCATAAACGTGGTTATAGAACTGCGACTAATATTGCACCAATAAATGAAGTATTAGCAGCAGGAATGGTCTTACTTTCTGGATACAGGGGTGAAGAGAATTTTATAGATCCAATGTGTGGCTCTGGAACAATTTTAATTGAAGCAGCTATGATCGCTAATAATATTCCAGCAAATATCAACAGAAAACGTTTTGGTTTTGAGAGCTGGAAAGATTATAATGAAGAATTATATTTTATAATCCAAGATGCTTTACTTAAAAAAATAAGTAGTTCTCACTTTAAAATCATGGGATTTGATAAAGCGCCCTCTGCTATACAAAAAGCAGAAGCGAACATAAAAGAAGCAAATTTAGATGAGTTTGTTGGTGTACATCATGTCAACTTCTTCAACTCTAAAAAAGAAGTATTTGGTAAAACAACCATGATTTTTAATCCCCCTTATGGTGAACGTCTAAATCTTGACACCAACGAGTTTTATGGTAAAATAGGGGATACTCTTAAACATAACTACCCTGATAGTACTGCTTGGTTGATTACATCAGATACTGAAGCTTTAAAGAATGTTGGACTTCGAACTTCTAAGAGAATACCTTTAAAAAACGGAGATTTAGATTGTCGTTATGTCAAATATGAATTATATGAAGGATCTCGTAAGTTTAAAAAAAATCAACAAGATTATCCAATAGCAGATTAATATAAAATCATATAATATTTTAAGCTAAAAAGAAGTTGGATAATAGTTTAGGATTATTGAAAAAAATTTATTTCTATCTCTTATATTATAAGTCTACCATATTTTCTTTATAAATTTCTAATTATATTGTTGTGTTTTTTATGTAATTTTGGAATTGAACTTTTATTTTAATATTACCTTATTAAAGTGTTTGTAAAAGACTATCACAACAGTAGTATCTTTTATTTATCATCGAAAAAAATAAAAATATATTTTTGCAATATTTTATAGATGTCATATTACCAATTCCTATTCAGAAAACGTTTACATATACTGTAACCGAAGATGAAGCGAAATTCCTGCAAAAAGGAATGCGTGTGGCAGTTTCATTCGGTAAAACAAAAATGTATACTGGTTTGGTTTTTAATATTCATCAAACAGCACCAACTTTATACGAAGCAAAAGATATTTATCAAATCTTAGATGAGGAACCTCTAGTAAATGAACGTCAACTTCAACATTGGCAGTGGATTTCAAGTTATTACATGTGTTCTATTGGGGATGTTTATAGAGCTTCTTTGCCTTCAGCTTTTCTTTTAGAGAGTGAAACTATTATTATTAAAAATGATAAAGATATAGACGAATCGGATTTATTAGATGATGAGTTTTTAATTTATGAAGCACTTCAGCATCAGTCTCAGCTAACTATTCATCAAGTTTCAGACATTTTAGGTAAGAAAAAGGTAATGCCTATTGTAAATTCATTGATTAATAAATCTGTAATAATTGTTCAAGAAGAAATTTACGAACAATACAAACCAAAATTAGTAAGGTATGTTCGATTACATCAAAATTACACGAATAACGATTCCTTAGAGGACTTACTCTCAGAGTTATCCAGAGCAAAGAAACAAAGAACAGCAGTTTTAAGTTTTTTTCAATTGTTAGCGGCAAAAAAACCAATAAAAGCTAAAGATTTAGAGGAGAAAGCACAAGTCTCATCAAGTATTTTAAAATCTTTAGTTGAAAAGAATATTTTTGAATTTTATCATATAAAAATAGATAGAATTAGCTTTAAAGGAGAAGTAAACGATTTAAAAAAGTTAAATAATTTCCAAGAAATTGCATTAAAAGAAATCAAAGAATCTTTTAAAAATAAGGATGTAACACTTTTACATGGAATTACGAGTTCTGGAAAAACTGAAGTTTATACAAAGTTAATTCAAGAAGTTTTAGACCAAGGTAAGCAAGTATTATTTTTACTACCCGAAATTGCTTTAACTACACAAATTATAACTCGATTACAGATATATTTTGGGAATAAAATTTCAGTATTTCATTCAAAATATAGTATAAATGAAAGAGTGGAAGTATGGAGAAATGTATTAGAAAATAAATCAAAAGCTCAAATAATATTAGGTGCACGCTCTTCAGTATTTCTTCCTTTTTCTAACTTAGGCTTAATAATCGTAGATGAAGAGCATGAAACTTCTTATAAACAATTTGAACCTTCACCGAGATATAATGCTCGTGACGCAGCTATAGTTTTGGCTAAGATTCATAAAGCAAAAATATTATTAGGCTCTGCTACACCTTCACTTGAGAGTTACTTTAACGCAAAGCAAAATAAGTATGGTCTAGTTGAATTAAACAGAAGACATGGTAATGTTTTATTACCAAAAATTGAATTGATAGATGTAAAAGAAAAATATCGAATAAAGGAAATGAATGGTCATTTTTCTAATAGAATGTTAAAGTTAATTCAAGAAGCTTTAGATAATAAAGAACAAGTAATTTTATTTCAAAATAGACGTGGATACTCGCCAGTTGTAGAGTGTAAAACATGTGGAGTTTCTCCAGAATGTCCTAATTGTGATGTTACATTAACTTATCATAAATTTAAACACGAATTAAGATGTCATTATTGTAATTATCTTAGATCCATGCCTAATAGTTGTGGTGCCTGTGGCAGTAATACTTTAGACACTAAAGGTTTTGGTACAGAGCAAATTGAGCTAGAATTAAAAAAACTTTTCCCTAATTTTAAAATCGGGAGAATGGACTTAGATACTACTCGTGGTAAACATGGGTATCAAAGAATTATAGGTGCTTTTGAGTCTAAAGAGATAGATGTATTAGTTGGAACACAGATGTTATCTAAAGGACTAGATTTTGATAATGTTTCTTTAGTAGGAGTTTTAAACGCAGATACAATGTTGAATTTTCCCGATTTTAGAGCACACGAGAGAGCATATCAGATGATGGTTCAAGTATCTGGAAGAGCGGGTAGGAGCAGGAAACAGGGAAATGTAGCCATACAAACTTACAATCCACTTCATCAAATATTACAACAAGTTTCTACTACAAATTATGTAAATATGTATGATGAACAGTTACAAGAACGATGGCAATACAATTATCCACCATATTATAGGTTAATGAAAATTACCCTAAAGCATAGGGATTATAATAAAGTTGATAGTGGGATTAATTGGTTATTTAAAGCATTGCAACAATCTTTTGGAGATTATGTTTTAGGACCTTCAGCACCTGCTGTATCTAGAATTAGAAATCAATATATTAAAAATTTAATTATTAAAATCCCTCCAAAACAATCTTTAGCAGAAACAAAAAAGCATATAACTAAAATTAGAAATACTTTTGAAGCGGTAAAAGATTTTAGACCGATTCGATTTATAACTGATGTAGATGCTTATTAATGTATTTATAAGATAAATAAATCTTCTTCTGACTAATTGAAAATCATCTGAAAATTAATTATATCTTGACATAAACGTGTAATTAAGAGATCTATAAACAGTGGTGTTATTACACTTAAATAATTGTTAATAGATGTTTTAAAAACCGAAAAAAGTTATTATATTTGCAGCCTTAAAAATAACCATTAAATATTTAATTTATGAATCATTACGAAACTGTTTTCATTTTGAATCCCGTTTTATCTGATGCTCAGATAAAGGAAACAGTACAAAAGTTTGAGGACTATTTGGTTTCTAAAGGTGCCGAAATGATTTCGAAAGAAGATTGGGGCTTAAAGAAATTAGCTTATCCAATACAAAAAAAGAAAAGTGGTTTTTACCATTTATTAGAGTACAAAATTTCTGGACAAGAAATTACTGCATTTGAATTAGAGTTTAGAAGAGATGATAGCGTTATGCGTTACCTTTCTGTTAGATTAGATAAACATGCAGCAGCTTGGGCAGAGAAAAGAAGTGAACGTGTTAAATCTACAAAAAAATAAGACATGGCAACTATAGAACAACAATCAAAAGGAGGTAAGTCTGCAGACGTTAGATATTTAACTCCATTAGACATTGATACTAAGAAAGAAGCAAAATACTGTAGATTTAAGAAAAAAGGTTTCAAGTATATTGACTACAAAGATGCAGATTTCTTAATGTATTTAGTAAACGAACAAGGTAAAATTTTACCAAGACGTTTAACAGGAACATCATTAAAATATCAACGTAAAGTTGCGCAAGCAATTAAAAGAGCACGTCATTTAGCTCTTATGCCTTACGTTGGAGATATGTTAAAATAATAAAGAAGTAGAGATATGGAATTGATATTAAAACAAGACGTAGATAATTTAGGATTTAAAGATGATGTTGTATCTGTTAAAAATGGATATGGTAGAAACTTATTAATCCCTACAGGACAAGCGGTTTTAGCTACTTCATCTGCAAAGAAAGTCTTAGCAGAGAATTTAAAGCAAAGAGCTTATAAAGAAGCTAAATTGATTGCAGACGCTACTAAAATAGCAGATGCAGTTAAAGGATATGAAATTAAGATTGCATCTAAAGTAGGTTCTGGAGACAAATTATTTGGCTCTGTAAACAACATAGATTTAGCTGCAGCATTAGCAAAAGCAGGAACAGAATTAGATAAGAAATTTATCAAAGTTGTTGGTGGTTCTGTTAAAAGATTAGGTAAATACGAAGCATCTGTGCGTTTACACAGGGCAGTAGTTGCTGATATTACTTTTGAGGTAATAGCGGAGTAGTGATTTATTTCAATAAACTTTAAAAAGCTCGTTAGAAATAACGAGCTTTTTTATTTTTTTCATAAATGAAGTATAGACAACTTACTAAAGAACAATTTGAAAATTTATGTCAAGAATTTGCTCGCTTTTTAGCAACACAAAGTATTGATTCAAAGGAATGGGATCAAATTAAAAAAAATAAACCTAAAGTGGCTGAAGATGAAATGAATGTTTTTTCTGATGTTGTTTGGGATGATGTATTAACAAATACTCAATATTTAGAGCATTTTTCTGAAACTACTGTCAATTTATTTAAGTGTGACAAAGAAGAGATTCACAGAATAGCTATCAAAATAAATTGGGAAATAAATCTTTTAGAACAAAAAGGTTTTGAATGGTTAATGCAAAATCCAATGGATAATTCTGTTGATATCTTTAAAGGAACGAAACCTTATAAAGGAGAAAGAAATGTAGAATTATTTGATTTAATTGAAAAAGGGAGTAATGTCTCAAAAGGAGAAATTTTTGATTACTTTAATCAATTAGTTTCATAAAATAAATAAAGAACTCTAAAACAGAAAAAATGGAATTTATCGAATACATTATTATCGCATTAAAAATTATTGTTAGTTTAAGTATTTTAAACGTTTGGCTAATTCAAGCTTATAAACCAACAAAATGGAGGGGTGGTAATAATATGGAATCTATCGTTAAAGAATTTGAGATTTATGGTTTATCGAAGCAATTTTGTTACGTTATTGGTTTTTTAAAAGTAAGTTTTGCAATTTTATTGTTGGCTTCGATAAAATTTGAGTATTTAACTTTAATTGGGAGTTTTGGTTTAACTACTCTTTTAGTAGGGTCCGTAGGAATGCACATTAAAGTAAAGGATGCATTGTATAAGTCGTTTCCGGCAGCTTTATTTATCCTAATGAATATTATTATTATTTATAAATCTCTTTAGAAATATACATAATAGGTTTTAAAAGCTATATATAAATTTAAAATGGCGAAAATAAAAGAAGGTAAAGACTGAATAAAACTGTCTTTAACTTTTAGTCTCACTATAAATCCTGAAACCATTAGTAAATGCAATCCAGATGAAGAGAGTAAAAGAAGAACTGGAAAGAGATAAAAACCTATTAAAGAGCCGATTGCACCCATTATCTGAAGTACACCCGTAAGCTTTCTAAAATTAGGTAATCCATATCGTTTGAATTCTGAAATAATATATTTTGAATAAAAACATTGTATACCAAAGTAAAAAAAAGCGATACTAGAAAATAAAATTAAAATTGTAAATAAATCCAAAAGTTTTTTTTAATAGTTAAATATTCTTAAAATTCCTTGTATGGTTAATTTATGAATCAAAGGTATGTCTTTTTTCATCCGTTGAAGAAGCATCTAGTAGTTTATTAAAAGCTTTAATAGTATCGAAATTATTATTAATTTCATCAGATACTGCAACCCCTGAAATTCCTGTTCCTAATATATTTGTAACATCATTTGAGGTAATACCTCCATAACCGATAATTGGTGTTTTAGTTTTTAAACAGTCTAAAACAGAAGTAAAACCCGATATACCTAAAATTTTATTTAATTCCTCATTATTTCTTTTAGATTTAAAAGGTCCTAAACAGATATAATCTACTTCATCAGAGATTAAAGTTTTACAATCTTGTAGAGTATTTGCTTTGCTACCTATAATTTGCCAAGTATATAAATGTATCCTAGTCGAAGTGTATGAAATATTAATATTTTCCAGATAAACTCCATCAGCTTTAATTTCTTTTGCAATTTTATAATTATCCTTAATAATTAATCTAGTTTGAAAATGAGATGTAATTTCTCTTGCAGCTGAAGCTAATTTTAAAATATTAGTTTTAGATTCATTATTTAAGCATAATTGGACTAACTCAGCTCCTGAAGTACAAGCATTTTGAATATTTTCTAAAAGCTCTTTAGAAGAATATCCTTCAGATATATAGTGTAGTTTAGGTATCATGTTGTATTAATATAATTAAGAATAAAAAAAGTAAAATTATGCAGAGATCAATTTATAGTGTTTCATAAAAATAGACTCAAATCGTTTTATCTTTGGATCCATTTGTTCCAAGTAAATTATAAATTGGCACTTATTTATACCTTGTGTAATTGACATAAGAGCCGTATCTGATGTTTTTGGAATTAAAAATGCGGCATCATCAATATTAAATATTTTTAATTGAGTTGTATTTATACCCTCTGCAAAAAGTAATTTAGACATTGTATTTGGTGTAGAAATAATAATATCGACACCTTCAAATATTTCTGATTTTAAGACATCTACATGAAGTTTTTCATCACAAGCATAAACACGTAAAGAAGTACGTCTAGTATAAGTAATAAAGGCATCATACAATGCTAATGCACAATCTCTGTTCTCTACCACAACCAAAGCTCTCGGTGCATTTCCATATGCTTCACATTTTAATTTTTGTAAAGTAGTAAGAATAAGTGTAGTTGTTTTTCCAGAACCTTTTTTACCTGTACAAATAATATTTGATCCACTTTTTATAACAGGAATAATCACACTTTGAAAGTTAGTAGGTGTATCAATTTCTAAAGTTTCGAGAACTTCTTTTATATCAGTATGTAATTTTTTAAAAGGCTTAATCATTTAAGAAATGTATCGTAAAATATTATTGATAATAATGAAGGCAAAGATACAACTAAATTGATTTTACTTGAGTAATATAAACTGATTTCCTAAGGTCAATAATCGTTGGTGTCCTATTCAGAGTTGTACAAAGCCAATTGTTTTTTCATTATTGGTTTGAATAAAAATGGAAAATAGGAGAGTACAAGCATTGCAGGGTAGCCATATGGTAAATTAGGGCTCTTTTCTTTAGATTCTAATAAATGATATGGTTTTGCACCCATATGATGGTGATCTGAGTGTCTTGTCAATTCAAATAATAATACCCGTCCTATAATATGGTCAGAATTCCAAGAATGCTTTGGTTGGACACGTTCATATCTTCCATTTTCTTGCATTTTTCTTCGCAAGCCATAATGTGCAAAATAGTTTTGTGCTTCCAAAATAGAAATCCCATAAACACTCGTAATAAAATATAGGAAAAGTAAATATAGCCCCCCAAAATAATAGATACTGAAAAGATAAAGCATTTGCAGAAGCGCATAAGTAATCATAGGATTTAGTAACTGACTTTTATCTTCATTTTTTAACCTTTTGGATTCTAATACCCAGGTTTTAAAATAACCACCTATTTGAGATCGAAGTGCAAAAAAATAAAAAATATCACCTTCTTTTGCAGATGTAAAATCTTCTGGTGTTCCAATATCTTTATGATGCCCTCCATTATGGTATGGTATAAAATGATTTTGAATAGCTGTTAGCAGCATAATATGAGCTAAGACTCTTTTTACAGTGTGTTCAGTTTTGTGACCTAGTTCATGCCCAATATTAATTCCATTAACTCCAAGAATAGTTCCCATCATTAATATGCATGCAATTAAATCTGATAAAGGTAACTCTGAATTTGAAACAGTAATTAAAAATTGATACGTAACCAAAAGATGCAGTGGTACAGAAAGATAAAGAACCAAATCAAAAAACATGTCTTCCTTTGCGAGTTTTTTTTCAATTTTACTTAAATTATAGGTGTTTTTAGGAATTATTTGTTCTAAAATAGGCACTAAAAGATATAAAAAAAACAATCCTGTATAGGCATATAATCCAGTTGTATTAAATGTTAGTAACCCTAAAAGAGGAATAATATAAGCTGCAAAATACTTGAATTTTAACATAATTTAAAAAATGAATAAAAACTATTTGTGTAAATATAGATTGATTGTTTTAAAAGTACAAATATTTTATAACTCTAATAATCTAAAATTATGATAGTTATAATTATTTTTAGTTATCAAGAAGCTACAAATTTTTAGTTCGAATGTTTTTATAGTAGCGTATTAAAAAAATATTCTTGTATAATACCAAATATGAGTTTCTACAAAATTGTAATTAACACTTGTCGACGAATTGTAAAACACTTCCTAGTAATAATGTTTATTATCTATACAAGACTTTCTGGGATATTTGACATAATACTACATTATAGCTTACAAATGGATAAACCATCATAAATACTAAACAATAGATTTGTACTATAATGTTCTGCGTTATGTAACTTTGCTTTGGTAAAAGCGAAGTTAAATTAATGCTTTTTCTTGTTTTTTTCTTCTACAATTTTTCTCTACCATGTTAAAGGAACACTCTTTTCACGAAGCGACGATAGGAGAGTAGTGGAATGTGTGTGGAGTGAGATAATAAAAAATTAGTCTAAATGATATGATAAAGAATATTCATTTTAAAAATTAAAATCAACGATTCTAGATACCTAACTCATTTCTTATTTTTTGAACATCAAGATTAGTCAACAGGTTAATTAAGTTTGGATAGCATTTTTCATGATAACCAAATTCTGGTTTTCGCAATTCTTCAATAGCTTGCTCTTTAGACCAGTTTTCAAAAATAATTCTGTAAGCTGCTGTTATTACTCTTGCTCTGTCAGAACCATGCCAGCAGTGAATTAAAATAGGATTTTCTGCCTGTTTTACAACTTTCAAAACTTCTAGGATATCATTCTAATCTATTTCTTTAGATTTTAGTCTAATATGTTCGAGTATCAAATCTGTATGACGTGCTTTCCTGTTATCATCTTTTAAGCGTCGGAGATTTAAAACAGTTTTTACGCCTTTTTCTTCTAATTCTAGGAATCCCTTTTATTGGGTTGCTCTAATCGATATATACTGTCTGAAACTTTAAATAGACGCTTAAAATTTTTAGATTTTAGTTCTTTAGCTTCATTATCTTGTGAATAGATAAGTAGTGTAAAACTAAATGTAGCAATCACTAAAAAGTACTTGTACACATTATTGTATTTTTTCACCTGTATTGTAAGAAGTAGTAATTAGTTATTACTGCTTTCTAATTGTCTTTTTTTTCTAACATCAATAAAGTTTCTAATAAAAGTGATCATGGCAATTACAGTTGAAAGAATCATAATGCAAACTCTTATTGTAGCTGCAGTATCTTCACGCTCTAAAGCGCCTAATAAAGGTTTTATAAGACCAACAAGTACAACAAAAGTTAAAAGGACTGCAACATGTGCAATAACTTTGTTTTCGTTTTTTACGCCTGGAGTACAAATAAGTAGTACAACACCAATAAACGTTGGAATAAGTGCTGTCATAGATGGTGTTTGGGATGCAAAATATCCCCAAGAAGATAATGCAATAAGTATGATAGCATTAATTAAATTTGCAATGAATGGTTTCATATAAAGAAGATTTTAATGTTTAGATTACATATAATATGTAAATCGTTTAATCAATTTTTAAAAATGCTAAATTAATGTTTTCTTTTTTTAATAATTCATTTTGTACAGCCAAGTCATAAGGGCTTTCATCATATTCTGTAAGTAACTCTTTATTTGCACCATTTTTTAAAAGTAATGCTATAAGATCTCTATTTTTAGATTTCATGGCTGCTAAATGCAAAGCACTTAAATTCATAGTATTCTTGGAATTTATATCTGCTCCTAAATTAATTGCAGTTTCTAGCAAAAATACACTATGTTTTTCAACAGCAATATGCGCCAAAGTATTATTGTCTTTGTTTATGTTTTTGGCATTAATACCTGCAGTTTTTAGTTGATCGATAATTTGTTTGATGATATTTTCTTTTTTGGGACTGTAAGTTTGAAATGCATAGTACATTAAATCATTACCATTGTTATCAATAATATTTAAGTTGGCTCCTTTTTGAATTAAAAAATCAACATTTTCTTTTTTACCTCTTTCAATAGCTATTGTAATTGCAGATTTTCCCGCTTTATTTTGATGATTAATATCATAAGAAATAGCTAAAAATTTCTCTAAGTTCTCTTTAGATCCTGATGCAGCATTTATAAGTGCTGTATTTCCATTTTTATCAATTTGATTCACAGAAACACCTTCAACTATAAAAAAATTAAAAAGCTCTGGATTACCTCTTCTAGCAGAAAGATGCATGGATGTTTTACCTTCCCAATTAACTTGGTCAACTTCAATAGATAAATCTTTAGATAAATAGTTAAAAACCTCTAATCTTAAAGCTTTACGTTTCATACCTTGAGAGGCAAAAAGCACTGCATTCTCTCCTTTTCCATTTATATAATTATATTTTACACCATTTTGTTTCCAAAATTTCATTGTGTTTATATTACCACCTCTAGCTGCATAGAAAAACAGATTATTTCCGTCATTATCTTTTTTATCTAATGATACATTTTTATCTATAAAATATTGAAAAATAGAAGTATCTTCAATAGTCGCTCCAGAGAGTAGCAATAAAGCATTTGCTCCAGACATATTTGTATAGTCAATAGAAATTCCTTGCTTTAAAATTAAATCGTAAACCTCTGTTTTTTGAACACCACCAATTGCTGCCATTAATAACATATTTGTACCACGAGATGTGCTTTCATTTGGATTTGCTCCTAATTTCAATAAATGTTTCATTACTTCCGTATTGCCTTTATAAGCAGCCCATTGCAAATATTTCACACCTCCATGCGTGGGTTTGGTTACAGGGTTTCCTTCCAAGGAAAGCATGTATTTAATACTTTCTAATGGTGCATTATCTATAATGGCATAAGCAACACCATCAAATGCGAATGGTCCTTTTTCTGTTGGATCATTACCTTCAGTTATAGCAATTTGTATATCAGAAACAGTAGGTTCTGATTTCCAAAAGTCACGATCTAAAAATTTGTTTGTGTCTTGTGCATTAACAGACAGAAAGGATACGAGTATAAGTAATGTAATTAGTGATCTCATAAGTATTAGTTTATAATATTTTAATAATTTATTTAAATGGCATTAATGCCTGTGATATCTCTTCCAGTTATTAAAAGATGCATCTCATGAGTTCCTTGATAGGTAACTAATGTTTCTAAATTCATAAGATGACGCATAATGGGATATTCACCTGTAATTCCCATACCTCCTAAAATTTGTCTAGCTTCTTTCGCAACAGATTGAGCCATTTTTACATTGTTACGTTTGGCCATAGAAATTTGCTGATATGTTGATTTGTTATCATCCATAAGTTTCCCTAATTGATGGCATATTAATTGTGCTTTTGTAATTTCAGTAATCATGTCTGCAAGTTTCTTTTGTATGAGTTGCTTACTTGCAATGGGTTGCCCAAACTGAATGCGTTCTTGAGAATACTTTAGAGCAGTTTCATAACAGTTCATTGCAATACCTATACTTCCCCATGCTACAGCATATCTACCAATATTAAGACATTTATAAGCATCTTTTATGGTTTTGGTTTTGGGTAAAAGTTGTGATTTAGGTAGCTTGGATTCAGAAAAAATGAGCTCACCAGTTTTAGATGTTCTAAAAGACCATTTATCTTCAATTAGAGACGAATTAAAATTAGTTACTTTATCTGTTTCTACTATAATGCCTCTAACATTATCGTGTTCGTCTTTAGCCCAAACAATTGCAATATCACAAGTTGAAGAATTTCCAATCCACATTTTACTACCAGTCAAAATAATCTCATCAGCAACTTCTTTAAAATGACAATGCATTCCTGCTGTATTAGATCCAAAATTAGATTCTGTAAGACCGAATGCTCCTAAATAATCTCCAGTAGCTAGTTTAGGAAGGTATTTTTCTTTTTGTGTTTCAGTTCCAAATGTTAATATGGCATACATTACCAAAGACGTTTGTATAGAACTCATAACACGAACTGATGTGTCACCACGTTCAAGTTCTTGCATCATCAATCCGTAAGAGATATAATCTGCTCCCATACCACCATATTCTTCGGGAATAATTAGTCCGAAAGCTCCAATATTGGCGAGTTCTTTTGTAATATTTGGTATTGGTTTTGATTCTTGATAACAAACTTTAATTTTTGGCATTACAAATCTATTCACCCAAGATTTAGTAGACTCCTGAATGAGTTTTTGCTCTTCGGTATATTGAAATGCGATATTGTAATAATCTGTTGTCATATTTTTAAACTAGAATTCTAGCGTCTTCATACACTTGTTTCCTTAAAAATTCTCTATCATCAGGATGTGCTATATTGATCATTTCTTTAGCACGCTCCTTTAAGTTTTTAGCGTATAAATATGCTGTTCCATATTCCGTTACTATATATTGCACATGTGCTCTTGTAGTAACTACAGATGCACCTGGTTTAAGTGTAGACACAATTCTTGGAATTCCTTTATTGGTTCGTGAGGGTAATGCTAGAATAGCTTTTCCGCCTTCAGATAATGTTGCACCACGAATAAAGTCCATTTGCCCTCCAACTCCAGAATAATGACGAGTACCAATAGAATCTGCGCAAACTTGTCCATACAAATCAATTTCTATGGCACTATTGATTGCAGTAACTTTTGGGTTTTGTCTTATTGTACGCGTGTCATTAACATAACCAACGTCCATCATATTAACGATAGGATTATTATCTATAAAATCATAAATTCGCTTGGTTCCAAAAGCAAATCCAGAAACAATTTTGCCAGGATCTGTCACTTTTTTACTTCCGTTTATAACACCATTTTCAACAAGATCTATAATTCCATCAGAACACATTTCTGTATGGATACCCAAATTTTTATGATTGCATAAATAAGATAAGGCTGCATCAGGAATTCCTCCAATTCCCATTTGCAAAGTTGCTCCATCATCAACCAAATTAGCAATATGTTTACCTATTTTATCTTCCGTAGATGTTCTTGGATTTTTTTTCATTTCATATAGAGGATCATCAACCTCTGTACAAGCATCAATTTGACTTATATGTATAATACCATTTCCATGAACAAATGGCATATTTGGATTCACTTGAGCTATCACATATTTTGCTGTATCGATAGCTGCATTAGAAATATCGACAGAACAACCTAAAGAGCAATATCCCTTGCTATTAGGTGGTGATATTGTCACTAAAGCAACATCAATATTCATCTTACCACTTCTAAAAAGTGCTGGTATTTCACTTAAAAAAATAGGAATATAATGTGCTCTTCCTCTTTGTACATGCGAACGAATATTATGCCCAACAAAAAAGCAATTTATATTGAAATTATTTTTAAATTTATCATCGGCATATGGCACAGGTCCTTCTGTATGTGCTGATATAATTTCTACATTTTCAAGTTCGTTATGCCTTTCAGTCATTGATTGAATTAACTTTTCTGGTGCAGCAGCAGCTGTATGAATAAAAACACGGTCTCCAGATTTTATTAATTTCACAGCCTCTTTCGGCTCCGTATAATT
>CAJWTV010000010.1 GCA_913047375.1 uncultured Polaribacter sp.
CAGAAAATAATACTCTTTATTTTTACTTAAAATTTTAAAAATGAGCATATTTACTAAAATTATTTCTGGAGAAATACCTAGTTATAAAGTTGCCGAAAACAATAGTTTTATTGCTTTTTTAGATATAAACCCCAATGCAAAGGGGCATACCTTGGTCGTACCAAAAAAAGAAGAAAATAAAATTTTCGATTTATCTAAAGTTGACTACAATAAATTAATGGAATTTACATATGACGTTGCAAGAGCTATTGAAAAAGCAGTTCCTTGTCAGCGAGTTGGTATGAGCGTGATTGGTCTTGAGGTCCCCCATGTTCATATCCATTTAATACCAATCAATACTATGGTAGATATGCAATTCACAAATAAAATAAAACTATCTAATAGCCAATTTATCTCTTTAGCTGAAAAAATCGCCTCTTTTTATATTTAGATAAAAAAAACAGTAAAAGTTGATTTTATTTTAGAGTATCAATCTTTGTTAGAGGCTCAACCGTTTTATTAGAACCCATTTTAATTTATCTTCCAAAAAATAGTTTAATAAAAACTAAATTTTATTTAACAAAATCTCAAAAGTTGTTCCTTTTTCAAGTTCAGATTTCTGAACAAATATTATCCCTTTGTGGTAGTCCTCTACTATTCTTTTTGAGAGAGATAATCCCAATCCCCATCCACGTTTTTTTGTTGTAAAACCGGGATTAAAAATTTGTTTAAATAAAGATTTTGACATCCCTTTTCCAGTATCAGAAATCATGATTTTTACTTTATTTTCATTACTCTCTATATGAACTCTTAACTCTCCTTTTCTTTGCATTGCATCAATGCCGTTTTTAATAAGGTTTTCTATTACCCAACTAAATAATTCATCATTTAAATTCACAAAATGATCATTTTTATCAGTAGAAAATGAAAAATTAATCTGTTTAGAACTTCTAGCCTCTAAATAGTCAAATACTTTTTTTATAATAATAGTAATATTTTCCTTTTTAAGCTCTGGTATAGATCCGATTTTAGAAAATCGATTGGCAATTGTATTTAAACGATATACATCTTTTTCAATTTCATCTACATAAGAAATATCTATTTTTTCTGTTCTTAAAACAGCAATCCATCCCAATAATGAAGATAACGGCGTTCCAATTTGATGTGCAGTTTCTTTTGCCATACCTGCCCACAACTTATTTGTTTCTGAGGCTTTATTAGAACTATAAAAGAGATAAATTATACTTAGAAATAGAATTAAAATTAAAATTAGAGCAAGTGGATAATATGTAAGTTTATTTAATAAGTTTGAATTCCTGTAATAAATAAATTTTTTATTTATCCCTTGATAACTAATTTCAACCGGCT
This sequence comes from uncultured Polaribacter sp., assembly GCA_913047375.1. GTDB lineage: Bacteria > Bacteroidota > Bacteroidia > Flavobacteriales > Flavobacteriaceae > Polaribacter. The sequence goes on from CAJWTV010000010.1 coordinate 1,348, forward strand.
GATTTTCTGATTTCATTTTCTTTAGTTGATCTTGAACATAATCTTGATCTAATCCTTTAATAGAATCTAAATTATTATATTCAATTTCACCAAATTCATTCACTAAAATCATTGGTATATCTCTGCTATTTTTTATAATTTTAAGCTGTAAGTCTACGCTTGCATTTAAGTCAGTATTTGTAGATAACTCTCTTTGTGCAGTCGCAAAAATCTCCATTTTAGCTCTTTCTTCTACCTTGAATTTTTGAAAAAAAGTATAGGTATTCCATAAAATAAGTGAGACAATTAAAAACGAAATTAGGATTGCAATTCGTTTAAATAAAAATGTATTTGTAAAAAATTTCATCAAAACAAATATAAAGGTTTCCAGGATATAACTCATTTATGATTTTGATAGTATCTTTACAAGACAAAAATATTTTACCATGCTTTCAATAGATCCAAAAGAAATCCCAACAAGTAAACTCCATGGTTATTTGCTAGGCGCGGTTGCACCTAGGCCAATTGCATTTGCTAGCACAGTAGATACTGATGGAAAACCAAATCTATCACCGTTTAGTTTTTTTAATGTTTTTGGTTCTAATCCACCAATTATGATTTTTTCTCCAGCAAGAAGAATTAGAGACAATACAACTAAACATACATTAGAAAACGCCATGTTAACCAAAGAGGTCGTCATAAATGTGGTGAATTATGATATAGTTCAACAAATGTCTTTGAGTAGTACTGAATATCCAGAAGGTATAAATGAGTTTGAAAAAGCTGGATTTACAATGTTACCTTCAGATAAAATAAAACCATTCAGAGTGGCAGAGTCTCCCGTTCAATTTGAATGTAAAGTAACTGAGATTATTCATACAGGTGATCAAGGAGGATCAGGGAATTTAATTGTTTGTGAAGTTGTTAAAATCCATATTTCAGATAATGTTTTAGATAAAGATGGGTCAATAGATCAACATAAAATTGACTTAGTAGCAAGAGCAGGAGGGAGTTACTATTCTAGAGCAAGGGATGGTTTTTTTGAGATTCCAAAGCCTTTATCCATCCTAGGGATTGGTGTAGATTCAATTCCTGCCCATATTAGAAATAGTGATATTTTAACAGGAAATAATTTAGGAATGCTTGGTAATATAGCACATTTACCGAGTAAAGAAACTGTTAATAACTTTGCAAAAGAACATCCAAAATTTATTGGGTTAGAAACCTTAAAAAAACATACATTTGCGAAAGAGTTTTTAGATAATAATGATGTAAAAAGTGCTTGGAAAGTGCTTTTAATTAAATAGTTAAGAATAAATTATGGAAGTTATTGGTAAAGTAAAGTTAATTGGAGAAGTTCAAACTTTCGGGTCTAATGGATTTAGAAAAAGAGAATTAGTAGTTACTACAGATGAGCAATATCCTCAGATGATAATGGTAGAATTTGTGCAAGATAAATGCGATTTATTGAGCAATTATACTGTTGGACAAGATGTAAAAGTTTCTATCAATTTAAGAGGTAGAGAATGGATTAATCCACAAGGTGAAGCTAAGTATTTTAACTCTATACAAGGATGGAGAATTGAAGGGTTGACACAAACAGCACCAAGTAATTTACCTCCAGTAGATCAGTTTCAGCCAGCAGCTAATGTCTCTAATGAAGAACCAGATGATCTTCCTTTTTAGTAGATCATATAAATTTTAAATAAAAAAAGAGTTCATTTTAAAATGAACTCTTTTTTTATTTAAAATAAGAAAGTTTTAATAAAAGTTGAATTTATTTTTTATCCTGCTTTTTAGGCATCGGTCCACGAAGACGAATAACTAATCCATTTAAGAAATTTCGTAAAATTTGATCTCCACATTCCACATACTTATCGTGGTCTTCATTTCTAAATAAAGCGCCTAATTCTCCTTTACTCACTTTAAAATCTACTAAAGCGCAGATTTCTACAATATCTGTATCACGTAATTTGTGCGCAACACGTAGTTTTTTTAAAATGTCATTATTTGTTAATCCCATATTGCAAATGTAAGAGAAATTAATTGACTACTTTAAAAATTGCCCAAGCATAAATAGCAAATCTCATAAAGCGAAACATTCCAAAAAACACAACATTTTTAAAAGAGTATTTAATCATTCCTGCAGCAATACAAGCGATTGAAAAAGGTAATGGTAATAATGCACCAACTAAAATTAAAAAACCACCCCATTTACGAGTATTTTTCAAGTTCTCTGCCATCTTTACTTCTAAATAATTTTTAACAGATTTTATTCTCAGGGTCATTCTACCAATAAAATAAGATATCAACCCTCCAGCATAAGATAATGTAGCTAAAATAAATAAATTTAAAATTGGACTTGAAGTCTTTTTAGACCAGGCAATAAAGATCTCTGGTGGAACTAATCCTAATAGCGTTTCAGATATAAAAAAGGTTATTAAAACCCCTATTCTTGAAAAAGTTTTGGTTAAATTTTCTAAACCTTCATTAATGTCATAGACATATTTATTAAAAATATATAGACCAACTAAAGCAAAAATTATTGGTAAAAAAGCTTTTTTTAGACTTTCCCAAACAAATAAGTAAAAGCCAGTTCGACCATAATAATTATGAAGTCTTTTACCGATAAAAGCAATATTTTTTTTTCTTTTTTTTTCTTTTTTTTCCAAAAGGAAATTAATTTAATTACAATACAAAAATAAGAACTAATTTTGTGTTAGAGATTATAAAATAAGTATTAACACTTTTTTATGATTTACTTTTTTCAATAAAAACAATCAGAATTTTGATTTTACTTTCAGAAACTATTGATTTTCCTGCCCATGAACTGGCAAATGATGAAGGAGTTCTTGCTATTGGTGGTGATTTATCTGAAAAAAGATTAATTTATGCCTACAGTAATGGGATCTTTCCTTGGTACTCTGAATATGAACCTATCATCTGGTATAGCCCAAGATTAAGAATGGTTTTGTTCCCTAAGGAATTAAAAATTTCTAAATCAATGCAACAAGTTATAAAAAAAAATAATTTTTTAATTACTGAAAATACAGCTTTTCAAGAGGTAATATATAATTGTAAAACCATCAATAGAAATGATGGTTTTGGAACTTGGATTACAAATGATATGGAGCAAGCTTACATTAATTTAAATAATATAGGTAAGGCAAAATCCATAGAAGTATGGTATAATAATGAATTAGTTGGAGGTTTGTATGGTGTTGTAATTGGTAATATTTTTTGTGGAGAAAGTATGTTTTCAAAAATTTCAAACACCTCTAAATTAGCATTTATATATCTAGTAGAAAAGGGAGATTACTCTTTAATAGATTGTCAAGTTTATAACAACCACTTAGCTAGTTTAGGTGCAAGAGAAATTTCAAGAAATAATTTTTTAAAGATTATTACAACGTAAAGATCTTTAGGTTTTTATAACTTTGTAGTATTACAAAATTTAAGATATGAATATAGAAAATGCACAAAAGCAAGTAGACAATTGGATAAAAAATCATGGTATTCGTTACTTTAATGAATTAACAAATATGGCGCAACTAACTGAAGAGGTTGGTGAAGTAGCTAGAATCATAGCACGAAGGTATGGTGAGCAAAGTGAAAAAGAATCTGATAAAACTAAAGATTTAGGTGAGGAATTAGCAGATGTTATGTTTGTTGTTTTATGTCTAGCAAACCAAACAGGAGTAGAATTACAAGACGCTTTTGATAAAAAGTTAGATTTAAAAACTAAACGAGACCATGACCGCCATCACAATAATCAAAAATTAAAATAATGACTTTTTTAAATAAATTAAAAGAACGTCAATTTTGGAATATTTTCTTGATAGTATTTGCTGTTTATTTTATAACGGTTACTATAATTTCTCTTTTATTTAATAGTTTCAGCGATATATTTTCAACCAATTGGAGTTCAATTTCAGAAACTAATTTTAATAATGGAAAATGGAAAAGTTTTTGGGTAACAAAACTACTAGGGTCCTTCATTTTTGGATTATATCTTGCTAATAAAAAAGTTGAAGCAGATAGGAAAAATCGCCATTAAACATTTTGATTAATCAATTTCAATAAATTCAATTGAACTTCTTTTTATTTTGTTATTTAGTTCTTTCACTTGATTATTAAACAGTGAGTATAATTTAGCTAATTCGTAATCTATTTTCTCTGTAATTTCATTTTTAAAATCAATTTCTTGCTGAGTTGGTTTATAACTACCAACTCGAGTTAATGAATTAATATGTGCTAATTTATTATTTAAGCGAATAGGAAAATTTAAAGGATCTTGACCGCTTTTACTTTTTGTTTGATATAACTTTTCTTCAACCTTAGTCATGTCCTTCAATAATGAATCTATAAATTCAAACAATTCTTTATGTTCTTTTTTCGAGGAAATAGATTTCTTTAATAGGATTATTTGCTTTCTTACTTTCTTTACATTTTCAAGAGCAATATGTATTTCTGTAATTTTTGTATTAATATCATTAATAAAGTCAAATTGAGCCTTCATATCAATATCAGAAGCTTCAGAAATCGGGTTTCTTAAAATTTTAAAGCCTTTCGATTGCGTTGTTTTATTCACAGATAATTTAACGGAATAATCCCCTGGTAAAGCCATAGGGCCGCTTAATGACCCCCACCATAAAATCATTCCCTTCACACTTTTTGCACCATTATAGATCATGTTCCAATTGAAAATATTATTTCCTTTCTTGACTTTTAATTCATTCTCCTTTTTGACTTTATCTGGCCAAGTACTATACTTTTTTACTAAATTATTATCAGAATCAAAAATACTTAGAGATACTGTATCTTTTTCTGTTTTTTCTTTTATGTAAAAATTGATAGCAACTCCTCCGAAATGATTAGTTCCTGCAGTTCTAGATATTTTTCCATTTCCACCTCTTAATCGATAAGCGTCTTGTGGTTTATACAAAATTATATCTTGTTTAATTAGAGTTTTATTTATTTGACGAAGAGGTGCTAAATCATCAATAATCCATAAAGATCTACCTTGAGTTGCTGCAATTAAATTATTATTTTTAATAGCTAAATCAGTAATTGGTACAATTGGTAGGTTTAGCTGAAACTGTTGCCAATCTTTTCCATCATTAAAAGAAATATATATTCCTCGTTCCGTTCCGAGATATAATAATCCTTTCCTTTTTGGATCTGCTTTTAATGCCCTAGTGAAATCTTCATTTCCAATTCCGTTAATAATTAATTTCCAAGATTTCCCATAGTTTTCTGTTTTATAGATATAGGGTCTATAATCACCCATTTTGTATCTTGTCCCAACAATATATGCACCACCTTTAATAAAAGGGTCTATTTCTATACTATTAATCATCATCCATTCTGGCATTCTTTTAGGTGTAATATTTTCCCAAGTTACCCCAGCATTTTTTGAAACATGAACTAATCCATCATCAGAGCCAACCCAAATTAGATCTTTTTCGTATTTAGATTCTACAGCTGCAAAAATTGTCCCATAATATTCGACACTTGTGTTATCTTTTGTAATTGGACCTCCAGATGGACCTAAAGTTTTAGGATCGTTCCTTGTTAAATCAGGACTAATAACCTCCCAAGACTGCCCTTCATTTTCAGTCATATGAAGATGGTTAGATGCGGCATAAAGTCTATCAGTTTTATTAGGCGAAAAGAAGATTGGAAAATTCCATTGAAAACGATATTTAGAATCAATAGCGCCATGACCCATCGGGTCATCTGGCCAAACATTTATTGCTCTAGTTTCTCCTGTCTCATGATTTTTCCTGGTTAATAAACCACTGTAACTTCCACCGTAAACAATGTTGTTATTATTTGGGTCTACGGCGATATGTGCACTTTCTCCACCAGCAGTAGGTTCCCAATCGCGTTCGTTAATAAATCGGCCAGCTGTTCTATGTGGTATTCTTAATGTTGAATTGTCTTGTTGTGCAACATAAATTCTGTAAGGAAAATGATTATCTGTTGTCACTCTATAAAATTGTGATGTTGGCTGATTCATATAGGTACTCCAGTTTTCACCACCATCAAAAGAAATTTGAGCACCACCGTCATCTGCAATTACCATTCGTTGATTATCTTCTGGCGCTATCCATAAATCGTGATGATCTCCGTGAGGAGCTCCATAAGTAGAATATGTTTTTCCACCATCTGTAGATTTATGATAACGTACATTTAGAACGTATAAAATATCCTCGTCTTGAGTATCAGCATATAAACGTGTGTAGTACCAGGCTCTTTGTCTTAATTTTCTTTCGGAGTTTATTAAATTCCAATTCTCACCACCATCTATAGATTTATAAATTCCACCTTTTTCATTTTCTATTAGCGCCCAAATTATATCAGAGTTTATTGGAGATACGGTAATACCACTAATCCCCCAAATCCCTTTTGGAAGTCCTTTGTTTGAAGAGATATTTATCCAATTCTCACCACCATCTGTACTTTTGAACATACTAGACCCCTTTCCTCCAGATGATAAGCTGTAAGGTGTCCTTCTTACATCCCATGTTGTTGCATAAAGAATACGGGGATTATTTGGATCGATAATTAAATCAATTGCCCCAGAGTTTTCATCTGCAAATAAAACTTTTCTCCAGTTTTCACCACCGTCTGTAGATTTATAGACCCCTCTTTCTTGTGTTGGTTTATATAAATCACCTAATACTGCTGCAAAAACAATATCAGAATCTTTAGGATTAACTCTCATTCTAGGAATATGCCTTGAGTTTTTTAAACCAATATGTTTCCATGTTTTTCCAGCATTTTCAGATTTCCAAATTCCATCTCCAGAAGAAACATTTCCACGAATAGTTTTTTCTCCCATCCCAACATATATAACATTGTGGTCGCTATCAGAAACGGCAACAGAGCCAACAGATCCTCCGAAAAATCCGTCAGAAATATTAGACCAAGTATTTCCTGCATCTGAAGTTTTCCACACTCCACCACCAGTACTTCCCATATAAAAAAGATTAGCCTTGCCTGGGACTCCAGTAACAGCAGCACTTCTACCTCCTCTATGCGGACCAATATTTCTCCATTTTGTTGCGTTAAAATATTGTTCAGAAACTTTGTTAGATTTTTTTTGTGCATTAACTTTGACACTTGTTGAAACAAATAGGCAAATTGCTAGAAAAAGGTATTTTTTCATTATGATTAATTATTGTTTTCGAGTTTAAAAGTAAGAATTTAAATTAGGATTTAGAATGGACATATTGTTAAATGTTGTTAGGATTGACAAGATTCTTAAAAATATTATAATTTCTGGCTCTAAAAGTGAATCTAACCGTTTGCTTATTTTACAAAAATTGTTTTTAGAAATTTCTATTGAAAACTTATCAGATTCTGATGATTCTGTCCATCTTCAACATGCACTTTCTTCAAAAGAAGAATTAATTGATATCGGACATGCAGGAACTGCTATGCGGTTCTTAATTGGATATTTTGCATCGAAACAAAATAGTCAAGTTATTTTAACAGGTTCTCAAAGAATGCAAAATAGGCCTATTGGTATCTTGGTAAATGCTTTAAGAGACTTGGGAGCTCATATTTCTTATGAATTAAAAGAAGGATATCCACCAGTAAAAATTACAGGGTGTGATATTAAAAAAAATTATGTAGAAATTAATGGAAATGTAAGCAGTCAATATATTTCTTCTTTAATTTTAATGGGTACACATTTAGAAAATGGTTTAGAAATTGAATTAATTGGCGAAATCACTTCAGTTCCATACATAAAAATGACATTAAGTTTATTAAATCAATTAGGAATAGAGACTAGTTTTAATGAAACTAAGATTAAGATTTTTTCAAAAAAAGATATAAAAAAACAAACTATTGTTGCCGAATCTGATTGGAGTTCTGCTTCGTATTTTTATTCAGTAGTTGCTTTAAGCAAAATAGGGACTGAAATCAAATTATCGGCATACAAGAAAGAAAGTTTACAAGGAGATTCATGTCTGACTGATATTTATAATCATTTTGGAGTGGTTACTAAATTTAATCAAAATTCAATTATATTAAAAAAACAAAGAAAAACAAATATAAATACCTTAAAAATAAACTTAAAAAATTCTCCAGATATAGCACAAACAATAGCTGTAACTTCATTTGGACTTGGTATTTCCTGTGATTTATTAGGATTACACACCTTAAAAATTAAAGAAACAGACAGATTAGAAGCCTTAAAAGAAGAATTAACAAAATTAGGCGCAAAAATAGCTATTACCAACGACAGTTTACATTTATCAGTTTCTACTAAAATAAATGAAAATATAGCCATAAAAACCTATAACGACCATAGGATGGCAATGGCTTTTGCACCTTTGGCTTTTAAAGTTCCCATTATAATTTTAAATTCAGAAGTTGTTTCAAAATCATATCAAAATTTTTGGATAGATATGCAGCAAATAGGTATGCAAATTAAAGAGCTTTAAATTAAATAGCTAAACACTTGACAACGCCTATTCCGATATCGTATATTTGACAACTTTAGAACAAATAACTTATGAAATTATCACAATTTGAATTTGAATTACCGGAAGAATTAATATCAAAATACCCCAAAGAGCACAGAGACGAATCCCGATTAATGGTCGTTAACAGAAAGGAAGGTACAATTGAACACAAACTTTTTAAAGATGTTATTGATTACTTTGAAGAAGGTGATGTAATGATGTTGAATGACACAAAAGTCTTCCCTGCTAGAATGTATGGTAATAAAGAAAAAACAGGTGCAAGAATAGAGGTTTTCTTACTAAGAGAATTAAATGCAGAAAATAGGCTGTGGGATGTTTTAGTTGATCCTGCAAGAAAAATCAGAATTGGGAATAAATTATTTTTTGGAGAAGATGATAGTTTAGTTGCAGAAGTAATAGACAATACAACATCTAGAGGGAGAACATTACGTTTTTTATATGATGGTGGTTACGAAGAGTTTAGATCGAAATTACTGCAATTAGGAGAAACTCCTTTACCTAAAGTTATAGGTAGAGATGTTGAAGATATAGACAAGGAAAGATATCAAACTATTTATGCGAAAAACGAAGGCGCAGTAGCAGCACCATCAGCAGGCTTGCATTTTTCTAAACATCTGATAAAGCGTTTAGAAATAAAAGGTGTAGAGTTCGCTAATTCAACCCTACACATTGGTTTAGGTACTTTTGCACCAGTAGAAGTTGAAGATTTGTCAAAGCATAAAATGGATTCTGAGCAAATCGTTATATCTGCAGTTACTGCAAATAAAATTAATAATGCAAAATTAGAAAAAAGAAGAATTTGTGCTGTAGGTACTACTGTTATGAGGACAATAGAATCTTCTGTTTCTGCAAGTCAACAATTAAATCCATTTGAAGGTTGGACTAATAGATTTCTTTTTCCTCCACATAAGTTTAGTATTGCAAACAGTATGATTACTAATTTTCACAAACCAAAATCAACCTTATTAATGATGGCTGCCGCCTTCGGGGGTTATGATTTAATTATGGAGGCATATAAAATAGCGATTAAAGAAGAGTATAGATTTTATGCTTATGGTGATGCGATGTTAATTATCTAGTATTAATAAAATTTTAAGAATTATAAAATAGACCTTATTTAAGCAGTCTGGTCGCTATTGAGTTTTTTTTAATCGTTTAATCCTTTTACTTTGAATAAAAAGAAAGATATAAGAGCTCTAACTAAAGAACAATTGAGAGACGTTTTTATTGATAATGGCGATAAAGCATTCCGAGGAAATCAAGTTTATGAATGGCTTTGGAGTAAGTCTTTATATTCTTTTGAGGATATGACAAATATTTCTAAAGAAACTAGAGAAATGTTAGAAGCGAACTTTGTTATCAATCATATAAAAGTTGATTCAATGCAAAGAAGTAAGGATGGAACAATAAAAAACGGAATAAAACTACACGATGGTTTTATTGTAGAATCAGTACTAATTCCCACACCAAAAAGAACAACAGCTTGTGTTTCTAGTCAGGTTGGTTGTAGTCTAGATTGTAAATTCTGTGCAACTTCAAGGTTAAAAAGAATGCGTAATTTAAATCCAGACGAGATTTACGATCAAGTAGTAGCCATAGACAAGCAAAGTAGATTGTATCACAATCATAAATTGTCTAATATTGTCTTTATGGGTATGGGAGAGCCCCTTATGAATTATAATAATGTAATTAAATCGATAGAGAAAATTACATCCTCTGAAGGATTGGGGATGTCTCCAAAAAGAATAACAGTTTCGACATCGGGAGTGCCAAAAATCATAAAAAAAATGGCAGATGATGAAGTTAAATTTAATTTAGCGGTTTCATTACATTCTGCCATCGATGAGGTAAGAACTACTATTATGCCATTTAACAAAAACTTCCCGTTAAAAGATTTAAAAGAATCTTTAGAATATTGGTATGAAAAAACACAAAGAACAATTACTTATGAATATATTGTTTGGAAAGGAATCAATGATAGAAAAGAAGATATTCAAGCATTAATAAAATTTTGCAGCTATGTTCCTTGTAAGGTTAATTTAATAGAATACAACCCTATTGACGACGGAGAGTTTCAACAAGCCAGTTCTTCTGCAATTAATAATTATATTTCTAATTTAGAAATGCATGATATTACAGTAAATGTTCGTCGATCTAGAGGAAAAGATATAGATGCTGCCTGTGGTCAGTTGGCAAATAAATCTTAATCAGTTAAGAGGTATTAAGAAATTTTAATGCCTAATATTTTCTTATTTTTGTTAATGATGAACCCAGTAGAAGAAATTAAACTTCCCATTTTATTAGAAATGGAACTTTTTGAAGAAAAGTTCAAAGACTCGATGCTTTCTAAAGTTCCACTTTTAAATAGAATTACCTATTATATTATTAGAAGAAAAGGAAAACAAATGCGACCGATGTTTGTGTTTTTAGTCGCAAAAATGGTTTCTAATGGCGGATTCGATGAGCGAACTTATAGAGGAGCTTCTGTTGTAGAGTTAATTCATACAGCTACTTTAGTTCACGATGATGTTATTGACGACAGTAATCGAAGAAGAGGCTTTTTCTCTATTAATGCACTTTGGAAAAATAAAATAGCTGTACTTGTTGGAGATTTCTTACTATCTAAAGGATTATTACTATCGATAGATAATGAAGATTTTGATCTATTAAAATTGATTTCAATTGCTGTTCGTGAAATGAGTGAGGGTGAATTACTTCAAATAGAAAAAGCAAGAAAATTAGATATAACAGAAGTGATTTACTTCGATATTATTCGTAAAAAAACAGCTACTCTAATTGCGGCTTGTTGCGGAATTGGGGCAGCATCAGTAGGCGCTAATCAAGAGAAAATTCACCAAATGAGAAAGTTTGGAGAGTATATTGGAATTGCCTTTCAAATAAAAGATGATTTATTTGATTATACTGATGCAAAAATCGGAAAGCCTACAGGAATTGATATCAAAGAGCAAAAAATGACATTACCATTAATTTACACACTAAATAATTGTACTAAAAAAGAAAAATCTTGGTTGATTAATTCCATAAAAAAATATAATAAGGATAAAAAACGTGTGAGAGAAGTAATTTCTTTTGTGAGGCGAAATGGTGGTATAGAATATACCAATAATAAAATGGAGGAATACAAAAATAAGGCAACTACTATTTTAGAAAACTACCCTTCTTCAGAATATAAATCATCTTTATTAAAAATGATTAATTATGTAGTTGAAAGGAAGGTTTAAGTAATTATTATAATATTTTTTTAATAACTGAATCTCAAATTAAAATAAACCTATAGTTCTAATAATTCCTCAATAAATGCTCTAGAGTTAGAAAGTCGTGGAACTTTGTTTTGCCCACCCAATTTGTCTTTTTTCTTTAACCAATTATAAAATAAATCTTTTTTTGCAATCTTAATTTTTGGTAACATTAATGTCATATCTAAATAACGTTTTGTTTCGTAATCTGAGTTGATCGCTTTTAACGCATTATCTAAGAATTCTGTGAATTCCTCAATATTTTTAGGTTTTTTAATGAATTCTATTATCCATTCGTGACCACCTTTTTCTTTACCATTCATAAAGATTGGACCTACTGTATATTCAGAAATAGTAGCATTTGTTTTCTCACATGCCAAACGCAAAGCTTCTTCTGCATTTTCAATAATTAACTCTTCACCAAAAACATTAATATGATGCTTTGTACGTCCAGTAATTTTAATACGATAAGGAGTTGTAGAGGTGAATTTTACAGTATCACCAATTAAATACCTCCATAAGCCTCCATTTGTGGTTATTAAAATCGCGTAATTAATCTCTTTCTTAACTTCAGAAAGAGGAATAGCAATAGAGTCTTCAGCGTTATATTTATTCATTGGAATAAACTCATAAAATATGCCATAGTCTAACATTAATAATAATTCTTCAGATCCATTTCTATCTTGAATAGCAAAAAAACCCTCTGAAGCATTATAGATTTCATAATATTTGAAATCTATTTTTGGGATTAATTTCTCATATTGTTTTCTGTACGGGTTAAAGTTAACTCCTCCATGAAAATATACTTCCAAATTTGGCCAAACTTCTAAAATATTATCTTTTCCAGTTTTTTCTAAAACACGATTTAATAAAACTAACATCCAAGAAGGAACACCAACTAAACTGGTAATATTTTCATGAATTGTTTCATTTATAATTGCATCCATCTTAGTTTCCCATTCAGACATTAATGCTATTTGTTGACTTGGTGCAGAGCTGAAATCTGCCCAAAAAGGTAAGTTTTCTGTAATAATTGCAGATAGATCACCAAAGTGAGAGCCATTATCATGATAAACATCAGAACTACCGCCTAAGCGTAAACTTTTACCAGTAAAGAGTTGTGTGTCTGGATTATTGTTAATATAAAGGCACAACATATCTTTACCTGCTTTTAAATGACAGTTCTCTAATGCGTCATCTGATACTGGTATGAATTTACTCTTTGCATTGGTTGTTCCACTACTTTTAGCAAACCATTTTATTTGTGTTGGCCAGAATAAGTTTTGCTCTCCACCTCTACAGCGTTTGATTAAAGGCTCAAATGTCTCATATTGCTGTATTTTAATATTCAAACTAAAATCAGTATAATTTTTAATTTTTATAAATTCTTTTTTGATCCCAAATTTTGTATTTTTTGCTTTATTAATGAGATCTATCAGAACTTCTTCTTGAACATTTGTAGGGTATTTTAAAAAGAGTTCGATTTGATGTTTTCTTTTTTTTAAAAACCAAGATATTATAGAATTGATAATCTGAAACGCCATAGAATTTTTGTAAATTTGTTTTAGTAAGATTTTATTAATTATCTAATGTTCAAAATACTTCCTCTAAAGTAATAAATTTTTTTTATGATATATCAAGGAGTTTTAAAAAAAATGATAACAGAAAATGCTGATGAGATTCAGTATTATTTAGATCTAAGCAATGATTTTATTAATATTAATCAATTGTTAAATAAAGAGATATCTATAAGTTTTCTAACTTATGAATGTTTAAACTGTTCTTTAGAAAAAGAAATTTATAGACAAGGTTTCTGTAAGTCTTGTTTTTTCGACACTCCAAACGCTGGAGACTGGATTATGAGGCCCGAATTAAGTAAAGCGCATTTAGGGATTGAAGATAGAGATTTAGCCTATGAACAAAGTGTGCAATTAAAACCTCATATTGTATATTTGGCAAATTCAAGTAATGTAAAAGTTGGAGTAACCAGAAAGCAACAAATCCCAACACGCTGGATAGATCAAGGTGCACATGAAGCAATTGAAATTGTTGAAGTTCCTAATAGATATCTAGCAGGAATTACCGAGATAGCTTTAAAAGATCATATAGGGGACAAAACAAATTGGCGTAAAATGCTAAAAAATGACATCACTGATGAAAGTTTAGTCGATTGGCGAAATAAATTATCACAATATATTCCTGAGGAGGCTAAACAATATTTTATTGAGAATAATAAAGAAACAAATTTGAACTTTCCAGTATTAAAATACCCTGAAAAACCTAAAAGCTTAATTTTAAAGAAAACACCTAATTATACGGGTCTATTGGTTGGGATAAAAGGGCAGTATTTAATTTTTGATGACGAAACTGTTTTCAACGTTAGAGCCAATGAAGGATTAGTAGTTTCGTTAGAGTTTTAAAGGTTAAAAAGCCAATTTTTTAGTAGAATTTCTTTCAACCAAATTCGTTTTTATAACAATTGTTTTTGGTTTTACTGGAGCATTATCTTTATTTAATTTATTTATTAATATTTCTGCCGCAGTTGCTCCCATTATCTCACCATGTTGACTAACAGTTGACATTTTAGGGCTCGAATGTCTTGCTAAAATTCCGTTTGAAAATGAAATCACAGAAAAGTTTAAAGGTACCTTATACCCTTTTTTAATAGCAATTTTCATTGCTGCTATTGCTGAAGATTCATCGGTAGCAATTACAGCATCAATGATGTTATTATCGAAAATAGGTTCTAAAATAGTTTCATATTTTTTATAATCTTCTTCTAAGATATCAATGATCAAATTTTTGTTTACAGGGATTTTATTTTCTTCTAATCCTTTTAAATATCCATGTTTTCTTTTCTCGCCAATTTTTAATCTACTGATAGTGGATATAAAAGCAATATTTTTGCTACCAGTTTTTACAAGGTGATTTACTGTATTTAATGCACCAATAAAATCATCTGTAATTACTTTATCACAATCAACATCATCCGCAACTCTATCAAACATTACTATTGGTGTGTCGTTATTGATCATTTCATGTAAATGCGTGAAATCGTTTTTCAATATAGTTCCCTCTGACAAAGAAAGAATAAAACCATCTATAATTCCATTTGAAAGCATTTCTATGGTTTCAACCTCTTTGCTATAAGATTCATTGGAGATACAAGAAATAATTTTATAACCGTTATCATTAGCAACCCTCTCAATACCTTTAAAAACTTGAGCAAAGAAATAATTTAACATATTAGGTATAATTATTCCAATAGTTTTTGTTTGTCTGTTTTTTAAACTTAGGGCATTAAAATTTGGCTTATAATTATTTTCTTTAGCAAATTGCTTAATTTTTTCTTTTGTACTAACACTAATTTCGTAACTATTATTCAAAGCTTTGGAAACCGTTGAAATAGAAACATTAAATTCTTTAGCAATATCTTTTATAGTTAATCTTTTCATTAAAGTCTCTTAGAATCGTAAAGTACAAAAATCTATGTTAACAGTATGTTGTTTTTCTTTTTTAACTCGAAAATCAAATAAGAATATAGAACTATATATTCTATAGCAACAAACCATAAATTCTCTTCCCATGGGATATTAGCATAAGTTTGGTAACTTAAAATTATAATAAAAGACCAAATAATTGGGAATCGATATTTTGTAAAGACACATAAAATAATAAGTGAACCAAGATACCAAGGATGCACAGTTGTAGTTGTAAAATAGTAAAATGTTAACCCAAATAATAGGATTGTGATTAACTGTTTTATTGAATTATTCTTTCTAAAAAAAGTAAGGTAGCTTAAAAATAATATTGTAAGAATAGGCATTATTAACCCAATTATTTTAATTTCATTCCAACCTCTAAAAAAATACCCAATTTCTCTAAACACATAATAGATACTTGCATTAAATTCAAAATTATTAAACCATAAACCTAAAGAATTAAGAAAATTATTCATGAATTCGTGCGAATAAAAAGGAATAAATAAAAGTATAGTCACAAAAAATATAATACTATAGAAAATAAATAATTTTATTAAACCTAAAGGGTTTACTTTTTTTATAAAATAGGGGTAAAATAGGGGTAAAAATAAAAGAGGGATTAGTTTTACTGAAATAGAAAAAGCTATTAATACTGCTGAAAAAACCCATTTACTTTGAGATAATTTATATAATGACCAAATTAAAAAGAAAAGCATTACAGGTTCAAAGTGTAAATTACCTGTCATTTCTATTATAATAAATGGATTTAAGCAGTAAAGAAAAATATTTCTAACTGGTAGATTTAATTTCTTTAATAACTTAATTCCAAAATAAACAGTACCAATATCTGCAAGAATAACAATAATTCTTAATACAATAATAGAACCAAATATGCTTTTGCCAGAGAATATTGATGTAATTAAAAAGCAGAGTTGAAGTATAGGAGGATAATTGGTGTAATGACTACCATTTAGTTGCCCCATTCCATTGAATAGTTCTAAGGCTTTTGGGATAGGGCTTAATCCTCTTTGAATAAAGTTTTGAGGTAATGTCAAGTAAGGGTTAAGTCCCTCTAAAGTCATTCTTCCATCCCATATAAAGCGATAAAAATCTTGAGATAGATTTGGAATTTGAAATAGTAAAATCAATCTAAAAATAAAAGAAATAGCAATTATTGATTTTAAACTAAGGTTGGTATTCTTTATTAGAAAATAAAATAAAATAAATAAGGATAACCAAACTAATAGTATTTGGTTGAATTCAGTTCTCTCTAAAAAATATCCCATAACTAGATACAGAGCACAACTAGCTGTTACTTGAAAAATAATTTTGTATTTTAATAACAAGCTCATTAAACTCTTGAAAAAATAGATTTAAAGAACACATAACTAAATCCTATGAAAAGCATTAGATGAAAAGGAAATAATCCAAAATCTCCGCCTTGGTTTCCAACTACAAAAGCACTGTACATTCCAAAAGCAAAATAGAGAGCTAAAATTCCTTCAGCAATAACATTAATTGATATTTT
Source organism: uncultured Polaribacter sp. (assembly GCA_913047375.1). Taxonomy (GTDB): domain Bacteria; phylum Bacteroidota; class Bacteroidia; order Flavobacteriales; family Flavobacteriaceae; genus Polaribacter. The sequence continues at coordinate 18,095 of CAJWTV010000010.1, forward strand.
TTTCTTAATGTATTTATTACTTTTCCAACTATCCTGTACTGATTTTATATTAAATTTCGGTGTTCTAACAAATTCACTTTTTTTTCCAAAATGGCCCTCTAAAACGGCTATAGAATTATGCAGCGAAAATCCCATTGCAATTGAGAAAAAAGTGAAAAAAATTCCTATATATTTTATAAATTTCATAAATCCACCACCGTAACTTCTTTTGTACATGTGCCAGTAGCAAATAAAAAATATAATAGAGCTTATCACAAAGAAACTCATCATATAGAAATAATTCTTAAGATGCGCGTATTCATTTTTGATGTAAAGCATTGGTATGCTTAAAACAGCGACAATAAATACATTTAAAAACATAGAACTATTCAGTAAATGTAATAGACTATGAATTTTAGTTCTAAGAGGCAATTGTTTTGCCTTTAAAACTCTTTTTGACATTTTCTGAAAATTTTCTGCTCCACCTTTATTCCATCGAAACTGTTGAGATCGAGCAGCACTTATTATTATAGGTAATTCAGCGGGTGTTTCTACATCTTCTAGATATTTAAACTTCCAATTTTTTAACTGTGCTCTGTAACTTAAATCCAAGTCTTCTGTAAGAGTGTCGCCTTCCCAATTTCCTGCATCATAGATACACTCTTTTCGCCAAAGACCGGCAGTCCCATTAAAGTTTATGAAATGATTTTTACTATTTCTACCAACTTGCTCTAAAGTAAAATGAGCATCTAAAGCAAAGGCTTGAATTTTTGTAAGTACCGAATAATTTCTATTTATATGTCCCCAACGAGTCTGGACTACACCAATTTTTTTATCTTTAAAATACGGAACTGTTTTTAACAACCAATCTTGCTCTGGTAAAAAATCAGCATCAAAAATGGCAATAAATTCTCCTTTTGCTGATTCTAAACCTTCTTTTAATGCACCAGCTTTAAATCCTTTTCTATTAGTTCTGCATATATGTTTAATATCTAGACCTTGCTCTTGTAACTTTCTTACATGATTTTTAGTGGTTAAGACAGATTCATCAGTAGAATCATCTAAAACTTGTATTTCTAATCTATCTTTCGGATATTTTAATTTTGAGATATTATCCAATAAACGCTCCATTACATACATTTCATTAAAAACGGGAAGTTGTATGGTGATAAAAGGGACTTCTTCAATATTTGACAAATCGAATTTCGGAGAATTATCATCTTTTTTTTGAGCAGATAAATAATTAAATAATAAATTTAATTGAGCAAGAGCATACATGAAAATAAGCACTAGAGATATTGAGTAAACGGCTATTGTAAGATATTCAAAAATCATTATTTAAAACTATATTTAAAAATCCAGTTTAAGATTTTAATCCCTGCTAAGATAGTACCTTTTAAGGTACCTGAGACTTTAGAGGTACCAATTCTATTTCTATATTTTACAGGAATCTCTAAATAAGAAAATTTTTGTTTTAACGCTTTTAATTGCATCTCTATAGTCCATCCATATGTTTTGTCTTCCATTTTTAAGGCGATAAGTTTATCGTATTTAATTGCTCTAAACGGTCCTAGGTCTTTAAAAGAAGATTTAAATAGAATTTTCATTAAATATGTAGCAAGCCAATTTCCGAAAATTTGTTGTGGAGTCATAGAACCCTTTTCTCTTTTCTCTTTTACTCTTGCTCCAAGGACAAAATCTATATTTTCCTCAATTATTGGAGTAATTAATTCTATTAATTGTTCAGGGAAATCTGAATAATCACCATCTAAAAAAACAATAATCTCTGGTTTTATTTTTTGATTAGCAATATATTTCATACCCTTTAAACAAGCATACCCATATCCTTTTCTGGGTTCTTGTAAAACAGTTGCTCCAGCTTTGGTAGCATTTACTTCAGTATTATCGGTGGAATTATTACTAACAACAATTATTTCATTTACTATACTTGGAATATCGTTTATGACTTTAGCTATCGAATCTGCTTCATTATATGCAGGAATAATTACTTTAATGTGTTGCTTCATTCTCTAAAATTAAGTAGCCTATTCTTTTTTTTTATCAAAGATTTCTAAAGAAAACAAAATAAATTTTTAAGTTTAAGGAGTGTTTTTTAATTCCTTTTGTTGTTCCGGAACAATATATTCATCAAAATACCATGAGGACCATTTTTCTAATGTAAGAAAAAGACCAACGCCTAGAATAAGAATAGTCAAACTTAGAATTATTAAATTAGCACGCTTTCTTTTTGGTTTTATAGAGCATTGATTTTGTTTTTTTCTAAATGAATAAACTCCATAAATACCAATACAAAAAGCAATTGCTTTAAGAATGAATGATCCGACACCAGAACTTCCGTCTTCCTTATAGAAGAAATCTGCAAAAGAAATAGCATAGACACCACCCATAAGTCCAAACATAAATAATACCGCCGGCGCTACACAACAAAGAATTCCAGCTATAGCTGCACTCAAAGAATATTTTAAACCCCATTTTATAAGATTTGGTTGTTTTTTTTGTGACATTTTTTTATTTTTTATAAAGTTATTTAATCTATTTTAAATTTATTTTTTTAATGTTTTTTGAACACGTTGAGAAATTGAAGTTAAGGTTTCATAAGGTATTGTTTGAGAAATACAAGAAATATTCTGTATCATTTCTTGAGTATTAAAAATAATAACTTCATCTCCTTCTGCACAATTAATTTTTGTAACATCAACCATAATCATATCCATACAAACGTTTCCAATAATTTCTGCTTTTTGCTTTTTGATTAATACGTGACCTTTATTATTACCTAGTTTTCTGGAAATTCCGTCTGCATGACCTATGGGAATTGTGGCTGTTTTTATAAAACCACCTGCAATAAAAGCCTTGTTATATCCAACAGTTTCGCCTGGTTTAATTTCATGAATTTGTGAAATTATGGATTTTAAATTATGTGTATTTTTAAGTTTAGATGTTTCAATGTTATCATTTCCAAATCCGTACAAACCAATACCAATTCTAACCATATTAAATTGTGCATCAGGATAATTTACAACACCAGAAGTATTCAAAATATGTAATATGGGTTTGTATCCTAATTGGGTATAACACTGCTTACTTAAATTAGAGAAATTATGAATTTGATTAAGTGTAAAACCTTTTTCTTCTAAATCTTCACTTGCAGCTAAATGAGAAAAAATAGATTGTATTTTTATGTTGTTTAGTTGCTTTAAACTCGATAAGATTTTAGGAATATCTTTTTCTCCAAAGCCCAACCTATTCAAACCAGTATTAAATTTTATATGTACCGGGTAATTAATGAGAGAGATCTCTCTAGATAAGTTTAAAAAGGCATTAAAAATTTTAAAATTATATAGATTTGGTTCTAATTTATATTCAACAATAGATTGAAGATTTGGTGTCTGCGGATGTAAAACTAAAATAGGGTTACTAACACCCTCTTGCCTCAAAGCAATTCCTTCATGAGCATAAGCCACAGCAAAATAATCCACTTTATCTTCTAGGAATTTAGCAATTTTAACTCCATCACCACCGTAACCAAATGCCTTTACAACAGCTAATATTTTAGTTTTGGGATTTAGTTTTTTCTTGAAATAATTTAGATTATGTTCAAGTGCGCTTCCATCAATTTCTAAAATAGTTACATGATTATTCATCGTTAAATTAAACTAGGATTAGAGATCATTTAAATTTCTTGTAGTATCATTCTCTGATGCAATTTCTTCCTTTTGATTTTTTAATGCTTTGTAATATGCGGCTCTACTTAAAGGTTCATATTCTTGTGTTTCCCCTAGCATAACAATATTATCATTTTGTGCCTTTCTAAAGCTGTAATTTGCAAGATTCCCAGTATGCGTGCAAACAGCATGAACTTTGGTTACATACTCTGCTGTTGCCATTAGAGCTGGCATAGGTCCAAAAGGATTTCCCTTAAAATCCATATCTAAGCCCGCAACTATTACACGAATTCCTCGATTTGCTAAATCGTTACAAACAGCCACAATTTCGTCATCAAAAAATTGAGCTTCATCTATTCCAACAACATCTACATCATTAGCCAGCAATCGGATATTGGATGCAACTGGAACTGCCGTAGAACGAATTCGACTATCATTGTGAGACACCACTTCGTTATCATCATAACGGGTGTCTATTTTAGGTTTGAAAATCTCTATACGCTGTTTAGCAAATTGCGCTCGTTTTAGCCTTCTAATTAATTCTTCTGTTTTTCCAGAAAACATAGAACCACAAATTACTTCTATCCATCCAAATTGTTCTGTATGATTTACTGTATTTTCAAGAAACATTTTGTAATTTTAGGCATTAGGTTTTTTAAATTTTATGTTAATTTGATAAATAACAAATTTAAGAATATTTATAATTAAAAAATAAATTCAAGATACAACTTATGCACAAAAAGTTAGAAGCAGATTTAATAAGTTTAGCGCACAGTATTTTACAGATGAAAAACAGAGATGATGTCTTTGCTTTAGAGGAAAAAGCAAAAGTAATTGTTAGTAAATTATCGATGTTAGCTTTTGTTGAAACATATGTAAATACGACTCCTAATTTAAAAGAAACTAAAGAAGAATTGATTTTTAAAATTGAAAAAGCATTTGAAAATAAAAATTTGACTGATGTTAGTGAAGAAATAGTTACTGATGATATAGAAATCAATAAAGAAGCTGAATCGATTGAAATAATCGTAGAAGAAGTAATCAAAGAGGTCTTAGTCACTGACGATATAATTATAACTGAAGAACAAGAAGAACAAGAAGAACAAGAAGAAGAAGAAGAAGAAGAAGAAGAAGAAGAAGAAGAAGAAGAAGAAGAAGAAACACCTGAACTTGAACAACCTTTTGCTGAATTAGAAGAAACATTATTTTCTGTAAAAACATCTAATGAAGATGATAAAAGCGATATTGAAATAAAAACATCTTCATTGGAGGAGGAGCTAAAAGATACATTCCCTGTAGATATGATGGCGAATTTATTTGAATCAGTTCAGCCAAAATCTTTAAATGATGCATTGACAAAAAATATTCAAATAGGATTAAATGATAGAATTGCTTTTGTAAAGAATTTATTTGATGGCAGTCAAGAAGATTTTAACAGAGTGGTTTCTCAATTAAATTCTTTTAAAACAGAAAAAGAAGCAAGAAAATTCATCAATAAAATGGTGAAGCCAGATTATAAATGGGATGACCAAGAAGAATATGAAGCTCGTTTTATGGAAATAGTTCAAAGAAAATTCGATTAAAGCTAACTTTTGAAACCTATTTTAATACATACACATTTTCACAAACGAAGAACGGGAGTAACTAGAAGCATAGAGAATGTTAGCCCCAACTTTTATGACTCCTATGAATCATATATTTATGGAAATACAGTTGATGGGGATAAGATTACTACTTTAGGATTAGCTTCAATTTTATTTTCATCGAGAAAAGTTATAGTTCATTGTCATAGGAATAACGAGATTATTAGAATGCTGATTTTTCGTTTTTTTGGAGCAAAATTTAATTTAATAGCTACTCGTCACGCAGAGACTTCGCCCTCAAAACTCACTTTAGAATTATTTAAAAAAGTTGATAATGTAATTACGCTTACTAAAAGCATGAGTGAAAGTTTAGGTATTAAAAACACAATTATTAGCCATGGTGTAGATATAGATTTATTTATACCTAAAGAGGGTATAACTTTAAACACAATTTCACAAAAAAATATTATTCTTTGTGTTGGTAGAGTTAGAAAATCTAAAGGGCAAGTTGTCCTTTTAGATGCGGCTAAAGTCTTAAAGGATAATAAAGATTGGGCATTAGTTGTCGTCGGAAAAGTAGATAAACCTATTTTTTTAGAAGAATTAAAAGTAATTACAAATAAGCATTCTATAGATAATCAAGTATATTTCATAGATGAAACATCTGATATTATAACTTATTATCAAGCTGCAAAAATAGTAATTTCACCTAGTTTTTCCGAAGGGTTTTCTTTAGTTATTGCCGAAGCAATGTCTTGTGGTTGTTCTGTAATTGCCACTAAAAATGTAGGTATTCATTCGTCATTAGTGAGCCACAATAATAACGGATATCTTTTTGAAGCAGGTAATATTGCTGAATTGGAAAATTTGATTTTACAGTTAATAAAAAAAGAAGTTCCATTTTTAGGAGATCAAGCTAGAGAAGAAATACTCAGAAATTGGAGTGCAAAAAAAGAAGCTAATAATTTAATGGAGTTGTATAAATAATAATTTAAATAATGAAGAAATTTACTTTTTTACTATTATCTATTTGTTTTTTAGTTAGTTGTAAATCTACCCAAAAAATTCAAAATTTTGTGGAATCAAATATACCATCAGCACCAAATTATAATCAAGAAAAAAATTGGGCTGTTTTGCCTAATATATATTCAAATGAATTGAAAGAATTTTCATCCAAAGAAATGGATACTTTAAAAGCCGACGTATTTTATGTTTATCCAACGTTGAATACAGAGAAAGATGATATTAGATGGAATGTTCCTATTGAGGATAAAGTACAGCAAAATAAAGTATTAAATAAAGCAGTTTTATTTCAAGCTTCAGCATTCTTAACCTCAGGGCAATTGTATGTACCATACTATAGACAAGCACATCTTAGATCCTATGATATGTTAGAGAATGGTGGAAAAAAAGCACTTTTATTAGCGTATTCTGATATTAAAAAAGCATTTGAAATATACTTAAAAAAGTACAATAAAGGGAGACCTATTATATTAGCGAGCCATAGTCAAGGCTCAACACATACTAAATTTTTATTGAGAGATTTTTTTGATAATAAACCTTTACAAGAAAAATTAATTGCTGCTTATATAGTGGGTACTATAATAAAACCCAACTTATATAAAACTATAAAACCGATGACAAAACCAAATTCAACTGGAGGATTGGTTGGGTGGAATACATTTAAAAAAGGATATTATACTAAAAACAAGGATTTTTATAAAGGTAGTTTAACAACAAACCCGATTACATGGGATGATAAAAAACATACAACTTTAAATCAACATAAAGGATTCTTGTATTCAAATAAGAAATTATATTCTAAAGCTTTGAAAATTGAAGTTATTGACGGTTTAATTTGGTCTACAAATCCTAAATTTCCAATGCATTTTTTTATGTCTTTCATGAAAAATTATCACGTGGGAGATATCAATCTATTTTGGCAAGATATTAGAGAAAATTCAGAGTTAAGAACAAGAACTTTTTTTGAGAAAACTAATTTATAATTTTTTTTAATTTTTCAATAACTTTTTTACTATTCCCAATAAAAATTTCGTTTTTAAAAATAAATACGGGTCGTTTTAGAAAAGTATATTCTTTCAAAATAAGTTGTCTATAATCTATTTCAGATACTTCCTTATTTTTTAAATCCATAGATGTATAAAGCTTTGCTCTTTTATTAAATAAAGCTTCATAACTTTTTGAATACTTATACATTTCTTCTAATTGTATATTATTAATGGGGTTTGATTTAATTTCTTGTTGATCAAAATCACTAATATTTAGTTCTCTTAGTATCCTTCTGCAGGTATCACAAGTTTTTAAAAAATAGACTTTCTTCATTATTTAATATTATTATATTTACAATTCAAAATTAACCATAAAAATGAAAACACAATTCGATGTTTTAAGAAAATCTCGAGAATTAATTTTAGAAGAATTAGACGGATTAACATTAGATCAAATTCATATAATCCCTTTGGGGTTTAAAAATAATATTGCTTGGAATGTTGCACATTTAGTAGTTACCCAACAGCTATTACATTATAAGCTATCAGGTTTAAATTGTTTGTGTCCAGATGATTTAATTAAAGCACACACAAAAGGAACTTTTCCAACAAAGATATTCACTGATCAAGAATTTAATGAAGTCAAAGAATTGTTAGTAGGTTTGCCAGATACTCTAGAAGAAGATTTTGATGCCGGAATTTTTAAGGAATATAAAGCTTATCCATCAAGTACAGGTTTTGTTATAGACTCATTTGAATCAGCTTTAGTATTTAATAATTTTCATGAAGGAATTCATTATGGTATTGTAAGATCTATTAAGAAGTTTTTATAATATTTTGTTATAAAAATATTCTGAACTCTCCTTAAAAGTATTTATATCAATTTGATGCTCAAGCTTAGGGTATTTAATTATTTCATAATTAGTCTCCATTAAATTTTCTTTAAGAAATTCATTGGTATAAAAAGGGCTTACAATTTTGTCTTTTTCTCCAAGAATTATCAATTTATAAGGACTTTTATTATGATTAATTTCAAAGTGAATTATAGAATTATCTATATTTAAAGCAGGATTATATAGTAATGCGGGTATCTTATGTTTTTCAGCCAGCCAGTAACCTAGCATACCACCAAAACTACTTCCAACGATGCAGTTAACTCCTTTATTTAATATTAAATCAGATAATATATTAAAACTATCTGGTTGATTATGATAATTTAAATGTAGCGCATAACTTGTGGAATAATTTTCAATAATTTCAATTTTATCTTTGTTAGGTTTACTATCTAAGCCGTGAATATAAAGAGTAATTATTTTTTTCTTCAAATTATATTTGATTAGTTAAGTTTAAATATTGGATTTAAGTAATAGTTGGGTCTTAAACTTAGATCTTCATCATTATAATAAATTATTTTCTCTGGAAGTATTTTATTTAAATAATTACCGGTATCCCATTTATTATTTTTATTAGTATCTTCAATAGCTCTAATTGTATATATTTTTGGATTTAACAAATCATAAATAATTGTAGTTGAATTAGTTATGAAATTTCTTTGAACTAATTTTAATTTTGGATCTAATAACTCAATAATAAAATTTTTAGAGTTTGCGTTTTCAATTTTCAGTGTTATTCTACCATAGTCTTCAATTTCATTTGTTCTTATACGATATTTTAAGGAGTCATTTTTAAAATCATAAACATCAGATATTGCCTCTGGTAAAAAAGAAATATTATATAGTTCGATAGGTTTTTTATCAAAAATAATCGATAATTTATTTTCTTTTTCATCAATAATACTTTCAAAACTTACGTTAATTGTGTCTTTGGTGAAAATAGAAATTTTTGAAGTATCTATTTTAAATATTGGATTATTAGTACTTAAGAAGAAAGTATCTCTAAAATGGATAATCCCACTAGATGAAGGTTTTAAAGTCAATGAATCTAATTTTTTTTTTCTAAGTTTAACCGTAACAGTATCTTTTATTGTTGCATTAGAAATAATAAAATTTAAAGAATCTGCTTCAAAAGGAGTAAACCAATAATTTAGTGTATCCTTTTTCATTTCAAACTTAGTAATACTATTAAAATCGTTGGGTACTTCTGAGATAAGATTAATCGTTATCTTTTTTTTCTTTCCATAAAAAGGAAATATAATTTGACCTCTTTTACTCTCTTTTGGTCTACCAAATTTAAAAGGTTGCGTTTCTTTAAAAACTACAATTTCTTTTAAGAGAAGACTATCTTGCGGTAGGTCAATTGAATTTGTGTAAAAACCTATCTCATCAGTTTTAGAGTCAAAAAGATAATCATTAACATCTTCTTTTAAAGCTACTAATAAGTATTTTCCTTTTTTAATATTTGAAAAGTTGAAATTAATAGAATCTGTGGTTGTTGTAACGTAGTTAGGTTTTTGTTTGAATACAATGGAGTCTGTAAAAGCGCTATCTATTTTGTAAAGCAATACGTTAAAATCTGATTTCGGTTTATTTAATTGTATGTCTTTAACTGTTCCTTTAGACTTTAAAGAATCTATATAGTTCCCAGTAGAAAAAACATACTTAAATCTTTCTAAAGGATTACTTTCGTTATTATCTTCAATAGCATTTCCAAAATTTAAAATATAGGTTGTATTTTTAATTAATGTATCTATGATTTCTATTTCTAAAAATTTACTTGCAAATCCTTGAGGTGTAATTATTGGAGGATATTTCATTGGAGGAGAAATAATCAATTGTTTATTTAAGTCTTTCAATTTTATGAATTCATTAAATGACAACTTAATTTTTTCTTCCTTAAAATTAATATTTTCATAAGGTGGATTAGCTGTTACCATAAGAGGAGCCTTCTCATCTCTTGGGCCTCCATCTGGTCTGCTAGTTCTTGCACAGTTTAATGAAATTACTGTAACAATAGTGAAAAGTATAAATTTAAACGTGTTTTTCAAAAAGAATAATTTTGATACAAATAAACAATTTATTTTTCATTTTCACTATTAAACTAATACTGTAAACATCTTTCTAAAAATATTGATCTCTTGTCTTTTTTTTTATAATCCTCACCACCTTCTTTAATCCCATTATCTAGTAATACTTTTTTAGTATTTTTAAAAATAAGTAACACTATTTTATTTTTTTCACAAAACTTATCATTTAATTTTCTATGGCTACATCTTTATTTAGATTTTAGGAACAAAAACATATAAACTTTTTTCTTGAAAAACTTAAGCAAACGTTTATCTTTGGTCTCATTATGGCAAAACAAGAAGATCAATTTAAAAAAGTTTTATCGCACGCAAAAGAATATGGTTACGTATTTCAATCTAGTGAAATTTATGACGGATTAAGTGCAGTCTATGATTATGCTCAAAATGGGGTGGAGCTAAAGAAAAATATAAGAGAGTATTGGTGGAAAGCAATGGTGCAGATGCACGAAAATATTGTTGGTATTGATGCCTCTATTTTAATGCATCCGACAACATGGAAAGCTTCTGGCCATGTAGATGCTTTCAATGACCCTTTAATTGATAATAAAGACTCAAAAAAACGCTATAGAGCAGATGTCTTGATTGAAGATTATTGTGCTAAAATTGAATCTAAAATTGATAAGGAAGTAGCCAAAGCTTCAAAGCGTTTTGGTGAGACTTTTAATAAAGAAGAGTTTATATCAACAAATGGAAGAGTTGTTGGTTATCAAGATAAGATTAATACGATTCTAGCTAGAATGGGTGAATCTTTAGAAAATGAAGATTTAGAAGACGTGAAAGCGTTAATTGAAGAGTTAGAGATTGCAGACCCGTTAACTGGTTCTAAAAATTGGACAGATGTCAAACAATTCAATTTAATGTTTGGCACAAAGTTAGGTGCTTCTGCAGAAACAGCAATGGATTTATATTTACGACCAGAAACAGCTCAAGGTATATTTGTAAACTTTTTAAACGTTCAAAAAACTGGTAGAATGAAAATTCCATTTGGAATCGCACAAACCGGAAAAGCTTTTAGAAATGAAATTGTAGCAAGACAATTTATTTTCAGAATGCGTGAGTTTGAACAAATGGAAATGCAATTTTTTGTAAAACCAGGAACTCAGAAAAAATGGTACAACCAATGGAAAGAAACACGTTTGAAGTGGCATCTCTCTTTAGGAATGGGCGCTGATAATTATCGATTCCATGATCATGATAAATTAGCTCATTATGCTGACGCCGCAGCAGATATTGAATTTAAATTTCCATTTGGATTTAAAGAACTAGAAGGTATACACTCACGCACAGATTTTGATTTAAAAGCGCATGAAGAGTTTTCTGGCAAAAAATTACAATACTTTGATCACGAAGAAAATAAAAGTTACACTCCGTATGTCGTAGAAACCTCTATTGGTTTAGATAGAATGTTTTTGGCAGTATTCTCTAATTCTTTAAAAGAAGAAGCACTAGATAATGGAACGACAAGGACTGTTTTAAAATTACCAGCTATTTTAGCTCCTTTTAAAGCTGCGATTTTTCCTTTGGTAAAAAAGGATGGTTTACCAGAAGTTGCTCGTAAAATAATGGATAATTTAAAATGGGATTTTAATGTTTTTTATGACGAAAAAGATGCTGTAGGTAAACGCTATAGAAGACAGGATGCAGCCGGAACACCTTTTTGTATTACTGTAGATCACGAATCTTTAGAAGATAATATGGTTACTATTAGGCATAGAGATACTATGGAACAAAAAAGAGTAAAAATCTCTGAATTAAAGGAAATTATACAAGCAGAAGTCGCTGTAAAAAAATGGTTACAGAAAATATAATTTTTAAATTATTTTAATTAAAAAGACCTTACTAGACTTTAGTGAGGTCTTTTTTATAATTTTTTAAATATTAAAACCTCCAACCAACATTTATTCCCAGTCTTAATGCTAAAACAGGAGAGTTCGCACTAAATAAATTTCGGCCGACACCACCATAAACATCAACAACAAAACCACTTTCAGAAAGGTATTTAGATCCAACGGCAATTCCTAAGGCACTGTCAGAGTACCTTTTATAATCAATTATGCCTCCTATTTCTGTTTTTTTATAACCAGTATTAACTCCAAAAAAACCTTCACCAAAAAGATTCCAATTCTGATCAGAAGTAAAATAATGTCGCAAGTAAGGAGTGATCATACTTTCTTCATTATATCTAAAATCTGATGTTTTTTTCTCAAAATTAAACAAACCAGAAAGACCAATTGAAGTATCTTCTTTAAGATAATACTCATATGAGATATCTATAGTTTTTAAAACTAAAGCATTTCCCATATTCAACTTTATCTCTTGTTGTGAAAATATTATTGTAGAGAATAATAGTGTTAAAATTAAAATACTCTTTTTCATATTTATTTATTTTGTTGAATTTCAAATTTAGCTTAAATAGTTAAATAATCTCTTTTTGAAGAGCTTTTTTATCTTAAAAGATAGCTCTTAACTGTATACTTCCCGTATGTATTGTTTTTGACAACTCACTTCTTCTTCCTAAATAATTAATATTGAGGTTTAAAAAAGTGTTTAACTTTTTGTTTAAAAGCAAATTCCAGGTATAGTTTCTTCCTGCTTGAAAACCCTCTAGCATTTGATATGCTACGGGGCTATTCGTATTCCCTGTAAAATCATTCATCAATACAGTAACATTTGCACTAATTTGATTTTTATTTTTAGTTATATAAAAATAATCAAATCCAAATTTTTGCTGTTTTAAAGACTCTAGACCCTGTAAAGTATTCTCTTTATTCTTATAATGATAAAAGGCAGAAAAACGATTATCCTTATTATATAGAAATGAGATTTTAGGGTAAATTTCTTTTGATGATATTAAATAGTTTCTATTATTGAAATTGTCAGTTTTTAAATCATTTTCAGATATTTTACTCATTATATCAACTAACCAAAAACTTGCAAATTTATGGCTAAAATCTAACTGATTGATTGTTATATTATTTTCTTGATTTCCAATAAAATATTGTTGTTTGTTTTTAGAATTACCAAAAGTATAAGTTGTGCTAAATTTCTGCAAATTTCTATTAAAATACAGACTATTTCTAAAATTAAAATTCAGACCGATTAATTTATTTTCATCAAAATCAAAGGGATTGAAATTAAAAGAATCTCCAATTCTCTCTTGCTCATTATCTGTAGATAAAAATGTTTGATTACTAATATGAGAAAGAGTTCCTTTAATTCCTCTATCATCTTTCCATTTCGAAAAATTCACAGCGATGGATTGTTGCCATTTAGCTTTTTGGGTAGCAATAAATCGTAGGTTAGGTAAAGGGATTCTTAAATAGTTCGCTTGATCTTGAAACTGTGCAATTTCGAATTCATCAAAATCCTGGACACCATCATTACTGTAATCAATCCAAGTATAAAAACCTTGCCCAATTTCTGTTTTTACATAAATATAATCTTGCCTAGCTATATTTCCAGACGAGGTTTCATAAACGATATTAAAATTAACAAAGTCATTAAATAATTTCTGATTGTAAACAACTTTAGAGTTTAACGACTTTTCATCTGTTTTAAAACTATTTTGAGTAATTCTATAATTTGCAAAAACGGCTAATCTTGTTTTTTTATTATTAATTAATTTTGAGTTTATATATAGCGTCTTCCTACTATTAATATTAGTAAACTGATTCGACTTTATACTGTCATTATTTCTAAAGTTGACCCCTATCTTCGTAAAAACGTTAGATGTATCTCCAATACCAAAATAGGTTTCATATTCCTTAAACTTATGACTTGTATTTATATAGACTTGGTTGGTGTCTTTCCTATCGTTTGTTTCTAAGTTTATAAAGGCCCCCAACCAGCCTTGAGAAAAATGATGTTCAACATTTACTTTAGCTCTCACAAAGGAATTATTTTCTAAAGAAGATGTATTTTCTAAAATACTTGCTTTTGCAGAAAAAGCGGTTTTATTTAAATTTAAAACAGAAAGTATTTCATGCTTATTTCCGTTAAAAGAATTATTATAATTAAGACTGTTAAAGCGGTACAAGACAAAGTCATCCTTTTTATTCTGTAATCTAAATTCTGATCGAAAGAATTTTTTTGTTGCATTATTTGATAATATATTCCAATCTCTATTGAATTCTACAGACTCCCAGCGTCGTTCTGTTTTGAATTTTTCCTGTACATATTCGTAATTAATATTACTCTTTAATTGCCATTTTTTATCAATTAGGATTTGTTGCCAGCCAAATTTGGTTGCGATTGCTTTATTTCTCTGGTCATCTATTGAAGAGAATAAATTAGAGTCATTATTACTAAATGCTATTTCTGAATTTATTATTGTTTTTCCCGATGGATTATAACTAGATTTTACAATAAAAATTTGTGATTTTGAAGGAGCGATTAGTTTTATAATGGGATTATAATCACCTAAATTAACACCAACGTATTCAAAAATATTTCCGGTTGCTATTGCTCTTAAGAGTGAGTAATCTCCGGAATTTGCACCAACATTTGTGAAAGTGACTGTGTATAATTCATCACTTGCATTATTTGAATATTCAAAAAACTCTACCGCACCATTTAAAACTTTTTTGTATAAAATTTTGTTTTCAGAATATTCGTCTATAAAAGCACTCTGAGAAAACATTAAATTTGTATTGCTACCTGCGTCTGCTAAAATTTGTTTTTGATTATCAGATAGGACTTGTTGTATAGGTTGATTCTTAGCATCATTTTCACTGTAAAAATAGCCGCTAATATTTAATTTTTCTGTTTTATAATTTACTTTATCATAGGTTATAAAACGCGTATAGTTTCTATCTGAATATTGAAATTCAACCCAAATCCTCATATCGTTATTGATAGGGAAAGTAGTATTAAAAACTATTTCAGAGATATTATAGTCTATGGTATAATCTTTATTTTCACCTCTTTTTATTTTTACACCATTTACATAAACATTTTCGCTTCCTGCTATCATAACTATAGCAGGCTCATTATTTGGACCTAATATCTTATAAGGTCCTTGGTTACCCTCTAGTCCAACAAGATTATACCTATTAAACTTTCCCCTAGCAACAGCACCAGAGGCTCCGATTTTTAAGTTTTCATTTATTTGTGCCTCTACTTCCAATCCTGCTATTTGTTTAGATATAGGCATGAAATAACTTTCTTGATTTTGTAGATTGATATCACCTGCCTTTACCCGCCATTTTTCACTGTACATTTCTATGAAAATTCGATCAAAATCGGTAATACTCTGTGAGTAACCATTTTCTTGTAATGGTATATTAGTGTCAAAAATATTAGCCCTTAAGTTAACAGAGCTTGATATCTTACCCGAAATTTCCAAATCAAATGCCGAGTTTGTAACTACATTTTGATTGTTTCCGGAGGTAATTCCCCTAGTCAGAAAACCTTTAGTTTCTAACCCATCAAATAGTTTAACATCAGTTTTATTTTTATTACTTGTCAAACTGTATAGTCTACCTGTGTTTGTATTATTAGGAACAATTAATTTTTTATTAAAAGGGGTATAGGTCTTAGTAATAAATTCTGGAAATCTAAAATATTCAACTGTAATTTCAGTGTATTTTTTAGAATTGATTATCAAAAGTGCTTTTATAAAATCGATTTGATATTCTTCAGGATTGATTTCTTTATTAGAGGCATTTAAAATTTTAAATCTTTGAGAATTAATGGTTATGGAGTCTATTTGTAAAGAATCTTTTTGAATGATAAATTTTTTACTCCTAAAATCTTTAGATACTGTCTGAGCTTGGGAAATAAACCCAATAAGAAGCAGCAATTTAAGAAGTATTTTTTTATACATATCGTATTTATATCTCAAACGCAAAAATAGCTGTTATAATATTTCTACTATTAAAAAAGTGATTGTTGTTTTACAGGATTCTCATGATCTAGAAGCCACTTTTTTCGCCAAATACTTTCATTATAGCCTGTTAATGAACTTTCAGAACCAAATACTCTATGGCAAGGGATTACTATCCAAATAGGGTTTTCTTCATTAGCACTAGCTATTGCTTTTAAATCACCGAAAGCTTTGCTTTGATTTAAATAACTTTTTGTTTTACCGTAAGGAATCTTTAATAATGATTTCCATATTTTTATTTGAAAAGCAGTTCCCTTTGGATTAACTGTTAAATTAAAACTGGATCGTTTTCCTTGAAAATATTCTTGTAGTTGAACTACACATTCTTGTAAACAAATAGGAACTATTTTTGAAGTTTCAATTTCTTGATTTAAAACTTTAATGGATTGAATTCCGTTTTGATTTCCAATAATTTCAGCTGTTCCTATCGGTGTTTTATAATATGCAATTTTAGATTCCAAAAACGTCTTTTGAATTTTGAGTAGTAATTTTTGCAATTTCTTTAAAAGGAAGATTATAAATCACAACCAATTTATCTATTACTTTCGTAATATAACTGCTTTCATTTCTCTTTCCCCTAAAAGGTGTCGGCGCCAAATAAGGGGAATCTGTTTCGAGTACAATATTTTTAATTTCAATTTCATTTAAAAAATCCCCAATTTTACCATTCTTAAAAGTAGCAACTCCGCCAATTCCTAATTTCATATTGTAAGAAATTGCTTTCTTTGCCTGAACTAAGGTTCCAGTAAAACAATGAAAAATACCAAACAAATCTTTACTTTTTTCTGATTCTAACACCTCAAAAATTTCATCAAATGCTTCTCTACAATGAATAATAATTGGTAATTTTTTTTCCTTTGCCCACTGTATTTGTTTTTTAAAAGATTCTTTCTGCTGTTCTAAAAAAGTTTTATCCCAATACAAATCAATTCCAATTTCACCAACAGCAAAGAACTTCCTCTTGTCTATCCAATCCTTTACTAAAGCTAACTCTTCTTTGTAATTTTCTTTTACAGAAGTAGGATGTAGGCCCATCATCAAAAAAACATCCTTAGGATAATTCACCTCTAAATCCAGCATTCTTTCCGTGTAAGAGCTATCAATTGCAGGTATAAAAAAACGTGTAACACCCGAATCTATAGCTCGCTGAATCATCTCTTTTCGATCATCATCAAATTGTTCTGAATATAAATGAGTATGTGTATCTGTAATCATTAAAAACGTATTTTTGTGAAATGGAATTTAGCGTAAAAATACAGTAAATGACAAGTTTAAAAAAAATACTAAAGAAAAAGAAATACATAAAAATTAAATTGGAGAAAATGGTGACAAATCATTTACAAGTTAAAGCTTCAATTAATGGTGTAAAGGGGCGTTTTATTTTAGATACTGGTGCTTCCAATTCATGTGTAGATCTGGATTTAATTACTTTTTTCAATCTAGATGCTCAAGAAAGTGAAACTAAAGCTGCAGGAGCTGGAGCAACTAATATGGAAACTCTTCAATCTGATGATAACCATCTAAAAATTGAAGATTGGCAAACTAAAAAATGTCATCTAGTATTATTCAATTTAGAGCATGTAAATAAAGCTTTATCAGATCATAATGCCGAAGATGTTCATGGCATTATCGGTGCAGATATTTTAGAAAAAGGAAAAGCCTTTATTGATTATGATAAGAAATATTTGTATTTAAAGAAACCTAGGAAAGGGAAATGAGAATTGTATATTTGTTGAATTAAAATATAAAGATATGAGTTTGCAGGAAAAAATAATGGTTGAAATGAAATTAGCAATGAAAGCAAAAGATACTATTGCTTTACAGGCATTAAGAGCTGTTAAATCTGCTTTTTTACTAGCAAGAACTGAAACTGGTGTGACAGCAGAATTATCTGATGAACAAGAAATGAAAATCATTCAGAAACAAGTAAAACAAAGAAAAGATAGTGCGGCTATTTTTTTAGAACAGGGTAGAAAGGATTTAGCTGATCCAGAATTAGAGGAAATATCTGTTTTAGAGAAGTTTTTACCAGAGGCTTTATCTGAAGAAAAAATTGAAATTACCGTTATTGCAACTATTACTAAAATAGATGCTTCAGGAATGAAGGATATGGGTAAAGTGATGGGAATGGTTTCTAAGGAATTAGCTGGTCAGGCTGACGGAAAAATTATTTCAATTTTGGTTAAGAAACATTTAATGAAATAGTACATTAATAAAGGCTCCATAGTTCAACTGAATAGAATATCAGATTTCGGCTCTGAGGGTTGCAGGTTTGAATCCTGCTGGAGTCACAATAACGGAGAATTGATTCATTGGAATCGGTTCTCCATTTTTTATATTTGATTTTTCTTTCTCTAAAATAGAGATCAACCCAAAAAGCGCATTTACTTTTGGGTTTCAAACTCGGTTATTTGACATATCATAACTTATTTCTAACGGAAATTCAAGGTTTTGTATTCTCATATCTTCTTTTATTTTTTATAAATTACTTTTGGTTGGACTATTTGAGCAATTTTTTAAATAGTTTGACCGAAAAAAGAACTAGCAGGGATGAATTTAATTTCAAGTTTGTCAACTAATTATTCAAAAAATAATGATAGAAAATAATAATATTATTAATCAGATTTTTGTACTCGTTTTATTTGTAAATTCTGTTATAAATGCCCAATCAATTCAAGGGCAGTCTGGACAAAAACTGCCTAATTTTTTATTTGTTTTAGTTGATGACCAACCTTTTGATGCGTTAGAGATGAGTGGACGCTATCCATTTTTAGAAACACCAAATATAGACAGATTGGCTAAAGAAGGTGCCAATGTAAAAAACTTTTTTGTGACGCAGTCTATTTGCTCCCCTTCTAGAGCTAGTTTCTTAACGGGTACTTACCCTCATATTCATGGTGTAAATCAGAACAACCGACATGTAGATCCAAATTGGGACGAATTTGCTCCTTATTCTAGTCATTTACAAAAAGAAGGTTACGAGACAGCACATGTTGGCAAAATTCATATGGCACATTATAAAGGGAAAGAGCATATCAGGCCTGGTTTTGACTACTGGTTTAGTTTTGTAGGTCAAGGGAAATATTTTGATCCTCCCGTCAATGAAAACGGAAAGGAATATCAAGAAAAGGGTTATATAACAGATATTTTAACAGAAAAGGCCATTTCTTGGTTAAAAGAAAAACGAGATCCAAATAAACCATTTAGTTTGAACCTTTGGCATAAAGGAATCCATTCCCCACATTTGCCAGCACCTAGACATGCAGATTTATACAAAGATAAAAAATTACCAATACCGCCTTACAATACCCACAAAGAAACATTTAAAGGTAAACCTGAATGGCAACGAAAAAAAATCTACGGGTTTAATTGGAAAAAAAACCTTCCAATTCCTGCAGAATT
The DNA here is from genome assembly GCA_913047375.1 of uncultured Polaribacter sp. Classification (GTDB taxonomy): domain Bacteria; phylum Bacteroidota; class Bacteroidia; order Flavobacteriales; family Flavobacteriaceae; genus Polaribacter. The sequence continues at coordinate 37,621 of CAJWTV010000010.1, forward strand.
ACCAGAACAAGAATGGCCTATAAACTATGATAGGAATATGGATCTATTACGTTGTTTATCATCAATTGATGAATCTTTAGGAAGTGTATTAGCCACTTTGGAAGAAATGGGGGAATTAGATAATACTGTAATTATCTACAGTAGTGATAATGGTTATTTTATGGGGGAGCATACTTTTTTAGATAAACGCTTAGCTTATGAGAATTCAATGCGCGTACCAATGCTTATTCGCTATCCAAAGCTAATAAAACCAAACACTGTAATAGATGAGCAATGTCTTAATATTGATATGGCCCCAACAATTCTTAACCTTGCAGGAATAGACAAACCTGACTATATGCAGGGAGAGTCTATGCTGAATTTATTGAAGGGTAAAAAAGATGATAACTGGAGAAAATCAATTTTGTTTGAATATTATTTAGATACCTATTGGCCTTATGCGGGTCCTAATCAAATAGCTGTTAGAACTGAAAATCACAAGCTAGTAGATGTTTTTCTAAAAAATGATATTGATGAGTTGTATGATCTTAAAGCAGATCCAGGAGAAATGAATAACTTAATCAATAACCCTGAATATGATAAAATTGAGGAGAATCTTAGAAAAGAAGCAACAAAATTAAAAAAACAGTACAAGTATAATCCAAAAAGAGATTGGTGGTTAAAACAGGTAATGAAGTTAAAAGGAAACAAACAAAAGCACTAGTTACTAGTGTAGATAGAGATTTTTTTTATTTTTTTGAGCAGCCTAATTTTCAGCAACAAAATTAATAAATTGTACTTTTACAAATAGAGGTTCTTGTTAATAAACTTGCTTAAACTCAAAAAAGTTTAAACGAGTTCGATGTTAATTTCCTAAATGAATTGTTATAATGAAATGTGTTTTTTACATAGTTTGCTTTTTAATATTTTTTCTCCCTGACCAAATATATGGACAGCAAATTAAACATCTTGGTGTTTACGATGGTATTAAAAGTGGTGCTGTACGTGCTTTTGCAAAGGATACTTTGGGTTATATGTGGATTGGAACCGCACAAGGCTTAAATAGGTACTCTGGATACAATTTTAAAAACTATAACAAGTATACAACCAATGGTATTGTAGATCTTATTAGTAAAAACGGAAATCTTTTTGTTTTAGGTTATAAAGGAGAACTACTGCAATATCAATACGAGCAAGATCGTTTTAAAAGCATTTTAAACTTAAAGTACCGCAATTTTTTATGTTTTGAACAAATCAATGACAATACTATAATTATTGGTCTTAAATCGGGGTTATTAATTTATGATTTTAAATCCAAAAAATTAAGTAAAGTCCTATACCCAAATACCTTTTTTAATAGACAAATTCATGTAAAACAAAATAAAGTATACGTTGCATCTACAAAAGGAATCAATGTGTACGATTTTTTTGAAAAAAACAATCAATTAGTAAAACATAAAACACTATTAAAAAATATTGAAACCCTTGATTTTGATTTTGATAAGCAAAATCGTATTTGGGCAGGAACTTACCAGAAAGGTCTTTTTGTTATTGATAACGAAAAAGTAGATAAAGTAAACCTTTTTGGTAAGCAAATAAAAACAAATACGATAAGATCCATTAAGTTTGATAAGGATGACAAAGCGTTAATAGCTTTAGAAGGAATGGGTTTATTGACAATGAATAAAAATTTTAAAGTTGTCAATAAAATAAAATATAATCCGAATAGTTTAAACTCTTTAAGTCAGAAAAGTATCTATGAAATTTTTGTTGATAACGACAATGTGTATTGGCTTGGACTAAGAGAAGTTGGTATTGATTTGATTTTTCCTAGAGATAACGCATTTAAAAATATTTCTTACGTTCCATACAAATCAAACAGTATTCCCAACAATTATATCCGCTCTATATACTTTGAAGAAAGCGGAAATGTTTGGTTTGGTTCAGAAAAGGGCCTCAGTAAACTTTCACCAGAAGGAAAGTGGACTAATTATAATAAGAACTCAAGTCTTTTAAATAAGCCCGTATTAACTATTAATAAGTATGAGGAACACCTCATTTTAGGTGTTTATGGTATTGGATTGCTTCAGTTTAATCCAAAAACAGGAGAAACTAAAGACTTTCCTCTAATAGAAAAAGAAAAGAAATCTAAATTAATTTTTACTACCTACATAGATGAGAATGATATATGGTTAGGAGGTATTGATGGTCCTGTAAAACATTATCAAAATAACGCCTTAGTAAAAAGTTATAAAACGGGTAATGCCAGAACTATTATTGCAGGTAATAAAAATATAATATATGTAGGGTCTGCAAATGGATTGTTTGAAATTAATAAAGCCACAAAAAGCTTAAAAAGAATACAACCCCGAGGCTTCGAAAATCTTGACCGGATTTACTCATTATTTTTTGATAAACAAAATAATTGTCTTTGGATTGGAAATACGCAAGGGCTATTAAAATATGATTTTTCCACCAATGATATAACATTCTTAAATAAAAAATTAAATTTTGAATCGGGCACGATTTTTTCCATTCAAAAAGATTCAAAGCAAAATTTGTGGTTAGGAAGTTTTTCAGGTTTATGGAAATTAAATACAAAAAAAACTATTATTAGTAAGTACGATAATAGAGATGGTTTAACGATTGAGACTTTTGGCATTGGTGCATCTACAAAATCTAATGACGGGCGTATAGCTTTTGGCGGGCCAAAAGGCGCTACGCTATTCACGCCATTAAATTTGCGAAAAGAGAAAGAAGATTTTAAGATTTATGTTTCTAATTTTAAAGTTAATGGTATTGCACCAGATACTACGATGCTTAATAAAAATATAAACTTTCTTGATAAAGTTGAACTTAATTATAACCAGAATTCACTAAGTTTTGATTTTGAGACCCCTAATCTTTATGGATCAAAAAAAGAAACATTTTCTTGGCAGTTAAAAGGCTATGATGATTACCCAGTTATATCAAAAAATAGTAGAAAGGCTATTTATTCAAAATTACCTCCAGGTAATTATTCTTTAGAAGCTAAAGTCACTAATGTAAATGGATTATCTTCTACAGAAACGTACAATATTAATATCATTATTAAAAACCCATTTTGGTTAAGTCGTTGGGCATTTTTAGGATATACCATACTGGGATTTTCGCTATTATATTTATTTTTTCAAGTAAAAGAATCAATAGCCGGAAAAAATAATAATGAAAATAAAATAAAATTTTTCACCGAAGTCGCCCATGATATTAGGACACCTGTTACATTAATTCAACTCTTGGTTTCCCAACTTTCTTCTGAAAAAAATAAATTTCAAAATAGTCTTGACCTAATCTCTCGAAACACACAAAATTTAAGCGAATATGTCACACAGCTTTTAGACTTTCAAAAAGCAGAACGTGGGATGCTTAAATTAGCCGTAAGTAAAGTAGATTTAAAGAATATTCTACATAGAATTGTTGCTGAGGTAGAACCATTGCTCAAACAAAAATCTATAGATATTTCCATAGTCGCGACAAAGACATACCTATGGTTTGATGAGAATAAAATGTCTAGGGTTTTTTATAATTTAATTTCAAATGCGATTAAATATAGTGAAGAGGGTGGGCGTATTGAGATAAAGATTTTAGCAAATGACAAAACGATTAAAATAGATGTTATTGATTATGGCTTTGGGATTCCTCAGAAAGAGCAAAAATTAATTTTCTCAAGATTTACTAGAGGAACTAATATTAATAATAAAGGAATTTCCGGTTCTGGTATTGGTTTAATGATTTCAAAAAAAATAGTGGAATTACACGGTGGGAAAATTGAATTTAAAAGTAAGGAAAATTTGGGCGCTACGTTTTCTGTGATTTTACAAAAAGGAAGTGAGCATTTTAACGAAAAAGATATATTAATTAAAGATAAAGACACAAATAAATCTGAGTTTATTGAAGATGATATTAGCTCAAATATACGCATATTACTTGTTGATGATAATGAAGACTTAAGAGTAACTATTAAAGAGGAATTAGAAAAGAAATACACCGTTATAGATGCACCTAATGGTAAGGAGGCACTTATAATAGCAGTAGCAAAAAACCCAGATTTAATCATAACAGATGTTATGATGCCTGTAATGGGAGGTAAGGAATTATGTAATATCATAAAAACAAATTTTCAGACGAGTCATATCCCTGTTATTATGATTACATCTTTAACTGAAGTTGATGATAAAGTAGAAGGATTAGAAATTGGAGCAGATGCATATATTGAAAAGCCTTTTAATATGAAAATTTTGATGGCAACAGTTAACAACCTTATCAAGTCTAGGCGAAGGTTAAATCAAATTTTTAATCCAAATTCAGAAGGCAAAGTAAAAATCAAATCAGCTGATGATAATTTCCTATCTGAGGTGGTTCAAATAATTAAAGAAAACATTGCAAATAGTGAATTTTCAATTGATTTAATATCTGATAAGACAGGACTCAGTAGGTCAAATTTATTCCGAAAATTAAAAGGATTGACAAATATGTCTCCTGTAGATTTAGTTATAAAAATTAAATTAAATCATGCAGCAGAATTACTTAAGACTAATAAAGCCATGAGAATGAGTAATGTTGCCTATGAATCAGGTTTTAACGACCCAAGATATTTTAGCACGCTATTCAAAAAAACTTTTGGTAAAACACCAAAGGAATATAGTAAAGAGAATTAAAAAAATTAAGCGGTTTTTTCTTAAAAAATATCGATTTTGTTTAATCTAGAATAGAATTGGGTTATATTTTATTTATCAGAAATTAAACATTTGTGAGTGAAAATTAAACATTAAAATAACAATTTTTTCATAAGTTTGATAAAATAAAACTTATGAAAACGAATAGCATCTCGTATATCTTGATACTTGGATTAATCTTAATTTTTTTAAGTTGTAAAACTTCAAAATTAAAGAAAAATAGTGACGAAAAGCCTCCTAACTTTATTGTAATTTTAACGGACGATCAAGGTTGGAATGGAACCTCTGTCCAAATGATGGATGATGAAGTTCAATCAAAAAGTGATTACCATCAAACACCTAATTTAGAAGCATTAGCAAATCGTGGCATGAGATTTTCTTCAGCTTATGCCAGTGCACCTGTTTGTTCTCCATCGCGTTATAGTATTCAATTTGGACAAACTCCAGCTCGATTAAAAATGATCCGTGTGGGGATGAATACCAACCATATCAATCATCAAACCCCTCATACCATTCCAAAACTGTTAAAAAAAGTCAATCCAGATTATAAAACAGCTCATTTTGGTAAATGGGGTATTGGTGTTCACCCCTCAAAGCTTGGTTATGACGAAAGTGATGGTATGACAGGAAATAAAGATGGCGTTTTCAATTACAAAGCAGGCGGTAAACAGTGGCAAAATAATGTTGACGAGGACCCTAAAAAAATATTCAGTACAACTGCTAGAGCTATCAATTTTTTAGAGCGCCAAGCGATTTTAAAACAACCGTTTTTTTTACAAGTTTCCCATTATGCAGTTCATTCCGATGTAATGATGCGCCAAAAGACCCTTGATAAATACCAGAGTAAGCCAAGGGGTTTGTATCAGAAACACGCTGGTTTTGCAGCAATGACTGAAGATTTAGACAGTGGAGTTGGATTATTACTTGAGCGTTTAAAGGCTTTGGGTTTAGAGGAAAATACTTACATAATTTACACCTCTGATAATGGCGCTGTTCCAATAATGCCTCCTAAATCTAAGTACAATAAAGGCTCGAATTTCCCTTTAAGTCGGGGTAAGTGGGATGCCATGGAAGGAGGTATTAGAGTGCCTTTTGTTATCGCTGGACCTCAAATTATTGCTGGATTAGAGTCAAAGACACCCATTACACATTCAGACTTGCTACCCACCATTATTGATTTGGCTGGACTAAAGTTACC
>CAJWTV010000011.1 GCA_913047375.1 uncultured Polaribacter sp.
ATTTCATTCATAAAAGATATTACCTTCTATAATAGGTTCTTTTTATTTTATTAAGTTTGTAAAATGAGAAATAAAATACTTTTATTAGGTTCTGGAGAGTTAGGAAAAGAGGTTGTAATTGCGATGCAAAGATTAGGACAATATGTAATTGCTGTAGATAATTACAAAAATGCTCCTGCGATGCAAGTAGCTCAAGAATTTGAAGTAATTAATATGTTAGATGGGGATGAGTTAGATAGAATTGTAGAAAAGCATAAGCCAAATTTTATAGTACCTGAAGTGGAAAGTATTCGAACGGAACGTTTTTATGAATATGAAAAACAAGGATACACAGTAATTCCCTCTGCAAAAGCTGCAAACTTCACAATGAATAGAAAATCTATTCGAGATCTAGCTTCAATAAATTTAGGTTTGAAAACCGCAAAATATAAATATGCTACCTCTTACGAAGAACTTATTAAAGGGGTAGATTTTACAGGTATACCCTGCGTAGTTAAGCCATTAATGTCATCTTCAGGTAAAGGACAATCTATAATTAAAAGTAAATCTGATATTAAAAAAGCTTGGATAGAAGCTTTAAAGGGATCTCGAGGGGATTTAAAAGAAGTAATAGTAGAAGAATTTATATCATTTGATTATGAAATTACTCTTCTTACACTTACACAAAATAATAATAACACTTTATTTTGTCCCCCAATTGGCCACAGACAAGAAAGAGGTGATTATCAGGAGAGTTGGCAACCAATGAAAATGGAAGATAAACACCTGAAAATTGCTCAAGAAATGGCAGATAAAGTAACAAAATCACTTGGAGGTAGTGGTATTTGGGGGGTGGAATTTTTTATAGGTAAAAATGGTGTTTATTTCTCAGAACTCTCGCCAAGACCTCATGATACAGGAATGGTCACCTTAGCAGGCACACAAAATTTCTCAGAATTTGAATTGCATACTCGTGCAATTTTAGGTATTCCTGTTTTGAAAATACCTTTAATTAGAAATGGAGCCTCCGCAGTTGTACTGGCTGAAAGAGAAAATGAAGAGTTCCCAATAATATCTGGTTTAGCAGAAGCTGCAAATTATGAAAATACAGACTTTAAGATATTTGGAAAGCCATCAACTAGAAAATATAGAAGAATGGGTGTTTCTTTGGCTTATGGTCCACAGGAGACATCAGTATTAGTTCAAAAAGCAAAAGAGGTTGCCTCTAAAATAAAGATTGATCAATCATAATTAAATGGATTATAAATTAATATTTTCATTTTACAATTATTAATTTCAAATAAAAATTAATTTTTTTATATTTGGAATTAATTCAAAGCAACTTTAAATGAAAAATCTTCTTATTTTATTCGTTTTTATATCTGGTTTTCAGACTATTATCGCACAAGAATCACAAAATTCTTTTATAGAGGCAAATTTTGGTGTTGCGCTTATGGATGATTTTAATTATGTGCCTATGCCAGGTACGTCGGTACTTTGGGGGAAAACACATATCTATGATAATGATTTTATATTTGAATATGAAGGGGGTTTTGCTTTTCCGACTCTTTTAACTGGTAAATTAGGAATAGGTAAAAAATTTAATACGACTCAAGTTGTTATAGGGGTAAGACCATTTCCTTTTCACCTCTATGCTCAATCTAGTTTTGCTGCTGGAGAAAAAGGTTATTGGATTACATCTATCGAATATAATCCATTAAATAGTGATAATAGCTTATTGGGTAATTCAGTGATTTTGAATTTTGGATATAGATGGAGTCTGAGCCTGAAAGAGTAATTAATTAGTTTTAAATTAAAATTTATATATTTATAACTAACTAAAAACTTCTAGAGTTCTGTGGATTTTTTTATTTTCAAATTTGAAGTAAATAAAAAATGATTATTTTTTATTACTTTTAAAATATAATTAAGTGTATATCTTTTAACCAAAAATTTAAAATTATGAAAAAAGTATTATTCCTTTTAATAACATTATCAATTATTAGCTGTAAAGAAAAAGTGAACGCACCAGTAGTTGAAATTATTACACCGCAAATGCAAGTTTTAACGGTTAATTATGAGCTTTCAGGAATGAGTTTAGATGAACATGCTCAATTAGGTAGCGATGTAGTTGGTAATTTTGCGCCTGGTAAAATTAATGGACTTATCGGAAAAACATTTATTGGAAATATTGATAAAGGTGTTTTTGGTGGAGTGTATTATTTTACAGATCAAGTGAGTGTTGATGCATATTTAAATTCAAATCTGTGGAAGGGTATTGTAGCTCATCCAAACCTTGTAAATTTTAAAACTGAAATCTATTCAGTTGCGCCAATTTCTAAGGTTTCTAATGGTTATGCGGATAAAAGAAAAACGTCTAAGGAAGTGGGGGATAGCAGCGCAAAAAATGTGTTAGTTGTTAATTACGAACTTTCAGAAATGAGTCTAGAAGCTCATGCTCAATTAGGAAGTAATGTAGTTGGTAATTTTGCACCTGGTAAAATTAATGGACTTATTGGTAAAACATTTATTGGAAATATTGATAAAGGTGTTTTTGGTGGAGTATATTATTTCACTGACCAAGCTAGTGTTGATGCATATTTAGAATCAGATTTGTGGAAAGGTATTGTAGCTCATCCAAATCTAATAAATTTTAAAAAAGACAATTATAATATAGCTTCGATATCAACAATATCTAATGGATTACCATCTCTATAATTATATTATTTATAATTTAAGTTATTGAAATTTATCATAAAAAAACTCTTACCAATTGGTAAGAGTTTTTTTATGATAAAAACTATTGGACTTTTTTTTTGGATAATTTATACAGAAATATAATTAATAAGATAAAATTCAGATTAAATTATAATCCATCCTTATTAGTTTCCTTTTTAGGGTAGTTCTCTTCTCTTTGCTTTCGGCTTGAGTAAATGATATTAAATATGGTTAAACCCATATATGTCGCAAATATAATACCACCTATTATAAAGAATCCTATATTCATTTTGTGTTTCTTCGTTGTCTAATTGCTATTGCAAATAATAATATTGTGCCAGGCCAATGAGCTGAATATTGAGCAGCTGCAAACCATTCTGCTTGGGCAGATGAATCCGCCTCAGCGGTTATTCCTAATAATCCATATGTTACTGAGTATAATAAACATAAGAATGCTAAAATAACAGGGTACCACTTTAATATAATACTTTTCATGTTTTACTTTTTTATTTAAATAAATAATTTTAATCTAATGTACGATATATGAGAGTGATTTAAAAAAAAGATCTTATTTATTTAAAAATAATATAAATTTTTTGTGGTAATAATTAGTTGTTTTATGAAATTAATTATTGGTATATTTGAAAAACAATTAAAAATTAAAACTATTAATCATGAAAAATATTTTATTTATTACATTAATTTCAATGATGTTTACTTCTTGTGAATTTGAAACTGAAACAACAACAATAGTCTCACCAGAAAAAATTTCTAATTCAAAAGCTACGGTAATAAAAGATTTAGCGTCAAATATTATTGGTTATGAATTTAGCGATAAAGGCGAAAAATTAAATTTAGTTGCTGGTGATTTGAGTATTACGAAAATATGGTTGGACTATACTCAAGCTCACAATGATAAAAACTTAGATAAAATTGCAGAATTGGATGCTGTAGACATAACAGTTTATCGTGCAGACGGGACAATTGGCAAGGGAAGTGACAACCACCAAAAGTTTTTAAGTGATTGGTTTAAATCTAGTAATCCAAATTGGAAGGTGAAATGGATGGTAGCAAATACTGTTGCACAAAATGACGGAAAATTTCAATATTGGTTAACTACGGGTAACGAATTTACAGATACAGTAGAAGGTGAGAAAATCATGGTTCATACAATTGCAGATGTTAACATTATTGAAGGAAAAATTAAGAAAATAAACATTTATAGCAGAGCAAAGGAACAAGAGTAATTTACTTACAATAACCCTTTCAACTGGAAGGGTTATTTTTCATGTATATTTAGTTTCATCTTCTCTAAATTTTTAATAGTTATCTTTTTTTTAAGTGGCAAAAAATGAAATTTTGAGATGTATCAAAAGGTGTAATATGTTCATGATATGTAGATGAGATCTTTTTGAATTTAGGTTCAAATAAAAGGGAAATCTGGTTTTCCGAATATTGTATAATAGGAATACCACTACATTTTTCAGGACCCATTTTGGAAAAAACTCCCATAATAATTGCTCCTTTAGCGTTTAAGAATTTATCGACTTTTTCTACATACTTTATTGTGTCATTTTTAGAAGTAATAAAATGAAAACATGCTCTATCGTGCCAAATATCGAAAGGTTTTTCCGATTTAAAATCTAGTATATCAGAAACTACCCATTTTATTTTATGCGCTTTATCTCCTAACCTTTCTTTTGCTTTTCTAATAGCTTCCTTTGAGATGTCTAATACAGTAATATCTAAATAATCCTCATCTAATAAATAATCTATTAGTAAACTATCACCTCCACCAACATCAATAATTGCTGCTTTCTTATTTTGACTCAATTTACGAATCAACTCTAAAGATATCATCGGTTTTTCTTGAAACCAACTCACTTCATCTATTTTTTTATTTTGGTAAATTTTATTCCAATGATCTTTAGTACTTTGTGTCATTTAGATATTCTTTAAAATTAAGTATCAAAAAGTAGATTTTTTTATTTAGCTAAGACTTACTTTTTCACCTTTCCAGTCATTGATTCCTCCCATGAGATTGAAAGATTCCTTAAATCCTAAACCTTCCATTATTAAACAAGCTTTACCACTTCTATTTCCACTTCTACAGTATAAATAGTATGTTTTTGTTTTATCTAATTTATTTACTTCTTCCAGAAATAAATCTTGCTGTAAAAAATCAATAACAATTGCATTTTCTATAATTCCAGATTTATATTCTTCTAATGTTCTAGTGTCAATAATAATACTATTTTTATCATTAGATAATTGAGCTTTCCATTCTTCTTGAAGTAAATTTTTCATATTAAATCTTTTTTATAATGTTGAAGGACATACGTAATTTGAAACTTTAATTTCTGTTTTTTTAATTGCATCAAAACCTTCAGTAATATCAATAAAATTGTGAATTCCTCTACTTTTTAAAATAGAAGCGGCAATCATTGATCGATAACCACTTGCACAATGGACATAAAAAATTTCCTGAGATGGGAATTCTGATAAGTAATTATTAAAATTATTTAAAGGAGCATTCTTTGCATCTAAAATATGTTCCGATAAATATTCCTGTTCTTTCCTGACGTCAAAAACAATCCATTTTTTAACATTTTTGAATTTACTAACTGAAATTGAAATCACGGTATCGTATTCGTTAGATACTTTTCTCCAAGAATTAAAACCTCCTTCTAAAAAGCCTATAACTTGATCGAAACCAACACGTGACAAGCGCATAATTGATTCTTCTTCTTTTCCTAAAGGTGTTACTAATAAAATAGGTTGTTTTACATCTGCAATTAAAGCACCTACCCATGGAGCAAAACTTCCTTCTAATCCAATAAAAATTGAACGCGGAATATGTGCTTTTGCAAATTCATCTTGATGGCGGACATCTAAAATAATTGCTTTAGTTTCATTTGCTAATGTTTCAAAAGCCTCTGGGGTCAGCCCTTTTGAACTTCTTGCGAGTACATCAGAAAAATCTTCATACCCTTCTTTATTCATTTTGACATTTAAAGGGAAGTATTTTGGAGGGGGTGTCAAACCATATGTAACCTCTTTAATAAACTCTTGCTTTGTCATATTAGCTCGCAATGCATAGTTTGTTTTTTTTTGATTACCTAATACATCTACAGTCTCCTTACTTAAATTTTTACCACAAGAGGATCCTGCTCCATGAGCGGGATACACAAGAAGATTATCTTTTAAAGGCATTATCTTATTTCGTAAACTATCGAACATAAAACCTGCTAAATCTTGTTCAGTAATACTTCCTGATTTTTGAGCCAGATCTGGACGACCAACATCTCCTAGAAATAATGTATCGCCAGTAAAAATAGCATAATCTTTCCCTTTCTCGTCCTTTAAGAGATATACAGAACTTTCCATAGTATGTCCAGGTGTATGAATCACTTTTATAGTAACATTCCCTAAATTAAATTCTTGACCATCTTTTGCTGTGATAGATTCAAAGGCAGTATTTGCATTTGGACCGTAAATTATTGAGGCACCTGTTTTTTTTGATAAGGTAACATGTCCGCTAACAAAATCAGCATGAAAATGTGTTTCGAAAATATATTTAATTTTTGAATTGTTTAACTCTGCTCTTTCTATATATGGTTTAATATCTCTTAATGGGTCTATAATAGCAACTTCTCCGTCACTCTCAATATAATAAGCTCCTTGTGCTAAGCAACCGGTATATATTTGCTCTATTTTCATAATTCGTATTTTAAAATTATAAATTCCATTAGTTTCATTTATTTAATAAAGAACTCCATATAAAAGATGAATATTGCCATTACAAAGATAAAATATCCAAAACCCTTTTTTAGTTTTTTCCCGTCAATAAAACTCCCTATATAACTTCCAATAAATATACCAACTAATGAAATAGAGGTGAAGACTGTTAAAAAAGGCCAATCGATATCTATTTTAAGAGCATCTCCAATAAAGAAACCGATTAAAGATTTAAAAGCAATTATTATCAGTGAAGTTGCAACAGCAATTTTCATTTCAACATTTGCTAATATAACTAGAGCAGGAATTATTAAAAATCCGCCTCCAGCGCCAACCATACCAGTAATCATACCAATGAAGAAGCCTTCAATTATAATCATAAGATAATTATATCTTACCGTTTCTTTTGTTTCTTTTACGACTTGTTCTTTAAGCATAGATAAGGCTGCCGGGATCATAAGTATTGCAAATAATCCAAACATCCCCATACGTCTAGTGAATTCAACATCTGCTACACTAAATAATACATCGGGTAGAGTAGGAACTATATAATGTCTAACTACAGACACACCAATTATAGCAGGAAGACCAAATACAAGAGCTGTTCGCCAATCGACCAATCCTTTAAAGTGATTTTTTAACCCCCCGATTAAAGCACTTGATCCAACAATAAATAAAGAATAAGCTGTTGCAGTTTTTTCGTTAATAGAAAATAAATACGCTAAAACAGGAACGGCAAGTATAGATCCACCCCCTCCAATTAGCCCAAGAGAAATACCGATTACTAACGCACTAGAATATCCAATAATTTCAAATATTTCCATGAAGTGTATTTTTATGTACAGTAAAAATTTATGTTTATAAAATTGCTATTGTATTACTATAGATTGCAAATATACTTATTCATGTTATTTTATAAGTAGAAAAGAATAAATGTGACTATATCATTGTTCTAAAAGTCATTTTGAAATGTATGAAAAATTAGACAATAATAGTTGTAATGATTTGAATTTTAAGGGAGCTTGATTTCAAATTTAACAAATTAATGTAAAGAATTATTAGTTTTAAGGTTGTTCTATGTGCAATTGAAAATGTATCTTTAATGGACAAGTAGTTAAAGAGTTTGGTTAAACTAGAAAATATTATTATGACTCCCAAAAATAAAATTTTAAAAAGTAAAAAGTTATTATTATTAATAACTGTATTACTAGCTGTCAATTTTACAAATGCCCAAAAGGTTTACCTTACAAAATATAAGAACGAGGCTGATAAAAAAATATACGTAACAAAATATAAAAGTGAATCAGATTTGATTGTATTTGAATCAAAATATAAATCAGAGGCTAAGCCTTACAGTGGTATTTGGTATTGGACAAAATATAAAGGAGACTCAGATTGGAAAATCTATTTTACCAAATATAAGAGTGAAGCTGATTTAAAAGTTTATTTCACAAAGTATAAGAGTGAAGCAGGAGTAAATTAAAAGGATGTTGATGTAATTTATCTAAAACCTATAACTGTTTTAATAGATAACAATTATGAGTTTTTTAATCCTTGTCTGAACGCTAAGTATTCTGCTAATTTTATTTTTTTAAATAATTTACTATCAGATAGTATTTCTCTTTTCACTTTCTTTTGCTCGACATCTAGAAGAGATTCATCAATATAGTTTATAGAGAATAAGTAAAGCTCAATTATAATTGGAAGTGCACAAATTCCAGCATCTGTGGCGATATATTGTCTACTTTTTTTAGTTCCTAATGGATCTAATATTTCAATAAAACCATTTTCTGTAAGTTTTTTTAATCTATCGGAGAGAATGTTGGTTGCAATTTTTTCTCTAGACTCTCTAAAATCTTTAAATTTAGATTTATTGTGCAGAATGATATCTCTCAAAACTAGTAGAGACCATTTATCACCTAAAAAACTAATTGATTGCGCAATAGCACAACTCCGCTTTATTACCATCCTTATAATCTGAATATTATTGCAAAAGTAGTTCTAATTAACTTATTATCAGCTAAAAAAATACTAGAATAGCCTTATTTTCTTGAGTTTAAAATAAAAAACTGTTCCATCTATGACATATAAATTGCAATTAACAATTAACAATTAACTAATAAAGTTAATTAATTGTTAATTGCAATTAATTAACTATTTTTGTTTCCTAACCTTAAATATTTTAAAATGAAAAATTTTATTACTTTATTATTTGTATCATTTAGTTTTCTTGTGAATGCCCAGATAGTAAATATTACTTATGTTACTGTTCCTAGAGAAAACTCTGAAACTTTTTTAACACTTCACGAAAAATTCATGAATCTATCTATTTCTGAAGATAGAGTCCTTACGCAATCCGTAATTTTTGCACATGCTTTTGCAGGTGATTATACTTTTGCCATATATGATTCTTACAAGAATACTCAAGATTTAGTGAATGATACTGCTCTTGCAGACGCAGCCATGAAAAAAAATGTAGAAGCTATGAAATTAGACAAAGAAGCTCAAGCATCGCTAATGGATGAATATAGAAATTATTCAGCTATGTATGCATACAATCATTCAGATCAAATAAGACAAAATACAGGTTTAGAAAAACTTCAATTTATGGTAGAAAATACTGATTGGTCTACCAAAAAAGTAGTAGTAGTTAGTACTTATGAAGTTAAATGGGGAATGAATAAGACTTTTCATGACGGTATTGTAGATGGAAGCCTTAAAAGTTTAAAGGACAGTGGACATGCGTCAGCACATTTTGCAACTCAACATTTATATGGGTCAGGAGCGGATTTCCATACATATCAAGTTTATAACTCTTGGTCTGATTTCGCAGCTTATGAAGAGGCAAATTTAGGAGGACCGATGTTAGTTGACGATAAAAAATTCTGGTCATCAATAGAATCTCATGGTGATGAAATTCTAACTTTAATTGGAAGCACTACTCCTGAGACAATGATTTTTAGTTATAAGAAATAAATAGTATAGTGAAAAAGAAGATTATATTTAAAATAAAAAACCTCATTAATTTGAGGTTTTTTTATTGAAAATAGTTGATAATTAGTGGAGAATATTTTTTAATTTAAATCATCAAAAGATTTTTAAATTGGAGATATCTTTTTTATTCTTCTTTTTTAAACTCTAAAAACAATAAATACTTATTTATTTAGTTAAAATACTGTGTTAAAACTTTAAGTTGAAAAGCATATTTGTTTTAAAAACAATATATTTGAAAACTTATAAAACAAACTGAAATAAATGAAGTCTTTTTATACTAAACTTAGTTCTCTGTGTTGTCTTTTTTTTGTGATGAATCTTTTTTCTCAAGAAACACTTCCAATCTATTCAGATTATTTATCTGATAACGTATTTTTAATTCATCCTGCCGCTGCAGGAATAGGAAATTCATCAAAATTAAGATTTACAGCCAGACAGCAATGGGCAGGTATTCCAAATGCTCCCGCTTTACAAACCTTAAGCTTTCATACGAAATTAGGTGAAGAAACAAATGCTGGTTACGGTTTTGTCTTGTTTAATGATAAAAACGGATATCATTCACAACAAGGTTTTCAAGGAACTTATGCTTACCATTTACCTCTTAGTGACGGTAGATTATTTGAGCAACTTTCATTTGGGTTATCTTTAACATTTGTTCAAAATCAGTCTGATCAAAGATCTTTCTTTGGAGATCCAGCAATTTCTCAAATAATTGAAAGTACAAGTTATTATAATTCAGATTTCGGTATGTCATACCACTTAGGTGGTTTTTCTTCATACTTTACGATAAGGAATTTATTATTAACTGCAAAAAATAACCTAAACATAAATGAACCTTTAGATTTAAGGAATTTTATATTATCGGCAGGATACTATTTTGGAGATGGTAATTTTGTTCAATTAGAGCCTTCAGTAATGTTACAATTTAGAGAAAGTACAGGCGAAAGAATAGCAGATTTAAACTTAAAAGCATACAAAGTAATTGGAGAAACTCAACTTTGGGCAGCTTTATCGTACAGAAGAAGTTTTGATTCTGGACCTATTCAAAATTCACAATATATCACACCGATAGTTGGTCTTAATTTTAAGAATTTCATGTTTTCTTATACCTATACACGTCAGTTGAATGATATCGTGTTAACAAATGGTGGCTTTAATCAAGTATCTTTAGGGTTAAATTTATTTACAAGAGAGCCAAGAGGTGCAGCATGTCCAAATATAAACGCTGCTTTTAATGGGTTTTAAAAATCAGTTTCTATAATGTCACTGCTTTCATTAATATTGTCTGTTAATAAATCCTTTAATACTCTTTTATCTTTATTTATATAGAATATGTGATTTGTTTCTAAAGAGGCATTGCCTTTCTCTAATAAATTACAATCAGAGAGCACTTTCATGGTTTGTTTAGCCACGGCTTCACCAGAGTCTATTATTTGAATTTTATTACCTAAAACAAGTCTTATTTGAGGAATTAGGTAAGGGTAATGTGTGCAACCTAAAACTAAACAATCTATATTTTTCTCTAACATTGGTTTTAAGTAGCGATCTAATAGGTCTGACATTTCATTAGAATACAGTTTTCCGTTTTCGATCAGTTCCACTAACCCTAACCCAATCTGTTCTTTAATCACAATGTCTTTATCAATTAGACTAGAAGTCTGTTCAAATAACTTACTGTTTAATGTTCCTTTGGTTGCTAAAAGTCCTATTTTATTTGTCTTTGTTTGAAAGGATGCTGGTTTTATAGCAGGTTCTATTCCAATAAAAGGAACATCATATTTTTCTCTTAAATATTTAATTGCGTTTGTAGTCGCGGTATTACAAGCGACTACTATAATTTTAGAATTTTTATTTAAAAGAAATTCTGTATTTTTTATTGATAAATCAATGATTTCATCCTTACATTTTTCACCGTAAGGAGCATTTTTACTATCAGATAAATAGATTGTACTTTCATTTGGAAGTAGAGAGTTAATTTCCTTCCAGATGGAGGTTCCACCAACCCCAGAATCAAATATACCTATCGGAAAAATTTCTTTTGTCATTTATGTAAAAATAAAAAAACCTACTCAATTTGAGTAGGTTTTTAATTCTTTTAAAAGAATTAATTACTTTCTTGGCTGAGGATCTGCTAATAAACTCAATTTAGCTTTTACAGCTTCATATAAATCTTCACCTTTTTTTACAATAAGCATATTAGATGTGAAAACATATAAAAGACCTTTAGTTGCAGCTACTGCATTAATACCCTCTATTGCTTTTTTGTTAATTGGCTCTAAACCTTTGCTCTGCATTTGTTGCAATTCTTGAGGTGCCATTTGCTGAGCATTTTGAAGTCTTTGATATTCTCCTTGTAACTCTGCTTTTCTTTTTTGATTCGTTTCGTCAGTTTGAGTTGTAGCCTCTGCATCATATTTTTTAGCTTTATTCTCAAACTTCTTTTTCATCCCTTCAATATCATCTTTCATCGCCTTTGCTTTTTTATCTAAATCAGCAAAAAGAGCTCTTGTTTCAGACATATTAGCAACCACTCTTTCAAAATCAACATGTGCGATTTTTTGAGCATTTGTGATCCCGCTTACACCTAATGTGAATACAGCGATTAATAGTAACGTTTTAAAATTTTTCATTTTTTTTAATTTAATTAATTATTCTTGTTATTCTTGTTATTCTTGTTATTCTTGTTATTCTTGTTATTCTTGTTTCTCTTTTTTTTCTTCTCTTCTCTTTTTAGCAGCTTCTTTTCTATCTCTTAAAAGTTGTCTTTTCTCTTCAATTAATTTCTTTCTTGCTTCTTTCTTTTTGTTTAGTGCTATTCTCTTTTTAGCTTTTATAGCTTCCTTATTTGCTATCTGTTTTCTTTGCTTTTCTGAAAGCCCTTTTTCAGCTGCTTTCTTCTTAGCATCTCTTTCATTAATTTTTCTTGATTTATCAATCGATGATAAAATAATTTCGCTAATATCGTATTTTTTATTTGAATATAGCATTATCAAATCGCTAGATTTATCGAAAACAAAATCATATTTCTTTGCTTTTACAATTTTCTGAATCTCATTGTAAACTTGATCTTGAATTGGTTTAACTAGTTGCTTTCTTACTTGAAAAAGATCACCTCTTGGACCAAAGTATAAAGATTCTAACCTTCTTAGTTCTTCTTGTTTTATAGTTATTTCTTCCTCTTTCTCTTCAATTATTCCTTTTATTAAAATTGCTTTTTCATTAGCTAAGTCAGTTTTAAGTACTTCAATATACCTGGCTTCTTTATCTAAAATTTTTTTCCATTTTGAAACTTTAGCATCTAATGTATTTTGAGCATTTAAATATTCTGGAAGATTTTCTAGAATATATTCCATATCTATAAAAGCTATTCTTTGACTTTTTTGCGCATAACAAAAAGTAGTAACTGTTAAAAGAGCTAATAAAAATAATAATTTTCTCATTTATACTTTTTGTTAGGAAACAAAGTGCTATTAGACACTCCTTACAAAGGTACTAAATTCTTAGAACTGTCTTCCAATTATAAAATGTGTTTGCCATCCAGATTTTTCAACCTGACCAGGCAGAGGATCAAATCCGTGTGCAAAATCAATACCTAAAAGCCCGAATGCTGGCATAAATACTCTTATCCCTAATCCTGCTGATCTTTTAACTTCAAATGGATTAAATAAATTAAAGTCATCATATGAATTTCCTGCCTCTAAAAATCCTACAGCATATATTGATGCAGAAGGACTATCAGTAATAGAATACCTCAATTCTAATTGATATTTATTATAAATTGTTCCTCCACCATTTTCTAAAGGTGTTAATCTACTGTTTTCATATCCTCTTAAACCAATTGTTTCTCTTCCATCCAATTGAAAAGCAGCGACACCGTCTCCTCCAACAAAATATCTTTCGAAAGGTGTTTGTCCAACATCTTCATTATAAAAACCTAAAAAACCAGTCTCTATGTTAGTCATTAAAACTAATTTATCTGTAAAAGAAGTATACCATTTACCCTTAGCACTTATTTTATAGTATTCTAGCCATTTATAGTTTTCTGCAATCTTAGCACTAGTTTCTGCCAAAGTTAAGTCCTCAGGAACAGAATAATCTTTTCCATTCACTAGTGAGTAGGGAAATGTTGCTTTTAACCCAATAGAGAACTCCGATCCATACGTGGGGAATATTAAACTTGGTCCAGATGAATTTCTTGTAAAACTTATATTATATGCCAAGTTATTTAATGTTCCATTACTTAGAATATTACTTCCAACTCTAAACCCATAATTATTTAGTTTAAAACTTTGATAACTTATACTCTGGGATAATTGGAAAAAATCATCTGGCCACTTTAAACGTTTTCCTAAACCGATAGAGGCTCCAATAATTCCTAAACTCTGACTTTTATCCACTTGAAAGTTTTGAGGATTAATTTGAAACTGATTGGACGAATATACTGAGAATGATAAAGATTGTGGTTTTTTACCACCTAGCCAAGGCTCTGAGAAAGAAAAACTATAAGTATTGTAAGTTCTACTTGATTGTAATCGGATAGATAAGGTTTGTCCATCACCCATCGGTAAGGGTTTATATGCCTCTTTATTAAATATATTTCTTAAGGAGAAGTTATTGAAAGATAATCCTAGTGTTCCAATAAAGGATCCACCACCATAACCACCTTGTAATTCAATTTGGCTTCCCCCTTTTTCTACAACATTAAAGTTAATGTCTGTTGTTTTATTCTGATAATCAGGATTTACGTCTGGTGTAACTGCTTGATCAAAAAAACCTAGCTGGCCAATTTCACGAATAGATCTTATTATTGCACTCCTACTAAATAAATCTCCTGGTTTTACTCGAAGTTCTCTAAAAAGGACATGGTCATTTGTTTTGTCATTTCCAGAAACTGTTACTTTCTTTATTGTTGCTTTTTCATCTTCTCTAATTCTAATCTCAACAGTAATAGAATCATTTTTCACTTTAGTTTCTACTGCATTAACAGAGGAGAATAAAAACCCATTATCTTGGTAGAGTGTAGATAGATCTTGTGATGTTGGGCTCCCGTCGCCGCTAACACGTTCTTTAAGAACAACCCCGTTATAAACATCCCCTTTTTCAATCCTTAAAAATTGTTTTAAGTATTCATCTGTATATTCTTTATTTCCGACAAATAAAATCTCTGAAAAACGATATTGTCTACCTTCTTCTAACTCTATCTCTAGAGTAATTGTATTATCATTATTCCAAATAAGATTATCACTCAAAATCCTAGCATCACGGTATCCTAATTTACTATAAGTCTCTAAAATACCTTCTAAATCTTCTCTATATTCATCTTCGATATATTTTGAGCTTTTCCAAAATCGCCCAAAAAATTTTCTTTTAGTGTTTTTCATCGTTTTTCTAAGCTTGCTATTAGAAAGTGATTGATTTCCAGTAAAATTTATATCTTTTATTTTTATTTTATTTCCTTTGTCTATAAGGATAGACATGTTAACAACATTTACATCTGATGAATCTTTTTGAGTAACTAAATTAACTTTAGTTTTTAAGTATCCTTTATCTGTATATTTTTTTTCGAAGTAATTTTTTGTAGTTACTATTAGGTTGTCAGTAACCATAGCACCTGTTTTTAATTCTGCATCTTTGATCAGATCTTTAGCTTTAGACTTACTTATACCAGATATCTTTACAGTATTTAATTGAGGAAGTTCTTGAACGTCAAATTGAAGATAAATAGATTCTCCGTCTATTTTTTCTAGATAAACATCAACGTTACTAAATTGTTTACTTTCATAAAGTTTTTTAATAGCACTAGTAAGTTTATCTCCCGGTAACTTGATTTTTAGTCCAGGCTTTAAACCTGTAAAAACACGAACTGTTTCTTCAGTGAACTTTTTTAAACCAATAACACTAATTCCTCCTAAAATATATTCTTTTCCTTTTTCAAAAGAAATATTTTTTAAAATAGTGTCTGTTTTTATTGTAGTTAGACTGTCTATTTTATTTTGCGAATTTGCAAATAATGTAAAAAAAAGTGCTGTAAACACCAATACAACAGAAATACTACTTTGTAACTTGTTCGCTTGTTTTTCCAAATCTTCGTTCTCTATTCTGATATTCTATTATTGCATCATAAAAATGCTCTTCTCTGAAATCTGGCCAAAGTATATCCGTAAAATATAATTCAGCATATGCCATCTGCCATAATAAGAAATTACTAATGCGTTGTTCTCCACTAGTTCTTATCATTAAATCAACGTCGGGCAAATTAAATGTATATAAATGGTTATTTATAGTGTTTTCGTTAATTTCTTTCAACAAAAGCTCATTATTAACAACTTTTTTAGATATGTTTTTGATAGCGTTAACAATTTCGTCTCTTGAGCCATAGCTTAATGCTAAAGTTAAAGTGATTTTATCATTACTTTTTGTGTCAAAAATGACATCATTTAATACTTTTTGGGCTTTTTTAGGTAAACTTTCAATTCCACCAATGGCATTAACTCGAACTCCATTATCTCTAAAACCAGATAATTCTTTTTTAAGAGAATTAATAAGCAAACTCATAAGTGCATCTACTTCTAGTTTTGGTCTTTTCCAATTTTCTGTAGAAAAAGCATAAAGAGTTATAGCTAAAACACCAATTTCAGTAGCGGCTTTGACAGATTCTCTAACTGAAGTGAGTGCATTTCTGTGACCAAAAACTCTACTCATTCCTTTACTTTTTGCCCATCGTCCGTTTCCATCCATAATAATGGCAACGTGCTGAGGTACATTTTGTAAATTAACTTGTGATTTCTTACCCATTTTTATAAGCCTTTAGTATAACAAGCTGGTCGGCCAAAAGTATAAAATAAAGAAACACCCGTAAATGCATACCAATCATTCCCATTCCCACCAAAATCTAATGGCGTAAATCTTTCAGTAGAGTAATCAAGATCATCTTCGAAAACGTATCTAAACTTAGTTTCTATTGCAAAGGCAAAGGCACCAAAAAGTTTCGATTTATATCCAACGCCGAAAGGAATAGCATAAGATGATTTATTACCTAATACGATTTCCCCACTATTGGTTATTTCTTGAACTGATTTGTAATTAAGAGCAGCAAGTTCTAATAAAATATATGGAGTTGCCGATTTTTTTTGCGATGAAATATCATATTCAAAAAAATTATATTCTAAACCCACCGCTAATTCTCTTATAGTATTATTGAAACTCATTCCCCTGTTAACTCTAAAAGTAGTATTTGCATCACTGTCATCTCCTTGAATTGGAATGTGACTATATGTTCCTCTTAGCGCTATTCTCGGATTCCAATTCCATTTATAAATTAATCCACCGGCTAATTCATTAGGGTATACATAATTAGTTTTTCCAATATCTCCTATGTAGTTTGAGCCACCAACGGAGAAACCAACTTCATTAATTTGCCCATGGGAAATTAGTATAAAACGTATAAAAATAAAAAGGAATAAATATTTTTTCATCTTCGGAATAGCGAGCAAATATATGGATTTCAGTTTGCTTTAAAAAGTTAATAATTAGTCTTTTTTGAATAACAACTAAATTTTATAATTATTGCGTTTATAGGTTAAAAGCTTGGTTTATTCCTAATGTCCTCTCCCCATAATAATTTACTTCTAAGAGTCTGAAGAAAAGATTGGTTATTAGGCATCATACTTTTTATTGTAAAAGACGCTTTTTCAATAAATATTTTAGTGTTTTTAGGGACAGTTATAATTCTAGAATCTAATGAAACTAAAAATTTCTTTTCTCTAGCATCTACATCTAATTCAATAGAAATTCCATCTGGAATTATCATGGGCCTAGCGTTAAGATTATGGGGAGCAATAGGTGTTATCACCAAGCTTTTAGATTCAGGTAAGATAACGGGTCCATTACAACTTAAAGAGTAGCCAGTAGATCCTGTTGGGGTAGCTATAATTAAACCATCAGCCCAATAATTTGTAAGATATTCCTTATTTAAGTATGTCTTTACACCAATCATAGAAGTGGTGTTTTTTTTAGAAATTGTAATTTCGTTTAACGCAAAATTTAGTTCAGATATTTTTTTTATTTCAGGTATAGTTTTTATACTCAATAATGATCTTTCTTGAATAGTGTATTCACCGTTAAATATATATTCTATAGCTTCTTTAATTGCATCTTTTTTAACAGATGCTAAGAAGCCTAATCGGCCAATATTAATTCCTAAAATTGGAATATTTAAATCTCTTACGTAAGTTACAGCTCTTAAGATAGTCCCATCACCTCCAACCGTAAATAGTAAGTCGAAAGAATTATTTAAATCATTAAAATGAGAAAATGTTGGGTATTTCTTAGTTAAAGTTTCATTTTTATTTAACAGGTTGTAAAATTGTTTTTCAAAAAAAACAACAACTTTTTTTTCTTCTAAAACTTTTAAAAGGATCTGAATTTCTTTTTCTGAACTTAATGAATAAGATTGCCCATAAATTGCTATTTTTTTCATTACATATTAAGGTATTTGTGAAGATACTGAGATCTGTTTTTTAGGTCTTCTAAATAAACATCATTGTCGTGAGATGAAATAATATCGTAATCATATCTTCTAAACGTTTGAATAATTTCGTTTATTTCCTCGGTTACAATTTTTAATGTTACTTGCACAAAATCCGTTTTTTTTTCTGAGATGAAAGAGCCCAGTAATTTACCTCCATTAGATTCTACTATTTGAGAAATTCTACTCATTGAAAAATCACTTTCTAAAGCTTCCACAATCAAAGTTTCACTTACTTCAATCATAAAGGGACTTGTAGAAAAAATGCTTAAAATATCACACAGATCATAATAGCCTAAATATTGTTTATTTGATCCTAAAACAGGGACAATCGTACAATCATTGTCAGCGAAAATTTTTAATAGTTCTAAAACAGTAGCTTTTTCATTTGCATAAAAATTAGATAAAAGATATTTGTAATCAGTTAAAAAAGCTTTTTCATTTTCTATAGTCTGAATATCGCTCTCAGAAAATGACCCTAAAAGAACACCTTCTTCAACCAAATTAAAATGAGTAACAGGATAACGCTTAAATAAATTTTGAGCATTTTTCACAGTACTTTTTGGGGTTAAAGATTTTATATCTTTTAATATGTAATTTGTAATGTTCATGCAATACGAATATAGGATAAAATCATTTAATGAGTTATCTTTGTACTCTAATTTTAGAGTATGACAAAGTTAAGTGTAAATATCAATAAAATTGCAACTTTACGTAATTCAAGAGGAGGGGATGTGCCGAATTTATTAAATGTAGCCTCAGATATTCAAGATTTTGGTGCAGATGGAATTACAATTCATCCAAGACCAGATGAACGTCACATTAAATACCAAGATGCAAGAGATTTAGTCTCAGTTGTAAAAAAAGAATACAATATTGAAGGAAATCCGATAAAATCTTTCATAGATTTAGTCCTAGAGGTAAGGCCTACTCAAGTAACTTTAGTGCCAGATACTATAGATGCAATCACTTCAAGTGCAGGTTGGGACACTATAAAACACCAATCTTTTTTAAAAGAGATAATTGATGAGTTTAAACAAAATGGAATCAGAACCTCAATTTTTATTGATACAGATTTAAAACTTATTGAAGCTGCTCAAAAAACTGGTGCAGACAGAATAGAATTATATACTGAAGAATTTGCCACACAATTTGATTTAGGAAATAGAAAAGGAATAATTCCTTATTCGGATGCGGCTATATTAGCAGATGAATTAGGTTTGGGTGTAAATGCAGGTCACGATTTAAGTTTAGAAAATATTAAGTTTTTCAAAGATAATACTCCTAATTTGTTAGAAGTATCTATAGGTCATGCATTAATCGCAGAGAGTCTATATCTAGGTTTAGAAAATGTAGTGAACATGTATTTACATAGATTAAAATAGAATGAAAGTTTTACATTCAACAATCCAAGGATCAGGGGAACCACTATTAATTTTACACGGATATTTTGGGATGAGTGATAATTGGAAAACTTTAGGAAATAAATTTTCTGAAGTTTATCAAGTACATTTAATCGACCAAAGAAATCATGGGCGAAGCTTTCATGCAGATAAATTTAATTATGATCTTTTAGTAGCGGATTTACTTCATTACATAAAATACCACCAAATAGATAAAATACACCTGTTAGGTCACTCTATGGGTGGAAAAACAGCAATGCTGTTTGCAGTTACCCATCCCAAATTAGTAGCAAAGTTAATTATTGCAGATATTTCACCAAGAAAATACGAACCACATCATAATGCAATTTTAGCAGGATTAAATTCGATTGATTTTTCGATTCAAAATTCAAGAAGTTTAGTCGATTCAAAATTGGCAGAATTTATTTCAGATATAGGTGTCAGACAATTTCTATTAAAGAATGTCTATTGGATCGAAAAAGGAAAATTAGCCTTTCGATTTAATTTAAAAGTCTTAAAAGAAAATAATTCAAAGATTGGCGAAGCCTTACCTAATTTTGCTTCTTTTAAGGGGAAGTCTTTATTTTTAAAAGGATCTAAATCTGACTATATAACAGAGGATGAATACGATATTATAGAAAAGCATTTTCCAAATTCTAAAATCGTATCAATCGCTAACGCAGGGCACTGGTTACATGCAGAAAACCCGTCAGAATTTTATAAATCAGTTATTAATTTTTTGCATTAAGTTCTAATATTTATAACAATTAAAACCCCAAGGATAAACTTGGGGTTTTAATTGTTAAATAAGTTAGTTTTTAGAATTTAAAAGTAGCACCTACTAGAAAGTTTCTTGTTGCTTGAGGATAATAACCTGCACCATCTAAAGTAGTTGTAACTCCAGATTCTGACCAGTTGTCATCATAGGTATAATAATAACCATTACCTACATATTGTTTATCAAAAATATTGTTTATTAAAAGAGAAAATACTACCGATTTAAAAATTCTTTTCGGTTTTAATTCATAAACTACATTTAAATCAGTGGTAAAAAAACTATTTAAAACATCATTAGTAGAAATCGCACTACTGAAATTACTCATATATTGTTTGCTTACATATTTAGATAAAAATGAGATTTGTAAGTTTTCTTTAGGTTGATATGTAAATATATTTCCAATAATAATATCAGGCGAGAATGATAAATCGGTATTACCTATTAGTTCAGGTGTGAGAATATCGTCTCTAGTAATAAAGAAGGATCTGTTCTTATTTGAACTAAATGTTGCGTTGGGCCTTACAGATAACTTATCGCTTAAGCGAATATCTGCATCAATTTCTAGACCTAATCGGTAACTACTTCCAGAAGTAGCTCTAATTGGCGCTCCAACATCATCGATACCACCAGTTAGTACTAACTGGTTTTCGTAATCCATATAGTAAATATTTGTATTTAGCTTGATATTTTCATTCTTTGAACGCCAACCAAATTCAAAATCATTTAAGGTCTCTGGAGTAGTAATTTTACGTACAAAATCGTTCCTATTTGGTTCTCTATTTGCTACTGCAAAAGAAGTATATAAGTTATTTTTTTCATCAACCTTATATGTAAAACCAAACTTTGGATTAAAGAAATTAAGTTTAGCATCTACATCAATTGTTTTAAGATCACTTGTAATTCCTTTTGTTTGATAACCGACAAATCTCCCCTGTAAATCAATATATGCGGATAACTTATCTGAAATACTAAAAGTTGTTTTTGCAAAAACAGAAAAATCTGTTTTCTTAGCATCAGAAAAATAATAGCGATCCCTAATATTTACATTTGGTGCTAGATCTTCACCCCAAATTACTTCTCCAAAATGATCTCCACTATAATTAGAATAAGAAACTCCAGAGATAACTTTCACTTTTTCACTTTTATAAGTTGTATTAAAATTTAATACATAGAAATCATTTTCTAACCAACGTCTTACAATTACATCACTCCCATCATTAATTAAGTTATTAAAGTCTGCAGAACTTTCTTCCTCTTTATATTGTTCAAAAAAACCTGCACCTGAGGTATAATTTAATCCAACATTTGTAGACCATTTTTCATTTAACTTTTCATTCCAGTGTAATTGATAATGATTCTGATTATAATTATCTGTTTCATTATCATATGTATATGGGTTTTGTCTTCTGTCCTGGTTTAACTCATCTAAAGTTAAACCATACCAAGCTTGATAAGTTTTTTCTTCACCACCAAATGTAACTGCTTTTATTAGTGTGTTTTCGTCTGTGTAGCTTGCTTGTAAATAGTATGATTTTAAATTTGCAAATGCTCTATCAACATAACCATCAGAGGAGATATTAGATAAACGTCCAGCAATTTCAATTTGATCATTAATTTTTCCTGTACTAAATTTCAGTGTGTGCTTTCGGGTATTGAATGAACCAAAAGAGTTTGATATTTCTCCATAAGCATCCTGTGAAATTGCGTCTGTTAAAATATTTAGGCTTGCACCAAAAGCACCAGATCCATTAGTAGAGGTTCCAACTCCACGTTGTAATTGTAAATTTTGGGTTGATGAAGCAAAATCCCCTAAATTTACCCAGAATGTTCCATGACTTTCTGCATCATTATAGGGAATACCGTTTATGGTAACATTAATACGTTCTCCATTAGATCCACGAACACTCATATATGAGTAACCTACTCCTGCTCCTGCATCTGAAGAAGAAACAACAGAAGGCATGTAGTTTAATAAAATTGGAATATCCTGACCCAAATTTCGTTTTGAAATTTCATTTTTTGATAAATTAGAAAATGTTATAGGTATATCTGTATTTACTCGAACCGCAGATACTAAAACTTCTTCAAGAATATTTTCCAATGAAATTAATTGGATTAGAATCTTTTCATTTTGATTGATTTTTCTATAAGAATAATCGGTCTTAAACCCAACATAGGAGACTTCAATATTAAAGTCGCCCTCGGGAACAAGTAATGTAAATTTACCTTGAGTATTTGTTGAGGTTCCTTTGTTAAGTTTTTTAATCTGAATCGTCGCACCAAATAAAGGTTTTTGATTTTCATCGACAACACTTCCAGAAATTTTAAATAATTGGGCGTTTACAACTATACTTGTAAACAAGAATAAAAAAATGATATTTTTTTTCATTTTAAAAAAAATTAAAACGAATAAAAAGAGGTAATTACTCTTATTGTTAATATTGAATAATTAATTTTTAACACCATTATTGGTGTAACTCAGTCCCTAAACAGCATTATCTGTTCTAGGTTCATTGGGTATGATCTCAGCCGATTTAGGCACCCCTTTATGAGAACAATGCAAAGTTAGGGTAGAATTTTTTAATAGGAAAATAAAAGTGAGTTTTTTAATCGAATTTAGGTTTTTTACGAAGTACTTTTTTTACGGATATTCTTTTTTTTGATTCAGATTTTTTCCGAATAGAAGCCCTACTCGGTTTGGTGGCTCTTCTTCTTTTAGTTTGAGTAAGCCCTGTTTTTAAAAGTTCTAGAAATTTTTTAATTGCAATATCTTTATTCCTGTGTTGAGACCTTGTCTGTTCACAGTAAATAATAATATTATTTTCTTTTGTTATTTTTGCAGATAATTTTTTGATTAGAAGCAGTTTTTGCTCTTTTGATAAAGAAATTGAGTCTTCTAGGTTGAAAGTCAATTCAATTTTAGAAGATACTTTGTTTACGTGTTGCCCTCCAGCTCCAGAGCTTCTGGAGGCTTTAAAACGGAGTTCTTTTAAAATATCTTCTGAGTTCATTAATGCTTAACTGAATTTTCTAAATTTTTTTCAGAAAGATTAATTTCTGAATCAATAATAGAATCAGAAAACGAGTACAAGTTATTTTTACTCGCAATAATTTTATCAATAGCCTTACTTGCTGTATCTAAACGTGTTTCTTTATCACCCTTTAGAAGGATATAATTTTTATTGTATTTTTTTAATGCATTTTCAAAAGCAGTAAACATTTCTAAGCGTGATTCGGGCCTATCTCTCAAGTCATCTTCTTCCCAAGGGGTGTCTATGTAGGTTAATAGATATAAATCATATTGATTTTTTAGAGCAGCATTATTTAGTTTTTCTTCAACATAACCTCCATAATATTCCTCAGAATATACTTTTGTTTCCAATAAATCAGTATCACAAATCAACACTTTATCTGCTTTTTTTGCTAATTTATTTTCTAAATGTATTTGCCCTATTGCGATGGGTATTAAGTCAGAGGCTTCACAAGTTTTACGTTCATTGTTCCATTTTTTTTGCAAATACTGTCTTGCAAATTCTGGTGTCCAAACCGTATTGTAATGTCGTGCTAATTGTTTAGAAATCGTTGTTTTACCAGTAGATTCTGGACCAAATAAAACAACTTTAACTAAGTTAATTGATTTCTGTTTAAGTTCTTTTTCCATGCTAAATAACCAAAAATGGCGATAAATGTAAATCCTAAATATTGAAAACTAGTAAATGTAAAACCTTTATAAAAATATAAAGGTATAGAAATGATGTCTCCTATAATCCAAAACACCCAATTTTCTATCTTACGCTTTGCCATTAGCCACATTCCTACAAAGAAAATTGCAGTGGTAAAAGTGTCAACATATGCAACCCAATTCACCCATTTACCAGAAGTGTTATAAACAAAATAAACAAAAAATAAAGTGGCAATAAATATAAAACCCGCAATTTTATTTTCTATTAAAGTCATTTTAGAAATTTGAGTAACAGACTTTTGATCATTTTTACGTGTCCAAATATACCAGCCGTAAACACTCATTATAAAATAGTAGATATTAATCATCATATCTCCTAAAAGCCCCCATTTTAAAAGTAAATAAACAAAAATAGAAGTACTAATCATTCCAGTGGGGAACACTAAAATATTATTTTGTTTTGAAAACCAAACAGATGAAAAACCAAAAATCACAGCAATAATTTCCAGTGTAATATCTATTGTTGAATAGGTTTTGTATTCTAAAAAAAAGAATTCAAAGATTTCTGACATTGTTTTTTTTTATAAGATCAAAAGTAAGAAGTTCCTATGAATTTTAATGTCTTTATTTAGAAGATTTATAAATTTCTAAAATCTGATATTAGACTAATTTCAATAAGCAAAAACACATGTAAAACCATCAAATTCTATAAATTCAATTTTGTAAGTAAAATTTTCTCCATTAAAACGAATTACACCTATAGTTTCCTTTGCTATAAATTTGAAATCATTAATATGAATATGGTGTAAGAATAATAGTTTTCTCTTTCCATATATTTTATATAAGCTCTCTTTTGCCCCCCAAACAATTGTTAGTTTACTTATTAACGCTTCTGAATTTGCAATAGTTTTGTATTCCTCAATCGGAGTAAATTTGTGTGCAATTTTTAAAATTTTTTCTCGCTGTTTTTCAATATCTATTCCAACTTTTAAATCATCAGAAATAATAATTGCGGAAAATATAAATGAGTGAGATATGGAAATAAACTTACCGTCTTTTAAATGCGGCTTACCTTCTTTATCATAAATTAAATCAAAATCAGAATAACCAACTTCTTTTAATAAATATCGAATACTTAGAAATCCTTTTTGATGTAATTCAGATTTCATAGATTGCATTCGAGTTGAACTATTCTTAGATAGTAAAATGCCTGATGATAATTCAGAAATAGATTCTTCAATATTCCAAATCAGTACTTTAGTAGTCTGATTTACCTTTATTGTTTTATAAAGAGCCATATTTTTTAAAATGGATTTTGTAACTTTGCACCTCTAAAAATTAGAATATAAATATACATAAATATGAGTTCAATTACATCATACGTACCTTTCAAAGTAAAAGATATTTCTTTAGCAGATTGGGGAAGAAAAGAAATGGATTTGGCAGAAGCAGAAATGCCAGGTTTAATGAGTTTAAGAGAAGAGTATGGTGACAGCCAACCTTTAAAAGGTGCAAGAATTGCAGGTTGTTTACACATGACAATCCAAACGGCAATTTTAATAGAAACGCTGCAAGCTTTAGGTGCAGAGGTTACTTGGAGTTCATGTAATATTTTTTCTACACAAGATCAAGCTGCTGCTGCTATTGCTGCAACAGGAACTTCTGTTTATGCTTGGAAAGGTATGAACGAAGAAGAATTTGATTGGTGTATTGAGCAAACCTTATTTTTCGGAGAAGATAAAAAACCCTTAAATATGATTTTAGATGATGGTGGTGATTTAACTAATATGGTTTTAGATCGTTATCCAGAACTAGCTGAAGGAATCAATGGGTTATCAGAAGAAACAACTACTGGTGTTCACAGGTTATATGAGCGTGTAAAAAACGGGACACTTCCAATGCCAGCTATTAATATTAATGACTCTGTAACAAAATCTAAGTTTGATAACAAATATGGTTGTAAAGAATCTGCAGTAGATGCAATTCGTAGAGCAACAGATATTATGTTAGCAGGAAAACGTGTAACTGTTTGTGGTTATGGTGATGTTGGTAAAGGAACAGCAGCTTCTTTTAAAGGAGCAGGTTCTATTGTAACAGTTACAGAAATAGATCCTATTTGTGCCCTGCAAGCTGCAATGGACGGTTTTGAAGTTAAGAAATTAGAAACAGTGGTATCAAATTCTGATATTATAATTACAACTACAGGAAATAAAGATATTGTACGCGCAGAACATTTTGAAGCAATGAAAGACAAGGTTATTGTTGCTAATATTGGTCACTTTGATAATGAAATCGATGTACCTTATCTAAATGCAAATAGCGAAAAAATTGAAATTAAGCCTCAAGTAGATAAATACAATATCAACGGAAAAGATATTATTTTATTAGCAGAAGGACGTTTAGTTAATCTAGGTTGTGCAACTGGGCATCCAAGTTTTGTAATGTCTAATTCATTTACAAATCAAACACT
Organism: uncultured Polaribacter sp.; assembly: GCA_913047375.1. GTDB lineage: Bacteria > Bacteroidota > Bacteroidia > Flavobacteriales > Flavobacteriaceae > Polaribacter. The sequence continues at coordinate 26,290 of CAJWTV010000011.1, forward strand.
AGCACAAATGGAACTTTGGAACAATGCTAAAGCTTACGGAAACGAAGTATATATGTTACCAAAGCATTTAGATGAAAAAGTAGCTTTTTTACACTTAGAGAAAATTGGTGTAGAGTTGACGGAGTTACGTGAGGATCAAGCGGCTTATATTGGTGTAACTCAAAAGGGACCATACAAACCTGAACATTATAGATATTAATATTTTGTTATTTATAACCACAAAACTCTTGCATTCATTTGTAAGAGTTTTTCTTATTTAAATCATTGACTAGTTTTTAAATATCTCTATTATATAAAAACAAAAGATTCTATTTGGATGATCGTTACCCTTTTATGCTATTTGGAGTAGAGTTATTTTACTTTTTTCAGCAATAAAGTAAACTTCTATGCAGAATTTCTACTTGCATTAATATTTCCAAACAGGGAGCGAGTTACTATTTTTTCATAAACAGCTAACTCATCTTCATTTCCAGGATTTTTTTGTAATTCTTGAATTTTTTTCAACGCATATTGCTGGATGGTTAATAATGGCAGAACAATTTGCTCCCTTACTTTAATAGAGGCTTTCCCCTCCGGAAAATTTTCCATTAGCTCTTTCTGACCAGAAAGTTTTAAAAGTAATCGTTTAGTAGTTTTGTACTCTTCGAAAATAATTTTCCAGAAATCTCCATATTCTTGATCTTCTGACATGTATGCAGTTAGGCCAAAAAAAGATTTTGTTAAACTCATCATACTATTTTCTAATAAAGTTTTAAAAAAATCAGATGAGTTATAAAATTCGATAACATCTTCAAATTTGTTTGCATCTTCGTATTTTTTTAAGGCACTTCCAACACCGAAAAAACCGGGTACATTTTGCTTTAATTGACTCCAACTTCCAACAAACGGTATAGCCCTTAATGCAGAGAAATCTAAAGAAGAAGATGAAGAACGCTTACTTGGTCTACTACCAATATTTGTTTTTGCATAATATTTTAAAGTACTCATTTCTTCTAAATAAGGTAAAAATTTAGGATGATTCTTAAAATCTACATATGCTTTGTAACTTGTAGTTGCTAAATCTTCAATAATTATTCTATGTGAATCATTTAATTGATTTTTAGTAAAAACTTCGTTTTTAATACCCGAACTTAATAATTGTTCTAAGTTATACTGTGAAGAATTTAAAGTTCCAAAATTTGAACTAATTGTTTGTCCTTGAATAGTCAATTGAATTTCTTTGTCTTCAATAGTAGGACCTAAAGAGGCATAAAATTGATGAGTTTTTCCTCCCCCTCTGGCTGGTGGTCCACCACGACCGTCAAAGAAAATCACATCAATCTCAAATTCTCTAGAAACTCTTGTCAATGCTTCTTTTGCTTTAAAAATACCCCAATTTGCCATTAAATACCCTCCATCTTTTGTTCCGTCAGAAAAACCTAGCATAATAGTTTGTTTGTTTTTTCTATTGATTAAATGGTTTCTATAGGCCTTATTAGAATATAATGTTCGCATAACTTTTTCTGCATTTCCTAAATCCTCTACAGTTTCAAAAAGTGGAATAACATCTACGGTTAATTCATTTTCGAAACCACATAAATTTAGCATTGCAAATGTTTCCATTACATTTAATGCTGTTTGGTTATTGCTAATAATATAACGGTTTGCACCGCGTTCACCATTTCTTTTCTGAATAGTCCTAAGGGCATAAATTGATTCTATAGTTTTTATAGACATTTCGTCTGATAAAACACTAGAATCAATAGTTCCTTTTACTAATGATAATATTTCAATTTGTTCTTTTTCTGAAAGGAGTTGATAATTATCAGGGAAGATTTTGTCACCACTTTTAAGAAGGTCATTAACAATCTGTGAAAAGGCTTGGTGATGAACTCGACTATCTTGTCTAATATCTAAAGTTGCAAAGTGAAAACCGAAAATTCGAACTTTATTTATAAAATCATTTAATTCATTAATAAATAAAGATTGATGTTTAGTTTTAATAATATCTCTTGCTATCTCTAATTCTTCTAATAGTATTTTTTGAGAAAAATTAATTTTAGTATAGCTTCTAATAACATGTTTATAAAGTCTTTTTTCAATACGATTTAAAATTTCGTTTACACCACTAAAAGTAAAACGTCTCTTTAAGCGTCTGATATCTTTATGATAGTTCCTCAAAATAGTTTGACGTAATCTCTCTGCAACATCTAATGTAATTTTTGTAGTCACAAAAGGATTGCCATCTCTGTCTCCTCCTGGCCAAAAACCAAGATCTATAATTTCATTATCAATTTTATTTCCATCAAAAATATTTGATTCAATATAGTTATGGATCTTACTGATAGAGTGATAAAAAACATTTTCTAAATACCAAATTAAGCTAACTGCTTCATCATAAGGTGTTGGTTTTTCCTTCTTAAAAAAAGGTGTTTTCCCTAATTGAGCTAATAAATCTTTGATTAACAATAAATTATTATTTTGAATAGCTCTGTCTAAATCAGTTATAATTCCTAAAATCTCTCCAGGATAAAACTGTGTAGGGTGCGCTGTTAAAACGATACGCACCTTAAAATCTTTTAAATATCTCTGAAGCTCCTCTTTTTTATCTTTGGAAAATGCTCTTTCTTTAGAGCTTCTAAGCGTTCCAATTCCATCCATATTATTTACAATTGGGAAAGCAGCGTCCTCAATTGCATCAAATAAAACGACTTGACGTTCGATATACTGAATAAAACGAAAAAGTAGATTTTTTTTCTCTTCCTCTGATGGATTTTCTTGATATTTATTAAAAAATAATTCTACAATTTCTGTAGGATTTTTTCCTTCTTTAAATCCCTTCTTACAAACTTCATGAAATAATGGCAATAGTACACCAGTATCGCTTATTGTATCAAATGGTAGAGTCATAAAAATACTATTATAAATTTGGTATTTAGACAATACATTTTCGTTAAATCGAGACAATTTTGGTAATACAGGCATTTTATAAAGCTTTAGAATTAAAATTACAAAAAAACAAAAAATACAGACAGTGTTTATTTACTAATAATCTTTAGATTATTTAGGTAATTCATTTATATTGGATCAATTTTAGAGAAAATAACAACTCTTATAAATTTTCTCGATTTAACATCACAGGTTGAATTCTATTTTTAATTCGATGTAAGCGCCACCTGGTAGGGTCATTTTTGAAAATCTCTCTCATGAACTTATTATTTTGGTATCTCCTGTAATCATCCATTTTATAAATTATTGGTTTTTTAACCATATTTTTAAATTCAACAAAACGACTGTTCTCAACAAAATCAACAGAATTTATATAGAAACTAAAAAATTCAAATGAAGATAAATTTAATCTTTTATTAACTGAAGTTAAGCTATTTATATCTTCTTTTAGGGAACTATGAGTATAAATACTTAAAGGGACTTTTATTTTTTTCACTGCTTTTTGTTGTGCATAAAAGCTAATGGAAAGTAGTGAAAAAAATAAAAGAAAAATCTGATTTTTCATTAGAGTATTGTTAATGATTACTTTTCAATCAAAAACTGGCGTAAACGTAAGTTTGTATTAAAATTTTCTAGGCCCTTTTGAAGCCAATTAAAATAGATATCTCTGTCCGTATATTGTTGAGGTGTATTTAAAATTTTTAAATTAGAATCCATTAAAATATAATAGGGCTGTGATGCAGTTTTGAAATTTATAATTTGAAATGTAGACCACTTATCACCATAGCTTTTGATTTTTTTGATATTCCCGTTAGCTTTTAAAAATTCAAATTGTTGATTTTTTGGCAACTCTTTTTCATAATCATCTACGTATAATGATATTAAAATGTAATTATTTTTTAGTAGGTCGTAAATATCATTTTGACTCCAAACATTTTCTTCCATCTTACGGCAGTTTACACACGCCCAGCCAGTGAAATCTAATAGAATAGGCTTATTTAATTCTTTTGCAGCTGCAAGACCTTTATCAAAATCTTTATAACAGTCGAGCCCTAATGGACAATCTGTCTCTTGTTGGTAGATGCTATAAAATTGAGGAGGAGGAAAACCACTTAGTAGACTTAAATTCCAAGTCGGGGCTTTCATCAATCCAGGAATTAAATAAACTATAAATGTTAAAATTAAAAAACCTAGAGAAACTCTTGTAAAAGATAATTTTTTAATTTTAGAATCATGGGGGAATTTAATTTTTGCAAACAGATATAACGCTAATCCTGCGAAAATTATAATCCAAATTCCAATAAATATTTCACGCTTTAAAAGACCCCAATGTCCTACTAAATCTGAATTTGACAAAAACTTAAAAGCAAAAGCTAATTCTAAAAAACCTAAAACAACTTTAGTTGTATTTAACCAACCTCCAGACTTTGGTAAAGAGTTTAGCCATCCAGGAAACAATGCGAACAATGTAAAAGGGAGCGCTAAGGCAAAACCAAAACCACTCATTCCTGCGGTTAATTGATTTGCTGTTTCACCTGCTGAAGATATTGAACCCGCTAATAAAGATCCTAGAATGGGACCTGTGCAAGAAAAAGAAATAATAGCTAAAGTCAATGCCATAAAAAAGACACCAGTTATTCCTCCAATATTTGAGGCAGAATCCATTTTATTTCCCCACGAACTCGGTAATGTGATTTCATAATAACCGAAAAACGATCCAGAAAAAAATACTAAGATCACGAAAAAGAAAATATTCAACCAAACATTGGTTGAAATTGTATTTAAGATATTTGGATCTAAACCATCAATTAGGTGAAATGGAACACTTAATAAAACATATGTAACTACTATAAAAAAGCCATATAAAATTGCATTTGCAATTCCTTTACTTTTAGATTGAGATTGTTTAGTGAAAAACGAAACTGTTAAAGGAATCATAGGAAAAACACACGGAGTAAGAAGAGCTAATAAACCACCGATGAAACCCAATAAAAATATATTAGATAAACTGCTGTCTTTGTTAGTACTTGTCGAGTTTTTTAATAATGAAGTATTTTTTAGATCAAGCTTTAATTTACTGGTTAATATTTTACTAGCTTCGTCTAAAACAACTCTTTGTTTTTTTATTACAGATCCATCTAAAGAAAAAGTATAAGTATCCTCAAACTGTATGCAAGCAGTTTCACAGACTTGCCCAAATAAACTAAGCTTTACTTGAGTAATAGATTTGTCATTAATAAAAATTCTTTGAGTCAGAATTGCTTTTTCTTTAAAGATTAGTTCATCTTTTTTCCATACATCAGAATATTTTTTTGAGGTCTGACTCTCTTTTGCTTTTCCAATTAGCTTAAATCTGTTTTCCCCTTCTGGGATAAAAATCTCCATCGGTAAAGAAGCGTCTTCTGGGTTGTATTGAGAATATACATACCAGTTTTTTAAAATTTTTCCAGAAAAAATTAAATTATATTCTGTTTCAGAAATTTTCTCCACAGAAGTTTTCCATACAATAGGATTTTCTTTCGTCTGTGAAAAAGCAATAGATGTGATAAATATAAAAGTTAGAAAATAAATAAATTTCATTGATAATGTTGATTTTAATTTTTAAAATTATAGAAGCCTTTTATATGAGGCTAATCTTAATCGTATTAGTATTTTCCTTCAAAGCACAAAAACGATTATCTTGTCTTCTGTCAATAAGCCAAATAATATCATCATCATTATTACAAAGTAACCAAGCTTGCTCTTTTTGTAAAAGAGAAAGTTTTTCGTCTTTGAAGTACTTGCTTATTTTCTTTTTCCCATTCATACCAACTGGATAGAAGAAGTCTCCGTTTTTCCATCTCCTTATAATTAATGGAAATATTAATTTATCTTTAGATATATATATTATGCTTTTATTTTCGAGAGAACTTTCTAAAGTTTCCTCGATTTTTAAATGAAATGGATTTCTGATTTCTGATTTATTTTGTTCAATATAATATATATCTGAAGTTTTTTTTTCTTTTATTTCAGAAAGAATTAAAAAATCTCGATCTTTTAACACAGCGTGAGTTTTAGAAAATATTTGCTTACCAGATTGAGATGTAAGTAGATTAAAAATATCATTAAACTCTGTGAAATTATATTGTTTCAAAAGTTGGTATAAATAAGCCTTTGGATTTGATAATTTATTAATTTCTAAAATAGCTATTTTTATAATTTCTAATGAGTCTAACTTTGTTTTAAAAAGAATATTAGAAGAAATATCGAGAACTCGGTCATTAATAATTTGTTTACTTCCATCTAGATTTTCAATAGTTTTAGAAAATGTTTCTAATAATCCTGGGTTAATGTCTTTTAAAACAGGAACAACTTTATGTCTAATTTTATTTCTGATGTATTTTGTAGACGAATTACTTTTATCTTCTCTCCAAACAATCTTTGAATCTTTAGCATACTTAATGATTTCATCTCTAGAAAAAATCAATAATGGACGAATAATATTTTCATTAATTTCGGGAATACCAGTAAAACCGTTAAGACCAGATCCACGAGTTAGGTTTATTAAAAAAGTTTCTAAATTGTCATCTGCATGATGAGCAGTTAAAAGAAAATCAAAACAATTTTCTCGCATAACTTCTTGAAACCAACTATATCTTAAGTTTCTTGCCGCTACTTGCATTGATTGTTTATTTTTTTGCGCAAATTCTTTAGTATTAAAAGAAGTTGTAAAATAATTTTTATTATTATTTTTTGCGAAATTACAAACGAAGCCTTCATCTAAATCACTTTCTTCACCACGTAATTTAAAATTGCAATGTGCCAATGATATATCAAAATTTAATATAGAAAATAGTTGAGTTAGGACTACAGAATCTATCCCTCCAGAGATGGCAACAAGTATTTTTTTATCCTTCAGGAAAGGAAATTTAACGTTGATATGTTTTTCTAATTTAACTAACATTTTCGTGTCAAAAGTACTAATTTAAAACTTGAGTTATTAGCCAAGCACGAATCTGTTTTCTTATTTGTTGTTCTGGTTTTGGAAGAGGTATTGTTTTTCCAAATTGCTTACTTCTATTAAATTTAGAAAAGGTTATTTTTAGTTGCTTCCATTCAGTGGGGTAAAGATCTATGAACTTATTGAACATATTTTGTTCATTTGGTTTTTCATCAAGTTGTTCTTGAGTTTTTTTAAATTTTTCATCTAAGTTTATTATCATAATTCCGAAGGTAAAATAATGTTTAAAGATTTTTTATTTATATTTTTCTAAAACTTGTTTCATCGCTTTTGCTTTAAGCAAACATTCATCATACTCGTTTTCTGGAACTGATTTTGCTGTAATGGCACTACCTACAGAATAAGATATATACTCATTCTTTTTATTGTACAAAATACTTCTAATTACTACATTAAAATCGAAATTATTTTCCGGAGTAAAATATCCAACAGCACCAGAATAAAGTCCCCGTTTAGTTACCTCTAAATTTTCGATAATCTTCATGGCAGATACTTTTGGAGCGCCAGTCATGCTTCCCATCGGGAAAGTGCTTCTGAGCACTTCTACAGGATGCGTTTTTTTATCAACTGAAGAAACTACTGTAGAGATCATTTGATGGACTTGTTTAAAAGTATAAACTTTGCATAATTCTTCTACTTTTACGCTTCCTATTTTAGATGTTTTTGATAAATCATTTCTTACTAGATCTACAATCATAACATTTTCTGCATATTCTTTTTCATCTCTTGCTAGGTTGATAGCGATCTTTTGATCATCATACTTATTTTTTGATCTTCGTGCAGTTCCTTTTATGGGTTGAGAAATGATTTTAGTCCCATCTTTTTTAATATACCTTTCAGGTGAGGCTGATAACAAGAAGTGTTCATCAATTTTCAAAAAGGAAGCAAAAGGAGCTTTAGAAATTTTATTTAAATTAGTATAAATTTTATATGGATCTACAATAGCATTCTCAGCATAAAATTCTTGACAAAAATTAGCTTCATAAATGTCACCTCTCTTAATATGATTAATAACTTTTGAAACTTTGCTTAGGTATTGATCTTTGTTAATTCGAGATTTTATTTTAAGATCATATTTAGTTTTATTTTTACTGTCTTCATGTTTTTGAATTTCCTTAAAATCTTTTTCTATTTCGTCTTCAACCATTTTTAAGTAACGAAATTCAACTTGAGAACCTCTGATGAAAACTAATTTTTGTGGTTGGAAAAAATAAATATCAGAAAACTTTAATCCGTCAAAATTATTAGAAGATAGTTGTTCTGTATCATTTTTAATATCATAAGATAAGTAACCAAAGATATAGTCCTTTGTTATAGTTTGATATTCCTTTAATTTATCAAAAGCATTAGAATAATCTGTTTTTATAGATGTAAATTCATCAACAGCTAAAACACAGTCAAGTTCTGAGTATTCTTGGATATAACTATTAGATTCTAACCATGCTATTGTTTCAAATTGTTGAGACCAAGCAAATAAATTTTTTTTAAAAGCATCAATTTTATCAATTGAAAAAGTACAAATAGTTCTTTGCATAATTTAAATTCTGATTCTTATGAAAAGGTTTTCTATTAAAAATCACATATTTTAAGTAAGCAAATTATTATTTATTTATCTAAAATATGCTATTCTTTTAACCAATTCAGATAAATACTATGCATTTAAAGGCATTCCGTCCCAAGCCGCTTTTGCAGCTTCTTTAACTGCTTCAGAATATGTTGGGTGTCCATGGCAAATTCTCGCTAAGTCTTCTGCAGAAGCTCTAAACTCCATTGCAACAGCCGCTTCCATAATTAAATCAGCAACACGTGCACCTACCATATGAACTCCTAAAATTTCATCTGTATTTTTATCCGCTAATACTTTTACGAATCCGTCAATATCTCCACTAGCTCTAGACCTACCTAAAGCTCTCATGGAAAATTTCCCTGCTTTATATTCTATTTGATTATCTTTTAACTCTTGTTCAGTCTTTCCTACAGCGGCTGCCTCTGGCCATGTATAAACAATTCCTGGAATTAAATTATAATTTATATGAGGTTTTTGACCAGCTAAAAATTCTGCTACAATTACACCTTCTTCTTCTGCTTTGTGCGCCAACATTGCCCCTTGAACAACATCTCCAATTGCGTATATATTTGAAATATTAGTTTGTAAATTATTGTTAGTGATTATTTGTCCACGTTCATTCACTTCAACACCAATTTTATCTAACCCTAGGCCATTTGTAAATGGTTTTCTACCAACAGATACTAAACAGTAATCACCGTTAAATTCTATCTCTCGATCTTTTTTGTCAGTTGCTTTTACAATAATTGAGTCTCCGTTTCTTTCTACAGATTTTACTTTATGACTTGTTGCAAATTTAATTCCTTGCTTTTTAAAAACCTTTAGTAACTCTTTCGAAATATCTGTGTCCATTCCTGGGACAATTTTATCCATATATTCAATCACAGTTACCTCTGAGCCAAGTCTATTATATACTGAACCTAATTCTAAACCAATAACTCCTCCTCCAATTATCAATAAGTGTTTAGGCACTTCTTTTAGTTTTAAGGCTTCAGTAGAAGTGATAACTCTATCTTTATCTATTTTTATAAAAGGAAGGCTAGCAGGTTTAGACCCTGTTGCTATAATTATATTCACCCCTTCAATTAATTCAAATGAACCATCTTTCTTTGAAACTCTTACATGTGTGTTATCTTCAAAAGACCCAAGACCTTCATAAACTTCAATATTATTTTTGTCCATCAAATATTTTATACCACCTGTTGTCGTTTCTACAACTTTTGACTTTCTTTCGATCATTTTTCCAAAATCAAAAGATGGTTTTTCAACAGATATTCCATGTTCTTCAAAATGATGAACTGCGTCGTAATAATGATGAGAGGAATCTAATAATGCTTTTGAAGGAATGCAACCAACATTTAAACAGGTTCCACCTAAAGCAGTATATTTTTCTATAAGTGCTACTTTTTTACCTAATTGAGAGGCTCTAATTGCAGCAATATAACCTCCGGGACCAGAACCAATGACGATTAAATCGTATTTCATGAGTGTAATTTTTTTATAATTATTATAAAACTATCAAGTTTCACTTTGTTCTATTATAATATCACTACAAAAATACATATATTTTTATAAAAAATTAATAGAAATGCTTAGTTTTACTATCTTAAATTCTAAATATAAATATGATGATAACTCTAAAAAAATTAGGCTACATTCTATTAATTTTATTAATTATTTCACAATTCTTTAGTCCTGAAAAGAATGAAGGAGATTTGATTTCAGTAGTCCCTTTTTTAAATGAGACAAATCCACCTGAAAATGTAAAATTAATTCTTGAAACAACTTGTTTTGATTGTCATTCAAATAAAACTAATTACCCTTGGTATAATGATATTACTCCAGTAAACTATTGGTTAGATAGTCATATAAAAGATGGGAAAAAACATTTAAATTTCTCTAAATGGTCGAGCTATTCTTTGAAAAGGAAAGAACATAAAATGGACGAATTATATGAAGAAGTAGAACAAGGAGAAATGCCTTTAAGCTCCTATACTTGGACGCATTCTGAATCCAATTTAACTCAATATCAGGTAGATGCAGTAGTTACCTGGGGTAAAAAAACACAAGGATATTATCAGCAATTATTAAATGCAAAGTAACTCAGTTTTAATAATTGGATATGTTTGGGTTGAGCCCAATTCTTCTGCTGCTGGTGGAAGAATGTTACAAATTATAAAGCAATTTATTCTACAAAAATGGAAAGTAACTTTTGCCTCATCAGCTGTAAAGGGAGAGAAGGCAATGGATTTAAATTCTATTGGAGTAGATGTGGTTTCTATTGAATTAAATAATTCTTCTTTTGATAATTTTGTAAAATTATTACAGCCGACAATTGTACTATTTGATCGATTTATGATCGAAGAGCAATTCAGTTGGCGTGTTTCAGAGAATTGCCCTGAAGCATTACGTATATTAGATACTGAAGATCTTCATTGCTTAAGAAAGACAAGAGAAAAAGCAATTAAAAATAAGGAGTTATTTTTAAAAGATAATTTACTAAAAGAAGATATCACTAAAAGAGAAATTGCTTCAATATTACGAAGTGACCTCTCTTTAATAATTTCTACTTTTGAAATGGATTTGTTGACAAATTTTTTTAAAATAGACAAAGAATTATTGTGTAATTTACCCTTTTTATTATCTAAAATTGATGAGAATCAAATTGACAACTGGAAAAAATTTAAAGAAAGAAAACATTTTACAATTATTGGAAATTTTTTACATGCACCAAATGTTGATGCTGTTTTAATTCTCAAAAATATAATTTGGAAACAAATAAAAAAACAAATACCATCTGCTGAACTTCATATTTACGGTGCTTACCCAACTCAACAAATTTTAGAATTACATAATAAAAAAGAAGGCTTTTTAATTAAGGGTTACACAGAGAGCACAAATGAAATTATTAGAAATATAAAAGTTGTTTTGGCCCCACTCCGATTTGGAGCCGGAATTAAAGGAAAGCTAACGGAGGCCATGGTTTTTGGTGCGCCTAGTATTACAACCTCTATTGGAATAGAAGGTATGAATGAATCCCTTGCTTGGAACGGTTTTGTAACAGACGATTTTGATTTGTTTGCTAAACATTCAATTGAGTTGTATTCTAATGAAACCATTTGGATTGAGGCTCAAAAAAAGGGAATAGCAATTATTAATACAATTTATGATAAAGAGAAAATAGGTGCTTTATTTATAAATAAAATCCTAAAAATTCAAAAGAATTTAAAACGACATAGAGAGAAAAATTTTTTTGGCACTATAATCCAGCACCAAACACTTCAAAGCACAAAATACATGAGTAAATGGATAGAGGCAAAAAATTCTTAAAATTATATCAACCCTGCTCTTTTTAATAATGCATCTGGCTTTGGTTCTTTACCTCTAAATCGCTTGTAGAGTATCATTGGTTTTTCTGTTCCACCTTTTGATAATACATTATCTTTAAATTTTGTTGCAATTTCTTTATTAAAAATTCCTTTTTCTAAAAAATACTCAAAGGCATCTGCATCTAAAACCTCTGCCCATTTATATGAGTAATATCCTGCAGAATATCCTCCTTGAAAAATATGGGAAAAAGCAGTACTCATACAATTTTCTTTAACTTCTGGGTATAGCTTAGTGTCTGCAAAAACATCACTTTCAAAATCTTTAATTGATTTTATATTTGTTGGATCCTGTGAATGCCAACTCATATCTAATAAACCAAAGCTTAACTGTCTAAGTGTTTGTATCCCTTGATGAAAGCTTGCAGATTCTTTAATTTTTTCAACATATTTCATTGGAATAACCTCACCGGTTTTGTAATGTCTAGCAAATAATTCCAATGCTTCCTTTTGAAAGCACCAATTTTCTAATATTTGACTTGGTAATTCAACAAAATCCCAAGAAACAGAAGTGCCGGACAAGCTGCTGTAAGTCGTATTTGCAAGCATCCCATGAAGCGCATGACCAAATTCATGAAATAAAGTTGTTACCTCACTAAATGTCAGTAAAGAAGGCTTTGTAGGAGTGGGCTTTGTGAAATTACAAACTATTGATACATGAGGTCTTTCATTAATTCCATTTTTAATTTGTTGAGATTTGAAGCTAGTCATCCAAGCTCCGTTTCTTTTTCCGTTTCGAGGGTGAAAATCAGCATAAAAGAAAGCAATAAAATTTCCGTTTAAATCTGTTACGTTATATGTTTTTACATCTTCATGGTATTTATCGATGCTATTTATTTCCTCAAATTTTAAATCAAATAATTTATTTGCAATTATAAAAGCACCATCAATTACATTTTCTAATTTAAAATATGGTTTTAATATTTCTTGATCTAATTCAAAAATCTCCTTTTTTAGTTTTTCTGAATAATATGCGCCATCCCACTTTTGAAGTTGTTCAATTCCATCTAATTTTTTTGCATAGCTCTTTAAACTTTCAAATTCAGTTTTCGCAGCGAATTTTGCTTTTTTTAATAATTCATTAGAAAATTTGATTACTTTTTCTGGGGTTTCTGCCATACGCTCCTCTAAAACAAAATGAGCATGTGTTTTATAGCCCAATAGATTAGCTCTTTTATGACGAAGCTTTACTATATTCAGAACAACTTTTTCATTATTAAAAGTATTATTTTGATAAGCTTTTTTACCGGCAGCAATCGCCATTTTTTTTCTTAATTCTCTGTTATTTGCATAAGTTAAAAAAGGGATATAGCTTGGGTAATCTAATGTAAATACCCAACCTTTTTTTCCTTTTTCTTTTGCAAGTTGATGTGCAGCTTCTTTAGCAGATTCTGGTAAACCTGAAAGATCCTTCTCTTTAATTAAGTGCAATTCAAATGCATTTGTTTCTGCTAAGACATTTTCTCCAAACTTTAAGGATAACTTGGATAACTCAGTGTCTATTGTTCGAAGTTTAGTTTTATCACTGTTATTTAAATTTGCTCCATTTCTAGCAAAACTTTTGTATTGTTTCTCTAAGAGTGTTCTTTGTTCAGGTGTTAAATCTATTTTTTCTTTATTATCAAAAACAGTTTTAACTTTTTTAAATAAATCGCTATTTAACGTAATATCATTCCTAAATTCACTCAACCATGGGGAAATTTCTTGAGCTATTTTTTGAATTTCATCATCTGTTTCTGCAGAGTTCAAATTAAAAAATATATTTGTAATCCTATTTAGCTTTTCACCTGTAAAATCTAAAGCTACTGTTGTATTGTTAAAAGAAGCTAATTTATTATTATTAACAATTAAAGTGATCTCATTTTTTGCAATCTCTATTGCTTTTTTAATAGCAGATTTATAATGCGAATTAGATATTTTAGAAAATGGCGCTGTATTAAAATCTTGTAAAAGTGGATTCATAATTTAAATTAGATAAAAGTAACTGTAATTTCAAAGAGGACTAAATTTTAAAAAAGTGATTACTTATTTGTAATTACTTTTTTATGTTTACTGAAGCTTTATCAACCTTAAGCTTTAAACCTTCTTTGTAGGCAACAATTTTATCTAAAACACATTTGTCAGATGCGCCAATAATTTGTGCTGCTAAAATACCTGCATTTTTTCCTCCATCTAATGCTACAGTTGCTACAGGAACTCCTCCGGGCATTTGTAATATAGATAAAACAGAATCCCAACCATCAATAGAATTCCTGCTCTTGATAGGAACTCCAATTATTGGCAATGGACTCATAGAGGCAACCATTCCTGGTAAATGTGCAGCACCTCCAGCACCTGCCACTATCACTTTTATACCGCGTATATGAGCATTTTTAGAATAGTCAAATAATTTATCAGGAGTTCTGTGAGCAGAAACAATATCTACTTCAATTTGAATATCAAAACTTTCTAAAATATCAATTGCTTCTTGCATGACTGGAAGATCAGAATCACTTCCCATTATTATTCCTACCATAATTATTTACTTATAACTCTAATTGTTTCTTTCACTACTTGCGCAGTCGCTCTTGCTTTGTCAATATTACTATTTACGATTGTAACATGTCCCATTTTTCTGAAGGGTCTAGTTTCTTTTTTACCATAAATATGTGGAGTAACTCCGTCTATTTTTAAAATATCATTAAAATTTTCATAAACAACATTACCTGAAAACCCCTCTTCTCCAACTAAATTAACCATTATTCCAGCTACTTTACTCTCCGTATTACCTAAAGGGAGATTTAAAATACTTCTTAAATGTTGCTCAAATTGATTAGTATAACTAGCCTCAATAGAATAATGCCCAGAATTATGTGGCCTGGGCGCAACCTCATTTACTAAGATTTCATCATCTTCTGTTTGAAACATCTCTACTGCTAGTAAACCTATAAAATCTAGATCATTAACAACTTTTAAAGCTATTTCTTGTGCTTTATTTGCAATATTTATTTCAATCCTTGCTGGACAAATTACATATTCTACTTGATTTGCTTCAGGATGAAACTCCATTTCTACAACTGGATATGTCTTTGTTTGACCATCTTTATTTTTAGCAACTATTACTGCTAATTCTTTTTTAAATGGAATAAGTTTTTCGATAATACATTCCACATTGGGTAAGCTTTCTAAATCTATATTATCTCTAACAATCTTTACACCATTTCCGTCATATCCAAAACGTGCCGATTTCCAAACAAATGGAAAATCAATAATATTATTTTCATATGAGTGTTTTAATTCTTCTAGATAGGCATAATAAGAAAATGGAGCCGTAGGAATTTGATGATCAATATAAAATTTTTTCTGTCTTGCTTTACTCTGAATTATCCTAAGTGTTTTAGGTGTTGGGTAAATAGTTAGACCTTCTTGTTCAAGTACATCTAAAGCATCTAAATTTACATTTTCTATTTCTATTGTTAATAAGTCTAAACCTTTTCCAAAATTGTAAATAGTTTTATAATCTAATAAGTTTCCATTTACAAATTTATTGCAAATTTGTGCGCAAGGAGCATTTTTATTTCCATCTAAAACCGTAGTATAAATATCAAACTTTTGAGTTTCTGCTAAAAGCATCCTTCCAAGTTGCCCTCCACCAAGAACACCTAATTTAAAGTCTGAAGAGAAATAATTTTTCAATTTGTAGTTTTAGTTGTGTTTTACAAAAATAACAATCTAATTGGATTTAAACTACTAAAAATTAGTGATTCGTATGCTTGTTCCATTTTTTAAAACTTGATATTCTCTTGCAGGGCAATTAAAGCCATTTGTTTGAGGAGAACCTCCTATATGTACACTATATTCACTAATATCACACTCGCATTTTAATGTTAATCCATTCTCGAAGCTCATTGGGGAACTACAATCTAAATTAGGACAAATTAGATCAAAGGCAACAAACTTAGAACCATTAATATTAAATAATAAAATACCTTTAGAACCACCATTTAAGATCGTTGAACCACCTGGGGTCTGTAAATTTATATTACTTGGATTGTTTAGATCTGTAGTAAGACCAATTGCAATATTTGGTAAACAAATTCCTTCTGGAGTGTTATCTACACAATTAAGAGTTAAAACAAGTAATAATAATATATATTTTTTCATCAAACTAAAGCTGTCTTTTATCAAAACGATAGCAACTTACAAATATTTTGTATATTTGTAGTCTAATCTCATTCCTGTTTTCAGAAGTGGGATTTTTAAATTTAAGAAACTATGAGCGAAATATCTTATTATTCAGCTGAGGGATTAAAGAAATTGAAAGACGAGTTGTTACAACTTGAACAAATAGAGCGACCTAGAGTAACTCAAGAAATTGCAGATGCACGTGACAAGGGTGATTTAAGTGAGAATGCAGAATACCATGCAGCAAAAGAGGAACAATCTCACTTAGAATTTAAGATTGCAAAGTTGAAAAATGTAATATCTAGTGCCCGTATTATAGATGAAAGTCAGTTAGATGTTTCTAAAGTATTAATTCATTCTATTATTAAAATTAAAAATATGACAAATGGGGTGGAGTTTTCATATACACTAGTTGCAGATTCTGAAACTGATGTTAGAAATGGAAAACTATCAGTTAATTCACCAATTGGAAAAGGTTTATTAGGTAAAAAAGTTGGAGATTTTGCTGAAATTGAGGTCCCAAATGGAGTTATGAAATTTGAAATTATAGAAGTTGCAAGATGATTTTATCATAAAATTAAGACTATAATTACACACCCATATTTCATTTAACAATTTATTTAATAATCAAATTCAAAACATGAAAACAATCA
>CAJWTV010000012.1 GCA_913047375.1 uncultured Polaribacter sp.
ATCAACTTCAATAAAAACGAAGATTTTAATAAACTTTTAGTCACAGATTTACGTAAGCGTTTTGCCAGAGTAAAACTAGGTGGTGGTGAAGACCGTATCAAAAAGCACCACGAAAAAGGAAAAATGACTGCTCGTGAAAGAATTGATTATTTATTAGATACAAAAGCTAATTCGTTAGAAATTGGTGCTTTCGCAGGAGATGAAATGTACAAAGATCACGGTGGTTGCCCATCTGGTGGAGTCGTTGTGAAAATTGGTTACATAAAAGGAAAACAGTGTATAGTAGTAGCAAATGACGCTACGGTAAAAGCTGGAGCTTGGTTTCCTATTACTGGTAAAAAGAATTTAAGAGCACAAGAAATATCTATAGAAAATAAAATACCCATTATCTATTTAGTGGATTCTGCGGGTGTTTATCTGCCAATGCAAGATGAAATTTTTCCAGATAAAGAACATTTTGGAAGAATTTTCAGAAATAATGCTATAATGAGTAGTATGGGGATTACACAGATTTCAGCTATAATGGGAAGCTGTGTAGCAGGTGGTGCTTATTTACCAATAATGAGTGACGAATCTATAATTGTTGACAAAACTGGGAGTATTTTCTTAGCAGGAAGTTACTTAGTAAAAGCTGCCATAGGTGAAAATATTGATAATGAAACTTTAGGAGGAGCAACAACACATTGTGAAATCTCTGGAGTTACAGATTATAAGGCACTCGATGACAAAGATGCATTAGACAAAATAAAACGTATTGTTGGTAAGATTGGGGATTTTGAAAAAGCTGGTTTTAATAAAATTAAATCGGAAGAACCAAAAGAAGACCAAGAAGAGATATTTGGGATTCTACCTAAAGAAAGAAATGCGCAATATGATATGTTAGAAATCATTAAACGGTTAGTAGATAATTCAGAGTTTGATGAATATAAGCAAGGATATGGACAAACAATAATAACGTGTTATGCACGTATTGATGGTTGGGCTGTTGGTATTATTGCCAACCAAAGAAAGTTAGTTAAGACAAAAAAAGGAGAAATGCAGTTTGGCGGTGTCATATACAATGACTCTGCAGATAAAGCAACTCGATTTATAGCTAACTGTAATCAAAAGAAAATACCTTTAGTATTCTTGCAAGATGTAACAGGTTTTATGGTCGGAAGTAAATCAGAACATGGAGGAATAATAAAAGATGGAGCAAAAATGGTAAATGCCGTTAGTAATTCTATTGTTCCAAAATTCACAATTATTGTTGGCAACTCTTATGGTGCAGGAAATTATGCTATGTGCGGAAAAGCTTATGACCCTAGATTAATTGTGGCATGGCCTTCTGCTCAATTAGCAGTAATGAGTGGGAATTCTGCTGCAGAAGTTTTATTACAAATAGAAAAAGCGTCCTTAAAGAAAAAAGGAGAGAAAATTACACCAGAAAAAGAAACTGAACTGTTTAACAAAATAAAATCTCGTTATGACAATCAAATTTCACCTTATTATGCAGCTGCAAGAATTTGGACGGATGCAGTAATAAATCCTTTAGATACCAGAACTTGGATTTCTATGGGAATAGAAGCTGCTAATCATGCACCAATTGAAAAGCAATTCAATATGGGTATTATACAAGTTTAAAATCAAATAAAAAATAAATTAAATAATATTAGAAATGGGTAGAGCATTCGAACTTAGAAAAGGACGTAAAATGAAGCGCTGGTCTGCAATGGCAAAAACCTTTACCAGAATTGGTAAAGATATTGTAATGGCAATTAAAGACGGTGGTGGAAACCCTGATACTAATTCCCGTTTAAGAGCTGTAATGCAAAATGCGAAGGCAGCAAATATGCCTAAAGAAAATGTAGAAAGGGCTATAAAAAAAGCAACCGACAAAGACACTGCTAATTATAAAGAAACTCTTTTTGAAGGCTATGCACCTCATGGTGTTGCCGTTGTTGTAGAAACCGCAACAGATAACAATAACCGAACAGTGGCTAATGTTAGATCAATTTTTAATAAATGTGAAGGAAACTTAGGTACTTCCGGATCAGTAGTTTTTATGTTTGATCGGGTTTGTACTTTCACAATTAAAAAAGAAGATATTACTATTGATTTGGAAGAATTAGAATTAGAATTAATAGATTTTGATGTAGAGGAAGTTTTTGATGACGAAGAAGGAGTGATCATTTATGCCCCCTTTGAAAAGTTTGGTGCAATTCAAACCTTCTTTGAACAAGAGAAAGTAGAAATACTATCTTCTGGTTTTGAGAGAATACCAACTTCTACCATTAAATTATCTGAAGAACAACAAATTGATGTAGATAAGCTCCTAGAAAAATTAGAAGAGGATGAAGATGTACAATATATATATCATTCTATGGAAATGTAGAAAGTTTATATTTTAATATCAATTAAATTCAGCGTTTTTAATCGTTGAATTTTTTTTGTTTCTGTTTCTATAAATTTTGAAACAAAAAAGATCTCTTTTGGAGTTTCATAATTTGATAAATCCGAATCTTTGAAATTAATTGTTTGATTAGTTCCCTCAACAATAAGTATTAATCTTTCTCCTAATTTAGGGTCAGGAACTCCAATAACAAAAAAGCGATTCGTAATATCTTTTGATAATTTTTCTTCAATATTTTCTGGATATAATTTAATTCCACCGGAATTAATGACATTATCATAACGTCCTAACCAGATAAAGTGTTTATCTGAAACTAAATCTACTACATCATTTGTAAATATAATTTCATTAGAAACATCGGGAGCATTTATGACTAAACAGTTTCTAGTATCTTTATAAATCTTAATATTTGGTAAAATTTTATAAAAACGTTGAAAATTTGCTTTAGCTTGAGATGACGAAAAGTTATTTAACCTTTTTAAAGCAATATGCGTAACAGTCTCGGTCATTCCATAGGTCGCATAGATATCGGTTTGGGTTAACTGTATTTTCTTTTGGAGATTAGAAGAAACAACTCCTCCTCCAATAATTATTTTCTTTATTAGGTGAATTTTATTTAATGAATTTTCTAATTGGAGCGGAACCATTGCTGAAAAATCATAGGTTTTATTCACATTCGCTAATGGGTTTGAGTTAGTAGCTATAATATCTAATTTCCAGCCTAATACTATGGCTCTAACCAACATCATTTTTCCAGCTATGTATTTTATTGGTAAACACATTAAAGCTGAAGTATCTGCCTTTAAATCGAAAATATTACCAGTTGCTTTAGCTGAATTAATTAAAAATTCTTTTTTTATACATATTGTTTTGGGTTGGCCTGTGGATCCTGAAGTTTTAACTTCAATAAAAGAAGCTTCAGAAAACAAGTCAGTTAAAAAAGAGTAAATGTCAACGGAGAATTCTTTTGAAAAATTAATAATTTCATTAGAAGTAATAAATTGATTACCGTTTAATGAGAAATTAGTGTTTAATTTAACTTTCATCTATTAAAACTGGCTTTTCTATGTTTCCAAAAAGTTTATCTTTCCAATCACTCCAATTATACTTTTTAGAAAATAATAGAAGCATTAATGGGTATAATAAAAAAACAGGTAAGAACATTAGTAAAGATACAGATGGCTCTGTCTTATCAATAAATAAAGCATCTGTTCTAAAAACAGTCCAATCTGTAGTTACTAAAAATGCAGCTACAATATTATTTGAAGCATGAAGGCCTAAAGCTAATTCTGTTCCTTGGTCCATTAAAGTTGTTATCCCAAAAAATAATCCCGTACCAATATAAAATACTAAAGCAAGGTTTCCAATTTTATCAATCTCCGGGTTAGCCATATGCAATAATCCAAAGATCACAGAGGTTGTGATTAAAGGAAACCATCTATTCTTTGCTAATAATCCCAGCCCTTGCATAAAATAACCTCTAAATAATAATTCTTCGGTACTTGTTTGAAAAGGTAAAAACAATAATGAAATAATTAATAATGTAAAAAATGGTATGGGTTTAAAATTCCAAACATAAAGTTCTGGCTCTAAATAAATACCAATTAATACTAATGTAATAGATACAATAGCCCATGAGATAAATCCGAAAATAATTCGATTCCAATCAATTTTTTTTCTTGAAGTAATAATCCAGGAAAACTCCTTTTTATGGAGGTATTTTACAGCTATAAAAAGTGCTAAGAGACCGGCCATAAAAGTAAAAATCATTAAAAATAGCCATAAATTTGAATTTATTCCCATTGTCATAAAGCTATCTTTCGCTGCTTCATTAAAGGCATTTATATTTCCTTCTGCTTTGACAAAAGCTACCATAGCTAAAGGGATTGAACCTAATTGAATTGCAAAAAAAACAATTAAAAGACCTAAGACATACATCCACCAATCATTTTTCCCCTTATACCCTGCTTCTATAAAATTCATCTTCATAATTTAAAATCCCAATTTAAGGAATTATTATATATTAAGCTACCTTTATTGACTTCTAAAGGACTTGAAAAGTTATTATTAAACAAACTACCTGTTCCAAGACCTTGAGGTAATTTACTATCTAAAATATAAGTAAATTGAGCAATCGCATTTAAACCAATATTACTTTCAAGTGCAGAAGTAATCCACCATTCTACATTATTTTCTTCTGCGACATCAATCCATTCTTTAGTCCCTGAAAAACCACCTACTAAACTTGGTTTTAAAATAATATAATGAGGTTTTATCGTTTTAATAATTTCTCTCTTTTTTACAGATGAAAATACACCAATTAATTCTTCATCTAAAGCTATTGGTAGAGGAGATTTAAGACATAATTCTGCCATCTCTTTAATCTGCCCTTGACTTATAGGTTGTTCTATGGAATGAAGATTTAACGCTGATAAAACTTGTAATTTGTCTAAAGCTTCATTTGGTGAAAAAGCACCATTCGCGTCTACACGTAACTCAACATCTGATGCTGAAAATTCTTTTCTAATATATTTTAATAAACTAACTTCAGTATCAAAATTAATTGCACCAATTTTCATTTTAATACAAGAAAAACCGGCTTTTAACTTTTCTAATATTTGACTTTTCATAAAGGATTTGTCTCCCATCCAAATTAAACCATTGATTGGAATTGAAGCATTACTTTTTGTGAATTTAGACGGAAATAATTCAAAAGGATTATTACTTTTCAAAGACAAAAAGGCTTGTTCTAAACTGAATTGAATAGAAGGAAAACATACCGTTTCGATCAATAATTTTTTAACCCCTAAATTAATATTTTTACAAACCCAGCTTAACTTTTCTTCATAATTAGGAACATCATCAATACTTAATCCCCTAAAAAGGCCTGTTTCACCATAACCGACCTTACCCTTTTGTTCTAAAACAAGAAACCAAGTTTCTTTTGTTCTTAATATTCCACGTGAAGTCCCGCTCGGATTTTTAAAATTTAAGACGTATTTTTTATAGCTTGCTTTTATCAAAATATAAATTAATTTTCTATGTATGCTTTGAAGTTATTCAGATATCCTTGATCTTGTGCTTTAAAAGTACTTTTAAAATAAGGAAAGACACATGCCATTATATAAGAATCACTTCTACAACTTGTGCTTAGTTGGATCGTGGTTACTCCATCTTTTTCTTTAAAAATATAATCATCTTTCTTGAACATATTTTGTGCGTCAAAAAACAATGTTACTTTTTCATTTTTCACAAAAGCCATTACTTTTTGTACCATGACAATATCTTGACCTTTGTTGTCAATAACAATTCTATAGGTACTTCCGGTTTTTCCTAAATTATCATTTATTACATTAATCTCCCTTATCTCAGGGATCCATTTATCTATATTTTCTGGATTATTAAAAATACTAAATACTTGAGAAATTGGTTTATTAATAGTAACATCTATTTGATAAGTAGTTTCTTTCACAAATAAACCAGTCAAGAAAAAAGCTAACACAAAGATGGTTATAACTCCAAGTATAATTTTGATTGTTTTCATTTAGTTAATTTAAAATTTGTCCTATTCCAAAAAGTATAGCAAATAGAAATGTACTTAGCGCAACTTTTTTTAACTCTTTGTCTAATTCGTAAAAAATAATGTTTTGTGCAACTACTTTTATATTTAAAAATAAAGGAATAAAAGCAATTAAAAAAAGATATTGAATTAATGACTGATAATTTGACGCAACATATACTAAAGCTGAAATTAAAGCACCAATAATTAAGAAATAATGATATAATTTAGATTTTTGACTACCCAGTTTTACGACTAAGGTATTCTTAGAATATTGTTTATCTTCAATTTGATCTCTCATATTATTTAAATTTAAAACAGCCGTACTTAATAAACCTATTGATATTGCTGGTAAAAAAATAAATATATTGAGCTGTTTAGTAAATAAAAAATAACTTCCAACTACACTTAACAAACCGAAAAATAAGAATACAAAAAGATCACCTAGACCACTATAACCATAGGCAGATTTACCTACTGTATATTTAATAGCAGCAGCAATTGAAGCAATTCCTAAAATAAAAAACAAAAAAGAATACTTAAAGTTCTCATGACCAAAAGCAACAAAAATTAATAACAAGGCGATAATCAATGAAATAATGGTTGTAATTACCATTGCATTTTTCATTTGGATTGGTGTAATTGCTCCAGTAGAAACCATCCTTGCCTCCCCTTTTCTATTGTTATCAGTTCCTTTAATTCCGTCACCATAATCATTAGCGAAATTAGATAATACCTGAAAACCAATAGTGGTAAATATTGCTAACCAGAATATTGGCGATTGGAAAATTGAGAAACTTCCTATAAAAATATTCGTATCAGAGTAATTCTCTGAAAGGATTATCATATTTTTTTTATTTCCTAAAAAGCTACCTAAAATAATACCAGAGATTGATAAAGGTAAAGTCCTCAAACGAGCAGCTTTAATAAAGTTTCTTACATCCATGAATACTTATTGTTTTCCACCATAAATAAAGTGTAATTATAAATTTTAAAAGCCTCATCTTCTCTAATACATGGTATCACTATTTTACCTGAAGCAGTTTGAAAAACAATATCTATAATATTTTGAGTTGATTGAAAAAAAGTTTGTTTTAATTTCACATTTTGAACTTTATAAAAAGGTAAATATGTTTTATGAGTCTCAATAGTACCTGACCCAATTAATAAAGTATCATTCGTGAAAAGATAAAATCTTTTCTTAAATGTTAGTTCTATCGATATTATAAAAATAGGTAGTAAAAGTATATTAATCCAAAATACAAAATTGTATTTAAAAATAAAATACAACACGCTATTTATAATAATAAGAAAAATAATACTTCTTAAATATAATCTTACTTTAAAATAATAAGATGAATAATTTTTTGTGAAATTTTCAAATTTTTCATTTGAAAATAATAAATTCTTAATAGCTAAGACCTGATCTTGCCCACAACCAACAAGTTTAATTATTTTATCTTGTTTCTTTTTAACGTTACCACTAAGTGCTTGTTTAAAAGTTATAAAGGATATCCCTAATTGCCGTTTGATCGGATTATCAGATACAGTAATATGTTGAACCTTTTCTTTCTTTAAAATAAAGGATTTTTTTGTTGTTAGACCTTGATAAATTTCTAGAGCATTATTTTTAATATAAACCGTAAGATTAAAATGTCTTAAAAAGACTCGTACAAAAGAACTTATAACCGAAACAAGTATAAACAATAATCCTAAAATAAATATTAAAACGATATTAGTCTCAAAATTAGTTGTGTTTTCTGAAATGTAATTATCTAATAATTCACCTTCTCCAAAACCGTTAAAAAGCTCAGTTATTTGTTGATAAAAACCAAATAAAATAGCTAATAAAAGTAACAAACTTTTTAAATGATTTTCTGTTAGACTCACCTTTAATAATTGCATAACGCTAATTTTTAATAAAGGTTTTTGTTCTACAAAAATTTCTGGATTATTAATAGTATTTGGCTTATTGTCGTCATCTAACTCCCAAATATAATTATTACATTTATCATTAATTGTAATAGTTTTCTTTAAAGCATTAGCTTGTTCATATGATAATGCTTTAATAGAAATTTCTGCTTTACTTGAGCCTGCTGTTTCTATATTTACTTCATATACATTTATAATTTGTTGAATTATGTTTTGTTTAAAGTTAATATTCTGAATTCTATCAAAAGGAATAGAAGTGTTTGTCTTTTTTATGATTCCTTTTTTTAAAATGAAATAATTATTTTCAATTTTAAATTGAAAATAATGATACTTTAAAAAAGCAATAAGCAATAAGAAAATGAAGAAAAAGCCTAAATAAAAATAGATATAAGATAGATTATTGTCTAAAGTTTTAGAAAAATTTTGAATAAAAACAAATACTAGAACCCAAAGTGCCTTTATTATTTTATAAAGTATATCTAAATAAATGATAATAATACCTTTTTTAGACTGTTTACTAAATTGACTGAAACTTGATTTACTAACCATCTATTTGATTACTGATGTATTCTTTAATTTGTTGTGCTTCATCTTTTAAAAGTCCATTTACTTTTAGATCATCACTGCTATCACCAGCAGTAAATACACTTAAGGAGGCCAAATTAAAAAAACGGGAGATCGGTCCTTGATCAATTTCTACATGTTGGATTCTATTAAAGGGTACTGTTGTAATTTTTTTATAAAACACTCCTTTTTTGTAAGAGATATCTTTTTCTCTTACCAAAAATTTTCTTCTTTTAAAACCAATTATTTTTATAAAAATAGTATAAATGAAAAGTATGGTTATAAATAAAAATAACCAAAAAGTAACTTCTTCTAGTCCTAAGATATTCTTGTATTCAAGAAAAAAAACTGCGGCAAGTAAACTTAAATAAACAAAAGTTATATTAATTAAAATAACTTTTAAATATTTTCTATTAATGTATTTAAACTCTACTTCTAAAATATTTGGAAAAGATGAAACTACTATGTTTTGGAAAGAGTCTAACATAAATTTTTATTTTTATAATTGATTCGCATCAGCAATTAATTCTGCTATATCTTTTACAATAACTTCAGACTCTTTTTCTTTGAATTTAATTCCATCCGTCATCATTGTATTACAATAGGGACAGCCGGTTGCAATAATTTGAGGTTTTGTTTCTAAAGCCTCTTCTGTTCTTAAAATATTTATTTCTTTATCCCCTTTTTCTGCGTCTTTAAACATTTGTGCACCTCCAGCACCACAGCATAAGGCAGATTCTTTATTACGCTTCATTTCTGTTAAGTTGACACCTAACCTACGAATTAGATCTCTTGGAGATTCATATACTTCGTTGGCTCTTCCTAAATAACATGGATCATGAAAGGTGACTCTTTTTCCTTTCAAAATAGTGTCATCTATTTTCAAACGTCCCTCTGAAATTAAATTTTGGATGAATTGCGTGTGATGATATACTTCGTAATTTCCACCTAAACCTGGATATTCATTTTTTAAAGTATTAAAAGAATGTGGATCGCATGTTACAATTTTTTTTACTTCATAACCATTTAGAATTTCAATATTCATAAGTGCTTGCATCTGAAATAAAAATTCATTACCGGCTCTTTTAGCAGCGTCTCCAGTGGATGATTCCTCTGTTCCTAAAACTGCAAAATTAACATTAGCTGAATTTAAAATTTTCACAAATGCTCTTGATATTTTCTTAGCCCTATCATCATAACTTCCAGCTGCACCGACCCAAAACAACAATTCAGGTTGCTCTCCTTTAGCAATCATTTCTGCCATTATTGGTACATTCATAATTTTAAATTTGGTTTTGTTAATTGTAGGTGTTTTAATTTATTTTGAAGATGCTCTTTCATTTAAAAAATGATTATTCTTCTTTCACCCAGTTTAATCTGTCTTGTTGATTATATTGCCAGGGTGCACCATTATTTTCTACATTAGTCATCATCATATTTAATTCTTGTGGTGCAGCACTTTGTTCCATAACTAAATATTTTCTCATGTCCATAATTATAGATAGTGGATCTATACTAATTGGACATTCTTCAACACAAGCATTACAACTTGTACAAGCCCATAATTCTTCTGGTGTAATGTAATCGTTTAATAATTGTTTTCCATCATCTTTAAAGGTACCATTATTGTTATCTATATTTCTACCAACCTCTTCTAAACGATCTCTGGTCTTCATCATTATATTTCTTGGTGATAATTCTTTACCAGTAAGACTAGCAGGACAAGCAGAAGTACATCTACCGCATTCTGTACATGTGTAAGCATTTAATAGCTGAACCCAACTTAAATCTGCAACATCAGAAGCACCAAATTTTTCGGGAACTTCTTCTATTCCTTCTTCTGGTATTGCATATGGATCTGCTGATGGATCCATCATTAATCTAACTTCCTTAGTTACAGCTTCAGAATTAGCAAATTGCCCTTTGGGGTTTAAATTACCAAAATAAGTATTTGGAAATGCTAAAAGAATATGTAAATGCTTCGAATAAAACAAATAATTTAAGAAAATTAAAATTCCCGTAATATGAATCCACCAAGCAGTCCTTTCTATAATATGTAAATTTTCTGGGGTATAGCCCTCGAAAAAAGGTGCTAAAAATTGACTTATAACATTACCAATTCCCGCTTCTTGAAAAGGAGAATCTGTTGCATTCATTATAATAAATAATGACATTAAAACCATTTCAAAATAAAGGATTAAGTTACCGTCTTTTTTGGGCCAACCTTCCATTTCTTTACTTAGAAATCTTTTAATATTAGAAACATTTCTACGCAACCAAAATATAATTACAGCTACAAAAACTAAAGCTGCTAATACTTCAAAAACACCAATCAAAAAACCATAAAACCAATCACCTAAGAACGGTTTAAAAATTCTATGTGTTCCAAATAAACCATCTATAACTATCTCTAGAACTTCTATATTTATAATTACAAAACCAACATAAACAATAATATGTAAGAGACCTGAAAAAGGTCTTTTTACCATTTTAGATTGCCCAAGGGCTATCATTGCCATGTTTTTAAAGCGTTGAGCTTTATTATCATTTCTATTAAGATCTTTTCCTAAGTTTATATTTCTGAATATTTTCTGGATGTTAAATACAAAAAAACCTATACCCGAAATTAATAAAACTCCAAAAAGTATATTTGAAATATAACTCATAATAGATTATTATTGATTGGTTTTATTACTGTTATTATTTTCTTCGTTAAATTTACTCGTTTTCTTTGCAAATAATGAAAAATGAACAAATCGCTTAGGGTTTAATTTTATTTCTCTTAATAATTGTTCTAACTCTTTGGATACATTTGTCAAGTTAGTGTACATAGCATCATCATTAACAAATTTACCAATAGAACCTTTTCCTTCATCTATACCTTTCAATAATGAATTAACAGTTGATAAAGTCACTTCTGCATCTCTCATTATCTTTCCTAAATTTGCATTTAAAAGTGTATCTGATACTTTTGCTAAATTCTCTGAAATATATTTTGTGTTTCTTACCGTTTCATTTAACCCTGTAAATGTAGAATCCATAATACCATTTACAGATTGAATTGTTTTACGAACATCTACTAGTGTATACTCTAAAGTTTTTACTGATTTTTTTAAGCTTAAAGTTGTTTTATTATCTAAAATATTATTTATGTTCTTAAATAAAGAATCCGCACTAACTATAACATTTTCTAATTTCTCTTGTATCGGATCTAAACGTTCTCCTATAGATGTAAATAAACTAGATTCAATTTGTCCTTTTAAAGTATCTCCAGAAACTGCATTGACTCCGAAATAATCTGGAACAACAGCCAAATTAGAACCTCCTAGTGGATTTGGAGAATATATTTTTACAATACTATTTTTAGAGAACATGAAATCATTATCCATAGAAAACAGAACAATCAAACTACCTCTTTTAATTGGATTAGAATTAAATAAAATATCATCAACTTTACCTACTTTTAAACCATTAATAGTTACTAAACTAGATTTACTTAAACCAGCTATATTAGAATACTCTACTATAAATTGACGATTATTTGGCTGAAAAATATTTTCTCCTTTTAAAAAATTGTACCCCCAGAAGAACATGGCTATAACTATGATAGCAACTATTCCAGTTTTTAATTCTTTAGACATATCTGTTTTTTTTATTAAAACAAAATTACTAATTATTTTTATTAGAAAACGTTAAAGTTTATCGATTTTCTGAGCTTGTTTAATTGAAATTTTCTCTCCATTTTTAAAAGCTACAATAAAAGCTGACCGGTACCCTTTTTTCTTGGCTATTTTTAAAGATTTTTTTGTTCTTTCTAAATTAGACGAATTACCATAATAATACTTATAAAAGCCTCTTACTTTAACTCTTTCTACTTCTCGAAGCCCTTTAAAATTGTAAGATTTTGTTCGAATTTTGTTTTTACCAGATGCAATTTGAATTTTATATTCAATAGTTAATGAGACATCTTCAACTAATACATCATCTGAAATAGAAATTGTATTAATTTTTAATTGATTGATGTATTTTTTTATAGCATCAGCGATAGCAATTGATAAAGCTTTTTGACCTTTTTTAGAGTTTAAATAACGTCCTTCTTTTTTATTTGTTAGAAAACCTAACTCAACTAAAACACTTGGCATTATAGTTTCTCTTAAAACCTGAAAGTTATCTTGTTTTACTTTTCTATCTACTCTTTTTAATTTTTTTGTAAAATTAGATTGAATTAAACTTGCAATATTTAAACTTTTATCTAAATTTTCTTCTTGCAATAGAGATAATCCAATAATAGATTCTGCAGAGCTTGAATCGAAGCCTCTATAACGTTGCTTGTAATTATCCTCTTTAAGAATAACCGCATTTTCTCTTTTTGCAATTTCAAGATTTTTTTTATTTCCCCTAATACCTAAAACAAACGTGCCTGCGCCAAAGGCATTAGATGTGTGAGAATCACAATGAATTGAAACAAATAAATCTGCCTTGGCATTATTTGCAATATCTCCTCTTTTCCATAAATCTAAAGAAATATCTTTATTTCTGGTAAAAACAACTTTTATATCGTCTTCTTTATCGATTAGTTGACCTACTCCTAAAGATACTTTTAGAGCAATATTTTTTTCTTTAAATCCACTGCCTGGCCTTCCTAAATTTCCTGGATCTCTACCACCGTGTCCTGCATCTAAAACTACTACATATTCTTTTTGAGCATAGACAAGAGAATTATTTATTAACAAAAAACAAAATAGCACTAAAAAAAGAAGATTTTTAGCTTTAATATTAAATTTATGGTTTAGTAGAAAATTCATCGATAAAATTTAACTAATTTTAGTAATTATAAGTTTGGAGCTTCGAAATTTGAACCATACTTTTACCGTTAGACAAAAATAGTATTTATAGCATTGCAATCAAACCTATCATACATTCTTTTATTTTTCTACCTTTTTGTGTTTCACAAAGGTTTCTCTCAGGACATAAAAAAGAAAAAAGAGCTATCTACAACAAGTATTAAAAAAAATATACTTATTCCTAATATAAAAAAAACTCTACCAAGTAAAGAAAAGAATACTTTATTACAAAAAAAAATAGATACTTCATTATTTGATTCCATCAAGCCAAAGGAGACTCTTAAGGATATTATTATTCACGATGCGAAAGATTATACAATACAAAATGCGAAAGACAAAACACTAACCTTATATAATGAAGCAGTTTTAATCTATGGAGAAATTGATTTAAAAGCTGGAATTATAATAGTTGACTATAATAAGGAAACTTTATTTGCAAAAGGAATAATTGATAGTACAGGTTATACTCAACGTCCTCTTTTCAAACAAGGAAATGAAGAAACTGAACAAGATTCTTTAATCTATAATTTTAAAAGTAAAAGAGCTTTAATATATGGATTAAAAACTAAACAAGGTGAAATGTTCACATATGGTGAAAAAACAAAACGAGTTAATGACTCTACTATATATGTTCGAAAAATTCGATTTACTACTTCTGACAAAGAAGATAACCCTGATTATTATATCACAACCAATAAAGCAAAACTTGTACCTGGTAAAAAAATAATAGTAGGTACAAGTAACTTGGTCATAGCTGATATTCCTACACCTTTATTTTTACCTTTTGCTTATTTCCCTTTGGGTGAAAAAAGTATTTCTGGTTTTCTAATTCCTGCTTTTGATACTGGAAGTTCCAACAGAGGTATTGGTTTTCAAAATGGTGGGTATTATTTTGCTATTAATGATTATGTGGATCTAGCAGTCAGAGGAGATGCATATTCAAACGGAAGCTGGGGATTAAGAGGGCTCTCTAATTATAACGTAAGGTATAAATATAGTGGAGGTTTTAATTTAAGTTTCGAAAATATCGTACAAGGAATAAGAGGTTTTTCAACGTATAATAAGTCAAGTAATTTTAATGTTAGGTGGAACCATTCACAAGATACTAAAGCCAGCCCTAATTCTAGGTTTGCAGCGTCGGTAAATCTTGGTAGTAGTAAATATTTTAGAGAGTCATTAAATGAATTTAATTCTTCTCAATTTCTAACAAATACATTCAACTCTTCAGTAAGTTATTCCAAAAGATTTGTAGGGACTCCATTTAATTTATCTGTCTCTGCAACACATTCTCAAAATACAAATAATCAATCTATTAACATGACATTGCCTTCTTTAAATTTAACAATGTCTAAGATTTTTCCTTTTGAAGGAAAAGGAGGAGTTAAAAAAAATCCAATTCAGAAAATGGGTTTTGATTATACAATGCAAGGAGAATATAGAATTAATACAACTGAAGATGAATTCTTAAGTTCAAAAATGTTTAAAACTGCAAAATCTGGAATGAAACATCGGACTGGAACAAGTACAAATATAAAAGCTTTTAGATATTTCACCCTTTCACCAAGCGTTTCTTATCAAGAAACTTGGAATTTCAATTATCTTAAGAAAACCTATAGTGAAAATGATAATGAAGTTATAACTGATACAATAAGTGGTTTTAAATCTTTTAGAGAATATAACACTGGTATTAGTCTGTCTACAAATATTTATGGAAGTTTTCAATTCAATAAAGGAAGATTGAAAGCAATAAGGCATACAATTAGACCCTCAATTTCTTATAACTATACTCCAGATTTTGCAAAAAAATATCAAGAAAAAGTTCAGCAAAGTGAAGACCCTTTTGATTTATTGACCTACACTCCTTTTGATAATAATGTTGGTATATATGGAGCTCCTAATTCAGGGTTAAGTAACTCTATTGGAATTTCTTTAAATAATGTTGTAGAAGCTAAGGTGGCTAATAAAGACCCTGATAGTGATGAAGAAGATAAAAAAATAACAATCTTAAATAATTTAAATTTTAGTACAGCTTACAATATCGCTGCAGATAGTTTAAAATGGAGTAATGTTAATATAAGTGCTGGTACAAGATTGTTTAATGATAAAATGGCCTTGAATTTAAATGCCTCATTAGATCCATATCAAGTAAATGATTTAGGTATCTCAATTGATAAATTCAACCGTAATCTCTTTAGAATAGAAAGAGCTAATTTAACGGCTAATTATAGCTTGTCTAGTGCTGATTTTAGCAAAGATAATAAAGATGATCAGAATTCTAAAAGTGGAAACGGAGCTCAGGATACACCTGATGTACTAGGAGGAAATATAAATCCTACTAATAGATTTGCTCAAACTGGAGCGAACAGAAATAATGATAAAAAGAAAGACGTTGAAACGAAATTATACAATGCAGATATTCCATGGAACCTAAACCTGGCATATAGTGCAACATATGCAAATAACGGTAGAGAGCCTGGTGACGTTCAAACTCATTCTGTAATGTTTAGTGGTAATTTAGAATTATCTCCAAAATTCAAAGTAGGTTATTCTTCTGGTTATGACTTAAAGGATGGTGCTTTCACATTCTCAAGGTTTAATTTCTCGAGAGACTTAGATAGCTGGCAATATAATTTTAGTTGGGTGCCGTTTGGGAATATATCTTCTTATACCTTCTTTATTGGTGTGAAATCTTCTATTTTACAAGATTTAAAATGGGACAAAAATAGGCCACCAGATAGAAGATTATTTTAAGGAAAAAATATAAATATTAATTCATGAAAAATAAAAATAATGAAAAAAATAATTATAACCTCTAAAGCACCTTCTCCTATTGGACCATATAGTCAAGCTGTATTAAGTGGAAATACACTATACACCTCGGGACAAATTGCTATAAACCCACTTACAGGAGAGTTAGTATTAGAAAATATAAAAGCTGAGACTACTCAGGTAATGGAGAATATGAAAGAAGTTTTAGCTGCTGCAAAAATGACCTTTGATAACGTTATAAAAACTTCTATTTTTGTCTCTGATATGCATGATTTTAAAGAAATAAATGCTGTTTATGGAACCTATTTTAAAGAAGAGACTGCTCCTGCAAGAGAAACCGTAGAAGTCTCTAATTTGCCTAAGTTTGTAAATGTTGAAATTAGTATGATCGCTACGAAATAAGAGTTTTGATTTAATTTTCAATAAATAAGCCTGATAGATTAATCTATCAGGCTTATTTATTGAAAATATTATATACTCCTATAAAGTTGCAGAATATTCGATTAAATCTACAATCTTAGTAGAATAACCCATTTCGTTATCATACCAAGAAACAACTTTTACGAAATTATCATTTAAAGCTATACCTGCGTTTGCGTCAAAAATTGAAGTACGAGTATCTCCTATAAAATCTTGAGAAACAACTAGGTCTTCAGTATAGCCTAAAACTCCTTTCATTGGTCCACTTTCAGAAGCAGCTTTCATAGCAACACAAATCTCTTTATATGTAGCTGGTTTTTCTAACTTTACAGTTAAATCTACAACAGAAACATCCATCGTCGGAACTCTAAATGCCATACCGGTCAATTTACCATTCATTTCCGGAATTACTTTTCCTACTGCTTTTGCTGCACCTGTAGACGAAGGAATGATATTATGAATTGCAGATCGACCACCTCTCCAGTCTTTCATAGAAGGACCATCTACTGTTTTTTGAGTTGCAGTTGCGGCATGAACTGTCGTCATTAAACCTTCTACTATTCCAAAATTATCATTTAAAACTTTGGTTATAGGAGCTAAACAGTTTGTCGTGCAAGATGCATTAGAAAAAATCTTTTGGTCTGCCTTTAATTCTGAATTGTTCACACCCATTACAAACATTGGTGTATGATCTTTAGATGGCGCAGATAAAACAACTTTTTTTGCTCCTGCTTCTAAGTGTTTTCCAGCTGATTCTTCAGTTAAAAAAAAACCAGTAGACTCAATAATATATTCTGCAGCTACTTCATTCCACTTTAAATTCAAAGGATCTCTTTCTGCAGTTATTCTAATTTCATTTCCATTTACAACTAACTTACCGTCTTTCACTTCTACAGTTCCATCGAATCGACCGTGAACTGAATCATATTTAAGCATGTATGCTAAATAATCTACTTCTAGTAAATCATTGATAGCTACGATTTGTACATTTTCTCTTGAAATAGCTGAACGAAAAGCTAATCTTCCAATTCTTCCAAATCCGTTAATTCCTATTTTAATCATTTTTTTACTTCTATTTATTATGTGGTCATTATATCAGACACACGGATTAATTCTTTATTTATTTTTGATTGTCCTTTAATAGCTTTTTCTAAAGGAGTTAGTTGTATTTTATCATTTAGTAGACCTACCATAAAATTGGAGTCTCCTTCTAACAAACTCTCTATAGCTTTAACTCCCATTCTACTAGCTAAAACTCTATCAAAACAAGATGGTGCCCCACCTCTTTGCATATGCCCTAATACGGAAACTCTAACCTCATATTCTGGCAGATGCTCTTCAACATAATCTTTTAATTCAAATACATTTTTACCTATTTTATCACCCTCTGCAACAACTACAATACTAGAAGATTTCCCAGATTCTTTACTTCGTATTAATGAATCTAACAATCTATCTAATCCTAAGTTTTCTTCTGGAATTAAGATCTCTTCTGCACCTGCACCTACTCCAACATTTAAAGCTATATGACCAACATCTCTTCCCATAACTTCAACAAAAAACAATCTATTGTGCGAGCTAGCTGTATCTCTAATTTTATCAATAACATCTACTATAGTGTTTAAAGCAGTATCATAGCCTAATGTATGAGATGTTCCGAAAATATCATTATCAATAGTTCCGGGAATTCCAATTACTGGAAAGTTGAATTCATTACTGAAAATCATTGAACCGGTAAAAGTTCCATCACCCCCAATGGTGACTAATGCATCAATATTCGCATTTTTTAAAGATTGAAATGCTTTTTTTCTACCTTGTTTAGTCATAAATTCTTTTGACCTTGCAGATTTCAGAAAAGTACCTCCTTTATTTATTATTCCTTTTACACTTCGTGCATTCAAGTTCACAAAATCTCCTTCTATCATCCCTTCGAAACCACGATAAATCCCTGCACATTCAACTTCATGATAAGCACAAGTTCGAACAACCGCTCTGATAGCTGCGTTCATTCCTGGAGAGTCACCTCCTGAAGTTAATACTCCTATTTTTTTTATTTTATCCATAATTATTAATGTAAAAATACTAAATTTAAAGGATTTTTAAGTAATAAAATAACGAAATCGTTTGCGATTTCCCTACTATTATCAACTAATTATCACACTCTTTTTATTTTTTTACAGATGTTAATTATTAAAAAGTATTTACTATTTTCGTGTTTACAAAAAAATATAGATGAATCTATCTAATCTTGATTACAGTATAATTATTGGCTTTTTTATTTTATCACTTTTTATTGGGATTTGGGTTTCTAAAAAGTCTGGAAAGAATACATCTGAATATTTTCTTTCGGGCAGGAATATGCCTTGGTGGTTATTAGGAGTTTCTATGGTTGCCACAACATTTGCAGCAGATACTCCTGGCTTAGTTACAGAATTAGTAAGAAAAGATGGTGTTTCTGGTAATTGGGTTTGGTGGGCATTTTTATTAACAGGAATGTTAACTGTTATTTTTTACGCAAAATTATGGCGAAAATCAGGAATTACAACTGACTTAGAGTTCTATGAAATTAGATATTCCGGTAAAATGGCAGGATTTCTTAGAGGCTTCAGAGCTATTTACTTAGGTGTAATTTTTAATGTAGTAACTATGGCAGGTGTTTGTCTAGCTGGTGCGAAAATTGCTAATATTTTACTGGGCATAGATCAGGGAGAAATGTTAGTATACTCTTCAATAATAATAGTAATATATTCATCTTTAGGTGGACTGAAAGGTGTTTTAATTACTGATTTTGTACAATTTATAATTGCAATGATTGGGTCTGTTTGGGCTACTATTTATATTTTAGATTTACCAGAAATTGGAGGGTTATCTAATTTACTATCTCATGAAAATGTTGCTAATAAATTAAACATGCTACCTGATTTTTCTAATACGGAAGCATTAGTAACATTATTTATTATTCCTTTAGCAGTTCAATGGTGGAGTACATGGTATCCTGGCGCTGAACCAGGAGGAGGTGGATATATTGCACAAAGAATGTTAGCAGCGAAAGATGAAAAAAATGCAACTTGGGCTACTTTATTTTTTAATTTTGCACATTATGGTTTACGCCCTTGGCCATGGATTTTAGTTGGACTAGCGTCATTAGTTATTTTCCCAACTTTAACAGATGTAAATGCTGCTTTCCCAAATTTGCCAATAGATATGCAGGGACATGACGTTGCTTATGCTGCTATGATGACATACCTGCCAGCTGGTCTAATAGGTGTTGTTTTAACCTCATTAATAGCTGCTTTTATGAGTACGATATCTACTCAACTTAACTGGGGAAGTTCTTATGTTGTTAACGACTTTTATGGTCGATTTATAAATAAAAATGCATCAGAGAAACAAAAAGTAATCGTTGGCAAATTAACAACAGTATTTTTAATGGCTTGTGCAGCTTCTTTTTCTTTTTATCTTCAATCCGCAAAGGATGTTTTTGATTTATTACTTCAAATAGGTGCTGGAACTGGTTTATTATTTATTTTAAGATGGTTTTGGCACAGAATTAATCCGTACAGTGAAATTGCTGCAATGGCTATCTCTTTTATTGTAGCTATCTTATTTTTTATAAATGGAAAACTAGAAAACCCTTGGATTGAAATTGCAGGACATTGGCAATTAATAAGTGGAGTTTTAATAACTACTTTTGGATGGGTTTTAGTAACACTATTTACTAAGCCGTCTACAAAAGAAAAAATTGATAGTTTTGAAAAATTAGTTTTTGATGGGGAAGATAAATTTAAAAATGTTGGAATAAAAATAGTAGCCTTTTTTACAAGTGTAATTGGTGTTTATAGTTTTCTATTTGCTACTGGAAACTGGATCTATGGTGAGACTATTTTAGCTATTTCTCTATCTCTACTTTCCTTAATATGTGTTTTTATTTTAATAAAAACATGGAAGAAAATAACTTAATTTCTGATTTTATTTTTTTTAATACCTGCCTTCCTTAAGAAATCAGAAAATGTGTTAAAATTTACCTGATAGGAAAGACCTACTCCTTGTGTGTAACCTTCTTCTTCAGTAGAATATTGTATTTCGTTCTGTCTATTAAAAATTACCCCTCTGAAAGTACCAGCTTTATTTAATAAGACTTCAACCTTTACTTGACCAATAACACTGGACTGTGTCTTTGCTCCTACTGGCACTCCTACTTTTCCATTAATGATTATTCTATCGCTAACATTAGTACTCACAGACACATCAACTTGGTTATCTATATTTAGCTTATCTGTATCGCTATTATCTATACCTTGAACATAGTCTACACCAAATTTAAACTTACTATCAGAACTATTTATTAAGCTAGAAAAAGCTGCAGTGATTGCATTAGAAGCCGTACTTGTTATAGCTGAGGTACTGTCAAAATTTATCTTATCTGGATTAACAAAACTACCAAAAGTTAGTAATGATATGAACTGAGTAGTCTTTTCATTTACATTATTATCATTTAAAATGAATTCTAATTCTGTTGCAATAGAAGGATCAACATTTGGTAATTCTATATCAAGTTCCTGAAGAGAATTAAATAGTCCACCGGTAATTTTGGTTACTAAATCAACTTCAATATTTCTACTTGAATTAAAGTTTTGTAATAGTACTGATGGATTTGCTCTTGCTTTATAAATTGCAGCTAAATTTAAATTAGCTTCGTATGGATCTCCGTTCCAGGAAACAGTTCCTCCTTTTTGTATTAAAAAGGGCCTATTCACAATACCTCCATATTTAAAATCATATACACCACTATCAATCGTATAATCGCCAAAAATATTAAATTTTCCACCAGGATTAATTTGGATATCTAAAGTACCTGAACCTAAACCTGTCAACTGACTACCATAGATTTCATCAATAACAACTTGCATTCTAGCATCTTTTGTAACGTCTAAATTTATATTTAATGAAAGACCTTTTAGAGCATTCTTTGCTAGTTCTCGTTGTTTTTCTGTGGCTTTTAATAAGTCTGATTTAAAATGAATTAATTTATAGTTATTTACTGTTTTTATGTCTTTTAATGGAACAACAAAAGCAGTTCCAGGTTGTGTACTACCATTTATATCGATAGTTAATTGATCTGTTAAACCTGTTATACTAGCAGTACCTTTTAAAAAACCGGAACCATAATACAATGCATCGTCAGTGTTTTTTGTGTTTAGGACTAGTAGATTATCAGTATCAATTTGAATATTTAAAAACCATTGATTGAAATTTTGGTGAACTATTTCTCCTTCTAGTTTACCTTTAGATCCGTATTCTGTATCTAATAAATTAATATTTTGTAAAATGAATGATTGTTCATCTAAAGTAATAATCGATTCTCCCACAAAATTATAATCTATATTCAGGTAAGGAAATGTTAATCCAGCATTGTTTAAGTTTAAGGTTCCAAGCATAGTAGGGTTTCCTAAGAATCCTTTTAGGCTAATATCTCCAGAGGCTGATCCTCTAATTGAGGATAAAACATTTTTTCCTAGAGGACTAAAAGCATCTAACTTAAATTCCTCTAGGTTAACTTTTAAATCTATTAAAGGTTTTTTTGTCGTAAAATCTAAAGAACCTTTTGCATCAATATTTTTGACATTTTTACTATTTAATGATAAATCTAAATTATACTTCTCATAAGAGTTATCCCCAATAATATTTAAGATTAAATCTCCTTGTTTAAAATCATTAATTTCAAAATCTTTTATCAATACACTTCCTGATGGATTATAAATTCCCTCTTTTTGAAGAAAATTTAATTTACCTGACAATAATCCTTTTAGAGCTAAGCTATCTATCTCAGGCAGGAAACTCTGTAGTTTTACTTTTTTGAAATTAGCTAATAGTTTCTTCTCATCATCACCTTTTAGATAACCAGAAAATTCAATTTCTTGTTTATTCGAGATAACTTTAAACTGACTAAAATCGAATTCATTTGTATTTAAATCAAATGTGATTTGGTCAGAATTAGTCTTATCCGGTTTAATTTTCCAAATATTTTCTTTAAAATTAAAAGATGATTCTTGAAAAGCTACAACAGATTTACCTTTAGAATTAATAGTGTAATTAAAATCTAAATTGAATTCTTCATTATTAAATTTACCCCCTTCAAAAACAGATTTGAAATATAATGTATCATTATCTGTTCTATTTAAAATATTTAATTTAGAAATATTATAAAATTTAGTATTTAATTCTGAAGCAGTTAAACTTGTATTAAAAAGTTGATTTCGATGATCTGCAGAAAGCTTAACATCTTTAATTTCATTTCCAAAAACTTCGATACGTGGAGATGAAATATTCAATTTTAATTGATTTTCATTAGACACGACCTTTCCTTTAATTTTTGTTTTATCGTCTATAAATATTTCTGGAAAAAAAACATTTATTATCTGATTATAAATAGTGAAATTAAAATCTAAAAACTGATCATCATTTACTTTATAGGATTTGTAGTTTGTAAAAACACTCCCTAAAATATTTTGAGTAACGGGCAGTAACTCTGAAAAAGTAAATTTACCCAACATATAGCCATTTGCTATATCTTTTGAAATTAGCTCAATACGTTTTATATTTTCCTTTACTATAGAAGAAATACTAAATTCTTTAAAAGTAAATTCTTTAGCTGTATTTGTATAGAAGACATCGTTAAAAACTCCATTCCCAATGATATTCTCTAAAGTATTTCCTTGTATATCTAAACTAATCCTTCCTTTTAAAAGCGCGATGGAGTCTCTGGTGAATAGATTCGTTTTTTTAAGGTTTAAATGAGTAATATTTGCATCAAAATCAAATTCTCTAATCTCTTTAGATAAATCTGCCAATCCATTAAAAGTCATTTTAAAATTATCATCATCAATTAATAGATCACCGTCAAACTTATTGTTTTGAAATTGACCGTTAGCTTTAATATTGGTGTATTTATAATTTTTAAAATCTAATTCTGAAACTTCTCCAATAAATGAAGTATTTATATTATCTAACTTAAATCCAGTACCTTTAACTTGACCTTTTAGAGATATTTTATTAAAAAGAGAATCACTTAAAAAAATTCCAATATCAAATTTTTTAAGATTAATACTACCACTATACATTGCATTATCAAGTTTACCGATATTGGAAATTCTAATATTAGAATCAATATTCCCTATCTCAGAATTGATACTTGTTGAAGCCTCTATTTCTTTTGGAGATACTCTAATTAATCCACTTGATGTAACTCTTCCTAAACGAGATAACTCTGAGGGCAATTTTTTTCCTAAAACATTCGGCAACAATAATTTAATGTCAGAATATTTGAAAGAAAGTTTATCAATATTACCATTAAACTCGAAACCTTTATTAGTATTTAATAGGTTTTCAAAAGAAAGTTTACCATAAATATCTAGACCTCTTTTAGAATTTAATTTTAAATTTAATATATCTAAATTATTAAGCGTTCCAATTGCTTTTCCGGAAAAACTCAAAATATCGTCTCCCTCTAATTCTCTGTATAATTTTTTAAAATCACGTATCGAAAAAACACTTTTTTTAAAATCAGCTTGAATTTTTACTTTATTATTAAAATCTTTTAAATCTTCTTTATTGTAAGTAAATAAAATATCACCATCTATTTTAGAACTTCGAGTTTCTATCATTATTTCCTTAAAACTCATTGAATCTAATGAATAGGAAAAGTCAGTCGTAAGGTTTGTTATATTTAAGCCATTAGCTTCTCTAAAATGAAGACCTCTAATTTTTGTTGTTACATTTGGACCTATTATCGAAAATTTTTGAAGATTTCCTCCTATACCTATAGCTTTATATTTTATAACTTTTCTATCATTTTGATTAACTAACTTATAATTTAAGTTGCTAATGTAAATATTAGAGGTCTGAAGGGTGAAAATATTTTGTGTAGAATCTATTTGTTTTGTGTTAAACCTATCTATGAAAACTGATAAATTATTATTTTTTTCATTTACATATGTTTTCATATATAAATAAGATTCTTCTATAGAAACACTGTTTAATTTCACTTCTCCGTTAATGATCCTTTTAGCATTTAAAAGTGATGTGGATAGCTTATTAATAAAAATTAATGTGTCATTGTGATGATCACGAATTTCAATACCTTTTAGCTCTATACTTCCTAAAAAAGATAGATCAACTTTTTTTATAATTAAATCAGTACCAAAATCTTGATTAATCGTTTTTGTAGCAAATTTTGCTAATTTTGTTTGCACAAAAGAAGTTGATAATAAAATTATTACCAACAGAAGAAAAAGCACAAAGTACTTTGTCAATTTTAATAGTATTTTTCTATATTTTTTGATAGGTAATTTTATTAAATTGTGGGTAATATTTAAAACTATATCAAAAATATTGCCAACCTAGACAAAGAACGGTCAAATTTAACAAACAATTAAATTTCTATTCTTAAAAAAACTGGTACTTGATAAAAAATTATAGTTAATTTTGTTTTTAGAAAGTAATCTTTAATGAAAAAAATTTATATACTAGGTATAGAGTCTTCTTGTGATGACACTTGTGCAGCTGTAATATGTGATGGAAAGATATTAAGTAATATTATAGCTAATCAAGAGGTACATTCAAAATATGGGGGTGTCGTTCCAGAATTAGCTTCTAGAGCTCATCAGCAAAATATTGTACCTGTTATTCAACAAGCTTTAGACAAAGCTAATATAGAAAAAGAAGATTTATCTGCAATTGCCTTCACGCGAGGTCCTGGTTTAATGGGTTCACTATTAGTGGGTACCTCTTTTGCTAAATCTTTGGCTATTGGCTTAAATATTCCTTTAATTGACGTGAATCACATGCAAGCTCATATTTTATCACATTTTATTATTGAAGATGGAAATATCCCTCCACCATTTCCTTTTATTTGTTTAACAATTAGTGGTGGACATACTCAAATTGTAAAAATTACTGATCATTTTAAAATGGAAGTTTTAGGAGAAACGATAGATGATGCTGTCGGTGAAGCTTTTGATAAATCTGCTAAAATATTAGGTCTAACCTATCCTGGAGGACCTTTAATCGATAAACACGCACGTTTTGGAAATCCAAAAGCATATTCTTTCACCAAACCTAAAGTTGGTGATTTAGATTTTAGTTTTAGCGGCTTAAAAACAGGTATACTTTACTTTATCCAAAAACAACAAAAAATAAATCCTAACTTTATTAAAGAGAATTTAAATGACTTGTGTGCATCTATACAGCACACAATTGTTGAGATTTTAATGGATAAAATTAAAAATGCAGTCAAAGAGACGAATATAAAACATATTGCTATAGCTGGAGGTGTTTCCGCTAACTCAGGAATTAGAGAAAGATTAGAAACTGCTAATAAGCATTTTGGATGGACAACATATATTCCGAAATTCGAATATACAACAGATAATGCTGCAATGATTGCAATAACAGGCTATTTAAAGTATTTAATTAAGGATTTCTCGCAGGAAGATATTAATGTAAATGCTAGATTAAAAGTAACAGAATAAATATGCTAAATATTACAGCTTTTAAAAATAGGCTTCAATTTTTCTTAAATTATTATTTCTTGTGGGTTACTTATTTTTTCCTTGCACGATTATTTTTCTTAATATTCTATTATAAACAAAGTTATCAGCTAGGATTTTATGAGACTTTGAAAACATTTATTTATGGCTTTAGATTAGATGCATCTTTTGTTGGATATATTTCTATAATTCCTTTTCTATTAATATTATTATCCCTCTTTATTCCAAATAAAGTGACTTCGATATTAATAAAAACTAGTACTTACTCGTTTGTAATTATAATTAGTTTTTTGATGGTTATAGATACCTCTCTTTATCAATCTTGGGGGACAAGAATAGACTCTACATTACTGAATTACCTCAATACTCCAGAGATTATGTGGGCAACTGCCTCTACTTTTCAAATTATAACTGGAGCATTATTTTGGATTATTTCATCTCTAAGTTTTATTTTATTATTTAATAAAATGATAAACAAACAAATTAAAAAAATCAAAAAAGGAGGGTTTTTAATAGCTCTATCTATATTGATTGTAATATCATCTATTATTATACCTATAAGGGGTGGACTCCAAGTTATACCTATTAATCAAAGTAATGTTTATTTTTCTAAAAACATGTTTGGTAATCATGCTGCAGTTAATTTTATGTGGAATTTCACACACTCGATTTCAAGTGAAGTTTCTGATAAAAATCCATATAAAAAATTTCAAAATGCATTAGCTAATAATATTATCAAATCAAGAAAAGAAAAC
Source organism: uncultured Polaribacter sp. (assembly GCA_913047375.1). Classification (GTDB taxonomy): domain Bacteria; phylum Bacteroidota; class Bacteroidia; order Flavobacteriales; family Flavobacteriaceae; genus Polaribacter. The sequence goes on from CAJWTV010000012.1 coordinate 26,784, forward strand.
CTTTTACATACTACAAATGATTCAATTTTAAATACTAGTAAACCTAATGTAATATTAATTATTTGGGAAAGTTTAACTGCTAAGTTAGTAGGCTCTTTGGGTGGGGAAGCTAATGTAACTGAAAACTTAAATCGTTTATCAAATGAAGGTATTTTATTTACAAATTTCTACGCAAATGGAGATAGAACAGACAAAGGTTTAATTGCTATTCTAAGTGGATACTACCCTCAAACTAATAAAAGTATCATAAAAATACCTAGTAAAAACAGGTCATTACCAATGTTAACCAAAAGTATGATTAAAGCTGGTTATAAGACTTCTTTTTATTACGGTGGAGACTTGAATTTTGGAAATATGAATACCTATTTAAGAAATGCCGGTGTCACTAATTTTGTTGATGGAAATTCATTCGATAAGAAAGATTGGAATTCAAAATGGGGAGCGCATGATCACGTTTTTATGAATCGATTTACTAATGATTTAAATTTAAAAATTGAAGAACCTTTTTTTAAAATTGCTTTAACATTAACTAGTCACGAGCCTTTTGAATTTCCAGGTGATTATAAATTTGGGAAAGATACCGAAGAAAATAAGTTTAGAAGTTCACATGCGTATACAGATAAAACTATTGGAAAATTTATAGAAAATGCAAAAAAACAGAACTGGTGGAAAAATACTTTAATTATAATTATGGCAGACCACGGTCATAGATCACCAGAACATAAAGGAGCCTTTAATTCTCCTGAAAAGTTTAAAATACCTATGCTATGGTTAGGGGGAGCAGTAAATAAGAATTTTAAAGTAAATACGATTTCTTCACAAGTTGATTTTTCTTATTCTCTTTTAAATTTATTAAATATTAATAATTCCGATTTTAAATGGAGTAAAAGTATTTTTAATGATAATAGTAATCAATATGCACACTATATTTTTAATAACGGTTTTGGAACTTTAGACAAGAATGGTGTATATGTTTATGATTTTGTAGGTAATAAATCGATACTTGAAAGTGGTGTTTCGTTTAGAACTTTAGATTCTCTAGGAAAGGCTATAACACAAGAAGCATATCAAGATTTTATAGAAAGATAAAATGTTAAAAAATCATTCTTATTTTTAACATTTCTAAATATTAAAAAACGAGAAAAGTAATTCTATTTTATTCGTCTTATACCTATATTTGCGTAACTAAAGAAAAGATCATTTCAGATGAAAAAAATATTCGGTTTTTTATATTCTACACGCTTAATGGCAATTTTATTTGTTCTTTTTGCAACAGCAATGGCAGTAGGTACTTTTATAGAAAATGACTTTGGTACACAAACATCTAAAGCCCTAATTTATAATGCTTGGTGGTTTGAACTAATTATGGTTTTTTTTGTAATTAATTTCTTCGGAAATATATTTAGATATCGTTTATTGAGAAAAGAAAAATGGCCAGTTTTATTATTCCATTTAGCTTGGTTATTCATCATTATTGGTGCTGGAGTCACAAGATATATCGGTTATGAGGGGGTAATGCCAATTGATGAAGGAGAAACAACCAGTTCATTCTTATCTGAAACTACCTATTTAAACGTTGTAATCGATGACAATAAAGATCAAGCTCCAAAAATTCATAAGAAAATCTTACTATCTGCATGGGGACAAAATAATTTTAAATTTGATACTTATTTTGGAAAAATAAGAGATCAACAACAAAAGGTAACTTTTAATCTAGTAGATTATATTCCTTGGGCAGAGAAAAAATTAATTTTGGATCAAAATGGAGAAGAGCATCTTTTCTTCGTAGAATCATCTGAAGGCTCTCGACACGAACATTATATTAAAAACGGTACCATACAAAATATTCATGGAATATTAGTTGGTTTCAATGCTCCAAACAACGATGCAACTGTAAATTTCTATAAAGAAAATGGGAGCCTAAAGATGCTAGCTAAAGAGGATGGAGACTGGTTTAGAATGGGTGATCAAAAAAGAGGGAGTGTTGTAAAAGACTCTATTCAAAACTTTCAATATTTAACTTTACATAATATTGGCGGTCTTCAATTTGTTATCCCAAGGCCAGCAGAAAAAGGGATACTAAAAATGGTAAGGGGTCCAAAAGATGATAAAAAACAGGATGTTGTTATTTTTGACGTTACTACAAATAAAATAACGGAAAGAGTCGAATTAACTGGAGGACAATACAATAATCAAGGAGCTAAAGAAATTACAGTAGATAATCTAAATTTCAGAATGCTATATGGTTCGAAATTTTTAGAAATTCCGTTTGAAGTTAAATTAAATGATTTTCAATTAGAAAAATATCCAGGATCAGAAAATGCTGCTTCATACGCTAGTGAAGTAACTATAATTGACCCAAATGAAACTTTTGACTATCGTATTTTTATGAATAATATTTTAGATTATAAAGGATATAAATTTTTTCAAGCTAGTTATGACTTATCTGGTGACGTTGAGCAAACTAGACTTTCTGTTAATCATGATTTCTGGGGTACTTTCATTACTTACTTGGGATATTCAATGTTATATTTTGGAATGATTTGTATATTTTTTGCAAAAAATACGCGCTTTGATGATTTAAAAAAGTCTTTAAGTAAAATTCAAAAGAAGAAATCAGCAATACCAATTATTGCTTTTTTATTATTTGTAAATAGTTCTTTTTCTCAGATAACTAGTCACCAAAAAATAGCAATTTCTAATCAACAAATTGATTCAATATTAAAATCAAATTTAGTTGATGAAAGACACGCTGAAGCTTTTAATAAACTAATTATTCAAGACGCAGGTGGTAGAATGAAACCAGCTCATACTTTTGCCTCTGAGCTAGTTAGAAAGGTTAGCTATACTAATAATTTTAAAGGGATGAAACCAAGTCAGGTTTTATTATCAATAATAGAGAATCCTCGCCTATGGTTTGAAGTACCATTTGTTTATTTAGAAAGAGGAAACAATCAAATTAGAGAGATTCTTGGTGTTCCTAAAGGCATAGAGTATGCTAGATTATCAGATTTCTATGATGCTAAAGGAAATTCTAAAATAGATACTTATATCGGGGAGGCTCAAAAGAAAAATGTACAAAATAAATTTGAAAAAGATGTAATTAAAATAGGAAGAAGGTTATGGCTTTTCTCTTCGGCATTAACTGGAAATGTGATAAAAATATATCCAATCCCAAATGATGATGAAAATAAATGGGTTTCTCAACCAGAAACATCTAGAGTAAATTTTAAAGCAACAGACTCTGTATTTGTTCGTCAATCTTTACCTGTTTATATTCAGTTTTTACAAGATGCAAAAAAAACAAAAGATTATACCCAAGCTGATAAAATCTTAAACGGAATAAAGACATTTCAAAAAAAATACGGTATTGATGTATATCCCTCAGAAAGAAAAATAGAGCTAGAGATTTTATATAATAAATATCAACCTTTTTTATCTTTATCTAAATATTATGGATATCTGAGTTTACTTTTAATTGTATTTGTTATCACTCAAATATTTTATGAAAAAAAGTGGATTAATACCTTGGTTAAGGTTTTAGTTGTTTTAGCAGGAGTTCTATTTATTCTGCACACTTTAGGATTAATCTCTCGTTGGTATATCAGTGGAAATGCTCCATGGAGTAATGCATACGAGTCTATCATTTATGTTGCTTGGTCAATTATGCTTTTTGGTCTAACGATTGGAAGAAAATCTTCTCTAACATTAACCGCTGCTACTTTTTTAACAGCTATCACATTGGCATCTGCACATCTAAATTGGTTAGATCCTGAAATAGCTAATTTAATGCCTGTATTGAATTCTTGGTGGCTTCTTGTTCATGTTTCTATAATTGTTGCTAGTTATGGACCATTATTTTTATCTATGATTTTAGGACTTCTCTCTCTCTTTTTAATTGTTTTCACAACAAAAAAGAATAAAAAAAAGATGGATATTAATATTAAAGAACTTACTATTATTAATGAAATGTCTATGACAGTTGGTTTGGTTATGCTAACTATTGGTAATTTTTTGGGAGGTATGTGGGCAAATGAAAGCTGGGGGCGTTATTGGGGTTGGGATCCAAAAGAAACCTGGGCTTTAATTTCTATTATGCTATATGCATTTGTTTTACACATGAGGCTAATACCAGGTTTAAGAAGTCGACTATCTTTTAATTTTGCTTCTGCATTCGTAATTTTAACAATAATGATGACTTATTTTGGAGTTAATTTTTACTTGTCTGGGTTGCATTCATATGCTAGTGGAGACAGACAAGTAACTCCAAAAGAAGGATATATCTATATCGGATTTTTATTAGTTTTATTAGCCTTGGCATCTTATAAATACAAAAAATATTATAAAAAGTAAGTCTTCATTTTTTCATTAAAAAATGTATTTTTGCTAATAATTGTAAATAACAAATATGTTCAATAAAAATATAAAGTTAGTCTTAGCGTCTTTAATAACCCTTTGGGCTATATATCAATTTAGTCTAGTTAATATAATGAATGGGATATCTATTCTTTTTCTAGCAGGTCTTTTCATTTTATTATATTTTAAAAATGAATTTATTCTTTTATCATTCTTACAATTACGTAAGCAAAATTTTCCAGGAGCTCAAAAATGGTTGAGTTACATTAAAAATCCCTCGGCTGCATTGACTACTAAGCAAGAAGGTTATTATAATTATCTACATGGTATCATGTTGTCACAAACAAACATGTCACAAGCAGAAAAATATTTACGTAAAGCAGTTAAGTTAGGGCTAGCTATGAATCATGATTTAGCTATGGCTAAATTACAATTAGCAGGAATTGCTATGACTAAAAGGCGAAAACGTGAAGCTACAATGCTAATGGCAGAAGCTAAGAAGTTAGACAAGCACGGCATGCTAAAAGAACAAATGACTATGATGAAACAACAAATGAAAAAAATATAAATATTATTTTAAAAAAACTTGACTACTTGATTCTAGTTAGAGTTAAATCATTATTGTATTGAATAATAAATAATCCTTTATTTTCTGTTATCTCAAAAAGTTTTTTACTGTAATTGAATTTACTTTCAACCCTATATGATGATCCATTTTTAAAGGTATCCTTTAAATCATTTCCAGAAGCCAAACGCATTAAAATGTCGTAAGTAATATCAAAACCTTTAGTTGCATAAAACGTAGGATACGTGAAATTATTAGCAATATACTGTTGATTAAAAATCTTTGTAAACGCAGAGCTCTCATCAATGTAACGATCACTGACATAGGTAAATCCTAATTTAGATAATTTATTATTATCAATTTTATCAAATGCTCTTCCTTTATCTATAGAGAACACTTTAGCTGAAATAGAATCTGGCAAACTTATAAGGCTATTTAATGCGTCTGACACAACTACATTATCTGTAGCTGCAAGTACTACCCAATTATTTGTTAGTTGTTTAAAAAGCTCTAAAAACCGTTCTTTTTCTATATAGCCGTCTACAGCTTTTAAAACGTTTATTTGCTCTAAAGAGTCTATCTCACTTAGTATTTTACTCATTTTTAATGCATGAAAGTTTGATTCGTCACTTCCATCAGTAACTATTGTAATAGAACCTTTTGAATAAACTTTTTTTATATGGTGTGCTAAGGCATCACTAAAAACTCCTTTATTAGGAGAAGTTTTAATGATTTTTGAGGATTTAAGATTCGATTGGTTTTTAGAAAATACCGGAAAAACAACAGGTCTTTCAATTTTGTTAGCTACTATCTCTACTTCTTCAAAATACAAAGGCCCAATAATTACATCATTTATATTTAAATCATTTTCATCTAGAATAGTTCTAACTTTAGAACTATTTCTACCAGTATCATAAGTATTTAATTCAATACTTACACCTTGAGATTTTAAAGAATCTATTGCTAACTCTACTCCTAAATAAAAATCTGAAACATAGTTCGCTAATCTACTCTTATCAAATATGTCATCTGCTGAAACAGTATCATAATCAGAAGCTATAAAAGGAAGTAATAAAGCAACTTTTAAAGATATTCCCTCCTGAATTTCGTCATTATAAATTAAATCCTCAATATCATTGATTTTGATAATTTTAATTTTAATTTCTTGGGATAATTTTAATCCTTCTGAGAGTTCTGGGTTTAAAAAAATTAAATCTTCTTGTGAAACATTATAAAAACGAGTTAAATTATAAAAAGTATCTCCTTTTTTTACCTCATGAATTAAAAACTCTTTATTTATAACAGTAAGTTCAGAAGAAATGGTGTCTTTAATAACTACTTGTTGATTCACAACTGAATCTTCAGTTTTCTCTGTTTTCCTAGCAGATAATAGTTGTCTTAATTGTTTATTATTAGGGACAATTATTGAAGTATTAGCAGTTGGTCTTCTACCGATATTAGGGTTTAATCGTAATAAATATCTAGTTTTAAGATCTAATTTTTTAGCAATGGTTCTCATTGTTTCCCCCTTCTCTACTTTATATTCAATATACTTTTTTTGTTGACCACATGAAATGGCAAATGTAAATAAGCCAAAAAGCAAAAACAGTTTAATTTTTCTCATTCTAAATATTATTTTTTATTCCCATTCAATGGTTGCTGGTGGTTTAGAGCTGATATCATATACTACTCTATTAACACCTTTCACCTTATTTATAATATTATTAGATGTTTTTTGCAAAAATTCATACGGTAAATTTACCCAATCTGCAGTCATACCGTCTGTACTCTCAACAGCTCTTAATGCTACAACTTTTTCGTAGGTTCTTTCATCACCCATTACCCCTACAGAATTTACCGGTAAAAGTATCGCACCCGCTTGCCAAACTTTATCATATAAGCCATCTTCTTTCAATCCATTAATAAAGATAGCATCAACTTCTTGTAAAATACGAACTTTTTCTGGTGTAATATCTCCCAAAATTCTAATTGCTAAACCAGGACCTGGAAAAGGATGACGTCCTAGTAGCTCTTTATCTATACCCATAGAAGCTCCTACTCTTCTTACTTCATCTTTAAAAATCATTCGCAAAGGCTCTACAATTTTTAATTTCATAAAATCTGGTAATCCACCCACATTATGATGACTTTTTATAGTTGCAGAAGGCCCTCCAGTTGCTGAAACTGACTCAATTACATCTGGATAAATAGTTCCTTGTGCCAACCATTTTACATCTTGAATTTTATTAGCTTGATCATCAAAAACCTCTATAAAAGCGTTTCCAATTGCTTTTCTTTTCTTTTCAGGGTCAGATAACCCCGCCAAGGCTAACATAAATCGTTTTGATGCATTGACACCTTTAACGTTTAAACCCATTCCTTCGTATTGTTTAAGTACACTATCGAATTCGTTTTTACGTAAAAGACCATTATTTACAAAAATGCAATAAAGATTTTCCCCAATAGCTTTATGTAATAATACAGCTGCTACTGTTGAATCTACCCCGCCAGAAAGTCCTAAGACAACTTTGTCATTTCCAACTTTATCTTGAATAGATTTCACGGTACTATCGACAAAAGAGTCTGGAGTCCATGTTTGCGAAACTTGCGCTATTTTTACTAAAAAATTTTCTAATATTTTTTTTCCATCTTTGGAATGGTATACCTCTGGATGAAATTGAATTCCAAAAGTATCTTCACCTTGAATTTTATAGGCAGCATTTTTGACATCTTTTGTACTCGCTAGCAGAACTCCATTAGTTGGCAATTGTTTAATAGTGTCTGAATGACTCATCCAAACTTGACTTCCAATAGAAATATCCTCTAAAAAAGTTTCGTTAGTCTTAACGAATGATAAATTAGCTCTACCGTATTCTCTTGTATCTGATGGCGCAACCTTACCGCCAGAAAAATGTGCTAAATATTGTGCACCATAACAAACTGCTAGTAATGGTTTTTTTCCTCTAATCTCTTTTAATTCTGGATGTAAAACATCTTTTGAGCGAACAGAGTTTGGGCTACCAGATAATACAACAGCTTTAAAATTTGATAAGTCTTTAGGAGGTTTGTTAAAAGGATGAATTTCGCAGTAAATATTTAATTCTCTTACACGTCTCGCTATTAGTTGTGTGTATTGCGATCCGAAATCTAATATAAGTACATTGTTTTGTTGCATGCACAAAAATACTATTTCAGTTTAAATTTTAATACTGAAAAAAATTATTTTTTCTACGAATTTTAAAATAATGTTAAATAAATCACAGATAATTAATTTTAATATCTATAAACAACTGCATTTACATTCATTCCTGCACCTACCGAAGCTAAAATTAAGACATCCCCTTTATTTACTTCTTGATTATCAATATTACCTTTTAAAACTAAATCCAATAACGTTGGGACAGTTGCTACGGAACTATTACCTAGTTCATGAATACTCATAGGCATAACACCCTCGGGTACTTGTTTTTTATAAAGTCTAAAAAAACGATTAATTATAGCTTCATCCATTTTTTCATTGGCCTGGTGGATAAAAATCTTTTTAACTTCATCTATCGATACATCTGACTTATCTAAAGCAATTTTCATTGCATTAGGTACATTTGTTAAGGCAAATTCATATATTTTTCTTCCATGCATTTTCATATAACGAATCGTATCATCTTCATTTTTGTTATTAGATCTACCAAAAAATAAATGATAAGCTTCGTCTTTAGAAAAGGTTTGAGTTGCATGACTTAAAATACCTGAGTCTTGATTATTTGAGGCTTCAACAACGCATGCTCCAGCTCCATCGCTATAAATCATTGAATCTCTATCATATTTATCTACAACTCTTGAGAGAGTCTCAGTACCAATGACTAAACATTTTTTAGCAATACCTGCTTTTATAAAAGCTTGAGCCTGTATAACCCCTTCTATCCATCCTGGACATCCGAAAAGAATGTCATAAGCTACACAATTGGGATTGTTTATTTTTAATAAATGTTTTATTCTTGTTGCTAAACTTGGTAAAGTGTCACTTTGAACTGACCCTTTCTTTACATCTCCAAAATTATGAGCGACAATAATATAATCTAATTCTTCAGAATTTATTTCAGCATCTTTAATCGCTTTTTCAGCGGCAAAAAAACCTAAATCAGAGCTATTATAGGATGATTCAGCGTATCTTCTTTCTTCAATTCCTGTAATCATTTTAAATTTTTCTATGATTACTTGATTATCATTTGAAAAATCACTCCCATCAGGGTTTAGGAAATGTGTTCCTAAAAAATTACTATTTTCTTTTTTTATTTTGGGAATATAAGAACCAGTACCTGTTATTCTTGAAAAATTCATGCTAAAAGTATTTATTTATCAAAAATAAAGAAAATGATTTTGTAAATAACTTAATAATAAATAATAATGTTAAGTTCAAGAACTTAATTAAATCACATTATTAAAAAAAAGAGAGAATTAATTTTATATACGTTTATTACAAACTATATTGTTACTGCAAAATTGGAACTAAATATTTAATGCAAAATTAAGTGAACTTAAAATAAAATACGATATCCAAGGAAGAAATACTCTTCTTTAAATATTACAATTTTTTAGTTCTATAGATAAGAATTATCAAAAGAAAAGGGTAGTAAAGAAAGTAACGAATTTGTTTTTACAACCTCACCGTATTCACCCATAAAAATGACTTCCATTGGTTCTTTTTGATTAATCTCATATTCAGATAAAGTTTGTCTACAAGCACCACAAGGACCAATAGGTTTATCGACTTTAGAAATTTTTGAACTTGCAGAAATGGCTAATTTTTTAATTTTCACTCCTGGGAAATCAGATCCTGCTTTCCAAATAGCCACTCTTTCTGCACACATCCCTGAAGGATATGCAGCGTTTTCTTGATTATTTCCTAAAACAATCTTATTATTATCAAGTAATAAAGCTGCCCCAACACTAAACTTAGAATAAGGCGCATAGGCTGTTTCTCGTGACTCAATTGCTTGACTCATTAATGCTTTATCTTCTGTAGAAAGTTCTGAAATATCATTGTAGAGTGTTGCAGATGTAATAATTTCTATTTTTTTCATACAAAATTTATTAGTCAAAAAAAGCAGTCCTTTATGACTGCTTAAGTGTTCTACGAATTTACTAAAAAAAAATGAATTTATTATTAGTCATCGTAAACCTCTCCCAAATCAAACGATAAGGAGAAACGTAATGAGTTTTCTAATGGGTTATTGATGTCAGAGGCATTTATTAAATACGATAAATCTACATTTAATGCATTAGTTTTAAAACCAGCACCCATAGTAAAGTATTGTCTGTTCCCTTTATTTTCATTTTCATGAAAGTATCCTGACCTTAAAGCAAAAGCATTATTATACAAGTATTCTGCACCTAATGCATATGTGAATTCTTTTAATTCTTCACTAAACCCACCTTGAGCGTCACCAAGAGAAGAGAAAATACCTGAAATCCAGGATGTATCTTCTTCCGAACCATCAACTTGTGGAGAAGGAACGAGTAATTTAGTTAATTCTAATGTTGTCGAAATTGTACTATAATCGTCTATTATAAATTCAAAACCACCACCTAATTTAAGATTTGTTGGAATAAAATCTTCTTCCCCTGGAACATATGAAACCTTTGGACCAATGTTAGCTAGGTTAAAACCTAATCTATATCTACCATCAAAATTACCATAATTTTCTTCCTCTGATTGATAGTATCCTGAAACATCAACTGCAAAAGAGTTGATTGGCTGAAGAGTTGATGAAGTTCCTGTAAATGCTAGATTTGATCGTAAATATTTTAAAGAAACTCCCATTGAAAAAGTTTCACTTAATTTTAAGGCATAAGACCCTGTAAAAACAAATTCATTAGGATTTATGATACCTGTAGAGTTCCCTCGATCATCTGTTAAATCTATTTGACCTAAAGAAAAATATTTAAAATCGGCACCCCAAGCTGCATTGTCACTAAATCTATTAATATACGAAGCACTCCCTGTAAAAATATCATCTGTTAGATTACGGAGCCAAGGTGAATATGTAATTCCAAATTCAACTTGTCTAGAGTTAAATGCAATTTTTGCAGGATTGTGAAATAAAGAGAATGCATCACCAGTTGTTGCAACACCAATATCTCCCATACCTCCAGACCTTGCATCTGGTATAATTAATAAAAATGGAGTAGCAGTTGTAATACCTCCAATTTCTCTGGTATCTATTTCTGTTTGAGCATTTGATTTAAAAACAAATGAAAAACAAATGAAAAGATATATTACTGTTTTTTTCATGAGACTCTTTTTTTTTAATTTTACATTATTAAAGTATAACTAGTTTCTCGTATTTTTCTGATACTAAACTACTTATTGTTGATTTCACTCTTAATTTATAAATATAAACCCCTTTTCCTATCCTATTTCCAAAGTCGTCTAGTCCATCCCAGGAAATACTTCTTGATAAAGTCCCTATTGTTTGTTCGTTCTGATTGATCGTCTTTATCAATTTACCCGAAACTGTAAAAATTTGAATTTGTACTTCTAATAACTCGTTTGGTTTATTATGATTAAACCAAAATTCGGTGTAATTTACAAAAGGATTCGGATAATTTAATACATTCTCTAAATTTAATATAGCATCACTAACAACTACAAAATCTAACGAAGTAATCGATGAATTATTATAAGTATCCCATGCTTTTAATTTTAGTGTATGTGGACCAACACTTAAATTTCTAAACTTATAGTTTACTTTACCTTTTGTGAAATCATCTAATTCAGTTTGATAAAAATCATTTAATATAATTGGATTAGATTCATCACCATCTAAAACACCAATAATGTCATGATCTACGGCTGTTATAGAAGTATTAATTCCACTGAAATCTGATAAAACTGCAATTAAATTAGGTGATGTATTTGTATTACCACCATCTATAAAAGATTCATCATTCATAAATAATTGAATCTCAGGTCCGATATTATCTTGGGGAGCATTATTATTAATTCCACCTACTGTGACATCAAAATTATAACCAGCTTTATCCTCAGTTCCATTTTCTGCGTAAAAGCTCATCTTCCCTTTTCCATATGAAATTTTAATATCTTTTGGGACTATAAAATCAAAGTTAAAAGTTCCATTTTGAACAGTAGAATTTCCTCTGAAAATTTTACTATCTCGTGAATCAAAAGTCATAACTATACCAAAACCATCGTTATCTAAAGTGTTTTTATCAATAGACTTATCAAAGACTGTAGTAGATAATGTCCCATTAAAATCTGTTAAAGTCATATTTAAATTATCCGACACTACACCTTCAAAATTAACTTTAGACAAAGCCTTCAGAGTATCTATAGATTGGCTAATATCTATTCCATTCATTTTAGTAATTCTTATATTTGGTTTTGGAACAGCTAATTTCATAGCTGGGTCTCCAAAAAAGTATATAAAAAATTTTTGCGAGTTAGAAAACTCATTTTTAGTTTTAGCCAATGCTTGTGAAATTGTGAATTCTTCATTATTATATTCTAAAATATAACGCATTAAATCTTGATTAAAACTTTGTCCCACGGAAATAAAAATTTCTCTAGTTGTAGTAATCATAGCTGAAGAACCTCCATTTGGATTTAAAAATGTAAGTTCTCCTGCGGTAATTCTATTTGGGTTGTCGAATCTAGAAAACTCACAAGTAAGTGTCATTAACAATGGAAGAGTATTAGGGTTATTCAATTCTTGGATTTGTGGTTTCTCTAAAATTCTTTCTGAAGCAAAACCATCTTCCCCTCCATGACCAAAATAATCAAAAACTAAAGTCCCTTTTTCAATAGCATTTGTAATTGCTGTTTTTACTTGAGAATATCTTTCCCCTCCAGATGAATTTTCTTGGACGTAAGAATCTACATATATTTTATTTACATTAAATATGGGCTTATTATTTTTTATATCGTCTGCTATCGACTCGACACCGCTTTGTATAGGGATATCTTCGGTTTGATCAATATCATCTGCTAATAGTGTTATTGTATTTCTCCAATCTCCAATAGCTTCTTTATTGTAATAACTTAAAATTTTATCAACAGCTATTTTTGCTTCATTAATTGTCGAAACAGGAATTCTACCTGAAGCTAAATCGACAGTATGACTATTAAACATTAAACCTTCGTTATCATCTAGCATTACAAAAAAATCATCAGTAACATAAGATGTTGCGAGATTAAAACTTTCAAATGTTAATTTCACTGGGACAATATTATTGTTACCCGAAATTCTATCTTTATAGTCATAAGAGGCATCTCCAAAAAAGGTAACATATTTTAGTTTTTTATCTGATGATGAATTTGTTTCATACAGATGTTTGATAAAATCTCTAATTCCTGTAATATCTTTAGAACCAGAAGAAAATTCATTATAAATTTCATCAATATTAATGACTTTAGTAGAAAGATTAGAATTATTTTGATGATAGTCTGCTAACCTTTGTGCTTGGTTTGCTAATTCTGTATTAGTAATAATGATATAGTTAATATCTTTTAAACCATGTAAATTCTGATTTTCTATTTTTGAGTTTTCTAAAGATTTAGGGAGATAAAAATCAGTTTGCCCCAGTACAATATATTCTTTCAACACCCCAGATTCTGCTTTAAAGTTAAATGAATTAATTGTAGATTCATTTGTAATGTTTTTTGGTTCTATATGATTTGTAACATCCCACACTTGTGAAATATTTGACACATTTGCTATCTGAAACTCTATAATATCGGTTGCATTTGATTGTTCAAAACTTCTAAAAGAAAACTGATTACCATCCGCTAATAATTGTTTTTTACCTACTATCTCAATGTAATCTAAAAAACCTCTTGCCGATGGATTCCCATTATTATTAAAAGTAATTGTAATTCCTAATAAATCTGATGAATTTTCTAAAACTCTTGATCCTTTTAAGGCAAAACCTTCTGTCAAAGAACTTGAATCAACAGCAGGGAAATTAATATTGAAAATATTTTGAGTATTTATCGCCACCTCCATATTTGATGTCGAAGATGATACAGATGCACCACGAACTTCAATCGAAATATCAGTGTTCGGTAATGCCTTTTTAAATGGAATATTAACAGTTACTGAGTTTTCGAAACTTAAATCCTCTCCAAACCATTGATTCCCTGTAGCTAATATATTAATATTCTCTTTTTCATAAAACACAAACTCGTCAAAACTTGTAATTTGTGAAGAAGCAGTATTTGTAATTGGTGTTTTTTGCTGAACTCTTTTTCCATCAGTATTATTAACTGTTATATAATAGAAGGCTTCATCTGAAAAAATATTTTGGTTGTGGAGAGCCGTTTGAGTAATAGAGTTAGTAGTCCAACTATGTGGCCCTTGTCCATAAAATAATATATAATCATTGTTATTGAAAGCCTCATCCTCTTCTCCTTCAACATAAATAGCATTTTCTTGAAGGTCTTTAAATCTAAACTCTGAATTCAAGACAGGTAGAAGATTACCCCCATTACCATAAATATGTATTTTCTTTGGATTTAAGTTATTTGTAGAAATACCTATTTTTTGCAAAAAACGCTTATCTATTTTGAAAACACCAGTTGTATCAATAGAAAACTTATACCAATCCCCTTCAGACAAGACCGAATTATTATCTTGAGAAAAAATAATATTAGTAAAAAAAATAAATGAAATTAATAAAAAAGTTTGTTTCATAATTTGTACCCAAATAACGCGAAATTTATGAAGATATTTTAATAGAATAACAGATATATTATACTAAAATAAAAAAGGTTCCGTTTTGTTTAATAACGACATAAATTCAAGCGTTAAAATTATTGTTTTACTTGCATGAAAGTATAATTATTGTAAATTAGCGAACTAATAAAAATCTATCAACTTCAATTAGGAAATGAAAAACTTACTAAAAATAACCTTCGTTGTAATATCAACAATATTTTTTGTTAGCTGTAATAGATCTTCCACAGGAAAATCATCTCTAACAGGTTTAAACTTCAATGATCCAAAAAACGGTAATTATATTCGTGGTAATTCATCTGACAACCAAGCACCACCCTTAGGAATGGTTGCTGTAGAAGGTGGTTCTTTTACAATGGGGCAAGTTCAAGATGATGTAATGTACGATTGGAATTCCACACCGAAGAAAATGCATATCCGCTCTTTCTTTATGGATGAAGCTGAAGTAACAAATTCTGAATACTTCTTGTATGTTCAATATACAAAAGATGTGTTCCCTCCAACTGAAGAAAAGTATAAACATATTTACAATTCTGTTCTCCCTGACACTTTGGTTTGGAGAAAAAGTTTAGGTAATACTGATCTACTGACTGAAAATTATTTTCGTCACCCTGCCTATGCTGACTACCCTGTAGTAGGTGTTAGCTGGCTTCAAGCTAATGAATATTGTAAATGGAGAACTAACGCTGTAAATTTAAAGACTCTAATAGACAAAAAGTATATTACAAATATTTTTGAAGCCGATTCAACGAGAAACTTTTTTGATACAGATGTTTTTTTAGCTGATGCTTCTCAATTATTTGAAGGTGATACTACGATCTACAAAAAAGGAGTGAAACGAAAACTTGCTAAAGGTTCTGTTAAACCAGCAAAAGATGCTTTTCAAGGAAGAAGGATTACAAAATCAGACGGCATTTTACAAACTAAATTTAGGCTACCTACCGAAGCTGAATGGGAATTTGCGGCAAAAGCTAATGTTGAAAATCGTTTGTACAATACTGTTAGAGGAAGAAAAAAATATGCATGGAGTGGAAAATACTCTAGATCTAAATCTAAAAGGTATAAAGGAGACCAATTAGCAAACTTTAAACAAGGTAAAGGAGATTATAGTGGTTTATCTGGATGGAGTTCTGATGGATCTGATATACCTATAACCATTAAATCTTATCCCCCAAATGCTTTTGGATTATATGATATGTCTGGTAATGTTGCAGAATGGGTTTCTGACGTTTACAGACCGATTGTTGACAATGACGCAAATGATTTTAATTATTACAGAGGAAATGTATTTACAAAGAAAGCAATTGATAGCTTAGGGAAAATGGTAATAGTAGGCCAAAAAGGCTATGAAATAGAATACGATACTTTACAGAATGGTAAAATTATTCCAAAAGACTTACCTGG
>CAJWTV010000013.1 GCA_913047375.1 uncultured Polaribacter sp.
CTCGAACCAATGACCTTCGGGTTATGAGCCCGACGAGCTACCTACTGCTCTATCCCGCGATTTAGACTGCAAATATAATATATATATAAAGAGTTCGCCAAACTTTATTTCATTTATTTTTATTCATTTAAGAAATCACTTTAAAAATTAAAAAGAAACTATCTTTGTAGCATGAAACATAAATCCGGCTTTGTAAATATTATTGGAAATCCTAATGTTGGTAAATCAACACTAATGAATACTCTAGTTGGAGAAAAATTATCCATCATAACTTCTAAAGCTCAAACTACTAGACATCGTATTCTAGGAATTGTAAATGATGATAATTACCAAATTGTTTTTTCAGACACACCAGGAATTATAAAACCAGCCTATGAATTACAATCTTCTATGATGGATTTTGTAAAATCTGCATTAGATGACGCTGATATACTAATATATATGGTAGAAATAGGAGAGAAAGAACTCAAAAATGAAGGTTTCTTTAATAAAATCATTAGTAGTGAAATCCCAGTTATACTATTATTAAATAAAATTGACACCTCTTCTCAAGAGATTGTTGAAGAAAAAGTAGAATATTGGAAACATAAAGTGCCAAATGCTCTAGTCTTTGTAATCTCTGCTCTTGAGAAATTTAATGTAGACAGTTTATTTGAAAAAATTATAGAATTACTCCCAGAAGCTCCTGCATATTATCCAAAAGATCAATTAACCGATAAACCAGAACGTTTTTTTGTAAATGAAAAAATTAGAGAAAAAATCTTAATTCATTACAAAAAAGAAATCCCCTATTCTGTAGAAGTAGAAACAGAAGAGTTTGTCGAAGAAGAAAAAATTGTTCGAATTCGTTCTGTGATTATGGTAGAGCGTGAAACTCAAAAAGGAATAATTATTGGACATAAAGGTACTGCTATAAAGAGAGTTGGAGCAGAATCAAGAAAAGATTTAGAGAAATTTTTTGATAAAAAAGTTTTTATAGAGCTTTATGTGAAAGTTAATAAAAACTGGAGATCTGACAAAATTCAGCTAAAACGATTTGGGTATAATCAAAAATAAAATACCTCCATTATTAAATTATATAAATCAATATAAACTCTTACTACAACTAATTACTTTTAGAATTATTTATCATTGAGTAAATTGTATCTTTGCAAAAATTTTCAATCAAAATGAATAACAGTATTATAGCAATTGTAGGTAGACCTAATGTAGGTAAATCCACTCTATTTAACCGTTTAACTCAAAGAAGAGATGCAATTGTAGATTCAATTAGCGGTGTTACTCGTGACAGACATTATGGGAAATCTGACTGGAATGGAAAGGAGTTTTCTGTAATTGATACGGGTGGTTATATAATTGGTTCAGATGATATTTTTGAAGGAGAAATTAGAAAACAAGTAAATTTAGCGATAGAAGAAGCAGATATTATCGTATTCGTTGTTGATGTTGAAGAAGGGATTACTCCTATGGATGCAGAAGTTGCTAAATTGCTTAGAAAAATTAAAAAACCAATTTTTACTGCAGTTAATAAAGTTGATAATGCGATGCGGGATGCTGATGCTGTTGAGTTTTATAACTTAGGGTTAGGAGATTACCATACAATCTCTTCTATTAATGGAAGCGGAACAGGTGATCTGTTAGATGCTATTGCGGAAAAAATTCCTACTCCAGATGAACTAGATTTAGATAATGATGAATTACCAAGATTTGCAGTTGTTGGAAGGCCAAATGCCGGTAAATCCTCATTCATAAATGCCTTAATTGGTGAAGAAAGAAATATTGTCACTGATATAGCAGGTACAACAAGAGATGCAATAGATACAAAATATAATAGATTTGGTTTTGATTTCAACTTAGTGGATACAGCTGGAATTAGAAAAAAATCCAGAGTTAAAGAGGATTTAGAATTTTACTCAGTAATGCGTGCAGTTAGAACTATAGAGCATTCTGACGTAATTATTCTTTTAATTGATGCTACTCGTGGATTTGAAAGTCAAGATCAAAATATCTTTTGGTTGGCAGAAAAAAATAGGAAAGGTGTTATAATTTTAGTTAATAAATGGGACTTAGTAAGTAAAGAAACAAATACATTAAGAGATTATGAAGCAAGTGTGAAAGAGCAAATTGCTCCTTTCACAGATGTACCAGTTATTTTTGTCTCTGCATTAACAAAACAACGTCTTATTAAATCAATAGAGACTGCTGTAGATGTCTTCCAAAAAAGAAAAAACAAAATACAGACTAGTAAATTTAACGACACGATGCTGGAAATTGTCAAAAACTTTCCACCACCAGCTATTAAAGGAAAGTATGTGAAGATTAAATATTGTATGCAATTACCAACACAAACACCTCAGTTTGTCTTTTTCTGTAATTTGCCCCAATATGTTAGAGATCCATATAGACGATTTGTAGAAAATAAACTACGTGAGATTTATGACTTTTCTGGAGTACCTATTACTATATATTTTAGACAGAAATAAAACTTATTATAATTTAAGTATTATTTTTAATATAAGCTTAAACTAGTTTTAGAGATAATATAAAAACCTGTGCCATAACAAAATACTAGTATGATTAATTGGAATACAATAATTCAGTTTACAGCAAAAGGAAATTTAAATCCAGATAGCAGGTGTAATAAATTAGAAACCGAATGGGAAAAAATTTTAACTCCAGAACAATTTAGAATTACTAGACAAAAAGGAACAGAAAGACCATTCTCTGGAGAACTTTGTAGTACTTATGACGAAGGAATATATAATTGTATTTGTTGCAATACTCCTTTATTTGATGCTACTATAAAATTCGACTCCTCTTCTGGATGGCCAAGTTTTACACAACCTATTAAAGAAAATGCCGTAAAGTACCACAAAGATATCTCTTATGGCATGATTAGAGTTGAAGCCATCTGTAATACTTGTGATAGTCATCTAGGACATGTTTTTCCTGATGGACCTGAACCAAGTGGACTACGTTATTGTATTAATTCAGAATCATTGCAATTAACCAAAAATGAATAATAAGAATATTCAAATCGCTACTGTTGGTGGTGGCTGTTTCTGGTGTACAGAGGCGGTTTTTCAAGAAGTTAAAGGTGTCGAAAAAGTAGTTTCTGGATACACAAGAGGTGATGTTCCAGGAAGACCAACCTATAGAGAAATCTGTTCTGGATTAACAGGAGCGGCAGAAGTGATTCAAATTACTTTTGATGAAAATATTATTTCTTTTGAAGACATTTTAGTTGTTTTTATGACTACACACAATCCCACCACGTTAAATAGACAAGGTGCTGATAGGGGCTCACAATATCGTTCAATTATTTGCTATCATAATTCCTTACAACAAAAAATCTCTAAAGAAGTAATTCAACAAATACAACCTTATTTTAACGATACAATTGTAACCGAAATAAGTGAATCAGCAATTTTTTACGAAGCAGATCAAGAGCATCAAGATTTTTATAAAAATAATATTGGCCAAGGATATTGTACTTTTGTAATTGAACCTAAATTGGCAAAATTGAGAAAATTGCATGCAAATAAATTAAAATAAGCACCAATTTAATTTCAATAAATTTATTTTCAGTTTATTAAAGTTTGCTTTTAAACACAACCTTTTTAAGTCTTATGAAACTAAATATAAAAAATATTTTTATAAACGAATTACCTGCAGATCCTGATACAGAGAACTCAATAAGACAGGTGGAAAAAGCTGTATTTTCATTTGTTACTCCGAAAAAAACTGCAAAGTCAAAAGTAATTCATTCGTCTATCGAAATGGCTTCGGAATTAGGTATTTCTACTAAAGAAATATCTTCAAATTACTTTAAAAATATTGTAACAGGAAATCAAGTTTATCCCGAAACAAAACCTTATGCTATGTGTTATGCTGGGCATCAATTTGGCAATTGGGCCGGTCAATTAGGAGATGGTAGAGCTATTAATCTATTTGAAGTTGAACATAATTCTAAAAATTGGAAAGTTCAATTAAAAGGCGCTGGTGAAACACCATATTCTAGAAATGCAGACGGATTAGCTGTTTTAAGATCGTCTATAAGAGAGTACTTGTGTAGTGAGGCAATGTTTCACCTTGGAGTTCCAACAACACGCGCTCTTTCTCTAAGTCTGACAGGAGACCAAGTAATGCGAGATGTTTTATATGATGGAAACCCTGCGTTAGAAAAAGGCGCTATTGTATCCAGAGTTGCGCCATCTTTTCTTAGGTTCGGGAATTATGAGATTTTTGCTGCCAGGAATGATTTAAAAAACCTAAAAATACTAGTTGATTATACTATTAAATACCATTTTCCTAATATTGATTCATCTTCAAAAGAGGGCTATATTAATTTCTTTAAGTATGTGTCAAATAGAACGTTAGAAATGATTATTCATTGGCAACGAGTTGGTTTTGTTCACGGTGTAATGAATACTGATAATATGTCTATCTTAGGATTAACAATCGATTATGGACCATATGGATGGCTGGAGGATTTTAATTTTGGATGGACTCCAAATACAACAGATAATCAAAATAAACGCTATAGGTATGGAAATCAACCAAATATTGGTTTATGGAATCTACATCAATTAGCAAATGCTTTATACCCATTAATTGAAGAAGCAAAACCTCTAGAGGATATTTTAAATCAATACAAAGTTGACTTCAAAATAAAATCTTTACAAATGATGCAGTCCAAATTAGGTTTATTTACTAATGATGATGATGACTTAAACCTCATTCAACAACTAGAAGATAATTTACACCTTGAAGAAACGGATATGACAATTTTTTTCCGTTTATTAAGTGACTTTACAGATCTCCCTTCTTCTTTAGAAATAATGTCAGCAGCAGTTTATAAGTCAAATAATATTCCTAAAGATTTTAAAAAGAAATGGGGAAATTGGTTTAGCCTATACAGCAAAAGATTACTAAAAGAGTCTTTTTCTCATAGACAAAGAAAACAAAAAATGGACGCTATAAATCCTAAGTATGTATTACGTAACTATATGGCGCAACTAGCTATTGAATCTGCAAATGAAGAAGATTATTCTCTAATAGATGAATTATTTCAATTACTTAAAAACCCATATTCAGAACAACCAAAAAATCAAAAATGGTTTGCAAAAAGACCTGAATGGGCAAGAGATAAAGTAGGCTGCTCCACCTTATCATGTAGTTCTTAACTTGAAAAAAAGTAGTATTTTAGTTAAAATTATTTTTAAAAATTAATGATCCACGAACTCAAAAAAATTATTCTACAAGCAAAGGTTAATCAAGACAAAGGGCTAAAAAATGCCTTAGTTACTGTAGTTGATCTAGATGGTTCTTCTTATCGGAAGCCAGGTGTTAGAATGCTGATTTCAGAGGATAGTAAAATGATTGGTGCAATTAGTGGAGGATGTGTAGAAAAAGAAATTCTAGTTAGAAGTAAATCTGTATTTGACAAAAATGAACCAAAAATAATTTCATATGATGGTAGATATCGTTTGGGGTGTGAAGGAATTCTATATATATTAATCGAACCTTTTTTTATTTCTAGTGAATTTTATGAAAATTTTCTTGACTCAATTTCAAATAGAGAGTCACTAAAAATAGCAACTTTATTTACAAAAGAAGATGATGCCATTGGAAATTTTGGTACACAAATTGTTTTCCAAAATTTAAAACAATTTTCTTTCTCTAAGACTTTTGATTATGATTCTAAAAATAAATTATATTCTTTTAAACAAAACCTCAACCCTACATTTAATTTACTAATTATTGGTGCAGAACATGATTCGGTAAAGTTATGCGAAATGGCAGCTTTATTAGGTTGGCAAGTAGATATCATTACATCTGTAAAAGATCCTAAAGATAAATCAACCTTCCCCGGGGCAAATTCTGTAATTGGTAGTAATGCAGAAATGATAGATTTTTCTAATGTAGATTCTAATACAGGGATCGTAATTATGAACCATAGCTATGTCCAAGATTTAAAGTATTTATTAAAACTAGTTGATGAAAAACCCAGTTATCTTGGGGTTTTGGGTTCAGTAAAAAGACGTGATAGAATGTTTAACGATCTTTTTGAATATAATTCAAAAATATCTGAAGTGTTTTTAGAAAGTATTTTTACTCCAGCCGGATTAAACATAGGTGCTGAAACACCTGAAGAAATTTCAATATCTATTTTATCTGAAATTTTATCAATTATAAAAATTAAAAAACTTTAAGAGATAAATTATGAAAATTAAGGATTTAAAAAAATTGCTGATCATTTTTATAATTTTTAGCTGTAGTAATAATGGAAGTGATAACGATAGTGGTAAAAATTTGACACCTAATAACTATAAAATTCTTTCAATAGGAGATAGTTACACTATCGGTCAGAGTGTTTCAAACGAATCTAACTTTCCTGTGCAATTAAAAGACTCAATAAGACAAGAATTAAGTAATGACAAAGTAAATGTTGAAATTATAGCAGTTACTGGCTGGACAACAACGAACCTTATTGATACTCTTATTCCTATTATAAATGATAATAGCTCTGATAATATATTTAAAAATAATGATCTTATTACAATACTTATAGGAGTAAATAATCAGTTTCAACATAAACCTTTTTCTGTTTATGAAGAGGAGTTTCCTAACTTAGTTAATATAGCAATCTCACTTACAGCCTCCCAAAATAAAAGAGATGTTATCGTTATTTCAATTCCGGATTATGCATATACTCCATCAGGTCAGTCAATGTTTAATTCAAGTCAAATAAGTGAAGAAATTGATTTATATAACTCTTTTGCAGAAAGTTATTGTATTGAAAATGACATTAATTATGTAAATATTACTGACATAACTAGATTAGGATTAGCTATGCCTGAATTAGTTGCTGACGATAATCTTCACCCCTCTGGGGTTGCTTATGGAAAATTTGTAGAAAGAATTTTTCCGGTTGCTTTAAATAAATTATTAAATTAACTTTCTTAGACATGAAATTAGCTATTCTCATCTTGGCTGCGGGAAAATCTTCTAGAATGGGGAGTATAAAACAGTTATTAAAAATAAATGGGAAAACACTTTTAGAAAACACTATTGATATTTCAGAAAAAATATCTAGTACACGTGTTATTTGTGTTTTGGGAGCCAATGCAGATGAAATAAAAAAAAATACAACTTATCATAATGTAGCTTTTGTGTTAAACAAAAATTATAAACTTGGATTAAGTTCTAGTATTGTTTCTGGTATAAAATATTTGGAAAAAGAAAAAGTATCTTTCGATGGAATTTTAATACTATTAGCAGATCAACCTGCTATTCGATTAAAATATTATAATGAGATGATTAATCTTTTTTCAAAAGAAAAAGAGAAAATAATAGCATCTAATTATGGGAATCGATTTGGTGTTCCTGCAATTTTTCCAAAATCATTTACTCCAAATTTATTAAAAATAAAAGGTGATAAAGGCGCAAAAGAATTTCTTCAAAAAAATAAAAGTAAAGTTTTATCTTTAACAAGTTTTGTCAATTTATTAGACATTGACACCCCCGAAGATTATAAAGACTTCATTAGTATACTCTAAATCATGAAAGTAAATCGAAATTAAATTTGAATTATTAAACTTAAAAAATTATTTTAAATATGAATGAAATAGCATTAATATTTGCTGCTTTTTTTGGAGCAACTGCGATTATTTTCGGTGCATTCGGTGCACATTTATTAAAGAAAAAACTGACTGTCGAAAATTTAAAAAGTTTTGAAATAGGTGTAAAATATCAAATATATCACGCAATTATATTACTTATTCTAGGATTTGAGTTTACAACAAATACTAGTTTAAGTAACTATATATTTCTTGCATTTATAATAGGAACATTTCTATTTTCTTTCTCTATTTATGGTTTAGTTATATCATCTGCAATAAATAAAAAACTAAGTTTTCTAGGACCCGTTACTCCTCTAGGGGGTTTATTTTTAGTATTGGGCTGGGGGTTATTAATATATAAATTTATCCTTTAAAGTGAAGTTCCTCCATCTACGGTAATTGTCTGTCCTGTCATAAACTTTGTTGTGTCTGACGCTAACCAAACTACAGCTTCAGCTATTTCCTCCGCCTCTCCATAACGCCTCATAGGAATAACACTTTTTAACATCGCATCCATGTCTTCTCGTGCCATTTTTAATTGATCTAATAAAGCAGATTCAGTGTAACCGGGACAAACAGCGTTAATTCTAATATTTTTTCTTGCATATTCTAAAGCTGCCGATTTTGTCATTCCTACAACTGCAAATTTACTTGCTGAGTAACTTATATTATTTAAAGAGGCCTTTAAGCCCGCTAACGAAGCAATATTTACAATATTCCCGTGACCTTGTTTTACCATTTGCTGTAAAGCAACTTTCATACAATAAAAAACACCTGTTTGGTTTACGGCTATAACTCTTTCCCAGTCTTCTAGAGTGGAATCTCCTGTTTTTAATAAATTCTTAGGTCCAATTCCTGCATTGTTTACGATTACATCTAACTGTCCAAATACTTTTACAGTTTTAGAAACTAAATTTTCTACATCCTTGAATTTAGAAACATCTGCTTCAATTGACAATGCTTGACCACCATTTACCTTAATTATTTCAGCAACTTCGTTTGCTGTATCTAATTTCCTGTCTGAAACAATAACAATTGCTCCATGTTTTGCAAAGTGAATTGCAGTTGCTTTTCCAATTCCTGATCCTGCGCCTGTAACTAAGACTATTTTATTTTTTACTTCCATAATTATTTACAAAATATTAGTTTTGAATCTGATAACGAAGAGACTCTTAATTCTCTTGGATAATTTTTCATTTTTAGTAATTTAAAAAATTCATTTTTATTTAAATACTTTACAATCAATACCTCATCCCAAAGTTTTTCATCTTTAAGGCCAATAATAGTAGCTATTGGTTTTCCTTTAAAAATAATTTCTGCTTTTAATTGATTAAAAAAAGGAATTGCTGCTTCCAGATATGCTCTATATGTTTCTCTTCCAGTTTTACCTGTTTCACAAACAATCTCTTTATACTTAAGATAATTCATCATAAAAACGGGTACGTCTTCTGTGAAGTCTGATAAAATAGTTAATCCTTCCTCGTTAATTTCTTGATATTTACCTTCCGTTTTAGTCAATTTTATTCGTTTTTATAGCTTTCACTCCTAATTTACAACATAATTCAGCTGCTTTATTCAGATTAGCAAAACGTGGATCTGTAGTCCAGCCTTTTTGGTACCTATAGTAGATTTGCTGAGCAATAACAGCAATTTTAAACAATCCAAAAACATAATAAAAAATTAAATTATCTAAATTTCTTCCAGATTTTTCTGCGTATATTTTAGCTATCTCACTTCTTTTTGGATTTCCTTCAAAAATTGTTGGTGATGGAATACCTTGTTTCACAAATTCGTGATCCGAACTTATTGTCCAATAACCAAGAGAGGTCCCTAAATCCATTAAAGGATCTCCTAAAGTTGCCATTTCCCAATCTAAAACAGCGCTTACTTCTTGCCAGGAATCATCTTTAAAGACAATGTTATCGTATTTGTAATCGTTATGTATTAAACAATGATCATAATCTTTAGGTTGATTTTCTCTCATCCATTGAATTACAATTTCAGATTCTGGATAGGTATCTGTTTTTACTTTTATATATTGTTTTTCCCAATTTAAAACTTGTCTTTCTACATATCCATCAGGCCTACCTAAATCAGTTAAACCAATTGCTTTATAATCTACATTATGGAGTTCCACAAGGGTGTCTATCCAAGAGTTAGCAATAGTTTGGTAGTCCTTTACTAATAATTTTCTTTTTTTAGCTTCATTAAAATTTAAAATGATGCCTTCTACTTTTTCCATTAAATAAAAAGGCGGTTCATTTTTTGAATAGGCATACATTTTTGGTACTTTCATAAAAGTATTTGCTAAAGCGCTTTGAACTTTAAATTCACGACCCATATCGTGACCTCTTTTAATTGCACCAATGGGGGGTTTTCTTAGAACATATTCTTTATTTTCAATCTTTAATAAATATGTTAAGTTAGAGAATCCATGAGTGTATTGTTCAACAAACAAATCACTTTCAATAGAATTAATTAGATCATTCTGGAGAAGATATTTTTTTACTGAAACAATATTTAACTCTTCATCTTTCCTAACTTTTTGGTTTTCCATTTTTAACTATTACCATATTTTTTAATGCAACTTTTGCCAAGTTGATGCATATGAACTTCGTCTGGGCCGTCTGCCAAACGCAATATTCTTGCAATAGCAAAATAATGTGGTAAATAAGTGTCTTGGCTTACCCCTTTACCTCCTAAAACTTGTATAGCTCTATCTATTACTTTTAACGCCATGTTAGGAGCTACAATTTTTATCATTGCAATAATATCCTTTGCAGCTTTATTGCCTAATTTATCCATTTTATCTGCAGCTGAGAGGGTTAGCAATCTTGTTTGCTCTAGCTCACATTGAGATTTTGCAATATCTTGTCTTATACTACTATAGTCGTAAAACTTTTTTCCAAAAGCCTCTCTTTCTAATGTTCGTTGAGACATTAATTCTAATGCATATTGTGCCATACCTACTAAACGCATACAATGATGAATTCTCCCAGGACCCAAACGCCCTTGTGCGATTTCAAAGCCTCTTCCTTCTCCTAAAATTAAATTTTCTTTAGGTACTCGAACATTTGTTAGTTGAATTTCCGCATGACCTTCTGGAGAATCATAAAACCCAAAAACTGATAGGGGTCTAATGATATTTAATCCAGGAGTATCCATAGGGACTAAAACCATACTTTGCTGTTGATGTCTTGATTTAGTGACATCTGTTTTCCCCATCACTATAGCTATTTTACAATTTGGATCCATCGCTCCAGAGGACCACCATTTTCTACCATTTATTACATATTCATTTCCATCTAATTCTATAGAGGTTTCAATATTTGTTGCATCAGAAGAAGCAATATCTGGTTCGGTCATTAAAAAAGCAGAGCGAATTTCTCCATTCATTAAAGGTTTTAACCATTTTTCTTTTTGAGCATTATTTCCATATTTAGCTAACACTTCCATATTCCCAGTGTCTGGAGCTGAACAGTTAAAAATCTCTGAAATCCAGATTTTTTGTCCCATAATTTCTGCCAATGGTGCATATTCTAAATTAGTCAGTCCAGGACTTAACTCTCCATAATCTTTTGGTAAGAACAGGTTCCATAAACCAGCATCTTTTGCTTTCTTTTTTAATATTTCTGTCTCTGGAAAACGTTTCCACATATTCTTTTTATCCGCTTGAAAAGAAATGTATTCGGCTTCAATTGGAATAATATGCTCTTCAATAAAAGATATTAACTTTTGCTGAATTTCTGTTGATTTATTTGAATATTCGAAGTTCATAGTTTTATTTTTTATCCGGCAATCATATATCCTCCATCAGCAGTATACACACCGCCAGTCATATAAGCTCCGGCATTAGAGGCCAATAAGCAAGCTAAACCTACGATTTCTTCAGGATCCCCCATTCTACCACTTGGAATAGATTTTTGAATTTTTTCTAATATTTTTTCATTTTGCCAAAGTGCTGCACTAAATTTTGTTTTAATCAAGCCTGGGCAAATTGCATTAACACGCACTCCGTATTTCCCCCATTCTTTTGCTTGGTTTTTAGACAACATTAAAATAGCCGCTTTACTTGTACTATAAATACCAAGTCCTAAGCCAGGAGTTAATGCCTCTACAGAGGCTATATTAATAATACTACCTTGTTTATTAACTTCTAGATGAGGCAATACTAAATTTGACAAACTCCAAGGTGCTTTTACATTTACTTCCATGATTTTATCAAAAATTGTAGAATCTACGTCTTCAATAGGTCCAAAAAAAGGATTAATAGCTGCATTATTAACTAAAATATCTATGCGTCCTAAAGCTGAAATAGTATTATCAACCAAATTTTTTCGTTGATCTTCTTTTCCTATGTGACAAGCTATTCCAATAGCATCTAAACCTTCTAGCTTAAATTCATTTACAACGATATCACATGCTTCTTGATTTCTACTTGAAATAACAACTTTTGCACCATTTTCCGCTAAACCTTTAGCTATTGCTTTTCCTATTCCTTTACTGGATCCTGTTATAATAGCAACTTTACCTTCTAAATTAAATTGTTTGGAAATATTTGTCATTATAGTATATATTCTTTTTCATCCTTAACAGTCAAAACTTCATCACTCATTAAAGATTCTGCTAAAGAAGTAGTTTTTGGAAGCTCATATTTAAAATAAAATTTCATAGTATGAATTTTACTTTCATAGAAATTTTTATCATATTTTAATTTTCCCGCTGCTAGTGTTTCTTTGGAATCTACTGCCATTTCTAACCATAGCCAACTCAGTACAATGATACTCATGAACTCCATGAATAAATTAGCGTCGGATAAATACCGTTCGTAATTTCCTTTCATCGCAAAAGGCATCAGTTTTTGAAGTATTTTTTGCGATAATTGTAATTTACTTGATAATTGATTTGCATATGGTGCTAAATCAGAATACTCAGAAGCTAGAGTAATTGTTTGTACAATCTCTGCAGCAAGTAATTCTAGGGCTTTCCCATTTTGTAAAGTTACTTTTCTTCCCAATAAATCTTGAGATTGGATACCTGTTGTTCCTTCATATAGAGCTGAAATTCTAATATCTCTATAATATTGTTGTAATGTGAAGTCTGAACAAAAGCCATAACCACCCAATACTTGTAACCCATTATTTACTGATACTGAACCAGCTTCTGAAGGAAAAGTTTTTACGATAGGAATAATCATTTCTAAGAGTAAATTATACTTTTCTTTTTCTTCTTTATTATTACTAGAATGAATAATATCGTGGTATTTTGAAGCTAATAAAACCAAACTCAAAGAACCTTCAACAATAGATTTTTGAAGTAATAACATCCTTCTTACATCTGGATGCTCTATAATTAAGCTTTGTTTTTCTGAAGGGTTTTTCTTGCCCGTACTTGTTAATTTTCTTCCTTGGGGTCTTTCATTTGCATAATTTAAAGAAGTTCTATATGCAGCCATAGCGATCGCTGCAGCTCCTCTACCAACTGCTATTCTTGCCGCATTCATCATTAAAAACATTTGAGCTAAGCCTTTGTTTTCTTCACCTACTAACCAGCCCCTACAATCATCTGTATCTCCAAAACCTAAATGAGTAGTACAGTAACCACGTTGACCCATTTTTTGAAAATCGGCAACTGTCATTACATCGTTATGCTCAAGATTCCCATCCGTTTTAGGTCTATTCTTAGGTACTACAAATAAAGAAATTCCCTTAGTCCCTTGAGGCGCTCCTTCTATTCTTGCCAAAACTAAATGAACAATATTTTCCGCATATTGATGATCTCCTCCAGAAATAAATATTTTCTGCCCAGATATTTTATAAAAATCATCATCTGTTCGTGTTGCTTTTGTAATAATATCTGACAAAGAACTACCAGCTTGTGGTTCAGTTAAACACATCGTTCCACCCCATTGACCTGATAACATATTTGGAACATATATATTATTTAATTCCTTGTTTCCAAATTCAATAATTAATTCAGCTGCACCTTGAGTTAAACCAGCATAGCCTGGTAAATGATTATTTGCTGCATCAAGAATAAAAGCTGCAGCTTGATGAGCAATAAACGGAATTTGCAACCCACCGTCTTCGTAATTAAAAGAAGCAGAAATTATACCTAACTCCCCTCCTTTTTTCATCATTACATCTACTTGTTTGTGAACGATAACAGTTCCGTCTTTATGATGCGCTGGAGTTTCATCCATTTCTTTAAAGTATGGATATAACTCTCTATCAGAAAACTCTTTAACTGATTCTAAAAATAAATCTAAAGATTCAATATCATGATCTTGAAATCGCTCTCTAGTTAATAAGTCTTCTAGGTTGTGAACATCATAAAGTATATATTTTAAAGTTTCTAAGTCTATATACTTTTTTGGCATTATTTTGAAATTTTATAGTTGATTCTTAATTTTAGTAAGTGCTGCTTTAACTGCTTCCAATCTACTAATAATTTCATGATTATTGATGGTTCCTGATAGGTTTTTCTTCAATTTTTGCTTAGCCCCCTCCAAAGTAAAGCCTCTTTCTTTTACCAAATTGAAAATTAATTTGAAGTGTTTTACATCTTCTTGGGTAAATAGCCTATTGCCTTTAGCATTTTTTTTCGGTTTAATTATAGTAAATTCCTTTTCCCAAAATCTTATCAATGAAGTATTTACATCAAAAGCTTTAGCTACTTCACCAATTTTATAATATCTTTTTTCTGGTAATTCTATATGCATAAGAAATTTTTAATCAAATGACTGACCTTCTTCGGAGGACTTTTGCATGGCCAAGAATTCCTCGGGGGTTAAGTCTCCATAATAGAAGCTAATAGGATTAAGGGGTCTTCCGTTTTTATGAACTTCATAATGTAAATGTGGGGCAACTGACAATCCTGTGCTACCTACATAACCTATTAAATCACCACGTCTAATTTGCTGACCTCGTCTAACGACCATTCTACTCATGTGTGCATAGATTGTTTTATACCCATAACCGTGATCTATATATACTACTTTTCCAAATGTACTACTCCTTTGAGCTCTATATATTTTACCACTTCCTGACGCATAAATTGGAGTCCCTTTGGGTGCTGTAAAATCCATTCCTTTGTGAAGCTTCCGTATTTTTAAAATAGGATGCATTCTCATTTTATACCCAGAAGCTACATAAAATCCTCCTTTTTTTATGGGTAGAATTGCAGGTATGGAAGCTAACATCTTCTCTTTTTCTTTAGCTAAAGTTACAATTTCATCTAAAGATTTAGACTGAACAGCTATTTGTTTTGATAGAATATCTACATTTTTTGTAAGATCTTTGATCATCTTGGAATTATCAAATCCATCAAGTGCGTTATATCTGTTAACTCCACCAAAACCAGCTTTTCTAACGTCATCTGATATTGGGTCTGTCTCAAAATAAGTTCTATAAATATTATTATCCCTTTCTTTAAGTTGTCCTAAAACTGCAGCGCTTTGATCTAAACGCTTATTAATTAATTTATAATGAAATTTTAAATTATCAAGTTCAACTTTGTCGGCTCTATGGGATGGAGTTATTAGAACCTGACTAAGACCTAGAAAACCAAGAATCATAAATAGCACTGCTGCTAAAAATAAAAAAAAGGATCTTTTAATATAATCGCTTTTTTTCTTCTCTATTTTTCTGTAAGACAGAGTATCTGCATCATAAAAATATTTTACTTTCGCCATAATCTTAAATATACTATTTTTGTACTTTTAAGTGATTTCCTAAAAGAAAACTCTTCAAATTTACAAAATGTTTTACAACTAACTTTTTTAGTTGTTATATTTAAAAATAAATTAACCTAATTCTTCCAATCGGAAATAATCATTTTTTATGAAATCTCAAGAAATACGTTCTCAGTTTTTAGATTTTTTTAAAGATAAATCCCATACCATAGTCCCTTCGGCACCGATGGTCACAAAAGACGACCCAACTTTACTTTTTGTTAATTCAGGAATGGCACCATTTAAAGAATTCTTTTTAGGAAACGGGAAGCCAAAAAATAGTCGATTAACAGATTCTCAAAAATGTTTACGTGTATCTGGTAAGCACAATGATTTAGAAGAAGTTGGATACGATACCTATCATCATACTTTATTTGAAATGTTAGGAAACTGGTCTTTTGGAGATTATTTTAAAAAAGAAGCTATCTCTTGGGCTTGGGAATTACTAACAGAGGTCTATAAAATAGAGAAAAATTCATTATATGTTAGTGTTTTTCAAGGTAGTAATGACTCAGATAATTTAAAAATTGATCAAGAAGCTTATGATTTATGGAAAGAACTGATTCCAGAAAATCAAATCATAATGGGGAGTAAGAAAGATAATTTTTGGGAAATGGGGGAGCAAGGACCTTGTGGGCCCTGTTCTGAAATTCATATTGATATTCGTTCTTTGGAAGAAAAACTAAAAACGCCTGGTAAAGACTTAGTAAATAAAGACCATCCACATGTTGTAGAAATTTGGAATCTCGTTTTTATGCAATATAATAGAAAAGCTAATGGCTCATTAGAAGATTTACCAAATAAACATATCGATACTGGAATGGGTTTTGAACGATTGTGCATGGTATTACAAGGTGTGAAATCGAATTATGATACAGATGTTTTTCAACCAATCATTAAAAAAATTGAACTAATTTCTAACACTAAATACGGCACAGATAAACAACAAGATATTGCAATACGTGTAATTTCTGATCACGTAAGAGCTGTTTCTTTTTCCATAGCAGATGGACAATTACCAAGTAACACAGGAGCTGGATATGTAATCCGAAGAATTCTAAGAAGAGCGGTGCGTTACGGTTTTACTTTTTTAAATAAAAAAGAACCTTTTATTTATGAATTAGTCTCAGTTTTATGTGATAAAATGGGAAATGCTTTCCCAGAACTAAAAGCACAGAAAAAACTTATAGAAAATGTTATTAAAGAAGAGGAAATTTCATTTTTAAGAGCTTTAGATCAAGGACTAGTTTTATTAGATAGAATAATTGAGAATTCAAATAGCAAAGAGATTTCTGGAGATAAAATATTTGAGTTATATGATACTTTTGGGTTTCCAATTGATTTAACTGCTTTAATTCTATCTGAAAAAGGATTCACTATAGATGAAAAAGGATTTAATAAAGAGTTGCAGGAGCAAAAGAATAGATCAAGAGCTGCTAGTGAAATAACTACAGATGATTGGACTGTTTTAACTGAAACATCTGAAGAGTTTATAGGATATGATTCTTTAGATAGTAATGTAAAGATAACTCGCTATAGAAAAGTTGTCTCTAGAAAGGATGGTGAGATGTTTCAATTAGTTTTCAATTCCACTCCTTTTTATCCAGAAGGTGGAGGCCAAATTGGTGACAAAGGCTCCTTAGAGGATATAAAAGGTAATATTGTTTATATCTTAAATACTAAAAAAGAAAATAATGTAATCATTCACTTTACCAAAAACATACCAAAACATATTAACGAGAGTTTTAAGGCCGTTGTTAATAAGAAACAACGTCATGATACGGAATGTAATCATACAGGGACACATTTACTACACCAGGCGTTAAGAGATGTGCTAGGAAAGCATGTGGAACAAAAGGGTTCTGGTGTTAATTCTAAATATTTACGCTTTGATTTTTCACATTTCTCAAAAGTAACTTCAGAAGAATTAAGTAAGATAGAAAACTATGTAAATCAAAGGATTTCGGATAAACTTTCTATGGTGGAAAAGAGAAATATTTCAATGGAAAATGCAATTTCAGAAGGAGCTATAGCTTTATTTGGTGAAAAATATGAAGATACTGTTCGTGCAATAAGGTTTGGAGAATCTATTGAGTTGTGTGGAGGTACACATGTTAAAAATACAGGAGATATTTGGAGTTTTAAAATAAAATCTGAAGGAGCAGTTGCAGCCGGGATTAGAAGAATTGAAGCAATTACAAATAATGCCGTTAAAGATTTTTACTCTAATAGTAATAATGAGTTATCTAAAATTAAGAACTTATTAAATAATACTAAAGAACCTCTAAAATCAGTTCAAAAATTACAAAATGAAAATCTTGCTTTACAAAAACAGATTGAGCAATTATTAAGAGATAAAGCTCAGAATTTAACAGGTGATATTAAAAATAAATTACAAGAAATAAATGGCGTACAGTTTTTAGGAATTAAACTAGATCTAGATGCTAATGGAATTAAAAATCTTGCTTTTAGTTTAGGTAAAAGATATCAAAATCTTTTTTTATTAATTGCGTCGGCTCCATCTAAAGAAAAAGCTATGTTAACTTGCTATATCTCAAAAGAGTTAATAGAAGAGCGTGGTTATGATGCCGGGAAAGTTGTTCGGGAATTAGGTAAACTAATTGAAGGTAGTGGTGGTGGTCAAAGTTTTTTCGCTACAGCGGGAGGAAAAAATCCGGAAGGAATAACAAAGGCATTAGAAAAAGCAAAAGATTATTTAATATAACAGCTAAGTTTTTAAAATATTAACATGAAATTATTCACTGATTTTTCTATTGAAAAAGAAAAAATAAATACAATTTCTTATAACTCTAAAATAGTTCTTTTAGGATCTTGCTTTTCAGAAAACATCGGTAATAAATTAGATTACTTTAAGTTTAAAACAATTCGAAATCCATTTGGAATTTTATTTCATCCAAAAGCGATAGAAAAATTAATTACAAACGGAATTAACCAAAAAAAATATTCTGAAAATGATTTAGTCTTTCAAAATGAGCATTGGCACTGTTTTGACTCTCATTCAAATCTGAGCTCAATTACAAAAAGTGATGTTTTAAATAATTTAAATACAGCGATATCTATAACAAATAATGCTCTAAAAGAAGCAAATCATCTAATAATTACATTAGGTACTTCTTGGGTCTACCGTTTTATTGAAACAAATAATATCGTTGCAAATTGTCATAAAATTCCTCAGAAAAATTTTATAAAAGAAATACTAACTACTGATGAAATTACTAAAAGTTTGAAAGTAATTATTGATCTTATAAAATCAGTAAATCCATCAATAAATATTATTTTTACAGTTTCCCCAATCCGCCATTTAAAAGATGGATTCACAGAAAACACATTAAGTAAATCACACTTAATTTCTGCAATTCATAATATTATCAGCTCAGACCGAATTAATATTCGTTACTTCCCAAGTTATGAAATCATGATGGATGAACTAAGAGATTATAGGTTTTATAAAGAAGATATGATTCATCCAAATACAACTGCCATTAATTATATTTGGGAGCGTTTTCACACAACTTTTATTGAAAATAAGACTAGAGAAACTATGAATGAAATAGATACCATCCAAAAGGGGATTATTCATAGACCTTTTAATATTTATTCTAAGCAACATGAAAAATTCTTAATCAATTTGTCTCACAAAAAGAATGAAATAACTCGTAAATATCCATTTATAGCGTTCTAGAAGAAATTGTTAAGTATTTAAATCAATCTATATATTGATCTACATTCTGCCAAGGTCCTCCGTTAATAACGTCAAAGCCATTATTCACTAAAAACTGTGTTGCTTGCGCACTCCTACCACCACTCTTACAAACAGCAATAATTGGCTTATTCCAAGACTTTATTTCTTCCAAGTTAAAAGGAATAGTTGTCAGAACAATATGTTTAGATTTTTTTCCATGAGCATCATCCCATTCTTCTTTGGTTCTTACATCTAAAATAACAGCCCCCTTTTCTAAATATTCTTTAATTTCATTAGTTTCATTTTTCTGGCTAAACGTTCCAAATAATCCCATAATTATATGCTTAATGATTTTGAATTAATTTTAATCCATTTTGAATTAATTTTTTAAAACTCTTATTATCCTGTAAGTTAATTAAATACTCATGTACTTGATCTGAAAAAGCATAGTCATTTCTTATTGCTAATTCGTAAATTTCTAAAGGTAATAACCAATCAGAAGAATATTGATTTTTAAGAATCTTATAAATATTTATTAAACTCTTTTCATTCAATAAATTTGAGTTTCTAATTTCTTTAACTTGATCATAAAGTTTATATAATCCTTCTTCTTCTTTTGAATATTTAATTTTTTGAGTTTTTACTTTAGAGACTTTAGACTGATCATTGAATGATCTTACATCTGCTGATCCCGAAAATCCAGAAACTACTTCCTTGCCAATTGCCATGTCATAAATACCCCATTCTGGCTTAAAAAGAACTTGGTCATAATAAGTAACCTTACAATCAGTAAAAGAAATTAATAAAATTTTACCTTTTAAATCTCTTGTCCCCGTAATCACTTTTCCTTGAATTTTTACACCACTCTCAAACTCTAATTTTATAAACTCCCCTTCATAAATACCATAAGCCTTTAAATCTTTTGGACTCATGTCTTCAATTTGTAAATTAATCCCTTTTAATTTTCCGATTGGACTTCCAAAACCATTCTTGTGACAATCAATACCATGTCCTATCAATTCTTTATCTTTTGAACAGAGAGCAGTTAATCCAGTTGTTTGAAAATATGCAACTTTATTGTTTTTATACTTTATAACGTTCGTGAATATTCCTGAAATTTGAATCCCAGTACTTAATTCTATCGTGCCTAAATTTTTGGAATTTATTAATTTTTGCAAACTATTTAAACCTCCAGTCCTTATTGCCATTGTATTTGCAAACTCTTCCAAAACTAGGCTTAAATAAGCAAAATCTGGAGTTATGAATAATTGTGGTTGGGGTTTTGTAATATCAAAATTTACACAAGCTGTATCTATTGAGTATGGTAGTTTCTTAACTTCATTTTTCATACACCAATTACTCTCTCCAATAGAAGAAAGTAAACCTGCTCCATATATTCTAGGTGAATCTATAGTTCCTATAAGTCCATATTCTACTGTCCACCAATGTAAGTTTCTTATCTGAGCCATTTCAGATAACTCTCCCATATTTTCTTGTAAAAATTCTACATTTTTTTGAGCTGCTAAGACTTCATTTTGTAATGAATTTGGATTCTCTTTTAAAATTGATAATAAACGAATAGCTTCATATATTTCATAATCTTTAGTTGAAGAAATTGCTTTACTACCAATTTCACCAAAACGTCTTAAATATTCTGCATACTCTGGATTTGAAATAATTGGCGCATGCCCAGCTGCTTCATGAATTATATCAGGTGCAGGAGTATATTCAATATGATTTATAGTCCTCATATCAGCAGCAATAACCAAAACATTATACGCTTGAAACTCCATAAAAGCATTTGGAGGTATAAATCCATCAACAGAAACTGCTGCCCAGCCAATTTCTTTTAAAATTCTATTCATACCGTTCATTTTTGGAATTTCTTCTATAGATATTCCAGTAATGTCTAGCCCTTTTAGGTAAGATTTATGTGCTACTTTGCTTAGGTAATCAACATTCATACGCATCACATACCTCCAAACAGCCTGGTTTTGAGGAGTATAATTGCTATATTGCTGATTAACTATAAACTTATGTAAGTGTATAGGCAACTTGCTTGTAACATTATTTAACTCATAAAGAGATTTCATAAATATACTTTTTTTGCATTGTAAATTTACAGCTTTTTAAGACTCTATTTCTGAATTTAACATAATAATGATAAAATTGAATATCTTAACAGAGCATATACCTGAGAGATGAAATAAGTTTAAAGAATTCATCTTCAGAGTTATTATTGTTACCTTACTTTAACGGTTTCGTAGAAATATAAAAAACGTATAAAAATCTTTCATACTTTTACTATTGAAAACAGCAAAATGAATAAAAAAGTAATACTAATGATATTGGATGGATGGGGTATTACCCAAGACCCAAAAGTCTCTGCAATCTATAATGCAAAGACACCTTATATCAATTCTTTATATAAAAAATATTCACATGCAGAATTAAGAACTGATGGAAAGCATGTTGGCTTGCCTGAAGGTCAAATGGGAAACTCTGAAGTTGGTCATATGAATTTAGGTGCTGGAAGAGTTGTTTATCAGAACTTAGCCCGAATTAATAAAGCTATAAAAGAAAAAACTTTAGGGAAGGAAAAGTCTTTGTTGGATACCTTTAAATACGCAAAGAAAAATAATAAAAATGTTCATCTATTAGGCTTAGTCTCTGATGGTGGAATTCATTCTCATATTAATCATTTGAAAGGCATTTTGGATGTTGCCAATGAAAATGAAATAGAAAATGTGTATTTACATGCTTTTTCTGACGGTCGAGACTGCGACCCTAAATCTGGCTCTTATTTTATTAATGATATTCAAGAGCACATGAAAAAGACTACAGGTGAATTAGCTTCTGTAACAGGACGTTATTTCGCCATGGACAGAGATAATAGATGGGAACGAATTAAAATAGCCTATGATTGCTTAGTGAATGGAATAGGTGCAAAAACAAAAGATGTTTTAGCAACGATAAATAAAAACTATGATACTGGCGTAACAGATGAATTTCATAAACCAATTATTATAACAGATAAAAATAATAATCCAAAAGCATTAATTAAAGAAGGAGATGTAGTGCTATTTTTTAATTACAGAACAGACAGGGGTAGAGAACTTACAAACGTATTGTCGCAAAATAATTTTCCTGATTTCGGGATGAAGAAAATGGATTTATATTTTACGACAATTACTTTATATGATAAAAGTTTTAATAATATTAATGTAATCTACAATAGTGATAATATTAAAAATACTTTAGGTGAAGTTTTATCTAATGCCGGAAAAAAACAAGTTAGAATAGCAGAAACAGAAAAATACCCACATGTAACTTTTTTCTTTTCTGGAGGACAAGAGGCTCCTTTTGAAGGTGAATCTCGAATTTTAAAAAACTCACCAAAGGTCGCTACTTATGATTTAAAACCAGAAATGAGTGCACACGAATTAACTGAAGCTTTGTGTATTGATTTAGAAAAAAAAGAAACTGATTTTGTTTGTTTGAATTTTGCAAATGGCGATATGGTTGGTCATACAGGAATAATGGAGGCAGCTATAGAGGCTTGTGAAACAGTCGATAAATGTGCGAAAGAAGTGATTGAAACAGGTATTAAAAACGGCTATACAACACTATTAATAGCAGATCACGGTAACTGTGAGACCATGATAAATCCCGACGGAAGTCCACATACAGCTCACACTACAAACCCTGTGCCTTTTGTCCTTATAGACGAGCAATTAAAGTCAATAAAAAGCGGTATATTGGGCGATATCGCTCCCACTATTTTACATTTAATGGGTGTGAAAAAACCAAAAGAGATGACACAAAAATCACTCTTATAATTTTAAAAAAGAAGTATTGAAAAAAATAATTTTAATCGTTATTATCGGGATTTTAGCTTCCTGTAATGCGCAACAGAAAGTTACTGCAGTAAAAAATAAATCTGGAGATTTAATCGGTTTTGCAGATAGAGAGTCTTTTAATCAAGAGCCTTATAAAGCTTGGTTTGATCAAAAATTTGATGATTATACTCCAGATCAGACTACTATCGAGATGTTAAAAAAGGAATTAAAAGGAGTTACAATTAAAGGATTCATGGGAACTTGGTGTGGAGATAGTAAAAGAGAAACACCTCGATTATTTAAAATTTTAATGTTAGCCAACTTTAAAATGAAAAAGCTTGAATTAGTTACTGTAAATCGTGGAAAAAAGACACCTAATAATTTACAAGAAGGTTTTAATATTATGAAAGTTCCAACTTTTATATTTTATAAAAAATCTAAAGAAATAGGTCGTTACGTAGAATATTCAAGAGATAATTTAGAAAAAGATATCTTAAAAATTGTTTCGGGTATTCCCTATAAACATTCTTATGATACTAGTAAATAATAATCTCTTTTATTTAAATTAGATTAACTTTGAACTTTAATTTTTTAAGATGATTAAAGTAAAAACAAGAGAAGAAATAGAAATTATGCGCGAGAGTGCTTTGGTAGTTTCTAAAACACTAGGCATGTTAGCAAATGAAGTTAAACCTGGTGTAACCACTTTATATTTAGATAAATTAGCAGAAGATTTCATAAGATCAGAAGGAGCAATACCTGGATTTTTAGGGTTATATGATTTTCCTAATACACTATGTATGAGTCCAAACTCTCAGGTAGTTCACGGAATTCCAAATAAAACAACTTTAAAAGAAGGTGAAATTATTTCTATAGATTGTGGTGCTTTAAAAAATGGTTTTTACGGAGATCATGCTTACACCTTTGCTATTGGTGAAATTACTTCGGATATTGAAAAATTATTAGATGCAACAAAACAAAGTTTGTACGAAGGTATTCGTGAATTTAAAGCGGGAAACCGTGTTGGTGATGTTGGATTTGCTATACAGAAATTTGCAGAAGATAATGGTTACGGCGTTGTAAGGGAGCTTGTTGGTCATGGATTAGGGAAAGAAATGCATGAAGATCCAGAAATGCCAAACTATGGTAAAAGAGGCCGAGGGAAAAAATTTACAGAAGGAATGGTTGTTGCAATAGAACCAATGATAAATTTAGGAACTCACAAAATTAGACAACATTCAGATGGTTGGACAATCACTACTTTAGATAATAAACCATCAGCTCATTTTGAACATGATGTTGCTATTGTAAATGGTAAACCAGAGTTACTTTCTACATTTAAGTATATTTATGACGCTCTTGGCATTAAGAGTGATGAAGAAAATGAATTTAGGCAGAATTTACAACAATAGATGTCATTTTTCAAAACAATTTTAAATACAATTCCTCGTCCAATTTTAATAAAGATTAGTTATTGGGTTAAACCCATAATTAGTTTTTACTTAAAAGGAGATAGATATACAGATCCTATTGATGGAAAAAGTTATCGCAAATTTTTACCTTATGGGTATGGAAAACAAAGAGAAAACGCACTTTCTCCATCAACATTATCATTAGAGAGACATCGTTTAATGTGGCTTTTCCTAAGAGACGAAACTGATTTTTTCACTTCCAAACAAAAGCAAAAGGTTTTGCATATTGCACCCGAACAATGTTTCTTAGATATTTTCAGAAACCAAAATAATTTAGATTATACAACTTCTGATATAAAGTCGCCAATTGCAGATGTCAAGGCAGATATTTGCAACCTCCCTTTTGAAAATAATTGTTACGATATAATTTTCTGTAATCATGTTTTAGAGCATATCGCAGACGATACAAGGGCTATGCAAGAATTATTCCGAGTCTTAAAGCCAGGTGGAATGGGTATTTTCCAAATACCACAGGATCTCTCTAGAAAAAAAACTTTTGAAGACAATACGATTGTAGATAAAAAAGAGCGTGCAAAAATATTTGGACAATATGATCATGTAAGGATTTATGGCCTTGATTATTTTGAGAAGTTACGTGCCATTGGATTTAAAGTTGAAGAGATCGATTATACAAAGAAGATGGAGCAAAAAGAAATAAAACGATTTTGTTTAATGAAAAATGAGATTTTACCGGTATGCTATAAGTTAGAATAACTCACTAATTTTTGTTTTTCATCTAGATAAATTAAAATTACCTTAATCTCTAGATTCTCTTTTAAAAATATTTTAACCTTTTCTAAGCCCATAGCCATAAATGCTGTAGCATATGCATCTACATCAGCACAATCTAATGCCCCTATAACAGATACACTCAGCAAATTAGTTTCAGTTGCAAAACCTGTTTTAGGATTTACTGTGTGTACATATTTTTGTCCATTTTCTGCTATTCTAAACTTTCTATAATTTCCAGAAGTAGCCATAGAATTATTGGATAGATTAACATAAGTAAAGGCTTCTCTTGTGTCATTTTTTGTTGGATTCTCAATTTGTACTCTCCAAGGGTTTCCATTTCTTTTTATTCCCTTCGCTCTAATTTCACCTCCAATTTCTATCATATAATTATCAATATCCTTACTATCAAAAAAACGCGCAATAATATCAATTCCAAAACCTTTTCCTATTGAATTAAAATCTAAATAAATATTTGGATTTGCTTTTATGACTTTATTATTAATTACGTTAATTTTATCAAATCCAACAAGCTCCATCTGCTTTAAAACATCTAAAGAATCTAAATTGCTTTTTTCTTTTTTAGGGCCAAAACCCCAAGCATTAACCAAATTACCAACAGTAGGGTCAAAATAACCGTTAGTTTTTAAAAATATTTTCTTTGATTTTTCTAATAACTCTAAAAGAATAGAATCTGCTACTATTGTTGTATCTCCTTTATTAATAAGGGAAATATCTGATGTTGGTAGATAAGTAGACGTCGATTTATTTACCAAATAAAATAAACTATCAATCGATGAATGGTAATTTACAGGCGTTTCTAAATATATTATTGAATAGCTAGTGCCGAAAACACTACCGGTTATTCGGAAATCAGTTTGTTTTTGTATTGACTCACAAGAACACAAAAGACTAATTATAATAGCGATCAGAAGAAAATTTTTCATTTAATTTTTAAATTTAAAAACAAAAATAATACATAAAGTTATCACAAATCAAAGTTAATTAAAGTAATTGTAGATGCTTTTTATTAAATTTGGGTGATTGTTTTAAAAAATAGAAAATGAAAAAAATAACCTTATTGCTTTTATCTGTTATAGTTTTTAACGGATGTGTCTCAAAAAAAGAATTCGTAGCACTACAAACGAAACATAAAAGCGCCAAAACAGAACTAGTAGATACAAAAGCTGACTTGCAGAAATGTATAATTGAAAAAAATAAAGAAGATGCCAAGGCTTATGCACTAGCAGAACAAGTTAAATCTTTAAAAGAAGATAAAAAAACTGCTTTAAAACAAGTAGAAAACTTAACAGTTTTAACA
The DNA here is from genome assembly GCA_913047375.1 of uncultured Polaribacter sp. Lineage (GTDB taxonomy): Bacteria > Bacteroidota > Bacteroidia > Flavobacteriales > Flavobacteriaceae > Polaribacter. Next base: position 26,422 of record CAJWTV010000013.1, read on the forward strand.
CAGTCTTCGTCAGACAATATTAAAACTGTCATTTCTCAATTAAGTGAAAAAGATAAATTTATTAATGGGATAAGAGAGGCAATGACTCAAAAAGATTCTATTAATTTAGCTATAAAATATCATTTAACAAAAAACCTTACAGATGGTATACAGGATGATGATATTGAGGTAAATGTTGAAAAAACCGTAGTTTTTATATCTATTGCCGATAAGTTATTATTTAAAAGCGGAAGCTATAATGTTACTGAAAAGGCATATACAGTATTAGAGAAAATTGCAAAAGTGATTAATGATCAACCACAAATGGATGTAATGGTAGAAGGCCATACAGATGCTACTCCAATCAAAACAGCATTCTTACAAGACAATTGGGATTTATCTGCAAAACGTGCTACCTCAATAACTAGAATTTTACAATATAAATATGGTGTGAAACCAGAAAGATTATCTGCTACAGGTAGAAGTAGTTATGTTCCTGTTGCACCTAATGATACAGATGCGAATAAAGCTAAAAATAGAAGAACAAAAATTATAATTTTACCGAGATTACAGCAGTTCTTTGATTTATTAGAACAAAAAGCAGACTAAATAAATTTAAAGCATAAAAAAAACCACCAAATAGGTGGTTTTTTTTATGCTTTAAATTTATTTTTTTTGTCTTTTAAGTTTAAAAAAGTAATTCATCTAATGATGATGAAAATATTATTCTAAAATCTTTATAAAATCCTCAAAAGCAACATAATAGGGTTGGTTTTTAAAGACAGGATTCTCTACACTTTCTGCATTAGCAATACCAACTCCAGCAAACCAAACTTTAGCATTTTGCTTTTTAGCATGCTCCTTAAAAGTCTCCATCCATAAAACATCATATTCTTCTGGATTTTGGATGTTATTTGTAGCTTTAACTAAAACAAAAATAGTTTCTTCCGATTTTTTAAATAGCACAAATTGAGGATGTCTTTTAAGCTTGCTATTTATTGCTTGAAACTCATACCCCATTTTCTCTAACTTCTTACCCACTATATTCATGGCAAGGTTGTGCAATTCTTGAGCTGTTAAAACCTGCATTATCTATTTTTTCTTATTTCTTAAATTGTAATTTTTATCACCACGAGTTTTTGGTTTTTTGTATTTTTTAGCAATTTCTCTACGATATGAACCTCCTTGATTAGTTTTACTATTTTTCTCGCTTTTATCGTGAAATGCAGGGCCAGGAACATATTCTAAACTTGTTCTATTTTTAGAAATCCCTTGATCTTCTCTTGGTCGTTCATCCTCTGTTAATAGAGTAGAAATCTCTACTTCTTCTGGAATTTCTAAAACAGGAATCTTAAAATCCATTAAAGATTCAATTTCTTCTTTAAATTCAAGTTCTTTTTTAGTTGAGAATAGAATCGTTTTACCTTCTTTTTCTGCTCTACCAGTTCTACCAATTCTATGCATATAGTTTTCAGGAAAATCTGGTGTATCAAAATTTATTACATGAGATACTTCATCAAAGTCTAGACCACGAGCCATTACATCTGTAGCAACTAAAATACGATTACTCCCTTCGTCGAATTGACGAATAGAACGTATTCTATAGTTTTGAGTTTTATTGGAATGAATAACACAAGTTTCGCTACCAAAGACTTCTTCTAAATGTTTAAATAGCATATCTGCAGTTCTCTTGAAGGCAACAAAAATTAGCACTTTATTAAACGTTTGTTTATTTCTTAATAAATTGTTTAATAAATTTACCTTTGTGAAAAAATTTGGAACACTATAACTTTCTTGTATAATATTATCTAATGGAGTTCCACTAACTGCTATAGAAATTTTTTCTGGATTTTTGAAGAAATCTAAAATTAAATCATCTACATCTTGAGTCATCGTAGCAGAAAACATTACATTTTGTCTTCTTACTGGAAGCAAATCAAAAATATTTAAAAGCTGAAAACGAAATCCTAAATCTAACATAACATCCACTTCGTCGATGACTAATTTTTGAATTGTTTTTAACTTTAAAACATTACTTAGTCCTAAGTCATATAAACGGCCTGGAGTAGCTACAATTATATCTTGGCCCTGAGCAATGGATTGTTTTTGTGTGTTGATATTAGCACCACCATAAACGCCCAAAACACGAACATTAATATATTTTGACAACTTTTCTATTTCATCTACTACCTGCAAAACAAGTTCTCTGGTTGGCACTAAAACCAGAACTCTAGGATGATCTGTTTTTAAGTACTTTAAATCACGAAGAATTGGCAACATATATGCAAATGTTTTTCCAGTTCCTGTTTGTGCAATTCCTACAACGTCTTTACCAGACCTTACCACGGGGAAAGCTTCTACTTGAATTGGGGTTGGATTTACAAAACCTAAATCATCTATGGCATATTGAAGTTGGTTGGATAAATCTAATTCTTCGAATTTAATCATACTCTTAATTTTTTGCGAAGGTACACTTTCTTAGAATTTTACCTTTCTAAAAGGTCTTTTAACTTTTGAATGTATTTAATGGAATCGTGACTTTATAATCTATCTCTAATAAGTTTATCATAAAACATCTTGAGAAAGTAAAAATGTTTATTCATAAATTGGTGATTAGACTTAATCATAATTTATTTCAAATTCTATTAAAAATTCCCACCTGAAACTTGTGATTCAAACCCCTGTTTTTAATTTTAGAGTGTAAAGAAAAACTATTGTAGTATAATGTTATCCTAATTATTTTACTGTGAATGTACAAATATTTGATTTTTATGAATCTTCGGAGAACTAGGTTGATAATTATAATAAAAAAGCTGATTCAATTCTGAATCAGCTTTTTTAAATACTTTTTATAAAATCAGAAATTAGCCTCCAAAATCATCAAAACGAATATTTTCATCTGGCATACCAAAATCTTCTCCCATTTTTTGGACTGCCTTATTCATTAAAGGTGGACCACAAAAATATAATTCCATATCTTCTGGTGACTCATGATGACTTAAATAATTTTCAATAACACAATTATGAATAAATCCTATAAAACCATCTCCTTCAGAATCATTAATATCTTTTTTTACTTTCCAGTTATCAGTCTCTAAAGGATCTGACAAGGCAATAAAGAATTTAAAATTAGAGAAATCTTTTTCTAGAGCTCTAAAATGCTCTATATAAAATAATTCTGCCTTAGAGCGTCCTCCATACCAATAAGTTACTTTTCTACCAGTCTTTAATGTTCTGAATAATTCGTATAAATGAGAACGCATTGGAGCCATTCCTGCACCACCTCCAACATATAACATTTCTGCTTCAGATTCATTAATGAAAAATTCTCCATAAGGACCTGAAATCACACATTTATCCCCTTTCTTTAAACCGAAAATATATGAAGATGCAACACCAGGATTTACATCCATCCAGCCTCCTTTTGATCTATCAAATGGGGGAGTTGCTATACGAACATTTAACATGATTTCTCTTCCTTCTGCAGGATAAGAGGCCATAGAATAAGCTCTTTCAATAACTTCTTTATTCTTCATCACTAATGGTCTCAATTTAAATTTGTCCCATTCTGCTTTAAACTTATCTGGAGTGTCATGCTCTTCTGGATGAGCTGTTATATCCATATCAGCAAACTTTACCTCACAGGGTGGAATTTCAATTTGAATATATCCTCCTGCTTTATAGCCCATATCTTGTGGGATTTCAACAACAAATTCTTTAATAAATGAGGCTACGTTATAGTTCCTAACGACTGTTGCATCCCATTTTTTTATTCCAAAAATTTCTTCAGGAATAGAAATATCCATGTCTTGTTTTACTTTAACTTGACAAGCTAATCGAATACCATGTTTTAATTCTTTCCGTGTAAAATGAGGTGTTTCTGTTGGCAAAGCCTCTCCTCCACCTGCGTTAACATGACACTCACATTGAACACATGAACCTCCACCTCCACATGCTGAGGGTAAGAATATTTTCTCATTCCCTAAAGTTGTCAAGAGCGTACTACCTGAAGCAACTTCAATTTTCTTTTCTCCATTTATTGTGATTGTTACTGGACCCGATGGTGATAGTTTTTGTTTTACAAATAATAATAACGTTACTAATAACAAAACAATAGCTAAAAAAGCCACTACTGTTGCTAAAATAGTTCCTGAAGTACCTGCTGCTAATATCATATTACTGCTTGTTTGTATTTGTGTTGTCTGCTACAATTTCTTTAGCGTCTTCTGTAATTAATTCTTTTTTTTCAATCTTTGAATCTACTTTTGATATTTCTTTTTTCTCTTCATCTCCACCTGTTAACATTCCCCCAAAACTCATAAAACCGATTGCCATTAAACCTGTAATTATAAAAGTGATTCCTAAACCTCTTAAAGCTGGTGGAACACTAGAATATCGTATTTTTTCTCGAATTGCTGCAATCGCTAAGATTGCTAAAAACCAACCAATTCCAGATCCTATACCATATGTTAATGATAACCCTAGTGTAGGTATTTCACGAGATTGCATAAATAAACTTCCTCCTAATATTGCACAGTTTACTGCAATTAATGGTAAAAAAATACCTAGTGAATTGTAAAGTGATGGTGAAAATTTTTCTACAATTATTTCAACCAACTGAACCATTGTTGCGATGGTTGCGATAAACATTATAAATGATAAGAAGCTTAGATCGTATTCTGCATATTCTTCACCTAACCAGGATAAAGCACCTTCTTGCAAAATATATTGATCTAATAACCAGTTTAAAGGCACCGTTACTGCCAATACAAAAATCACAGCTGCTCCTAAACCTACAGCTGTTGAAACTTTTTTAGATACTGCTAGGTAAGAGCACATTCCTAAAAATGTCGCAAATACCATATTATCTATAAATATCGATTTGAAAAATAATTCTAAATGCTCCATATTCTATATTTTAAAAACGTAAAGGTTTAATTTTCTTCTATTAATGATGTATTTTTACTACGCTGTATCCAGATAATAATACCTACCACAATTAACGCCATTGGTGATAATAACATGAATCCGTTATTTTCATACCCTATAGCGTATAATCCTGTTTTTTCAATTGGATCACCTAAAACTTTTATTCCTAATAAGGTTCCTGAACCTAAAAGTTCTCTAAAAAATCCAACTACAATTAAAATCGCACCGTATCCTATAGAGTTTCCAATTCCATCTAAAAAAGCTCTCCATGGACCATTTCCTAAAGCAAACGCTTCAAAACGCCCCATTATGATACAATTTGTAATAATTAAACCAACAAATACAGATAATGTTTTACTTAGTTCATAGGCAAAAGCCTTAAGCACTAAATCAACAATAATTACCAAAGTGGCAACCACAATTAATTGAACTATAATTCTAATTTTTGACGGTATGATATTTCTCATTAAAGATATTACAACATTCCCTAAACCTAATACAAACATTACTGAAACAGACATTACAATAGATGCTTCTAATTCTGCTGTAATTGCTAATGCTGAACAAATACCTAATACTTGAATAGTAATTGGGTTATTATCTAATAATGGATCTGTAATTAATTTTGCGTCTTTTTTTGATAAAAGTCCCATAAATTATTTTTTTAATGTTTTAAAATAGGGCACATACATTGCCAAGTCTTTCTTTATCATTGCAGAGACACCATCACCAGTAATTGTTGCACCAGCTATCGCATCTACTTCATAATCTAACTTTTCTAAATTTTTTGGATCGTTATTACCTTTGGCAACTCTAATACCTTTAAATTCTCCTTTTTCATTTAGTAAATGTTCCCCAATAAAGTCGTCCATAAAATAACGTTGTTTGATATTTGCTCCCAAACCTGGAGTTTCTCCTTTATGATCAAAATAAGCTCCTTGAACGATCATATTTTTATCCATAGCAACATAGCCCCAAATTGCATCCCAAAGACCTTTACCTCTTATCGGAGCTACATAAAATGTTTTACCATCTTTTTCTCCAATAAATAAAGGCAATCTTCTTTTTTTCCCTTGTTTTGCTAGAGTCTGTTCTTTTTTAACCTCTATTAAATAAGCTTTATTATCCTCAGTGATTTCGTTACCTTGAATTATTAATTGCTTGGTTATATATTTTGTAAATTCTGTTCCTGCAATATCTGTAGAAACAAAATTTGCACTAGATTCATCATTTTCGTTTACACCCATTGCATAGAGTATATTCTGTTGTTTTTCTATTCTTTTATTCTCGTCAATATTTGGTTTTAAAGACGATGCAAAGAAGGCTAACAAAGAACCCACGACTAAAACCATTATAATGGCGAAAATCATTGTATAACTGTTACTATCTGTTCTCTTACTCATAATTAGGCAGTTTTAACTTTAGTACGTTTTAATCTCATATTTATATTCCCTTGAACCACATAGTGGTCAATTGTTGGTGCAAATACATTCATTAATAAAATAGCTAAGAATACTCCTTCAGGATATGCAGGATTGAATACACGTATCATAATTGAAATAAAACCAATTAGAAAACCATAAATCCATTTTCCTTTATTTGTTTGTGAAGCTGTTACAGGATCTGTGGCCATATATACTGCTCCAAATGCTAATCCTCCAATCATTAAATGCTCCCACCAAATGGTGTTCATTAATCCATAAAACTTGCTTGATTCTGTAATAATACCTGCAGCTACAATTTGATTAAAAATAAGCCCCATTACCGCTGCTCCTATGAAGGTGGAAAGAATAATTCTCCAACTACCAATTTTTGTAAAAATTAAAATGGCAGCACCCAAAAGGATTAATAATGTTGATGTTTCTCCTACAGAACCTGGTATAAACCCCAAAAATTTATCCCAATTAGAATATAACTCATTAGCTCTATCTCCATAAGTAGTTACAACATCAGCAATACCATTAGCTCCCTTAATAGTTAATTCTTGACCCGCTTTAGCATAATACCCTAACATTGTTTCACCTGAAATTGCATCTGCACTTCCTGATTTTTCAACAGCGTCATAAACCCAAACTTTATCTCCAGACATCCAAGTTGGGTATGCAAAAAATAAGAAAGCTCTGATTGTTAGAGCAGGGTTCAAAATATTCATTCCTGTTCCACCAAAAACTTCTTTACCAATTACTACTCCAAACACAACTGCAACAGACAACATCCACAATGGAGTATCTACTGGTACAATTAATGGAACTAGCATTCCGGTTACTAAGTATCCTTCTTCAACTTCATGTCCTTTTATAATCGCAAAAATAAACTCCACTAAAAGCCCTACTCCGTATGAAACAATTACTAATGGTAATACTTTTATAATTCCAATCCAAAAATTATCCATTGTTAGGAAAGAACCTAATACAGTAAATTCTGAGGTAATCCCTTTTGCAGCTTTTATAGCTTCATAGTGCTGATAACCTGCATTAAACATTCCAAAAAGCAAACATGGAACTAAAGACATAATTACAATATTCATTGTACGCTTTAAATCATCAGCTGCTTTGATATGAGTTCCTCCCTGGGTTACTTCATTTGGTAAATATAAAAAGGTATGAACTGCATTAAAAGCAGGTGCCATTTTAGTTCCTTTATATTTCTCTTTTAAAATATGTAAATTTTGTTTTAAACCCATAACCTTATCCTAATTCTTCTCTCATTAAATCTAAACCTTCACGTATTATTTTTTGATGAGGTTGTTTAGATACACAAATAAATTCTGTTAGTGCAAAATCTTCTGGAGCAACTTCATAAGCTCCTAAAGCTTCCATCTCGTCTAAATCTTTATACATACAGGCTTTTAATAGCTGCATAGGATAAATGTCTAACGGAAAAACTTTCTCATAAGAGCCCGTAATAACAAAAGCCCTGTGTTCTCCGTTGGTATTTGTATTTAAATCATATTTCTTTTTTGGTGTTAACCATGAAAAAGTAAGTGCTCTAGATGTAGAAATTTTATTAAAAATTGGCTTATTCCAACCAAAAAACTCATAATCATCTCCTTCTGGTATTGCTGTAATTTGATTATCATAATAACCAATAAAATCTTCTTCTTTTATATGATTCCCCGATAAAACATTACCACTTATGATTCTAGTATTATTATTTTCTAAATTGTTTTCAACTAAACCATTAATCTGTGCTCCAGCAATAGCAGTTACATATTTAGGCTTATTGAATTTAGATCCTGTTAAAGCTATTGTTCTTGTTACATTTAACTTTCCTGATAATAATAATTCTCCAATCACTAATAAATCTTGAGGTGAAACTACCCAGATAACTTCTCCTTTATTTATAGGATCTATTTGTGAAATTTGAGTTCCAACATTTCCCACAGGGTGAGGACCAGAAACTTTGTGAAGCTCTATACCCTCTAAATTACTAAAGGGAGAATTTGTGTTTTCTCCGACAGAAACATGTACTTTCCCTTTACTTAATTTACCAACTGCTGTCAAAGCTAATTGTAATTCCAATTCTTTCCCTTTAAGAGTATAATCTAAATCAGCTGCTAAAGGAGCACTATCGTATGCAGAAATGAAAATAGCTTTTGGTGATTGATTTGGATTTGCAATAACATCGTAAGGGCGTTGTTTTACAAATGGCCAACAACCTGAGGATAATAAGTGATTTTTTACTTCTTCTGGAGACATTTTATCTACATCTTTTACTCCAAAATCTTTATATTCTTGCGTTATGTTTCCAGCTATTATAATTGCTAAAACTCTTCTTCTTTCTCCACGAATAACATCGGTTACCTTACCACTTACAGGGCTTGGAAATAAAATACGTTCGTCACTTTTAGAATAAAAAAGTGTGTCTCCAGCCTTTACTTCTGAACCTTCTTTGGCAACTAGCTTAACGGTTATTCCGTGAAAATCTGAGGGTCTTATTGCATAAACACCACCTGCTAAAATCTGAGTGGTTACTTGTTTTGCGTCACCTACAAGGCTAATATCAAGTCCTTTTTTTATACTGATGTCTTTTGACATAGGTTTTGTTAATTTTATTTATCTAAAAAAATCATGCAAATTTAATGGTTTTGCCTCTTATTTTTGATATAATCTACTGTATATATTTGTTAAATATTATTATTTATACTAGTTCTAAATAACTAAACTACAAAAAATAATTCATTCAACTTTTGAAGATTATTTAAGGCTAAAGACTCTAAAAAAAGAGGAAATTAAATAATCCAAAAAGAGAATGTTTTGTTCATTGGTGTTATGAGCGTAAAAAAAATTACTTTTGATGAAAATTTATATATGTTTTTAAAGGTGAGAGTAATATCTTTTTTCCTGTTGATTACTACAAATATTCTGGCTCAGCAAATAAAGTCTATACAGTTAAAACCTCTTCAAAAGAAGACATATAGCTCTATCGTCCCCTTAGGAAGTATTTTAGAATTATCTTTTGATGATTTAGATGCTGATAGTAAAAACTATCAGTACAAGATAAAACATATGACTAGCGATTGGAAAGAAAGCCGAATGCTTACCAGTCAATATATTGACGGTTTTGATCAAAATACAATACTAGAAGTGACAAATTCTTTTAACACTTTAAAGAATTACACCCATTACAGTGTTCAAATTCCTAATATAAATTCTGTAATAACCAAAAGTGGAAATTATTTACTATCCGTCCTAGATCCATACGATAATATTATTTTTTCAAGGAAGTTTGTCTTGTATGAAAGTAAAGCAATAGTAGGAGTTTCTGTGGAAAGAAGTCGTAGCACAAAAACTGTAAATACTCAGCAAACTATTCAATTGTCTGTAAATTATCCAAGTCTACAAATAAATAATCCTGGACAAGAGATAAATGTTGTGCTTTTAAAAAATGAAAATTGGAATGAAAAAATTAATAATTTAAACCCAACATTTTTTAAATCAAATCAGTTATTATATACTTATAAGAATAAAACAAATTTCTGGGGTGATAATGAATATTATAATTTTGATACTAAAATTCTTAGAAATAGAAGCGTTGGTATCCAAAGAATAGAAAAAAAAGATGTTTTTCATCACTATATTCAACCCTTAAGATACAACGAGTTTAAGAAATACACCTATTTCCCTGACATTAATGGTCAATTCTTAATAAGAACTTTAGAAGGAAATAATAATAAAACAGAAGCTGATTATGCAATGATGCATTTTTCATTAGAAGTTGAAACCCCCTTTAAAGAAAAAGAACTATATGTCTTTGGTGCTTTTAATAATTTTAAAATAACTAAAGAAAACAGAATGTATTTTGATATTAGCAGTAATACCTACAAAGCAAATTTTCTTTTAAAACAAGGTTTTTACAACTATAGTTTTGCAACTGTAGGAATTAATAAAAAGATTAACTTAAGAGAAGTCAACGGTAGTTTTTATCAAACAGAAAACCAGTATACTGCTATTGTGTATTACAAAGCTTTTGGAGGTATTTACGAAAGAGTTATTGGGGTTGGTAAAGGTTTTTTTAATCAAAATAGATAGTTGAAAAATATTTGTGTTTTTTAAACAAAAAAACTATTTTTACTATAATGATCGAACATATAACAAAAGGTATTAAAATCTCTGTTAATACAACTTTTAACGGAACAAGTTATCGTAGGGGTAATTTGTACTATGATTTTTCGTACTCCATATCAATAGAAAATAACTCTAATGAAACTGTAAAACTTACAGAAAGACATTGGGAAATTTTTGACACCTTAAATAAAACAGAGATTATAGAGGGAGCTGGGGTTATTGGACAAACACCTATCTTAAATCCAAATGATACTTACGCCTACACATCTGGTTGTTTTTTGTCTTCTAATTTAGGTGCAATGAAAGGACATTATACAATGATAAATCAGATGAATTTAGATAAATTTAAAGTTGCTATTCCAACTTTCCAACTCATAACGCCTTTGTTATTAAATTAAAAAAAAATTACTTCTTTAGAAACTGAGTTTTTTAAAATATCTGTATAAACAAGGCAAATATCATCCTCTTTTTTCACAGAGGTAACACTTACTGTTTCAACAAAATCACGATGCATCTTTAAAGAAGTTTCTTTGGTTCCTTTGTCTGTTGATGTATGAAAATTGATTATTTCTTGTTGTTTGAATTTCTTGTTTTCAATTAACCAATTAGCAAACCATTCTTTCCTTAAGCGCTTCATATTCTCAGTATACAAAGTGGATGAAGACCAAATTTTCGGTTCTTGTGGTAATTTTTTAAAATGTTTTGTAACACCATCCCATACCAATTCATGAGTTTCTAAAGTTGTGTTCCAATCAACTAATATTAAAGTAAATGGTTCTATTTTATCAAAAACAAAGTCCTCTATAAATGAAACTGAATTAACGGAAGATAATATTTTTTTCACAATCAAACCTCTACTCATTTTGTAAGGGCCATTACTTTTATGAATTTCAAAACCTCCATTTAACAAGCAAACCAATCTATTTTTTTCACTTAAACCAATCCAAGTACCACCGGCAATCTCATCTTTTGGATATATTAACTGTACACCATTCTCGTCGTATTTAGTAGGTGAAATTGTTTTACGTGTGGGACTTTCATCTCGATTTGATGTCAATATAAATTTATTGTTTCCTAACGGAAGATATGTAACAGTACACATTATTTTTGAATTATTTTTTTAGCCTAACAACAAATAAACTCTTTGATTAAATATTGTAACTTTGTTGTCAAAATTAATAGAATAAAATTTAAATATATACAAAATGGCAAGAGGATTTTTTAATGTTCCAAAAGCAGTAAACGAACCAGTAAAGGAATACGCTCCTGGATCTCCAGAAAGAGAAGAATTATTAGCTACTTATAAAAAAATGTTTAATAGCAATATTGACGTGCCAATGCATATCAATGGTGATGAGGTTAGAACAAAAAATACAAGAAATATTACACCTCCTCATGATCATAAGCATATAGTTGGTCAATATCATATAGCTGATAAATCCCATGTAGATTCTGCTATCTCAACTGCGTTAGCAGCAAGAGAGGCTTGGTCTAGTGTTGCTTGGACGGAACGTGCTTCTATCTTTTTGAAAGCTGCAGAATTATTAGCTGGGCCTTACAGAGCAAAAATGAATGCCGCAACAATGATTGCACAGTCTAAAAATGTTCATCAAGCAGAAATTGATGCATCCTGTGAAATGATAGATTTCTTTCGTTTTAATGTCCAATACATGACCGACATTTTTAAAGATCAACCTTCTTCAGCTCCAGGAATATGGAATAGAGTTGAATATAGACCTTTAGAAGGTTTTATATACGCAATTTCTCCTTTTAACTTTACTTCAATTGCTGCAAACTTACCTGCCGCAGCTGCCTTAATGGGTAATGTTGTTGTTTGGAAACCATCTGATCATCAAGCATACTCTGCACAGGTAATAGTAGATATGTTTAAAGAGGCTGGCTTGCCAGATGGTGTTATCAATGTTGTATATGGAGATCCGGTAATGATTTCTGACACAGTATTAGCTTCTCCAGATTTTTCTGGATTACATTTTACAGGTTCAACACATGTTTTTAAAGATTTATGGAAACAAATAGGTAATAATATTCATAATTATAAAACATATCCAAGAATTGTAGGAGAAACTGGAGGTAAAGATTTTATCTGGGTTCATAATTCTTCAAATCCTTTACAAGTGGCAACTGCAATAACAAGAGGTTCTTTCGAATATCAAGGACAAAAATGTTCTGCGGCATCTCGTGCCTATATCCCTGTATCTTTATGGAATGAAGTTAAAGAGCATTTAATTTCACAAACAAATAAAATTAAAATGGGCTCTCCAGAGGACCCATCAAACTATGTAAATGCTGTAATCCATGAAGGTTCTTTTGATAAAATAGCTGGATTTATTGATGCTGCCAAAGCAGATAATGATGCCGAAATTATTATTGGTGGGGGATACGATAAATCAGTAGGTTACTTTATTGAGCCAACAGTTATTTTAGCAAAATCGCCAATGTATTCGACAATGACTACAGAGCTATTTGGACCAGTTATGACTATTTACTTATATGAAGATTCAGAATGGGAGGCTTCATTAAAATTAGTTGATGAATCTACAGAATATGCCCTAACAGGAGCAATTTTTTCTACCGATAGATACATTGTAGAAAAAGCTTCTAAAGCATTAGAAAATGCTGCTGGAAACTTCTATATTAATGATAAACCAACTGGAGCTGTTGTTGGACAACAACCATTTGGAGGAGGAAGATCTTCTGGAACAAATGATAAAGCTGGTTCTGCACAAAACTTATTACGTTGGACATCAGTGAGGTTAATCAAAGAAACGTTCGTTACACCAACAGATTACACATATCCATACTTAGGATAATTTTGAAAATATTAATTTTGAAAAACTACATCTATTGATGTAGTTTTTCATTTATAAAAGCTTTAATAATGATTTTAACCTCTTTGAAAATTAAAAAAGTAATTATTAAGCTTTTGATGTTATTTTTTATTTCAATTAGTCTCCTCTTACTTTTGACTTTTGGGTATTTTGAATACAAAGAAATTCCAATATATAATTTAAAGGTTGCTGCTAAATTTATTTCAGGGAAAATGAATTATAAACCATACGAGGGATTAGCTGAAAAGCTTGGGTATTTAAAAAGTGATAAGCTTTTAATTATTCACGCTGATGATATTGGACTATCAAACTCTGTTAATCAAGCAAGTTTTAAAGCTTTACAAAACGGATATGTTAATTCTGGAAGTATAATGATGCCTTGTGATTATATTTCAGATGTAGGTCAGTTTGCAACTAAAAACCCTAGTATTGATTTAGGCCTTCATTTAACCGTAACAAGTGAATGGAAAGATTATAAGTGGGATGGTATTTTATCTCCAAATGAAACTCCATCTTTAATAAATGAAAATGGCGAATTCTCTAAAAATTCAAAACAGTTTGTTTTAAATGCAAAACCTTCAGAATTAAAAAAAGAGTTGCAAGCTCAAATTGATTTATCAAGATCAATTGGAATAAATCCTACTCATTTAGATAGTCATGAAGGAGCATTATTTTTTGATGAAAATTTGTTTAAAGTTTATTTAGAAGTTGGTGAAAAAAATAAGTTACCTGTTTTTGTTCCAAAAATGGTAGCTGTCCATTTTGATGAAAATTTTCCAAAACCTAAAAATGTTATTGTAATTGAAAATTTTTATATGGCTCAAAAAGGAATAGAATTCAATGAATGGGAGGCTTTTTACTTAGATGTACTGAACAATATTAAACCTGGATTAAGCCAGCTAGTGGTTCATTTAGGGTTTGACACTCCTGAAATGAAATCAATCTCTATAGATCATCCCAATTATGGGTCTAAATGGAGGAGTTTAGATTATGATATAGTTTCAAGTGATCAATTTCAAAATGGGCTAATAAAAAACAACATTAAATTAATTACCTGGAAAGAAATTCAGAAGGTATTATATTAATATTCTAAGTTTTGAGATCTAATCTTAACTGCATTCATTGAACTTTTAATCTTTGTTAATTAACGTATATTGTAAGAAAAAAGTAAATTGGAAAATCCAACTCTTAAAAAGGGTTCTTTTTTAAGTATAACTCTATTAATACTTTCGGGAGAATTAATTTTTTTATTACCATATGTATTAGCAAGGGTTTTTAGACCTACATTCCTAGAGGTCTTTAATTTAAGTAATCTTCAACTTGGAAGCTTGTTTTCGGTTTATGGAACTGTAGCATTATTGTCTTATGTTTATGGAGGAGCTATATCAGATAAGTTTCAGCCTAAGAACTTAATTGCAACTTCACTTTTTTTTACTGCTTTAGGAGGTCTAGTATTAGCTATATACCCTTCATATTTTATTTTACAATTACTATATGGTTATTGGGGATTTACAACCGTATTTTTATTTTGGGGAGCTATGATAAAGGCTGCTCGAGTATGGGGAGGTGCTAAAAATCAGGGTCAAGCATTTAGTTTTTTAGACGGCGGAAGAGGTTTAGTAGCCGCTTCGATGGGAAGTTTAGGTGTTTTAATTTTTTCATTTTTTTTAACAAAAGATATAGAATTAACTAGTTTAATTCAGCGTAAAAATGCATTTAGATACGTCATTTTATTTTGCTCATTTATAGTTTTTTTAAATGGACTGTTAGTGATCTTGTTGATGAAGTCAAATGAAAAAAATGAAAGAAAAAATACTAGTTCTACCTTATCTGATGTTAAAGCAGTTCTAAAATTAAGGTCTGTATGGCTGATAATGATCATTATAATCTCTGCTTATGTAGGTTATAAAGTAACAGATATTTACTCTTTATATGCCTCTGAAGTAATGCTTTACGATCATATAGAAGCCGCAAATATTGGCTCACTGCAACTATATCTTCGACCGCTAGTTTGCCTAATAATTGCATTCTTGGCTGGTAAAAAAAATTATATTTATTATATTATTATTGGTTTTATTACCATGCTCCTAGGAGCGATAATCTTTGCCTTTGGAATTGTTCAATTAAACATGAATTTTGTATTTTCCTTTTCATTAATTGTTGTTGCTACAGGGACCTACGCCATTCGCGCCTTATACTTCTCTATAATGCAAGAAGGGAGAATACCCCTTGCTATAACAGGAACAGCTGTTGGGGTAATTTCTGTTATTGGTTATACTCCAGATATATTTGCGAGTCCAATCATTGGATATTTACTGGATAGATATCCAGGAATTATTGGCCATCAATATGTATTTATGATTTTAGTTCTTTTTTCTATATTAGGGCTTTTAGCATCTATAAAATTCAGAAACTTAACAAGTATGGACTCTAAAAAGAGTTAGTTAGTTTTTATAGTATTAAAAGTTAATCAAACCTCCATTAACTTAGTTAATAATTGGTCTCTGTATTTGCTGGACAAAAGAATTATATTCATTTGCTATTTTTTCTTTAAAAAGAGTAGAATC
>CAJWTV010000014.1 GCA_913047375.1 uncultured Polaribacter sp.
GCTCTTGTATTGGTTCAGTTCCCAAACCCTTCATCGTCTTTATGCTTAACCATATTAAAACTCTGGGGAGAACAATTATTTTAATAGGAGAAAATAGAAATAAAAAAAATTATACACATTTTTTAATTTCAACTTTAAACATATTATTAAAAATTTGATAAATCGAATCTGCCTCTTTTTTTCTAATAGAAATTAAATAGTTACACTTTAAGTCTAAGTTTTGATCTATAATTTGTATCTTTTTTTCTTTAATTATTCTCATTACGTTATTCATTAACTCGTAATCAAAAATTAGCTTAAACTTAATATTTATTGTTTTCTTAATAATTTCACATGCCTCTATTGCTAATTGTGCAGAATTCTTATACGCAGAAATTAATCCCCCCACACCTAATTTTGTTCCACCAAAATAACGCACGGAGACAATTAATATATTGGTAACATCAAATGACTGAATCTGTCCATAAATTGGTAAACCAGCAGAATTATTAGGTTCACCGTCGTCATTTGCTCTGTATTGAGGCTTTTCAATACCAATTTGATATGCATAGCAAAAATGTCGAGCAGAGTGATGTTTTTTCTTTAACTCTTCTAAATTCACTTTTACCTCCTCTTCAGACAAAACAGGAAATGCATATCCAAAAAACTTACTGCCTTTTTCTTTGAAAAGTATTTCTTTAGATGGTTTATCAATCGTATTATAAGTATCTTCTTTCATTTATGCAATAGCTACAATAATAATTCCCAATAGCGCAAGAGCAACTCCAATCTTATTCTTAAAACTAAACTTCTCTTTAAAGATTAATAATCCTAACAAAGTCGATACAACTACAATTCCCACATTATTTATGGTAAATAACGTAGAGCTTTCAAAATTTTCAATCTGTAATGCTTTAATTAAAAAAATTATAGAGAAATAGTTTGGTACACCTAGAATAACCCCTGCAAGTATATTTTTAAGCCCAAATGACTCTCTCTTCCTTATATTTTTAATTATTAAAATTATAAATCCAAAAATAGCTGCAATGCCAAATAAACTTCCTGAAAATATAGAAACATCTGTCTCAGGAACATAATTTATTTGTATATATTTTAATAGAGTATCAATAGTACCAGAGCCAATAAAAAGCAAAATAGGAAATAATAATGTGGCTTCTTTTTGAGTTTTCTCCTCTTTAACGGAAGATAAATAAACTGCAACTAAAGCTATAATAATCCCTGCAAATTTCAAAATCGTCACAGATTCATTATATAAAATCACACCAAATAAAACAGGAACAACAACAGACATTTTACCTGCAATAGAAGCAACAGAAACACCATTTTTTTGAGATGTCATTGCCATTACAAAGAATATAGATACAAAAAGTGCTCCTAAAATTAATGCCCCAAAAAACCATGGTTCTAGATAAATCTGGTGAATTGGAATTTTCCTTTCAGCCAATAAAAAACCCATAGAAAAAGCAACTATGTAATTTACGAATATCGCTTTTAAAACATCTATTTTAAATATTCCAAAATATTTAAAAATAACAAATAGGCCTGTAGAAAATAGAATGCTAAGTAATAAGTATATCAATTTAAAAAATATTTTTGGTTAAACAAATTAGTAATATCCTCTTTACCAGGGACTAAATTCCAAACATTGAAGCCCAAATATTTTGCCGCTTCAGTATTTTCTTTAGTGTCATCTATAAATAATGTTTGTAGAACATTTAAATCATTCTCATTTAATACATATTCATAAATATTACGATTGGGTTTCCTCATTTTTATTTCATGGGAGAGGTAAAATTTTTCAAAACAATTTTTAAATTCATTAAAAAGACTTGTTCCCCAATTTTTTTTTATCCAAGAAATATGCAACTCGTTTGTATTACTAAGTAAAAAGAGTCTATAATTAGAATTATTAGCTAGTTCTTTAATAAATCTTAATCTATTCATTGGAAAATCTAACAGAATAGCGTTCCATGCATTAGTTATTTTTTCGGATGAAACATCGTATTTATTTGAAAAAAAACCGGTAAAACTTTCTGTTGAAAGAAGCCCCATTTCATATTGACTAAAAACAAACATTACTTCATTAGAAAATTCTTTTATTCCTATTTTAAAAAATTCCTTTTCTATGGCTTCTTTATCTAAATTGATGAAAATATCACCAAAATCAAAAATGATATTTTTAATCATTTTTATATAATTTTAAAAAATCATTCTTAATATTAATTTCTGAATACTTTTTTGACAACAATAAAGGTGCTTTCACCCCCTGATTAAGATTAATATCACCAATAAAAACCATTGCTTCATCCCAAATATCAGCATCAATGAATGTTTTTAAAGTTTTACTTCCACCCTCAACAATTAAAGATTGAATTTTATGCTTTTGAAGTATTTCACAAATTTGAATTGCGAAATTATTTGAAAAGCTAATTTGCTCTAAAACTATATTTGATTTATATTCTTGACGATCGTGGCTTAATTGTGTTATAATTATAGTTTTAGTACTATTGTCAAATATTTTAGCGTCAGTAGGTATTCTTAAGGTTCTATCAATGATTATTTTGACAGGGTCCTCACCTGACCAATTTCTAATATTCAATCTCGGGTTATCTTCTAAAACAGTATTTGTTCCTACTAAAATAGCGTGCTCTTTACTACGCAATTTATGGACTAGTTGCTGCGAATATTGATTAGAAAGCCAAACAGGGCTTTTATCTTCTTTTGTGTGTGGAGCAATAAAGCCGTTTATAGTTTCTGCCCATTTTAAAATTATATATGGTCTTTTTTTATTATGAACTGTAAAAAACCGCCTATGATGCTCTAAACACTGATTCTCTAATACACCTAAAAAAACATTAACACCTGCACTCTCAAGGTATTTAATGCCTTTTCCAGCGACCAAACTATTAGTATCTAAACAACCAATAACAACATTTTTAAACTTGTACTTAACTATTAATTCTACACAAGGTGGTGTTTTTCCGATATGAGCGCATGGTTCTAATGAAACATACAAGGTTGCATATTTTAATAGATTTTTATCCAAAACAGAATTAATGGCGTTAACTTCAGCGTGCATTCCACCGAAAGGTGATGTAAATCCCTCACCAATGATTTTATTCTTATAAACAATTACCGCACCAACTGAAGGATTAGGCCGCGAAGTTCCTATGCCATTTTCAGCGATTTGTAAGCAACGTTTTATATAAGTTTTATGAATCAAATAGATTAAATTTTTATGAAGGAAGATTGATCTATAGTATAGGTATTAGAAAATCCAAAAACTTTGTATTTCAGATTTCCTTTTAATTGTAATTTAATAGACCTATTTAAAAAAGAATTTATTAATCCTCCAAGAATGCCATTTTTGCTGTTTTCAAAAACTCTTTTTGTAGGTATAACAGCAGTTAATGGAATTGAAAATGCTTTTTTTGCAGGTACTTTAAATTTATCTAAAAATATTTCAGCAACCTGCTTACCATTTATAATTAGTTTAATTTCATCGGAAGAAATAGTTCCTCCAAGGTTGTTCGGATTTTCAAAATAGGCATTCGCTTTTAAACTAATTGTATCTGAAATAATAGAGATAATTTTAATATTATCAACTTTGATGAAAATTGGTTTTTTTTTAAGAGAACAACTGTTCATTAGTAAAACTAAAACAGAAAAGTATAGTAAATTTTTCATGAAAATTATTTTAAAAAAATTGATATCTTGCTAATGCAAAAATAAGGTAATAAATGACAATAGATGATTTTATCATTAGAGAAATTCAACCTCAAGATAATGCTCAAATTGCAAAAGTAATACGTGATGTTTTAATAGAGTTTGGTGTACCTAAGGTCGGAACGGCTTATGAAGATCAAGCAACAGATAAAATGTTTGAAACTTTTAAAAAAACAAAATCAATTTACTACGTAGTTGAAAATGATAACAAGATAGTTGGAGGAGCTGGAATTTCAGAATTAGACAATTTTAAAGGCAATATTTGTGAGCTACAAAAAATGTATTTCTTACCAATAACTAGAGGAAAAGGCCTAAGCTCCAAACTTATAAAAATATGTTTAAATGAGGCTAAAAATTTCGGTTTTAAAAGCTGCTATTTAGAAACAATACCTTATATGGATTCAGCTAGAGCATTATACACGAAAAATGGCTTTAAATATCTAGATAAACCCATAGGCAATACAGGACATTATTCTTGTAGTATTTGGATGTTAAAAAAGTTATGATTTTAAAAAAATATAAATCTTATTTTACTAAAGAACTTGCTTCAATATATCCTCAAACAGAAATAGATACTTTCTTTTTTTTATTAGCGGAAGAATATCTAAACTTCATGAGAATTGATGTGGTTTTAAAATCTGATTTTAATATTCCTACTGCCCTACTTTTACTTTTTAATAATGCTTTAGAAAAACTTAAAAAAGAAAAACCTATCCAATACATTTTAGGCAAAACTGAATTTTATGGCTTTACTTTTTTAGTTGATAGCTATACATTAATCCCAAGACCAGAAACCGAAGAATTAGTTGATTGGGTATTAGAAGAAGTTAATGTAAAACAATCTATTAAAATTATAGATATTGGAACAGGGTCAGGCTGTATCCCTATTTCTCTAGCAAAACATTTACCCGAAGCAAAAATTGAAGCAATTGATGTTTCATTTAACGCATTAAGCGTTGCAAAACAAAATGCTGTTCTTAATAAGGTTGATGTTTTTTTTATTGAAAAAGATATTCTAAAAACAGAAAAACTAGATAAAAAATTTGATATTATTATCTCAAATCCACCCTATGTTAGAGAATTAGAGAAAAAAGAAATTAAAAATAATGTTTTAGAAAACGAACCCCACATAGCCTTATTTGTAAAAGATAATAATCCGTTAATTTTTTATAATAAAATTGCCGATTTAGCAAAAAAAAATCTTTCAAAAAACGGAATACTTTTTTTTGAAATAAATCAATATTTAGGTAAAGAAACTGTTGGTATTTTAAGAGATAAAGGATTTAGAAATATTCAATTAAAAAAAGATCTATTTGGAAATAATAGAATGATTAAGTGTGAATTAATTTAATCAAACTACTTTATATCTATTTTTTTATTAGTTATCTATGGGCTCTGAAAAATTAAATAATACTCTTGTAAAAATAATCTCATCTTTTGTAAATTACATCAATTACATCCTATTACGAAAACAGATAATATTAGTAAAAGGTTTAAATTTAATGAATTGTAAACCTATTTATTTCCATACTTTTGTTAAATGATTAAAGAGCTTCAACTTCGCATAAACCTAATAGAAGAACGTAAAGAGAATATACTTTTATTTAAAGCAGCTAAGCAATTAAAAATTGATGAAAAACAAATCTCTACTGTAAAAGTATTACGTAAATCTATTGACGCTCGTAAAAAAGATATCATCTTTAATTATAAAGTTGCGGTCTATATAGATGAGCAAGTTCCAAAAAATCCTGACTATATTTTTGATTACAAAGATATTTCGAATGCTAAAGAAATACATATTATAGGTTTTGGGCCTGCAGGAATGTATGCAGCCCTTCGATGTATAGAATTAGGATATAAACCTATTGTTTTGGAACGTGGTAAAAATGTTCAAAACAGAAGACGAGATATCAAATCTATTAATCAGGATCACATTGTAAATGAAAACTCTAATTATTGTTTTGGTGAAGGAGGTGCTGGAACTTATTCTGACGGTAAATTATATACTCGTTCATTAAAAAGAGGTGATGTTAGACGTATTTTTGAAAATCTTGTTTTTCATGGAGCAACAGAACAAATTTTAATAGATGCACACCCACATATTGGAACAAATAAACTTCCAAAAATTATTCAAAATATTCGTGAAAATATTTTAAAATTCGGAGGTGAGATTCACTTTGAAACTTGCGTTACAGATTTTGTAGTAAAAAATAATAAACTTCAAGCTATACACCTTCAAAATGGTCAAGAGATGATTGTTAACTCTGTGATTTTAGCAACTGGACATTCTGCAAGGGATATATATGAATTACTGGATAAGAAAAACATTGCTTTAAAAGCAAAATCTTTTGCTATGGGTGTCAGAGTTGAACATCCTCAAGAAATTATAGACCAAATTCAATATAATTGTTCAGGAGACAGAGATGAGTTGCTACCTGCAGCTGCATATAGTTTAGTTCATCAAGTAAACAATAGAGGTGTTTATTCATTCTGTATGTGTCCAGGTGGCTTTATTGTTCCTGCTGCTACTGCTAGTGGTGAAGTTGTTGTTAATGGAATGTCCCCATCGCGTAGGAATAATAAATTTGCAAACTCGGGTATTGTCGTTGAATTAGACATTGATAAAGATTTTAAAAAGTATGAACAATATGGAGCTTTAAAAGGTTTAGAGTTTCAAAAAGATTTAGAAAAGATTGCTTTTTATGCAGGAGGGAGATCACAAACAGCACCTGCACAAAGATTAGTAGATTTTGTAGATGGAAAATTATCAAGTGATCTAAATGAAACTTCATATCAGCCGGGCTTAAAATCTGCTCCACTTCATTCGCTTTTACCAAAAATAATTGGTAGTAGACTTCGTAAAGGATTTATTGGTTTTGGGCAAAAGATGCATGGATACCTTACAAATGAGGCAAATATTGTGGGTGTAGAATCTAGAACTTCATCACCTATTAATATACCTAGAAAAGAGGATTTAGAACATATTCAAATAGAAGGATTATTTCCATGTGGCGAAGGCGGAGGCTATGCCGGAGGTATCGTTTCTGCCGCCATGGATGGGGAACGTTGTGCAGAAGCAGCAATAGCAAAATTATAAAAATCTATTCCGATGCCAAAAAAAGGAAAAGGTAAAGCGAAAAATACCACCAATAAAGCAAAACATAATAGATTGATGAATCAAAAAATTAATAAAGTCAAGCTAGAAAAACAACAACACAAAGAGCGCCTAAAAGCGATAATAAAAAAAGTAAATAACGAAAAAAGTCCCAAGTAGAAACTTGGGACTTTTTATTTATGTAATGTTAAATTAATTATCTATGGAACCTAAAACACGTTTCATAAAAGAATTTAAAGCCTCTTTCTTTGGTGTTCCTTTCTTAATCATTTTATCAACCTCAACAGCACCATATAAATTAGAGATCAATTCACCAATAACATCTAATTCCTCATCTTTTAAAGATGAAACCTCAGTTAGTGCTTCTAAAGTCTCTATTGTTTCTAAAATATAGTCTTGATCGTTTTGTTCAATAAAATCTGTCAAATGTTTAATTAATGGTAATTTCATATTATAAAATTTCTGATACTAATTCTTTTAAAACATCAAACTTATTTGTTTGGACCTGACCCACAAAAACACCATCTACAAAAGTTGCAAATGTTGGTAGATTACTAACATCTGCTAGTTTTCTGCTTCCTGGAAATTTTTCTGCATCTACGATTATAAAAGTTACATTTTCATTTTCACTAGAAAGTTTCTTAAACTTAGGCTTCATGATTTTACAATTACCACACCATCCTGCAGAATACTGAACTACAACTGTTTTATTAGCTGCTACAATTTCTGCTAAATTATCTTGACTTAACTCTTCTACCATAATTAATATAATATTAGTTAGCTGCTAAATATTCAGCGGTACCTTTTGCATTTGGCGCCATTGCCGTTTTACCTTCTTCCCAGTTTGCAGGACAAACTTCACCATTAGTCTGAACGTGAGCGTAAGCGTCTACTAAACGTAAAAATTCGTTTACATTTCTACCAACTGGCATATGATTTACACCTTCATGAAAAACAGTTCCTTCTTCATCTATTAAATAAGTAGCTCTGTAAGTTACATTATCTCCTTCTACTTGAACTGTTTGTGAAGCCTCGTCAAAAGTTTCATTCGTTATATCTAGAATTCCTAAAATAGATGATAAATTACGATTACTATCTGCTAAAATTGGATAGGTTACTCCTTCAATTCCTCCATTGTCTTTTGCAGTACTTAGCCATGCGAAATGCACTTCTGGAGTATCACATGACGCTCCAATCACGACCGTATTTCTTTTTTCAAATTCTCCTAATGCTGCTTGAAAAGCATGTAACTCTGTAGGACAAACAAATGTAAAATCTTTCGGATACCAAAATAACAAAACTTTTTTACCATTTTTTTTTGCTTCTTCCAATACGTTTAATTTAAACGTATCACCCATTTCATTCATCGCATCTACGCTTAAATCTGGAAATTGTTTACCAACTAGTGTTGCCATTTTATTTTTTTTATTTAATGTTATTATTATTATTTAGGTAAAGGTAAATAAGCTAAGTAATGAAACTGGAAAAAGTTAATGCGAACTTTTTATATTTGCATCAACTTTTTTTATACCTTTTTTAGCTAAGATTATTTTATTCTATTTTGAAGCAAAAAGAGCAACATCATTCTCAGAAACTTCTTTTTCCCCAAGGATAATTAATCTTTCTACAACATTTCTTAATTCTCTAATATTACCTGTCCAGTCGTATTGTTTTAGCTTAATTACAGCCTCTTTAGAAAAAGATTTTAATGGAGTTCCTTGCTCTTTAGATATTTTATCTGAAAAGAAATTTATCAATAATGGTATATCGTCTCTTCTATCATTTAATGAAGGGACTTTTATTAAAATAACTGCCAACCTGTGGTACAAATCTTCTCTAAATTTTCCCTCAGAGATTTCTTTCTTTAAATCTTTATTAGTTGCGGCTATAATTCTCACATCTACTTTGATATCTCTATCACTTCCTACTCTCTGTATTTTATTTTCTTGCAATGCTCGTAAAACTTTTGCTTGAGCTGACAAACTCATATCTCCAATTTCATCTAAGAAGATAGTACCTCCATTTGCAGCCTCAAACTTTCCAGCCCTGTCTTTGTTTGCGCCTGTAAAAGATCCTTTTACATGACCAAATAGTTCGCTTTCTATCAATTCTGAAGGAATTGCAGCACAATTTACTTCTATCATTGATGACTTAGCACGAAGTGATTTATCATGCAACCAGTGAGCGACAAGTTCTTTTCCTGTACCATTAGATCCTGTAATTAATACTCTTGCATCTGTGAATGCAACTTTCTCTATAATTTCTTTAATATGAAAAATCGCTGGACTCTCACCAACCATTTCATAACTCTTACTTACCTTCTTTTTTAAACGTCGATTTTCTACAATAAGTTCTTTTTTATCTAAAGCATTTCTAACTGTATTTAATAAACGGTTTAAATCTGGTGGTTTAGATATATAATCGAAAGCTCCTAATCGCAT
The DNA here is from genome assembly GCA_913047375.1 of uncultured Polaribacter sp. Lineage (GTDB taxonomy): Bacteria > Bacteroidota > Bacteroidia > Flavobacteriales > Flavobacteriaceae > Polaribacter. The sequence goes on from CAJWTV010000014.1 coordinate 9,283, forward strand.
CGTATTTACTGCGGTATCAAGATCACCATGACCAGAAATCATTACAAATGGAATTTCAGGTTTTACTTTTTTTATTTTTTCTAAAACCTCAACACCATCCATTTTTGGCATTTTAATATCACATAAAACTAAATCGTAATCATTTTTTAAAATCATTTCTAAACCTAGCAGACCATCTTCAGCTTCTTCAACTTCGTAACTATCATTTTCTTCAGAAATAATTCTTATTAAAACTCGTCTAATTGCAGCTTCGTCTTCTATGATTAATATTTTGCTCATATTTTATATCTAAATGTTATTATTTTGAAATAAATGAATGTCTCTTTGTGGAAAAGGAATTGAAATATTATTCTCTCTGAATAATTTATCAATTTCAAAACGAATATCACTTTGTATTATTGCTACTTCAAAACTATTATTTAAAGTAAAAACAACTTTGAAATCTAAAGAACTGTCTCCGAAATCAGTAAAAAAAACGATTGGTAAAGGCTTAGATAAAACCTTAGGATTTGACGACACAGCCTTAATCAATAAAGATTTCACCAACTGGACATCACTACCGTAAGCAACTCCAACTTCTACAGATTCTCTTGTTTGCTCGCCGTTCTCCGTCCAATTATAAAGACTATTTGTTAAATATAAATGATTAGGAATTATTAAAACTTTATTATCTACCGTAACAGTTCTAGTGGTTCTTAAATTTATCTCAACGACTCTTCCAACTTTTCCTTCTAACTCTATAATATCTCCCACATGAACAGACTGATCTATTAGAATAAAGATACCAGAAATTATATCTTGGAATAGTGTCTGTAAAGCTAAACCAACTCCAATTAAAAGAGCTGCAGAAGCCGCAAATATGGCAGTAACATTTACACCAGAGGATTGCATTGTTGATAAAAAAATTATAATGTATGCTAACCATTTTAGATAACCAAAAACAGAAATAAATTTTTCTTTATCTTTTTCTGGCATTTTTCTGGTAATCAATTTTCTTAATAATTTCAATAAATAAGAAGTTGTAATTAATACAAGTATTACAATCAAAATATTTCCTACAGTGATGTAAACTTCTTTGCCAAAATTAAAACTGTAATTTAAAAAAGCTATTATCTTATCCATTTATGTAAATTATTACCTTTAATATTTCAACCATTTATATAAGTCTTTATATGTTGGTTTTTTTCCATACATAAGTATTCCTACTCGATAAATTTTAGCTGAAAACCAAACCATAAACACAAATGTAACCAATAATAGTGCCATAGAAATAGCTAATTCATACCATGGGACTCCAAAAGGTACTCTCATCAACATTACAATTGGACTAGTAAATGGTATCATAGAAAGAATAGTTACTATTGGTCCATTAGGATCGTTCTGGACCGCAAAGACTCCAACGTATAAAGCTAAAACTAAAGGTAAGTTTATTGGAAGGAGAAACTGTTGTGTGTCAGTTTCATTATCAACAGCTGCTCCAATTGCAGCAAATAGAGAACTATATAAAAAGAATCCACCTATAAAATAATAAATAAATAAAATAAATAATTTCAAGAAAGGTAATCTATATACTTCTTGTATTAACAACTGTAATTTATCCGGACTTACTGTCTCTTTTGCTGCAGATAATTGATCTGCTGGGATTTTAGAGCTTTGCATTTCAACCATATCTATACCAAAGACAAATGAAAGCACTGAACTTATTATAAAAATAAGCACACCCCAAATTAAAAATTGCAATAACCCAGCAGATGCATTTCCAATAATCTTACCCAGCATCAACTGGAAAGGTTTTACAGATGAAACTATTATTTCAACAATTCTACTCGTTTTTTCTTCAATTACACTCCTCATTACTGAGGTCCCATAGATCACTACAAAGATCTGTAAAAGTACTCCTGCTATTAAGCCAGCAGCAATTTTTAATGCGTTATTTAATTTGGATGATTCTTGACCAGAGAAATTAAACATTTTAATATCAGAATTTATTTTAGATGCTTTTATTTTCTTTAAGTCAATTCCAAAATTTGTTAGCTTTAAATTTCTAAAGTGAGTTTCTACCTTTCCTTCGATTACACCCATAAGAGACATTCCTGGAGTTTCTTTAGAATAAAATTCTATAGATTTTGCTAACAATTCAATACTTTCTTTTTTTGGCACATATAAAACTCCATAAAAATCTCCATTCTCAACTTTCTTCTTAGTCTCATCTATACCTATAGCTGAATAATCTTGATATTTAATTGTTTTAGAATCATTAAAATTATCTTTTGAAAATAATCCAGATTCATCTACATAAACAATTTCTTTTACCTTTTCATCATTCTTTTGCGTTAAAAAGGCAATTAAAAAACCAAGCCCGGCAATTAATAAAGGAGCTAAAAAAGTCATTATCAAAAATGATTTATTTCTAACTTTTGCGTTAAATTCTCTTTGAATAATTAGTTTTAATTTGCTCATGTTAAATATTTTTATTGATTGCCTGAATAAATATTTCATTTGCATCAGGAACTAATTCTTCAAAATGCTGTACTTGACCTTTAGTTGTTAAAAAAGATAATAAATTATTAGATTCTCTAATATCTTTTAACTTTATATTTAATTTTAATCCGTCATTTATAGTTCTAAAATCGGCAGGATAAACATCATACGATTCTTTTAATTTTGCTTCTACTTCTTTTGGGTTTGCAGTTTCTAATCCAATTTGAAAAGTATTTGAACGAAATTCACGTTTTATATCATCTAATTTCCCCTCTAAAATCTTATTAGACTTATCAATTAAAGCAATATAATCACACATTTCTTCTACAGATTCCATTCTATGTGTTGAGAAAATAATGGTAGCACCTTCATCCCTCAATTGTAAAATTTCTTTTGCTATTAATTTTGCATTTATAGGATCAAAACCAGAAAAAGGTTCATCAAAAATCAATAACTTAGGTTTATGCATAACAGTAACAATAAATTGTATCTTTTGGGCCATTCCTTTAGAAAGCTCCTCTATTTTCTTATCCCACCAAGCAGATATATCAAATTTATCAAACCAATATTTAAGTCGTTTTTTAGCTTCTCTTTTACTTAAGCCTTTTAATTGTGCTAAATATAAAGCCTGTTCACCTACTTTCATGTTTTTATATAATCCACGTTCTTCTGGCATATATCCAATATAATCAACATCTTTTGGGGCTAAAGGTTCTCCATCGAGATACACCTCTCCCGAATCCGGCATTGTTATCTGATTAATTATTCTAATTAATGAGGTTTTACCAGCACCATTAGGTCCTAACAATCCAAAAACACTCCCTTTTGGTATTGAAATTGAGACGTCATTTAATGCAGTAAAATCTCCGTAGGTTTTTACAATATTTTTAATTTCTAATAAATTATTCATTTATGTTGAGTTAGTTGTTTTTTAAGACTTAGCAAATAATATCTCAGTGTGTAAAAGTAATAATATATTACTACTTTATTATGCTCTACAAATTTTGATAATTATTGCTCTAAAAGGAAAGATATAAGTTTTGTAAAAATCTTTACTCATATTTCTATTTTCTTATTTAGTGTCAGTACTTTAATTTTATTACACTTGGTTTAGATTCTTTTATAAAATTAGATGTATAAATAATATGATATCCTTTATTTTTCTAAAAATGAACTAATATTACTTTTTATCTGCAAAACTTTTCCGCTATTTACTATGCATGCATAATAAATTAAGTATATCTTTGAAGAAATGGACAAAGATAAATCGATAGATCATCAACTAAGAGCTACTTGGCAAGCAATTGCTAAAATGTATAATGAGCAAGCAGCTAAACATGAAAGTACAATGGCGACTGCTTTTGTTTTATTGAATATTGATGCGGACAAAGGAACTCCATCTACTGCTCTAGGTCCTTTAATGGGAATGGAACCAACAAGTCTTTCTCGGATTTTAAAAAACATGGAAGAAAAAGGTGCTATTCATAGAGAAAGAAATCCTGAAGATGGTAGAAGTGTAATTATCAAGTTAACTTCATACGGTAAGGAAATGAGATCTATTTCTACAGGTACTGTATATCAATTTAATAATAAAGTAAGAGAATATATTACAGAAGAAGAATTAGAAAATTTCTTTAAAGTAACATCAACCATAAATAAATTAATAGCAAATAAAAAAGTTTTTGAGAAAAATAAATTAAAAGCTGTTTAAATCAAACCATAAACAAATGACTAGAAGAATTAAAAAAGTAGCAATTATAGGTTCTGGAATAATGGGAAGCGGAATTGCATGTCATTTTGCTAATATTGGCGTAGAAGTTCTTTTACTAGATATTGTTCCTAGAGAATTAAACGACAAAGAAAAAGCAAAAGGATTAACATTAGAGAATAAAGCTGTTCGTAATAGATTAGTAAATGATGCTTTAACTGCGTCTTTAAAATCAAAACCATCTCCAATTTATCATCAAAGATTTGCAAAGAGAATTACTACTGGTAATTTAGATGATGATTTGCATTTAATAAAAAATGTAGATTGGGTTATGGAAGTTGTTGTAGAACGTTTAGATGTTAAAAAATCTGTTTTTGAGAAAATTGAAAAATACAGAACTCCAGGGACATTAATTACCTCTAATACTTCTGGAATACCCATAAAATTCATGAATGAAGGTCGAAGTGATGATTTTCAAAAGCATTTTGCTGTAACTCACTTTTTTAATCCCCCTAGATATTTAAAATTATTTGAAGTTGTTCCGGGACCTAAATGTGATCAAGTGGTTACAGACTTCTTAATGATGTATGGAGATAAGTTTTTAGGAAAAACATCTGTACTTGCTAAAGATACTCCTGCTTTTATTGGTAATAGAATTGGAATCTTTAGTATTATGAATCTATTCCATATTGTAAAAGAAATGGGACTGACCATAGAGGAAGTCGATAAATTATCTGGACCTATTATAGGACGACCAAAGTCTGCAACTTTTAGAACTATTGATGTTGTTGGATTAGATACTTTAGTTCATACAGCTAATGGTGTAAAAGACAATTGCCCCAATGATGAGATGAAAGCTCAATTTGAAATTCCGCCATTTGTAAATTCAATGATGGAAAAAAAGTGGCTAGGCAGTAAAACAAAACAAGGTTTCTACAAAAGAGTTGTAAATGCTGATGGAAAGAAAGAAATTTTATCATTAGACCTGAATACTCTTGAGTATAGACCAAAAAAGCGTGCATCATTTGCCACTTTAGAATTAACAAAAACGATAGATAATGTTGGCGATCGTTTTAAAGTCCTAGTAAAAGGAAAAGATAAAGCAGGTGAATTTTACAGAAAATGTTTTGCTGCTTTATTTGCATACGTTCAAAATAGAATTCCAGAAATTTCTGATGAATTATACAGAATTGATGATGGTCTAAGAGCTGGATTTGGATGGGAACATGGGCCATTTCAAATTTGGAATGAAATTGGTGTAGAAGCTGGGGTTGAGTTAATGAAATCAGAAGGTAAAGAACCTGCTGAATGGGTGAAAGATATGTTAGCCAAGGGAGAGACTTCTTTCTATACAATTAAAGAAGGGGCTACCCACTATTATGATATTCCCTTAAAAAAACAAGTTAAAAAACCTGGCCAAGATTCATTTATAATACTAGATAATATTAGAAAATCTACAGAGGTTTTCAAAAACTCTGGAGTGTCTGTTCAAGATATTGGTGATGGAATTTTAAATTTGGAATTCCGCTCTAAAATGAACACAATTGGTGGTGATGTTTTAACCGGTTTAAACAAAGCTATTGATATCGCAGAGAAAGATTTCCAAGGTTTAATTATTGGAAATCAAGCTCCAAACTTCTCTGTTGGCGCTAATATTGGGATGATATTTATGATGGCTGCAGAACAAGAATATGATGAGCTAAACATGGCTATCAAATATTTCCAAGACTCCATGATGCGAATGCGTTATTCTTCAATACCAACTATTTCTGCTCCACATGGAATGGCTTTAGGTGGTGGTTGTGAAATTTCATTACATGCAGATAAAGTAGTTGCAGCAGCAGAAACTTATATGGGATTAGTTGAGTTCGGTGTTGGTGTAATACCAGGTGGTGGTGGATCAAAAGAAATGGCTTTGAGAGCATCAGATTCTTTCAATAAAGGAGATGTAGAGCTAAATGTTTTACAAGAAAACTTTTTGACCATAGGTATGGCAAAAGTTTCTACTTCGGCCTATGAAGCATTCGATTTAGGTTTACTCCAAAAAGGAAAAGATATTGTTGTTGTTAATAAAGAAAGGCAAATAGCTACGGCAAAAGCTCATGCAAAATTAATGGCAGAAAGTGGATATACTCAACCTGTAAGCCGTAAAGATGTAAAAGTTTTAGGAAAACAAGCCTTAGGAATGTTCTTGGTAGGAACAGATTCTATGGAGCATTCGAAGTATATCTCACAACACGATCAAAAAATAGCTAATAAGCTAGCCTATGTAATGGCTGGAGGAGACTTATCTGAACCTACTATGGTTTCAGAACAATATTTATTAGATATTGAAAGAGAAGCTTTTTTATCTCTATGTACAGAAAGAAAAACACTAGAACGTATCCAGCACATGTTAAAAACTGGTAAACCTTTAAGAAATTAAGAATTATGAAAACAGCATATATAGTAAAAGCATACAGAACTGCAGTTGGTAAAGCACCTAAAGGTGTTTTCCGCTTTAAACGTGCAGATGAATTGGGGGCAGAAACCATTCAACACATGATGAAAGAATTACCTAATTTAGATGTAAAACGTATAGATGATGTAATTGTTGGTAATGCTATGCCTGAAGGTTCACAAGGATTAAATATGGCTCGATTTATTTCTTTAATAGGACTAGATTCTGTTGATGTACCTGGTGTAACTGTGAATCGTTTTTGTTCTTCAGGTCTAGAAACAATTGGGATGGCAGCTGCAAAAATTCAAGCAGGAATGGCGGATTGTATAATTGCTGGTGGAGCAGAAAGTATGAGTTCTGTACCTATGACAGGTTATAAACCAGAATTAAACTATAACACTATTAAATCTGGTCACGCAGATTATTATTGGGGAATGGGGAATACTGCAGAAGCTGTTGCTAATCAGTTTAAAATATCTAGACAAGATCAAGATGAGTTTGCTTTCAATTCTCATATGAAAGCTCTAAAAGCTCAAGCAGAAAATCGTTTTCAAGATCAAATTGCACCAATAAATGTAGAAGAAACATATTTAAATATAGATGGTAAAAAAGCTATTAGGAAATATACAGTGACAAAAGATGAAGGACCTAGGGCAGGAACATCAACAGCTATCTTAAATAAATTACGTCCTGTATTTGCTGCTGGAGGAAGTGTTACAGCTGGGAATTCATCTCAAATGAGTGATGGAGCTGCCTTTGTAATGGTTATGAGCGAGGAAATGGTTAAAGAATTAAATATAGAGCCAATTGCAAGAATGGTTAATTATGCTGCTGCAGGTGTAGAACCTAGAATTATGGGAATTGGTCCAGTTGCTGCGATTCCAAAAGTTTTAAAACAAGCAGGGCTAAACCAAAAAGATATCGAATTAATTGAATTAAACGAAGCATTTGCTTCTCAATCATTAGCAGTAATGAGAGAATTAGACTTGAATCAAGATATTGTAAATGTTAATGGTGGAGCAATTGCACTTGGGCATCCATTAGGTTGTACAGGAGCAAAATTATCTGTGCAATTATTTGATGAAATGCGCAAAAGAGACATGAAAAATAAATATGGGATGGTAACAATGTGTGTTGGTACTGGTCAAGGTGCTGCTGGTATATTCGAGTTTTTAAATTAAAATATAAAAGATTAATACGATTTATAATGGAAACAACAGAAAAGGATATTTTAAGAGGAGGTCAGTTTTTAGTAAAGGAAACTGTGTGTGAAGATGTATTTACTCCCGAAGATTTTTCAGAGGAGCAAATAATGATGAAAGAGGCCGTTAAAGAGTTTAACGAACGTGAAATTATTGCTCATAGAGATCGTTTTGAGGCAAAAGATTATAAACTTACTGAACAGGTTATGAAAAAGGCTGGAGAACTAGGCTTCCTTGGCGTTGCTGTTCCAGAACAATATGGTGGAATGGGTATGGGTTTTGTTTCAACAATGTTGACTTGCGAATATATCTCTAGTGGTAATGGATCTTTGAGTACGGCATTTGGAGCACACACTGGTATTGGTACTATGCCAATTACATTATATGGAACAGAAGAACAAAAACAAAAATATGTAACCAAATTAGCTACTGGAGAATGGATGGGTGCATATTGTTTAACTGAGCCAGGAGCAGGTTCTGATGCAAATTCAGGAAAAACTACTGCGACTATATCTGCTGACGGTTCATCTTACAGAATTAACGGACAAAAAATGTGGATTTCAAATGCAGGTTTCTGTAATATGATGATTGTCTTTGCTCGTATAGAAAATGACAAAAATATTACTGGTTTTATTGTTGAATATGACTCTGGAAAACCTAATGGAATTACTTTAGGTGAAGAAGAAAGAAAATTAGGAATACGAGCAAGTTCAACGCGTCAAGTATTTTTTAATGATACAGTTGTTCCTTCAGAAAATATGTTATCAGTTCGTGGAGGTGGATTTAAAATTGCTGTAAACGCATTAAATGTAGGTCGTATTAAATTAGCTGCTGCTTGTATCGATTCTCAAAGAAGAATCACTGAAATGGCACTTAAATATGCAATGGAGCGTAAACAATTTAAAACATCTATCGCCGATTTTGGCGCAATTAAGTCGAAGTTAGCTGAAATGGCTACTAATACTTATGCTGGCGAAGCCGCAAGTTATAGAGCCTCAAAAAATATTGAAGATAGAATTGCTATGCGTATTGCAGAGGGTAATTCTCATCAGGAAGCAGAGTTAAAAGGAGTAGAAGAATATGCAATCGAATGCTCTATTTTAAAAGTTACAGTTTCTGAAGATGTACAAAGTTGTGCTGATGAAGGAATACAAATATATGGAGGAATGGGCTTCTCAGAAGAAGCTCCAATGGAAGCCGCATGGAGAGATGCAAGAATTTCACGTATTTACGAAGGAACAAACGAAATTAATAAAATGCTTTCTGTTGGTATGCTGATAAAGAAAGCTATGAAAGGTCATGTAGATTTACTAGGACCTGCAACTGCAGTTGCAGATAATTTAATGGGTATCCCTTCTTTTGATACTCCAGATTATTCTGAATTATTTGCTGAAGAAAAAGAAATGATTTCTAAACTGAAAAAAGTATTTTTAATGGTAGCAGGATCTGCTATTCAAAAATTTGGTCCTGATTTAGAAAAACATCAACAATTATTAATGGCCGCTGCTAATATTCTAAATGAAGTATATATGGCTGAGTCGACGATTCTTCGTGCAGAAAAGAATGCAAAACGTTTTGGAGAAGATGCCCAAGAAGGACAAATTGCAATGGCAAAGTTGTACTTATATAACGCAGTAGATATCGTAGAGAAAAATGGTAGAGAAGGTGTCGTTTCTTTTTCTGAAGGAGATGAACAACGTATGTTACTAATGGGTTTAAAGCGTTTTACTAAGTACACAAACTATCCTAATGTAATCGCATTACGTAATTTAATAGCTGAAAAATTAAAAGCAGAAAATAAATATTGCTTTTAAAAATTACTTATTAATGTTAATGCACTAAAATTATTTTATTCATAAAAAAGATCATCTTCAAAGATGATCTTTTTTATGAATAAGAAACTATAGTGTAATACTTCGAGTTTAATATTAAATTAAGTAATATCTTAAACTGTTATTTAATACTATAATTGATTTAATATCAATACTTTTGCACGCAATTTGAAAACATTAAACATGAAGCGAATTAAAGAATATAAAAAACTTTTTAAAATAGAGGGAGCTATTAACCTAAAGGAATTAAAAACTGCTTACAGAGGTTTAGTAAAAGAATGGCATCCTGATAAATTTTTAGAAGAGGATAAAAAAATGGAAGCAGAGGTAATTAGTACAAAAATTATTGATGGATATCACTTTTTGGTAAGTATTGCTCCCCAAACAAAAGAAACAAACTTAGAGGCATACAAAACTACAATAACTGAATTTCAAGTATCAGATTGGCATCACAAAAGCATGCTGCTAGAAGTAACTTTTACTGATGGAAATTCTTATGAATATTTCGGAGTAAGTAAAATATTATTTGGAAAATTTGTGAACGCTAAATCGATGAATAACTTTGGGAAAAGAAATATATTTAATTCTTTTATTTATAGGAAATCAATGAAAGCGTCTGTTTCTGCATAATTAATTTATATAAAAAAATAAAAATACATATTACAATTGTCTCAAGTCATAAAATAGGGGATTACTTTAAAAATAATCCCCTATTTTTTATGTAAAATTTTTTCGATAACTTAATAAATATCATTTAAAATTTTAGCCAAACGAATACCCCCCTTTTGTAACTGATTTCTTACTGTGATAAAGTGATCGTAAGAATATCTATAACGTAAATTTTCATCAAGCTTTACAGATTTATATACTTCTTTAGTAATTTCATGTATTTCATTAACCCAATCAACAATAGAACCAACTTGTATTGATTTTATTTGATTTATAGATAAAACTTTAGCATTATTTGCTAACTCTAGATAACTCATATTCCAGCCTTGAATCATTTTTGTATCCCATACAGCGTGTAAATTAGTATCCTTTCCAAACCATTTAACTTTAACGTTATTACCACCTCTGTCTTCTTTCTGACCAATATGCATAGGCTGATGAAGGTCTCCAACAAAATGAACTAACATTTTTAAGTAGAATGTTTTATCTTCTTCATTGCTTTTTTCATCTTTTAAAACAGATATACATTTAGAAATTCCAGTAACTAAATCTCCTTTAGGATTTTTTTTAGCTACCTGATAGCTTTCATCTAAGCCCATATTTACATAATGCCAGGGAGAAAACTCTCTATATTTTCTGTCAGATTTTATTTCATCTGCAAAAGTAGATACGAAAGCTAAACTTTGTCCTTTTAATATTTTATTTATATTTTTCTTAGCACTTTTAGTTAAATGCTGCTGAGCAATTTCTCCAGTAACTCTATGTCCATTTTGTCCCCAAAAAAGAGTTTCTTTTGTTTTTGGAGGAGATATAAATAATAAAGAAAGAAATAAATAAATAATAGATTTCATAGTTGGGTGTTTAATTTAATTTTTAGCTAAAATATAAAAAAGGAATCTAAACAGTAGGAAGAGATATAATTATATCTTAGTTATATAAAAATAAAGAATAATGTTAAAATAATCGCTTCATTTTTGTAGAGCGTTTTCTATTTGTATATTGTTCAATCAGTAACACCAAAGATAAAAGCTTTCCCCAATGAAAAAACTAATCATTCTCTTCTTTTTATTTACTTCTCCCCTACTAATATCTCAAGATTTCTCAATGGATCTTGTAAAAAAAATGAATCCAAGAAATATAGGTCCCGGAGGAATGAGTGGCCGTGTAACGTCTATAGATGTTGTTGAAACTAATCCAGAAATAATATATGTAGGGACTGCCTCTGGCGGAATATGGAAGTCAACTTCTGGCGGAATAAAATGGGATCCAATTTTTGAAAAAGAATTAACAGCATCTATCGGTGCAGTTGCTATACAACAGAGTAATCCAAGTATAATTTGGGCCGGAACTGGTGAAGGGAATCCAAGAAATAGTTTAAATGGTGGTTTTGGTATTTATAAATCTTTAGATGCTGGAAAAACTTGGAAAACAATGGGTTTAGAAAAAACACGACATATCCATCGTATACTCATTCACCCAAAAAATCCAGATATAGTATATGTTGGCGCAATTGGTTCACCTTGGGGTGAACACAAAGAACGTGGAGTATATAAAACTACCGATGGGGGAAAAAATTGGACTCAAATTTTATTTACAAATAATAAATCTGGAGCTGCAGATTTAATTATGGATCCTGAAAACCCTAACAAAATCATTGCAGCTATCTGGGAGCATAAGCGTGATCCTTGGTTTTTTAAATCTGGTGGGAAAGGTAGTGGTTTATATATTACTCACGATGGGGGAGAAAATTGGAAAAAAATAACAGAAAAAGAAGGATTTCCAAAAGGTGATTTAGGGAGAATAGGAGTCGCTATTGCACCAAATAACCCTAATGTAATTTATGCCTTAGTAGAGGCAAAAAAAAATGCATTATACAAGAGTGAAGACGGTGGTTTTAAATGGAATAAAATAAATGATAAACCTGGTATTGGTAATCGTCCTTTTTATTATTCTGAAATTTATGTTGACCCACAGAACGAAAACAAATTGTATACCGTTTTTACTTACATAAATGTTTCAGAAGATGGCGGTAAATCTTTTGAACAATTAATGCCCGCTTATGGAGTAAATAATGGAGTTCATCCAGATCACCATGCATGGTGGATTCATCCTAAAAACGGCAAGTTTATGATTGATGGCAATGACGGCGGACTAAACATTACGAAAGATGGTGGTAAAACTTGGCGTTTTATTGGCAATATTCCAGTTGCACAATTTTATCATATAAATGTAGACAATGAATTTCCTTATAATGTATACGGAGGAATGCAAGATAACGGTTCTTGGCGTGGTCCAGCTTATGTCTGGAAAACTCAAGGAATAAGAAATTCTTACTGGCAAGAAATTAGTTTTGGAGATGGATTTGACGTAGTACCAGATAAAGATGATTCTCGTTACGGATGGTCTATGAGTCAGCAGGGATCAGTTGTCCGATATGACTATAAAACAGGTAATAATTATTCTGTAAAACCTACTCATAAAGATGCAAATATAAAATTACGTTTTAATTGGAATGCTGCTATAAACATAGATCCTTTTGATAACAATACATTATATTTTGGAAGTCAGTTTGTACATAAGTCTATAGATAAAGGACTGACTTGGTCTATTATTTCTCCTGATTTATCGACAAATAATCCAGAAAAACTAAAACAAGCAGAAAGTGGTGGCCTTACGATGGATGCAACTGGAGCAGAAAACCACTGTACTATTTTAGTAATAGAACCAACTACTTTAGAAAAAGATGTTTTGTGGGCTGCTACTGATGATGGACAGATTCACATTACAAAAGATGGTGGTGAAATCTGGACGAATGTTGCAAAAAACATCAAAGGATTGCCAAAAAATAGTTGGATAACACAAATAAAGTCATCCAACAAAAATAAAGGGGAGGCCTTATTAATTGCAAATGATTACAGACGTTTTAACTATACTCCTTACGCATATCGAACAAAAAATTATGGTAAATCATGGGAGCGAATTGTAGATGAAAATGATGTGCAAAGTTACGCTTTGTGTATTATTGAAGATCCAGAAAACAAAAACTTACTATTTTTAGGCACTGATGATGGTTTATATATTTCTATAAATGCAGGAAATAAATGGATAAAATGGACAGAGGGATTCCCTACTGTTCCAGTAAAAGATTTGGTAATTCATCCAAGAGAACATGATTTAATCATTGGAACTTTTGGAAGAGCTGCTTGGGTTTTAGATGACATTAGACCTTTAAGAGCGCTAGCAAATAAAAATATGACTTCAAAAAAAATAGTTTTATTTCAACCACCAGTAGCTTATCAATCCGAATATCAACAACCAACAGGAAGTAGATTTGGGGCTGATGCAATATATCAAGGAGAAAATAGAAAAAGTGGTGCTAGTATTTCTTATTATATTAATAAAATTAATGGTAAAGAATTAAAAGTAAAGAAAAAAGAAGATACTGATGCTAAAATAAAATACGATTCTATAAAATTAGAAATCTTTGATGGTAAGAGACAAATAAGAACTTTGAAATTTAAGACACCTAAAGAAAGTGGAATTCATAAAACTACATGGTACTTGAGAGAAAAAGGAGTTGGTAGAATATCTAGAAATATTCAAAAACTCACAAGAGAACCTGCAGGAGTAAATGTGAAACCGGGAGTTTATAAATTAAAAATGACATTTGGAAATGATATTTCTGAGCAAAATATTATGATTGAATCCGATCCTAGACTTCAGGTTTCTGAAACAGCGATAGATCAGAAATATGATGCAAGTAAAAATTTAGAAACCTATCAAATAAAAATATTAAATGTGATAAAACAATTGATAGAAAGTAAAAATACAGCTAAAAAAATAAAATCTCAATTGACTAAAGTAGATGCTTCAGTAAGTTCAGTCGATAAAAAATATGAAGCAGAAATTAAAGCTTCTAATACAATTATTAAAAAAATTGATACCTTAATAAGTATGTATTTAGGTTCGATAGATAAAAGACAAGGAATTACAAGAAACTCAGAGATTAATGTAATACAACGATTAAAAAAAGCTAGTACATATATTCGTTCTCGTTTTGGTAATCAAACTGCTACAGAAAAAATATTGTTAAACCAATTTAAGACTTTATATACAAAAAGAATAAAAGAAACTAATACTTTCTTTAGTGGTGAGTGGATTAAATTTAAATTACAAACAGAAAATATTAGAATCTCCCCTTTTAAAGAAACTGAAATCTATTCTATAGACTAATATAAAATAGGTGTTATTATAAACACTGATTATTCAAAACAAACAATTTAAAGATGGAACCAATATTTACAAACGATGCAATAGTTTTTGGAATTTTAATGAGCTCTTTAGGATTCGTCTTCTATACAGAAAGTTTAAAAACTGGTTTTTGGCCTAAATTTTATAAAATAGTTCCTGGTTTGTTTATGGCTTATTTTATTCCCGCTATTTTCACAACTGCTGGAGTTATCTCAACTGAATGGAAAACTATAAATGCTTCAGGAGAAATCATAAATAATTCCTCTCAATTATACTACGTTGCAAGTCGTTTTTTATTACCTGCTGCATTAGTTCTAATGACACTAAGCATAGATCTAAAAGCAATATTTAATTTGGGTTCTAAAGCATTGATTATGTTTTTCACTGGAACAGTTGGTGTTATTATTGGAGGACCTTTAGCAATATTAATAATCTCTATTTTTTCACCAGAAACAGTTGGTGGGTCAGATTTTGATGCAGTTTGGAGAGGACTCTCTACATTGGCTGGAAGCTGGATTGGAGGAGGAGCTAATCAGACGGCTATGTTAGAAATCTACAAGTATAATCCTGCGAAATATGGTGGAATGGTTATTGTAGATATTGTAATTGCTAATATTTGGATGGCTATTTTATTAATAGGAATAGGAAAGAAAGATAAAATCAATAAATGGTTAAAGGCTGACACAACTGATATTGAGAAATTGAAAGAAAAAGTGATCACTTTTACACAAAAGATAAAGAAAAATCCAACTCTATCAGATTTTATGATAATGCTTGCAATAGCCTTTGGAACAGTCAGTTTTGGGCATTTTTCAGCAAAATATTTAAGTGCTTTTTTCTCTGAATTTGTAGCTAATATAAATTCACAAACATGGAGAAATATCTTTTCATTTTTAGGTTCAGGTTTTTTCTGGTTAATTAGTATTTCTACAATTGTTGCTATCCTATTATCCTATACAAAAGCAAAAAATTATGAAGGCGCTGGTGCTAGTAAATTAGGAAGTGTTTTTATTTATATTTTAGTAGCAACAATTGGAATGAAAATGGATTTAAATCAAGCTTTAGAAAATCCGGGTTTAATTATAATTGGATTTGTATGGATGGGAATTCATGCAGGGTTATTGATTCTTGTCGCTAAGATAATTAGGGCACCTTACTTCTTTTTAGCCGTTGGTAGTCAGGCGAATGTTGGTGGGGCTGCCTCTGCTCCTATTGTTGCCCAGGCTTTTCATCCGTCACTTGCTACTGTGGGTGTTTTGTTAGCTGTTTTTGGATATGCAATTGGGACAGTAGGGGCAATTTTGTGCACTATTTTAATGGAATTATCAGCTACAATTTAAATAATATTTAGCATATTTGTTTACATAAATTATAATCATAATGAAGAAAATTATAACAGTATTAGCAATCGCTATTTTAATATTTGCCTGCTCTTCTAAAAAAGAAGGTAATATGACAATTCTAGGTAAAATTAAAGGGCTTAAAAAAGGATCTTTATACCTACAAAAGATGAATGACACTGTTTTAATTTCTATAGATTCTATAGCTATATTAGGTGAAAAAAGGTTTAAATTATCAGGAAATATTGACTCACCTGAATTATTTTTTCTTACTTTTAAAGGTAGTAATACAAAAAAAAGAATATTATTTTTTGGAGAAAAAGGAATTATTACTATTAATGATAATATCGATAATTTTGGTTTGAACCCAGAAATTACTGGTTCTAAAAATCAAGAAATATTGAATAAATTTGATAAAATAAATAAACAATTCAGAAATCAGCGTTTAGATTTAATTCAACAAGAATTGGAGGCAAAAAAGATAAAAGATGAATTTATGCTAAAAAAGGTAGATGAGGGATATAAGAAACTATTTAGACGTAAAGTTTTATTTGCTGCTAATTTCGCAATATCAAATTCAGATTTTGAAGTATCACCATACATAGGCCTTACAGAGCTATACAATGCTAATATTAAATTATTAGACACTTTAAATAACTCTCTTTCTGAAAAAGTTAAGAAATCTACTTACGGAAAACGTTTTAACACCTATGTAACAAATATTAAAAAAAGTGAAGGATCTACAAAATAATAAAATTTTTAATAATTTGACCACATTGAATAATTCAGAAGTTAAAAAAAATAAGAATTAATTATGAAAGATGAAATTAATTTTGACGATTTTTTAAAAGTTGATATAAGAATAGGGACAATTATAGAAGTTAATGATTTTAAAGAGGCAATAAAACCATCTTATAAATTAAAAATTGATTTTGGAGATCTAGGTGTAAAAGAATCTAGTGCTCAAATCACCGATATATATGCTAAAGATGATTTATTAAATAAACAAGTATCTGTAATTATTAACCTTAAGCCAAAACAGATAGGTAATTTTATCAGCAAATGTTTAATTCTTGGAGTTTATAATACGCAAGGAGAAGTTGTATTATTAAAGGCTTCAAAAACAGTTAAAAATGGTGAGAAAGTTAGTTAATTTTGACTTTTAGCTGAACTGCTTAGTGCTATCATTACATCTTATCCCCGAAGAAAATAGCATTCATTAATAGCTTATTTGTTCCATACCAAAAAGCCCTAAAATTAGTGTTATCAGTAAACACCATTACACGACCACTTCCCATTTTTTGCATTTGGAAAGGAACAGAATTTTTTAATGCATTTAAATTTGACTTTGAAATATATCCACTCAGCAAAGGGTTGTCTAGATACTGAATTGGATTATTATAGCTTTTTTTATTTGGTTTAATAAAAATTGTTGTGTTTCTAAATAGTGCTAATTTATTATTTTTATATCCGAAGTTAATTGGATGAGATCTATCTATTTCTGCTTCAAAAATAGCCCCTCCAATAACTTGTGAGCCTGATATCAAACTCCTTTTCTCAAAGGAAATGTTTTTAATAGTATCCCTTTTAACTGTCTCAAATTGTAAAGTGATAAACTTATTTTTGGCTAACATTTTGACAGAGTTTCTGTAACCAATCAATGTCCCTCCATTTCTTGTCCAAACTTTTAATTTCTCCTGTAAACTTTTATCTAAAGAAGACAAACTCGGAATAATTATGGTGGTATATTTACTAATATCCGTAGAAGATAAATAACTTAAATCTAACTTTGTTAGCATCATATCAAATCGCTGATCTAATAAATGCCATATCTCTCCGGCGTCATTTCCGAAAATACTACCGCCGACAAGCATCGCGACTTTTTGCTTTTTAATAGCTCTAAAATTATTACTACCTAAATCAATCCCTTGATTTAATCCACTAGAAACACCATTTATTTTGAGATGATTTTCAATAGCTACTTCTTCTAAAAACCTGAATAAATCATCTTGATTTAGTTGCTGATTTTGGGTAGGAATAAAAATAGTTCCGTAGTCATAATTATTACCCCCATTTTTGAAATTTTTCATAGAAACCTTTGCACGAATTCCTTTTGTTAAAATTTTATTTAATGCTTTTGGAGTATAATATTCATTCCAAGGCATTAAATATCCAACAGAACTTAATGAATGAATTGATCCTTTATTCATCTCTAAATTTGTAATCTCTGTTCCTGCCTTGGAAAAAGAAATGTTTTCAGCGAAATCCACTCCAAATGAATGATTAAAGGTCCAAGCAGAAACATCATAAAATAAACTATCTTTAAATTTAGTTCTTTCATCAAACATTGCTCTCACTAAGCGTTGATTTTTTTGATTCATTGGAACTATATAGCCATAGTCTTTTTTAAAAATTTTTCCATTTTTTGTGAAATCAGATTTAATTTCATGAATTTTAACTTGATGTTTTGTTAATACCTCTGCCAAATGATAACTCTTTGCAGCATCTTTTTCATCACCAAAAACAATCGCTTTATTCTCACCTGTAGTTATTGCTTCTTTGTAAAAATTTTGTTGGTATTGTAAGATTTTTACACGCATATTATTAGCTGCTTTTAAAGTAGATAATGCAGCAGTAAATTGATTTCTAATAGTAAATGGAAATGTTAAAACACCATTTACAGTTTCTTGTGCATGTCCTCTAGAACTAGCTTGCTCGAACAAAATACCTATACTTCCATTAATATCGGGAAAAGTTGAACCTTTTCCATAATAAAAATCATCAAAACTTTCTTCTGAATAATACGTTGAACCTAACTTATCAAATGCTTTAGCGTGATAAGTTCCTATTTCCCTCGTTAATTCTTGATTTAACTTTGGTGTCAAGGGATGTGTTCTACTCTGAATTCCTGGTTGAAAAAAGAATGTAGAATTACTACCCATTTCATGATGATCAGTTAGGATATTTGGTAACCATTTATGAAAACTTGAAATTCGCGCGCTACTTTCTGGTAATTGCACCGGAAGCCAATCTCTATTCATATCAAACCAATAATGGTTAGTTCTTCCTTTTGGCCAAATTTCTTTATATTCTCTGTCATTTGGATCTGGATTTATATTTTTACTTTTATTTGTATTTACCCAATAAGCAAAACGTTGCAATCCATCAGGATTATAAGAGGGATCAAAAAGAATAATTGTATTGTCCAAAACATCATTAATATTATTTGCTGCTGCTAAATAATAGGCAACTACCAAAGCTGCATTAGATCCACTAGGTTCATTTCCATGAATTGAAAAACCTTGATAAACTACTATGGGGTCATTAGAAATATCTTTATTACTATCATTTGTTCCATTAATATGATTTTCTCTGATTTTATCGATATTTATATGATTCTTTGGCGAAGTAATTGTGAGTAATAACAGCGGTCTTCCTTCAAAAGTTGAACCTCTATTTTCGATAGAAATTCTATCAGAAGCTAAAGCTAAAGCTTTCATATATTCCACCAATTTATCGTGCGTAACATGCCACTCTCCTACTTGATGGCCAATAATACTTTTTGGAGTAGGAATATTTTGATCAAAGGTTGTGTCTTTTGGTAAGTAATAAGATAAATCAATTTCTTGGGAGGAAACTGAAAGTGATACGAATAATATAAATATGAGGAAGTTTTTCATTTGATAACTCTTTAAATTTTAAAACAAATATAAGGTTTCAAAAATATATCTATTATGGCTATAATCATCTATCTAAAAACAGATTTACTCTCTAAAATAATTTCAAATTCATAAATATTTGTATTAAAAAATACCAATTCAATAAAAGTTAACAAACAAACTAATTATTTTCTTTTTATGAAACTTTTATTCAGATATTTGTTCTGTCCATTAGTGCTTTAATAATTAATACAATACTAAATGAGTTTTGAAAGTAATTTTATTTATGATTTAAAGTCTATCACTGGAAATAAGTATATCCTTACTAATAAGCTGAGTAAACAACATTACTGTAACGGATGGAGGTATGGTTCAGGTGAGGCGCTTGCAGTAGCAAAACCTTCAACTTTACTTGAGATATGGAAGGTTCTTCAACTTTGTGTTCAGGCTGATGTTATTGTTATTATGCAAGCTGCTAATACAGGATTAACTGGAGGATCTACTCCTGACGGTAATGATTACGACCGACCTATAGTGATTATTAACACTATGCGCATAAACGATATACAGATTATTAATGAAGGTAAACAAATTATTGGATTTTCAGGAAGTACATTATTTGGGCTAGAAAATAAATTAGCTCCTTTCGGGAGAGAGCCACATTCAGTTATTGGTTCGTCCTGTATAGGCGCTTCGATAGTTGGAGGTGTTTGTAATAATTCTGGGGGGGCCTTGGTGAAAAGAGGACCAGCTTACACTGAGCTTTCAATTTATGCACAGATAAACTTAAATGGTGATTTAATCCTAGTGAATGATCTAGGTATTGATCTTGGTAATTCACCAGAGGAGATTTTGATAAATTTACAAACACATAATTATAATAAAAATAATATACTTTTTTCGGATAAATTAGCTTCTGATAACGAATATCAAGAACGCGTTCGAGACGTAGATGCTAATACACCTGCACGTTATAATGCTGATGGACGACGCTTATATGGTGCCTCTGGTTGTGCAGGTAAAATTGCTGTATTTGCTGTTCGATTAGATACTTATCCAATTCCGAAACGTCAACAAGTTTTTTATGTTGGGACTAATAGCCCTTATGTATTAAGTGAAATTCGTAAAGAAATATTATCCAAGTTTAAACATCTGCCATCATCAGGAGAATATCTTCATAGAGACTGCTATGATGCTGCAAAAAAATACAGCAAAGATACTTTTATCGCGATTGATAAAATGGGTCCAAGCTTTATTCCAAAATTGTTTGAAATAAAACGAAAAGTTGATCGTCTTTCTGATAAATTTATATTCCTTCCTAGCAAATTTTCAGATAGAATTATGCAATTTCTAAGTAAGTTTTGGCCTAACCATTTGCCCAAAAGAATGGAGGAATATAGAGAAAAATATGAACATCATTGGGTAATTGAAATGTCTGATGATGGAGTTGGTGAAGCAAAAAAATATTTCGAGAAGTTCTTTACAGAAAATGAAGGAAGTTTTTTTGAATGTACTAAAGAAGAAGGTAAAAAAGCAATCTTGCATCGATTTGTAGCGGCAAGTGCATTAAATCGTTATCATATTATAAATTCAAGTAAATCTGGGGGAATGATGTCTATGGATATTGCTTTTCCAAGAAATGAAAAAGATTGGTTCGAAAATTTACCTCCAGAAATTGATGATTTAATAGAGTTGAAACTATATTATGGTCACTTGTTTTGCCATGTATTACATCAAAACTACATAGTTAAAAAAGGCGTAGATCCTGAAGTCTTAAAACAGAAATTATTAAAAACTTTTGATGCTAGAGGTGCTGAATATCCAGCTGAACACAATGTCGGTCATGAATACTTTGCAAAACCTTCACTTTCAAATTTTTATAAAGAGCTTGATCCAACTAATGGATTCAACCCTGGAATTGGAAAAACTAGTAAGAATAAAAACTGGAAATAGGAGATACCTATCTGAAGAAATAATATATTCTTTCCTTCAAAAAACTAATATTTATTAAATTGAAATTATTTAGTCTTTATAAACTCCCATTTCTGAGTATTTATCCATTCTCTGACTAACTAAATTCTCTGTTGATAAATCTTTTAATTCATTAAAAGCTGATATGATTTTTTCCTGTACGGCAATGAAAGCTCCTTCTCTATCATAATGGGCTCCACCTAGAGGTTCTTTTATAATTTCATCAATTAACTTTAACCTTTTCATATCGGTTCCTGTTAATTTAAGCGCTGCTGCAGCTTGTTCTTTAAATTCCCAGCTTCTCCATAATATAGATGAACAAGATTCTGGAGAAATTACTGTATACCACGTATTCTCCATCATATATACTCTATCTCCGACTCCTATACCAAGTGCTCCTCCAGATGCTCCTTCACCAATTACAACACTAATAATAGGTGTTTTCAAGCGAGTCATCTCTAATATATTTCTAGCAATAGCCTCACCTTGTCCACGTTCTTCTGCCTCTAAACCAGGATACGCACCAGGTGTATCTAATAAAGTAACTACAGGGATATTAAATTTCTCTGCCATCTTCATTAAACGTAAAGCTTTTCTATATCCTTCAGGGTTAGCCATCCCAAAATTTCTGTACTGACGAGTTTTTGTATTGTATCCTTTTTGTTGACCAATAAACATAAAGGATTGGTCACCTATTTTACCTAGGCCACCTATCATCGCCTTATCATCTTTTACGTTTCTATCTCCGTGGAGTTCCATAAAAGAATCGCCACACAAAGCTTTGATATAATCTAAGGTATAAGGTCTATTTGGATGACGAGAAAGTTGAACTCTCTGCCAAGGTGATAAATTTTTATATATTTCTTTTTTAGCGTTTTCTAACTTCTTCTCTATTTTTTTACATGTTGCGGTAACGTCAACTTCATTGTCTGCTCCAATTTCATGACACTTAATAAGTTGTTCCTCTAACTCTTTAATTGGCATTTCAAAATCTAAATATTCCATTTAGTTTTATTTGATTTTAGTTTGTATGTTAAAGCAAACATACTATAAAATTTACTTTTTTTTAGTAAATTTATTTTAATTTTTACTAACATTTTTTTTTAGAAAACTTCTTTTTTAGAATAGCTCTATTTTTAAAAATCCCATTTAATAAAACTACAAAAAGAACAATAAATGCTCCATAATAAAATTCAGAATTCATTTTTTCTTTATCTCCAAAAATGAATAATGCTAATATAATAGCGTAAATAGGTTCTAAATTGATAGTCAACATAACTGTATATGGAGATATGTATTTCATAACCTTCACAGAAATTATAAATGCATAAGCAGTACAAATACTGCTTAAAATAAAAAGATACAACCAATCTAACTGAGATAATTTAAAAAACTCTAAACTAAAACTTCCACTGTAAAACAAATAACCAGTAATAAATAGTACTCCAAATAAAAGCTGGTAAAGAGATATTACATCTGCTTCATATTGCTTGACGTATAAACCATTTAAAACTGCAAAAAGAGAACCCAAAAAAGAAGCAATTAGTGCATATATAATTCCTGCTTTATATTGTGCAACTTCAAAATTATCAAAAATGATATACAGACCAAAAATAACAATGAGGCCTAAAATTATTTCTATAAATTTCATTCTTCTTTTAAAAAAAATTGGCTCTATCAAAGCTGTAAAAAAGGCTCCTGTACTCATAGCTACCATTGCTACTGACACATTTGACATTTTAATGGCTTTAAAAAAGAAAACCCAATGTAGAGCAATTATACCTCCAGTAAACAGGAATTTTATTATTCCTTTTTGATCAAGTCTAAATGATTTTTTTTTTAACACGAAATAGATAACAATAATAATTACCGCCAAACCCATTCTAAACCAAACTAAAGGGACTGCATCTATCGTTATTAGTGCACCTAATATTGCGGTAAAACCCCAAATAAAAACAATTAAGTGAAGTAATAAATAATTTTTTATTTTACTTTCTTGCATTGAAATATAGATAAATAGCTAAACAGCCAAAAATAATATTAGGAAACCAAACATATAAAAGTGAATTTACACCTGCGACTGCTCCTAAAACCTCGGCGATCTTCATTAAAAAGACATAAACAAACATTATTGCAATACCTATTGCTAGATTTAACCCAGTTCCTCCTCTTCTCTTTCTAAATGATAGTGCAACAGCAATTATTGTTAAAATATAAGACGCAATTGGTAAACTTGTTCTTTTATAAAATTCCACATAATAAGCGTTCAAATTCTTTATTCCTCTTTTTTTGGACAAATCTATGAAAGCTCCTAACTCGTCAGAAGGCATCTCTTGTGCTAATGCTGATTTATAAATTAAATCTTTAGGTGTGAATGCAAAAATAGTATCTAACTTATTTCCTTGGAAAATTATATCATCATTAGGATAGATTTTTCTTAATTTCCAGTTTAACAACTTAAATGTACTATCTTTTGGATGCCAATTAATATTATCAGCAACTAGTTTTGTTTTCAGTTTTAAACCGTCATATAATTCTGTAGAAAAATTAAATCCCGAATTAGATTTTGTATCAAAATTTTGAATAAAAATATAAGTACTATCTGTTAATTGTAGGCTAAAGTTTTTTACATATTTTTCTTGATAATTTTTCTGTTTGAAATAAGTATTCTCAAATTTCTTCCTCTCTTTACTGCTATTTGGTACCACAAAGTGATTCATTATTAATGCCATTAAAGTAACCAATGTTGCACCAATAAAATAAGGGTATAAAAATCTTGTGAAAGAAATTTTAGCATTGTTAATTGCTATAATCTCAGTATTATTAGAGAGTTTTGAGGTAAATAAAATTACGGCAATAAATAATGCCAATGGCATAAAAGTATTTGCGTAATAAATAATGAAGTTACTATAATATTCGTCTACAACTTGATAAAATGAAAGGTTATGGTTTATAAATTTATCTATTTTTTCTGATATGTCTATAGCAATTGCAATAGGTATCAAAATTAATAAGGTAAAAAAGAAAGTTACCAAATAACGTTTTAATATGTACCAGTCTAATATTTTCAAAATATCATAATTAAAGTTCTAACAGGAAAGTTGTTATATATTATAAACGTTTATCCATTTGTTTTACCATTTTATCTTTCCATTCTCTAAAGTCACCCGCTAAAATATGCTTTCTTGCTTCTCTTGTTAACCAAACATAAAATCCAAGATTATGAATAGATGCAATTTGCTTTCCTAGCATTTCTTTTGCGGCAAATAAGTGACGTAAATAGGCTTTTGAATACATTGTATCTACCCAAGTAATATCCATATCATCAATAGGTGAGAAATCGTCTGCCCATTTCTTATTTTTGATATTAATGCTTCCATGAGCAGTAAATAACATTCCATTTCTCGCATTTCTAGTAGGCATTACACAGTCAAACATGTCTATACCTAAAGCTATATTCTCTAAAATATTTATTGGCGTTCCTACTCCCATTAAATAGCGTGGCTTATCTTCAGGTAAAATTTCAGTTACTACCTCTGTCATTGCATACATTTCATCTGCAGGCTCACCTACTGAGAGACCACCAATTGCATTTCCTTGAGCACCTGCATTTGCAATATATTCTGCAGATTGTCTCCTTAGGTCTTTATATGTACTTCCTTGAACTATTGGGAAGAAGGTTTGCTCATGACCATATTTAAAAGGTAAGGTTTCTAAATGATTCATACAACGATTTAACCATCTATGTGTCATATGCATAGAACGTTTTGCATAAGCATAATCACAAGGATATGGTGTACATTCATCAAAAGCCATGATGATATCTGCTCCGATTGTACGCTGAATCTCCATAACATTCTCAGGAGTGAAAAAGTGCATAGAACCGTCTATATGACTCTTAAATTTAACACCTTCTTCTTTAATTTTTCTTCTCCCAGATAAAGAATATACTTGATAGCCACCAGAATCTGTTAGAATATTACGATCCCAGTTCATGAATTTGTGTAAACCTCCAGCTTTTTCTAGAATTTCTATACCTGGTCTTAAATATAAATGATAGGTGTTTCCTAAAATTATATCAGGATTAATTTCATTTTTAAGTTCTGTTTGATGAACTCCCTTTACAGTTCCTACAGTTCCTACAGGCATAAAAATAGGTGTTTCTATAGTTCCATGATCGGTAGTTATAAGACCCGCTCTAGCTTTACTTTTTGGGTCGGTAATTTTTAAATCAAATTTCACACTTTTAAATTTTAATGATTTTGTAATTATATTAAATTACAAAATTTAGTATAAGCATAAACTCTACTCTTGCATCTCAACGCGGCAAATATACCATTATTTAAGATTTGAAAAATTAAAATATTCTTAAAGGTTTAACCTTAAAATCTGCGTTTATTTTTAGACGAAAAACTAGTAGTTTTATTTTTAGATTTTGGAGATGATTTTCTAAAAGTTGCACTTTTTTTATTGAAATCATTTTTTGCAGGTGCAAATTTCTTACTTGAGGTTTGTGCTTTTGGTTTCTTATTTTTTACCGAAGCTTCTTCTGTTTTAGAAGATTTAGAAATCATTGTATTGATTTCTCTCATTTCCTCATCAGTAAGCTCACGCCAATCTCCAGTTTGCAAATAACCTAATTCAACATTCATTATTCGGGTTCGCTTTAACTTAGTTACTTCATAATCTAAGTATTCGCACATTCGTCGAATCTGACGATTTAAACCTTGTGTTAAAATAATTTTAAAAATTTTATCACTAACTTTTTCAACAATACATTTTTGGGTTATGGTTCCTAAAATAGGAATTCCACTTCCCATTTTTTTAATAAAATCATCTGAAATAGATTTATTCACAGAGACAAAATACTCTTTCTCATGATTATTTCCCGCTCGTAAAATCTTATTTACAATATCTCCGTCATTAGTTAAAAAAATCAAACCCTCTGAAGGTTTATCTAAACGCCCTATTGGGAATAATCGCTCTGGATAATTTATATGTTGGACAATATTATCTGGTTCTCTGTCATCTGTCGTAGAAACAATACCGACAGGTTTATTTAAAGCTATATATAAAGTTATATTTTTTGGAACTACTAGACGGCCATCTAGCTTTACAATATCTTTTTTTCCAACTCTATTGCCTAACTGAGTTGACTTACCATTGATAGTTACTCTACCTTCTTTAATAAATTTCTCAGCTTCTCTCCTAGAGCAAACTCCGGAAGAGCTGATGTATTTATTTAAATTTATTGATGGTTGCTTATTAGAATCCAATTGAGTTTTTTTTTGTAAAAGTAATTTAATCTTTACAATTCAATAGTCCTAAAAGTTAAATTTATTCTGGGTGAATTCACTTTTTTTGTTGGTGGTAATCTATGTAACCAATGAGTTTGAGTTACATCTTTCATAACTAAAAGACTTCCGTTCTCTAATAGAATATCTACTTTCTGTTTAGTTTCTTTGTGTTTAAAAGAAAACTTTCGCTCAGCTCCTAGAGTTACTGAAGCTATTTCTCCATTTTTTTTTAGTACTTTCTCTCCATCTGAATGCCAAGACATTCCTTCTTGACCGTTATGATACAGATTTAATAAGCATGAATTATAGGTAGCATTACTTTCTTCTTCAATTATCTCCTTTAGATCTAGCAATTCTTTTGTAAAAAGAGAAGCTGTTTTTGTAATTTTTGAATATGTGTAAGAAAATTTAGATTCTCCATACCAGGCAACTTTTCTTTTGGTAATTATTTTTTTTCCAAAAATAATAGCTTCATCATTTTTCCAATCTATTGTATCCATTAATTTATTGTAGAAAAACGCACATTGATTTGAATTTAAAAATTTGCCGTGATAATTCGTAATCCCATCAAAGGGTAAAATATTTTTTTTGCATGATGTATTAAATAAATCCATAAGAAGATCAAAAATAATAAAAATAAAACTACAAAAGGTAGTTTTGTAATCCTATATTTGTAGTATAATGAATTATATATCACAAAACATTCGCCATTTAAGAAAACTTCGAAAGCTAACTCAGGACGAGTTTTCTAAAAAATTAAATATTACAAAGTCTAGAATTGGTTCATATGAAGAAGGACGTTCTGAGCCTTCAATAGAAATGTTAATGGATCTCTCTCTTTTTTTTAATTTACCTGTCGATGTATTAGTCAAAAATGATTTATCATATGCAACAGACTCTTCATTTATAGAAATTGGAAATCAACGTGTTTTGTTTCCAATAATGATAGATGTAGATAATGATGATTTAATTGAAGTAGTACCTATTAAAGCTTCTGCCGGTTATTTATTAGGTTATAATGACCCAGAATATATTGAGCAATTACAAAAAATTAAACTTCCTTTTCTACCAACTGGTAAGCATAGAGCTTTCCCTATAAAAGGAGATTCTATGTTACCAATGAAAGATGGTGCTTATGTGGTTGCAAAATTTATAGAAGATTTTAATGATATTAAAAATGGGAGCTCCTATGTTATTGTTACTGCTAATGACGGGATGACTTATAAACGAGTTTATGATAAAGTAGAAGAAAAAGGATCTATTTTATTGTCACCAGATAATACTTCTTATCAATCTTATCATGTCCCTATTAAAGAAGTTTTAGAATTATGGGAGTTTACTTGTAGTATAAATACACAAGAATATGATGAACAAGATTTAAAATTAAGTAGTATTATAAAAATGTTTAATGATTTAAAAGTGGAATTAGAAACATTTGTCAAAAACTAATTTGAATGAATGTTAATGACATTGTTGGTGAATATCATATTCTAGGGAATAATCAAGATAAAGATGCTACTGAATAC
>CAJWTV010000015.1 GCA_913047375.1 uncultured Polaribacter sp.
TTATCTATATTAACTAAACCTGCAGCAGCGCCTAAATCAAATAAAACACGTGCATCAGCCGCTCCCCAACCGTCAGCACTAACTGTAATTGAATAAGTTGCTCTCACTGATGTTATATCTACATTTGATGTACTACTACTCCAGGGACCTCCACTAAGACCGATACCTGCTACTAGTGATCTATCTGACCCCCATGCATCAAACATTAATGTATAAGTATTACCATCGATAATCTCAAGTTTCTGACTTGTATTAACATCCCAAGGATTACCTGCATTAACAACATCTACTTGATAATGTGAATTACCATTAGTCTCTACAACCGGCGCAGCCGAACTATCGTCAACTCCAACAAGCCAAGAATCACTTCCGTTTTCAAAATTACCGTTTGTAACTAAGTTTCCATTACCAACAAATAACGATACATTATCTATATTAACTAAACCTGCAGCAGCGCCTAAATCAAATAAAACACGTGCATCAGCTGCTCCCCAACCCTCAGCACTAACTGTAATTGAATAAGTTGTTCTCACTGATGTTATATCTACATTTGATGTACTACTATTCCAAGGACCTCCACTAAGACCTATTCCAGCTACTAGTGATCTATTTGAACCCCAAGCATCAAAAGTTAATGTATATGAAGTTCCATCTATAATTTCAACTTTTTGACTAGTGTTAACATCCCAGGGATTACCTGCATTTGTTACATCCACAGAATAATGAGTATTACCATTATTAGAAACTACTGGTGCAGAAGAACTATCATCTACTCCAATTAGCCAAGATTCACTTCCACTTTCAAAATCTCCATTATTTAACAATCCGTCATCAAAATTTGAAGTTGAGCTAGGCTCTTTATAAAAATAAATATTATCTATAAAAGCTGTTCCCGCAGCCCAAGCATCTCCAACAAATTTTAATTGGTAAATATCTGCAACAGTTAAGCCTTGATCTGTAAAAGCTGCAATAGGGATATCTATACTATTCCAAACATTTGGAGTTAAGTTTGCCCAAACTGGTTTTTCACCATTTGAAACACTAATTAAAGAAGTTTCAATTCTATCTACATCAGCTGTCCAAACATCTAAATGTATATATTCCATAGATGAAACATCCTGAGCAGAGCCAAAATTGATTCCTTGATAACTTAAATTTGTGTATTGTAAAATTTGATCTCCATTAAGGTCTATAGAACCCCAAGAGCTTCCCTGCCCTCCTTGTCCCCAATCTGGAAAAGTATCTGTACCTGAAACATTAGTATAGCTATTACTATAAATAGATATTACATCGGAATCGTTTCTAGCTGGAGGAGCTTCTGCAGAAACTACTGGAGCTAAAATAGCCGTTACTTCAAAATCTATTGTATATTCTGATGTTGCTATTGCACCACCTTTTGCTACTACTTTTACAGTATAAGTACCTGAATCGGTATATTGGTAAGATAAAGCTTCACCGATATTTGCTGATGCGACAGGTTGTGTTACACCTGTTTCACCTGAATGAAATTCATACATTGTTGCAAAGTCTGCTGTAGCATTAACATTCAATTGTTTTGAAATTGCAGCATCATTTTCAATAGTAGCTACAAGATTTTCTGGAGCTCTAAAAGAAACTATTAACTGCTTTGTTAATTCTGCTACATCACCTTTTGTATTGTATGCAATAATTTTAACATCATAAGTTCCTTCAGAATATATATGTACTAAATTATTTCCTTGAGAAACTGCCTGTGAATCTGGTGTAGAATCACCAAGAAAAACATCAAAATGATGAGCACCGTCTGCATTAGGAGTTATAGTAACTGTTCCTGTATTGTCTTGGGTGATACTAAATACCAACTCTAAATTTGAAGGTGGTTCCATAGTATCTAAGAAAGACAAGTCTCTTAAATCATTATCAGTACAGGCTACTATTAAAAGTAGAACTGCAATTGTTTTGTAAATGTTTTTTATTTTTTTCATCTTAAATATGTTTTAATAACCTGGGTTTTGTGACCAACGATTTCCTGTTAATTGTCTTTCTATCTCTGGAATAGGGAAAAGTTCATGCTTATCTGTAATGAAACCGTCTATTTCTTGAGCGGCTCTTCCTGTTCTTACTAAATCGAAAAATCGATGTCCTTCACCTGCAAGCTCTACTCTTCGTTCTTGATAAATATTTTCTGTTAAATTAGAACCTGTAGAATTTAAGTCATGAAGCATATCTCCAAAAGCTCTTTGCCTAACTCTATTTAAATAAGATTGAGCTTTTCCATCATTTGGCGAAGCACTTCTATTAAATGCTTCTGCGGCCATTAATAAAACATCTGCAAAACGTATTGATCTGTAATTATTTGGATTTGTTAAATTAAAGTCTTGCTGAGCAGCAGAACTTCTTTTTCTTGGAATATATTTTCTATTGAAATAACCTGTATGCTCAAAACCTGTTCCAAAAGTAATACCAGTTTGTGAAGCCCAAGCATCAATATCCAATACTGCGACATCTTTTCTCAAATCATCAGCCTCAAATGCATCCACTAATTCTTGAACTGGAACATTAAAACTAAAACCGGAAGAGAAAATATCTCCAGTAGAGCCTGGATCAGCTGTATAATTTCTTATACCACTAAAACCTACTGCTACATTACCCTCACTACATTGAAGACATCCAAAACCTGCACCTTCTAATTCAGCATATTGAACTTCAAAAACAGATTCAATATTATTTTCACCTTCAGTTTCAAAAATAGAGTTATAATCGCTAACCAGGTCGTAAGGACCGTTTTGAATTAAATTTTCAAGAACTGCAGAAGCTTCGTCAAACTTATCTTGATATAAATAAGCTTTACCTAATAAAGCTTGAGCGGCTCCTTTAGTAACCCTACCACTTTCAGATTGAACATATGGTAAATTATCAGCTGCATACATTAAATCTAATTCTATCTGAGCATACACTTGTGCTTTTGGTGTTCTATCTACATTAAACTGATCACCAAATAAAATTCTTTGATCAACTACTAGCGGAACATCTCCGAACCACTTTACTAATTCAAAGTAATAGTAAGCTCTTAAAAACCTTGCTTGCGCTAAAACTTGTTCTTTACCAGTAAAATCTGTTTTGTCTTTAAATTCTAAAATATAATTAGCTCTGTTAACTCCGGAAAACATCCATCCCCAAATATCTCTCAATTGAGCATTTACAGGTGTATGAATCATATCATCTATTTCCTGGATACCAATTACATCTGTAGCACTCTCACCTCCAGCTAACGTATTGTCAGATGCAATTTCACCTAACATGACGTTTATGTATGAGGACTGTAACAAATCGTATGCTCCAATAAGTGCATTTTGATAATCGTCTTCTGAGTTGAAGAAATCTTCTGAATTCTCTGCTTGAGATTTTACATTTACAAAATCATCACTACATGAATAACCCAAAGTAATAATTATGATCGTAAATAAAATCTTTATGTTTATTTTTTTCATTTTTCTTTATTTTAAAAATTAACATTAATCCCTAACAAAAATGTTTTAGGGTTTGGATAAAACCCTTGATCTATTCCTCCTCCTATTGGAGACCCATTAGATGTAGTAGGATCATAACCTCTATATTTTGTAAGTGTAAATAAATTACTTGCAGAAACATAAATTCTTAATTTATCAAACTGCAATTTTTCTAATTTATCAGATTCAAGTGTATATCCTAATTGAATATTTTGTAATCTTAAAAAAGAGCCATCTTCAACATAAAAATCAGAAAACAAAGTATTACCTGTTGCACCTGTAGTTACTCTAGGTGAAGTATTACTTGTTCCTGGTCCAGTCCATCTATCTAAATAGTATGCTGGCCTATTAGTTAATGGTAAGTTTCTTTCATAATTCCTAACTATTTCATTCCCTAATGATGCAAAAGCATATGCATTAAAGTCAAAAGATTTATAATTAAAAGAAAAATTCATTCCCATAGTAATATCTGCTATTGGATCACCAACATATGTTCTATCTTCATTTGTAATAACACCATCTCCATTTGTATCAACAAATCTTAAATCTCCAGGTGCTGCATTTGTTTGTAATGCATGAGCATCAACATCTGATTGCGTTTGAAAAATTCCATTTGTTTGATATCCATAAAAATAACCTATTGGGAAACCAGCTTCCATTCTTGATGGTGCACCTTGACCTACTCCAAACGATCCACCTTCTAAAACTCCTGTAGAATTTCCTACAAATAAAACATTGTTTTCTAAAGTTGTAAAATTATAGTTCGCACTAAATTTGAGATCTTCAGATAAAGTTTCTTTGTATCCAATAGAAAATTCAAATCCTTTATTCTCAACAGAACCTGCATTTACAACTGGTCCTGACGAACCTGGAGCAGTAACACCTAATATACCAGATACTTGGGGTCTTAATAATAAATCTTCTGTTGTTTTATTAAAATAATCTGCTGTAATATTAATTTTACTATTAAATAAACTTAAATCAATACCAACATTTCCTGCCTTATTTTTTTCCCATCTAATTTCAGGGTTTGAGATAGCACCTAAAGCAATACCATAGTTTAATTGATTATTGAATACATAAACTCCTTCTCCAGTTAGTAACGAAACAAATCCAAATGATCCAATTCTATCATTCCCAATAATACCGTAACTAGATCTTACTTTTAGACTGCTGATAAAGTCAATGTTTTCCATGAATGATTCATCTGAAACGACCCATCCAAGCGATGCAGTTGGAAAGAAACCAAATTTATATTTTGGTCCAAAGTTAGAAGATCCATCTCTTCTTAATACTGCAGACATTAAATATTTACCTTTATAGTTATATTGTAAACGTGAAAAGTATGATAATAATCTACTATCAAAAAACTGTCTAGGCTGATTACTTAAAGCTAAGTTGTCTTGAGCACCAGGAGTTACACTTACACTGTTTAAGTTTGTGCCTGAAACGCCAAAAAGCTGTAAATTAGAATCATTGATTCCTTGAGATCTAAATACTGAAGTACCTAAAAGTGCTTTAAAATTATGATCATCATTTATTGTTTTTTCATATGTAAGTAGAGCATCGAAAGTATAATCTTTATAAGTTTGACCTACTTCTACTACATTAGCATTTTGGCTTGAAACATTAAAAACATTACTTTGACCGAAATATGCCTCTGGTGAAAATGATTTTACATTTACTTTAGCATGATTAAACTGATATCTTGTCTCCACAGATAAACCATCTATAAAATTATATTTCAAACCATAAGAACCAGAAATTTTATTCACCCATGTTCTATTGTAGCTATTATCAATTTGTGCTAATGGATTTGCAACTTCTATACCAGTACCTATTGATGGTGGAAGAGAAAAATCTCCATTCGAATCGTAAACAGGTGTAGTTGATGGCATGTTTAGTGCGTTAAATAAAACAGATCCTAATGCATTTTCTATTAAATTTTTCTTGTTTGTGTTTGTATAAATAGTAGATGTTGATAATTTCAACTTATCCGTAATGTCTGTGTTAAAATTAAATTTAACATTTCTTCTATTAAAATTAGCTTTATCTCCTCCAACAATACCATCTTGATCTAAAACAGATATTCCTAAAGAGTATGTAGATTTATCTGTACCCTTATTTAAACTATAGTCTAGACTATAAACAGGAGCACTTTCGAAAGCTTCTTTTTGCCAGTTTGTACCTTGACCTAATCCTCTTACATCTGGAAAAGGTAATGCATCTCCGTTAGCGGCATATGCCTCGTTTGCTAATAGAGCATATTCTGTAGCATTCAATAAAGGAATCTCTCTAGTTGTTTGCTGAAAACCTACATAATAATTAAGTGTAGATTTAAAATCTGTATTTTTCTTACCCGATTTCGTAGTAATTAATATAACACCATTTGCTCCTCTAACACCATAAATACCCGCAGTTGCATCTTTCAAAATATTAATAGATTCAATATCTGATGGATTTACAACACTTAAATCTTCAATGATATTACCATCTACTAAAATTAATGGATTATTGTTACCATTAGTTGAAATACCTCTAATTCTAATATTTGAAGCTGCTCCTGGAGATCCGGAAGTTGATGTAATATTTACACCTGCAACTTGACCTTGAAGTGCTTGCTCGATTCTTGTTGGTTTTAAAGCCTCTATTGATTCACTCGACACAACACCTACTGCACCTGTGATTTCCTTCTTTCGTTGTGTTCCATAACCAATAACAATTATTTCATCTAAAGATTCAGATGATTCCTCTAACATAATGTTAAGGGATTGTTTGGTTACAGTGACTTCTTTTTGACTATAACCTAAATAACTGAAAACAAGCTTAGCGCCAGTAGATACGTTATCTAAATTATAAAGACCATCAAAGTCTGTTTCAGTACCAATACTAGTACCTTTAATTACTACGGTGACTCCCGGAAGAGCATCTCCTGTAGTAGCATCTTTTACAACTCCTTTTACATTTATCTTTTGTGCTGTTAGGCAAAGACTGAAAAATGTAAAGAGTAATAATGTTATCTTTCTAAGCATGAATTAATGTTTAAATTAGTAATTATGTAAATTTAAGTACTATATATGATAAAATAATAAAATTAACCGCTATTAAATACATACACCATAAAATTAATAGTTTAATTCAACAATAGCTTTAAAAAATCCTACTCTAGAAATAGTCATGTAATGTAATGTTGTGGTTTTGTATAGGCTAAAAACAATAACAATACAAAAGTTATATCTCTAGAATATAATTAGTTAGATTAGAGTCATGAGGTAGTGACATTTTTTTTCTTAGACGATACCTCTTTACTTCTACACTTCTTGGTGATATATTAAGCAACGGTGCAATCTCTTTAGAAGATAAATTAAGTCTTAAATAAGCACATAATCTTAAGTCATTAGGAGTTAACTCAGAATGTTTCTTTTTTAACTTCTTCAAGAAGTTTTTATCAGCATTATTAAATGCTTCTTGAAACATTTTCCAGTCATCTGTATTGTTTAAATTTTTATCAATAATCCTAACTACCTTAGAATACTTGTCTTTATCTGTAGTTACCAATTCTGATTTAATTGAATTTAAAAATTCATTTTTCTTAATAATGTTCATCGTCGAAGTGGCAAGTTCTCTATTCTTATTCTCTATATCATTTTGTAATTTTTCATTTTTAATTTTTATTATTTCTTGAGAACTTTCTAACTCTTTTAATTCTAACTCTTTTCGAGTTTTTTCAATTAATTCCTCTCTTTGATTCTTATAATATCTTTTTGAACCGACATGTAACATATATAAGAATAAAAGAAATAAAAGAATATAAATGGAAATAAATACATTAGAAAAATACCAAGGTCTTTTAACTATAAATTCATAAGAAGCCTCATTGCTACTGTATTTACCAGCAACGAGTCCCCTAACCTTAAACTTATATACTCCATAGGAAATATTTTTAAATAAAATAGATGAAGCCTTAGAGAGTGAACTCCATTTCATATCTTGTCCCAATAACTGATATTGATATTGAGTTGTTGTAATATTATTGAAATTAGGAATACTGAAAAATAATTCAATATTATTTTCCTTATAATTAAGCTCACTTTTAATAGATAAGTTCAAATTTCTATTACTACCATCTAATTTAGAACTAATAACTTTATTTATGTAAATACTAAAATCTTTAGGCTTTATCAATGAATTCAAATCCATTTCGATATAGCCATCTGTTGTCCCTATTAGGTGTTTTTCATTTGCTAAATGAATAATGTTTTCATAACCAGAAGCTCCCTTTGGAATAAATTCAGAAATAGAGATAGATTTTACTTTTGGCCTATTACTTAACTTACCAAGTGTTAAATAATAAATTTGATCTTTTGAGAAAGACCATAATCTATTTTTTATAGGGCTATAAATTAACTTAGCAGAAATAAAATTATCACTATCTATTAGCTTACTGTAAATAGTATCTTTTTTGAAATTATCTTTTGATTCGTTGTATAGAAAAACACCTTTTTGACTTGCATAAAGCACTTTATTCTGAAATTTAACAAGACTTGAATGTGTTCCCTTTTCTAAAGTAGACTCTTTTACAACACTTATTGCATTAAAAAAATCATTATCAATATCGATTTTAAATACACCTTTGTATTCGTGATTTACAAAAATTTTATTATTACTTAATACCAAATATCTACTTGAATCATCAAAACCACTTATCTTATTTCTTAACTTCCATAAATTATTATTCTTTTTCAGAATATACAAACCATCGTAACAACCTTGGATAATAGTAGTTTCATTAATTTTTTTTATAACCCAAGTTCCTTGGAGATCTGTAATAGAAATAGCTGAATTATCTTTTATTAAAAAAGTTCCTGAATCATGACCACAAAATAACTCATCATCAATTTCAGTTAAGAACCAAACTTGTCCTTGGGTCTTTTTAATTAACTTAAAAGAGTCTTTAGAATTTAACTCTTTATAAAATAAACCTTGATTCGTTCCTAGATAAAGTTTAGAATCAAATACTATTGAGGTATAAATAGTCCCTAAATAGTCACTCTTAGTGCTATTACTTTTAAATGGAGATTTGTTATTTATACAATTAATCCCATTATCTAAACCTAACCAAATATTATTTTTCTTATCTTCAAAAATAGATAAGATCGTATTATTACTAAGTCCAGAGCTTTTATCTATTTGGTAAATAACCTGTCCCTGGTTATTAATATTAATTAATCCGTTAGAGATAGTACCTAATAAAAAACTATTATCAATTAATTTTTTTGCACTATAGACTTTCTTGTCTTTAAGAATATTAAATGGTAGATTCCATTTAATTAAATTCTTACCTTTTAAAAAATAAAAACCGTTTGTTTGAGTTAGAATCAGAAGATTATTTTCTTTTTCAAAAATATTTACAACAATATTGTCTTTTAAAACAGAATTCTCTGATATTAATAAAGGTGCACCATTTTCAATTTTAAATAAACCTTCATTATTCTTTTGAAAATAAATAACATCATTAACTTTAGAAAGATTTTTTGTTGAGTTTTTAGCTTCAATTATTTTTATTTCTTCACTATCGATATTATATAAATATATTCTTTGAAAAGATTTAAATAAAACCCAACCATCAATTTCTATAATATTCCAGATATCCTCCTCTTGTAGCATTTTGATATCCATACTCTTAACTAAAGATGAATATTCTAAAACCCCAAACGGATTCTTCTTCCAGAAACCAAAATCCATATAAAAACCAGTAAAAACCTTGTCTTTATATGAGCATACTGATCTCATAATAGTTTTATTCGGAGTTTTATAAAGTTGCCAATTAGATCCGTTAAACTCCAACAAACCAATATTATTAGCTACATAAATAAAATCATTACTTGATTGTGAAATTGCCCAGTTCTGATTTTCCGCACCATAGTCTTCAGAGGTGAAAATATTTATTGGGGGGATCTGCTGAGAAAATAAAGTATAATAACAAAATAGTAATAATACTAATAAAAAATTCTTAATACGCATGAATGAAATACTATTGTTTGGTTACTAAAGTAGTAAAAAAACTTGTATTAAAGGCTTTTTAAAAATAATGTAGAATATTTGTATGGTTTTAATATATTTAATAATAAAACAGTTAAAACCTATACTATAGTTTTTTATTAAGGTGTTTTAAAAGAATTCTTTTAACTTCAACAACGTTGTATCTATTTCTTGTTTAGTTGTAAATTTTGAAAACGAAAAGCGTATAGAGGTGTTACTTACCTCAATATCACTTAGAATTTCTTTCAAAACATGAGACCCTTTAGCACTTCCACTCTGGCAAGCACTTCCTCCGGAGACCGCAATTCCAGATATATCTAGGTTAAACAAAAGCATATCATCATTAAATGGAAATCGAACGTTTAAAATTGTGTATGTTCCTTCATCTCTATGAGAAGATTTTCCATTAAACTTAATATTACTATCTAATTTTGTGAGTTCTGATATAAAATATTCTTTTATTTTTAAAATACCAGTCTTATTTTGTTCTATTCGATTAAGAGAAATCTCTAAAGCTTTATCCATTCCTAAAATGCCTTGTACATTCTCTGTACTAGATCTGGCACCATTCTCTTGGGCTCCTCCATGAAACATTGGTAATATTCCAAATCCTTTTCTAAAAAAGGCAAAACCAACCCCTTTTGGCCCATGAAATTTATGAGCACTGGCAACCATAAAGTCTAGTGGTGTTTTTTGTAAATCTAATTGATAATGACCAATAACCTGAACCGTATCAGAATGAAGTAGTGCTTTATATTCACTACACATAACACAAATATCATTTACCGGTAAAATATTACCAATTTCGTTATTAATAAGCATTAAGCTTACTAAAGTTTTATCTAAAGAATTCTTCAATAAGTTTTCTAAATTCAATAGATCTATATCGCCATCTGAGTCAACTTTCACATAGTCAACCTTTATATTATAAGTTTTTTTTAAATGATCTAAAGTATGTAAAACTGCATGATGTTCAATTTTAGTAGATATTATTCTTCTAACACCAAGATTAACAACAGCATTATGCAGTATCAAGTTATCAGCTTCGGTTCCACCTGCAGTGAAAACAATCTCACTTGCAGATACATTGAATTGATTAGCTATATTTTTACGAGCAGTTTCTACAGCAGATTTTGCTTTTCTTCCAAATTGATGAGTAGAAGACGGATTTCCAAAATTATTCTGCATAGATTCTTGCATTAATTTTATTACCTCTAAATCTATAGAAGTTGTCGCTGCATTATCTAAATAAATTGAATTCATATTACAAAAGTACGTATTAATTAGGATTTTGATATATATATACTTCTGTTGCTCCTAAACCATATTTTTTATACGAAGCATCATAGTATTTAACAGGGTACTTATTAAGTAAAGAATTAAGTTCAGATTTTAACACACCTTGACCAACTCCATGAATAAAAACAATTTTAGAAATTCTTTTTTGCAATGCATATTCGATTTTACTTTTTGCTGTGTCTAATTGCAAAGTGAGCATATCAAAATTATCCATTCCTCGTGAAGATTTTATTAGTTGATTAATATGAAGATCTACCTCTAAAATCACTTCATTATTATCTTTTAAAAATAAAGAAGGCTTCTTTTTAGAGGTCATCATTTTATCTTTAAGCAAAGGATTATTAATATCAGAATACTTAGATAACTCTGATTGGTTTTCTTCAATAACAACTAATTCCTTAGATTCAAAACTAAAAATCATACCATCTATGTCTCTTATAGAGATCATTTGATTATTTATAGAAATAACTTCACCTCTCAAAACATCATCTAGAACAACCACTTTTTGACCAATTTCTATAGGCATATTTAACTTTTAATTAATTTAAAACTTAATTTTATATTCTATTTTTGTGCAAAAATAACAGATGAGCGTCAATTCCACTAAAATATTCTTCAAAAATTCTCATATGAATTTAACAATCTCTAAAAATAGAAAAGAATTATTAAATTTAATTGCAAAAATAATCACAGATGAATATATATTAAATGGAACTGTTAATTTAAACTTTATTTGTACTCATAACTCTAGAAGGAGTCAATTTGGACAAGTTTGGTCATTTTATGCAGCAAATTATTTTAACTTAAAAATAAACTCATTCTCTGGTGGAACTGAAGTTACTTCGTTTTTTAAAAATACTGTAAAAACTCTTCAATTACAGGGTTTTGAATTTGATGTTGTCGACTTTTCTCATCAAAACCCAAAATATTCAATTTCTTTTGAAGGTTCAAGTAAATCTATTTTTGGCTTTTCTAAGTTATTTAATGATAATGAAAATCTAAATCCTTTTATTGCTATTACTACTTGTAATAATGCAGATAAAAATTGTCCTTTTATTCCAACTGCTTCACATCGCACGCATCTACCATTTGTAGACCCTAAGTTCTCAGATAATACTCAGGAACAATTGAAGACTTACGAAATTACTAGTTCACAAATTGCAGGGGAAATTTATTATCTTTTCAATAAGGTGAAAAATGAAGTACAAACTTATCAGCACTAAATAAAATCCTTTTCAATATTTTAAATTAAATTCTTTAGATCGTCAAATTTCTGTTTCATTGTAGCGTTGCCATTAGTTAATTTTTTAATCGTTAAATCCTCTGATTTGTTGTTTGCGAGACGTAAATTATTTACAGAAGAATTAAGGGCGGCTTTCACTTTTTCTAGATGCTTAATTGTAGTATCAATTTCAGTAATTGCAGTTTTGAATTGACGACTGGCTAAATCATAATTTCTAGCAAAGTTTTCTTTAAAATCATCAATTTTCTGCTCAAAATTTGTAATATCCACGTTTTGGTTTCTTACTATATTTAACTCTGCTTTGTATTCTAAAGATTTCATACCTGCATTTCTTAATAAGGTTATAATAGGAATAAAAAATTGAGGACGAATCACATACATTTTGTCATATTTATAAGAAACATCTACAATACCAGTATTATAAAACTCGTTATCAGTTTCTAACAAAGAAACTAAAATAGCATATTCACAACCTTTCTCCTTTCTATCTTTGTTTAATTTAGCAAAGAAATCTTCATTTTTCTTTTTTGAAGCCGTTTCATCATTTTCGTTTTTCATTTCAAACATGATCGACATTACTTCATTACCATCTTTATCTACTTCCTTATAAATATAATCTCCCTTAGTTCCTCCTTTAGTATCATTGTCTTTTTCAAAATAAGCACTCTGAAAACCTGTGGCTCTTAGTTTATTGAACTCAGTTTCGCAATGTTGTTCTAAGCTTTCTCCTAACATTTTGGTAGATTGTTTCTGCTTAAAATCTTTTAATCTATCTATTTCTTCTTCTTTTAACTTAATAGCTTCATTCTTGTTTTCTAGCTTTCTTTTAAAATCTTCGTTTAAAGATTTTTCTAAAAGAACTCTTTCTGTATCCTTGTACTTTACATCATTAATTAACTGATCTCTTTCTTTTTCAATACTATTAACTGCATCAGAGAGTTCTAATTTTTTTGCTATGTCAGCATTATTAACTTTATTCTCTAATTCTCTAATTTGTACTTCTTTTTTCGCTAACTCGCCATCTAAACCTTCCCTGCTTTTGAATTTAAAAGTATCAAACTCTTTCTCTTTTAAAGATAATTTCTGCTGAAAATAAATTTTTAATTCTGCTTCTTTAAGTTTTAATGCAGATTCTTTTTCTTTTTCAGCAGCTACCAACCTACTTTCCAAATCTTTTGCAAATTCTTGGTCTCTAACTTGTTTTATAATATCCGTATATACGCTTTCGTCTACTTTAAAAACTTCTTTACAGTTTGGACAATTAACGGTACTATTATTATTCATAACTTTTTTTTAAATGATTATTGAAGTCTGCTACTAAAAAACTAAATATTATACCTCAAGATTTTGATGACTGATAATTGTAATCATATTTGAATATTTAGTTAAAATTAAACTTCAATACTTTTATCATAGGGAATACTTTTTAAAATATGATTGATAACATTGACTCTAGCTTCTGTTTTTCTATTAGCCTGAATTATTTTCCAAGGAGAAACCTTAGTATTCGTTTTGGTAAACATTGCATTTTTATATTCTGTATAATCATACCAAAGCTCCTGTGACCTTTCGTCTAATGGAGTCATTTTCCATTGTTTTAAAGGATCACTTTTAATATCTTCAAAACGTTTAACCTGCTCTTTTTTAGAAATAGACATATAAATTTTAACTAAATGAATACCTGATCCTAAAATCATCCGCTCAAAATCATTGACTTGATTCATAAAAACATCATACTGTTGTTTTGTGCAAAAATCATTTACTGGCTCTACAACAGCTCTATTATACCAGCTTCTATCAAAAAACACAATTTCCCCAGCTTTGGGAAATTGTTCTACATATCTTTGAAAGTACCATTGAGTTTGCTCATCTATTGTAGGTTTTTGTAAAGCTACAATCCTCATGTGCCTTGGGTTTATTCTTTCAGTAACTCTTCTTATAGCTCCTCCTTTACCTGCGGCATCTCTTCCTTCAAATAAAATAATGATTCTTTCATTTTTGTCAATTGCCCATGTTTGTAATCGTATTAATTCTGTTTGCAATTTGATTATTTTTTTTTCATAATCTACATATCGAATTGCTCTTTCTGTATTTATTGGCCCTTTAGATAATAATGCTAAGAGCCCTTTATTTGAGTTTAGTTTTTTTAAGTCTAATTCTGTAAGTTTCTTATTCATAATTAATCTATTTGAATATTAGAGCGAAAGTAACGCATTACTATATTTGGATCTGGAGTCAGTATAGTATCCACACTTTGTTTACCATCGTAATCAAATTGAGAAAGTACATGTCTAATTGCTTCTAGTCTTGCTGTCTTTTTATCGTTAGTTTTTATAATAATCCAAGGACTGTAGGAAGTATGCGTTTTACTAAACATTTCATCTTTATATCGAGTATAAGAACTCCAAAGCTCTTGCCCTTTCTTATCTACAGGACTAAATTTCCATCTTTTTAAAGGATTTTCTTTACGTGCATCAAATCTTTTTAATTGTTCTTCTTTTGAAATAGATAACCAGAACTTAATAATGATAAGTCCGTCTTCATACATCATATGTTCATATTCTGGAACTTGAACCAAAAAATCTTTGTATTGCTCTTTGGTACAAAAACCCATCACAGGTTCTACAACTGCTCTATTATACCAACTTCTATCAAAGAAGACAATTTCTCCTGGATTTGGAAGTTCTTTAATATATCGTTGAAAGTACCATTGACCTTTCTCGACCTCTGTCGGCTTATTTAATGCTACCAATTTAGAAGATCGTGGGTTCATGTGCTCCATAAATCTTCTTATACTTCCGCCTTTTCCGGCAGCATCTCTACCTTCAAAAACAACAGCTACCCGTTTTTTATTTTTAGAGACCCATTGTTGAAGTTTAACAAGTTCTATCTGC
The DNA here is from genome assembly GCA_913047375.1 of uncultured Polaribacter sp. Taxonomy (GTDB): domain Bacteria; phylum Bacteroidota; class Bacteroidia; order Flavobacteriales; family Flavobacteriaceae; genus Polaribacter. The sequence goes on from CAJWTV010000015.1 coordinate 14,967, forward strand.
AACAGCCTTAGCTCTTCATTATACAAAATTCTCTTTTGTACTTTTTGAAAAGATATTTTTTTACTTTCTAATATATTTAATAAGTCTTTATTAGTTTCTATTTTTTCAAAATCTGCTAAAGACAGTTTATTTTTTTGTTCGGACATACAATATATTTATAGATCTAAAGTAATTATTATTTTTTTAATGTAGGTGTTAGAATCTGAGATTGAAGTTAGTTTTCTGAGGTTTTAAAACAATCTTCTTTAAAACCAATTAAATATAACTTTTCTTCTGCTCTGGTAATGGCCGTATACAACCATCTATAATAAATTAAAGAGGGCCCTTCTGGCAAATAAGGTTGCTCTACAAAAACAGTTTTCCACTGTCCACCTTGTGATTTATGACATGTCATAGCGTAAGAAAACTTAATTTGTAAAGCATTAAAATACTTATTATTTTTTATGGCTAAAAACTGTTTATATTTAGATTTTTCATCTACATAATCTTCTTTAACTGCCTCATATAATTTATTGGATTCTTCATAAGGTAAAGAAGGGCTTTCACTAGACAGCGTATCTAATAAAACTACTGTTTCAAAAGGCTTCATGTTTGGATAATCTATCATTCTTATTTCTACTTCAGCAAATTTGAAACCATATAACTCTTTAATCGTTTTTATTCTTACTACTTCACAAATATCGCCATTTGCAATAAAACCGGCATCAGAAGAATCATTCAACCAATAATAATTATTCTTTACAACCATAATAAAGTCACCTGTAGAGATTTCATTTTCTTGACCACGTATTTGATAACGTATCTGTTCATTATACTGGTTTGCTCTTTTGTTAGAACGAACTATAAACGCCGTATCTTCAACTCCAAAATCATAAGCTTTTACTAGGGCATCCTCAATATCATAGCCGTCTATTAATCTAATAATATCTGGATAATTTAAATCAAATTTAAAATCAATTATATTTTCTTGAATCTGTAATCTTAAATGAGTCGCATTTAATAAAACTCCCGAATTCTCGTTTTGACGCGTAACCTCGTCTAACTCAATTTCAATAACATTTTTATTATAATCTAACTCTAAATTATCTGCAACTAAAGCAGGACTTACTTCTAATTTAACAGGTGGTAGTTGAGCTGTATCCCCTACAAATATTAATTTACAGTTTTTTCCAGAATAAACATAAGAAATTAAATCATCCAATAAAGAAGTTGTGTCAAATAATTTTCCGTTTTGAGATTTATCAGGAATCATTGAAGCTTCGTCAATAATAAAGACAGTATTCGTATGTTTATTTGGCTGTATTTCAAATTTAACACCACCATTACTTTGTTTTTTAGGAAAGTAAATTTTTTTATGAATTGTGAAAGCAGGTTTTTTAGAATAGACAGCGATTACTTTTGCAGCTCTTCCTGTTGGAGCTAATAAAACAGCCTTCTTATCAACTTTCCATAAACTATTTACAAAAGTACTAATGGTAGTTGTTTTACCAGTCCCTGCATACCCTTTTAAAATGAAAATAGAATTTTTATCTTCACTAAAAATAAAATCTACTAGCATAATAAACAACTCTCGTTGTTTATTAGTTAATTTAAATGGAAATTTTTTAACGATTTCTTTATAAAAATCTGAGGGTAATTTTATCATAAATATAGTAATGTATCAAAGATACATTGATTTACGAATAAAAATTTTTATCATTGAAAAAAAATTGTAGATTTGTCGAGTTACTATTAAAAAATAAAATAAAAAATGGGATTCATATTACAAATTTTGGCAGCGATTTTAGTTGCTTTTGGACTAGCCATAGTGGTAGTTAAATATTTACCTTTAAAGTTTAGATGGATAGCTTCTGTGCTATTATTGTTATTTACTTTTTTACTAGTAAGTAAAATTTATAATGGTATTATGGAGCCAATCAACTTTAACAAAGAAAAAGTTGTAAGATTTGCTAAAATAGTTCAGAAATTAAAAATTATTAGAAACGCTGAAATTAGACATTATGAAGTAACTGGAAATTATTCTAAAGATAAAGCAGGTTTAATTCAATTTATAGACTCGTCTCAACTTGCCTTAACAGAGGTTAGAGATACAGTTATAAAAGTAAATAAAGGATCAAGGTGGGCTCCGCTGATGGTAGACGTAGAGAAAAGAATAAAAGATACAATTGGTTACGAGCCAGTTCTAAAGTATTTTAAAGATGTTGATTACAAAACAATGTTTATAGTTCCAGGGGTTGATAATAAAGAATTTGAATTAGAGATTGGTACAGTAGAAAAAATACAAGGTTTAATTGTACCTACCTTTGAAGCAAGAACAGAAAAAAAAGAGATTTTAAAAGGGTTAAATAATTCTTTAGTTAAATTAGAATTAGAAGCTATGGCAAGTGATCAAATTAAAGGTGAATATGTATCTGTTGGTTCTTTAGATGAAGTTACTACTGGTGGAAACTGGCCTCCTTCTTATGATAAAAAAGGTGAAAAAAAAGACAATTAATACAATATTAGAGAAATCTAATAATGATAAATTATCCATCCAATTTACATTGGATGGATTTTCTTTTTGCATAACAAAGATAGACACGCTAGAAATAATTCATTTTTGTGATTATTTATTTGATAAAAAACTACAATCACCTGATGATTTCATAAAACAAATTGAAACTTTTTTTAAAGAAGATAATTTCCTTCAAAGTGATTTTAAAGAAGTTTTAGTTATTCATCAAAACGAATTGATGACTATAGTGCCAGATGATTTTTTTAATGAAAAAAATCTAAAAGAGTATTTAAAATTTAATATTAAAACTTTAGCCACTGATTTCTTTGCTTTTGATGATTTACCAGAAATCGAAGCAAAAAATATTTATATCCCTTTTGTGAATGTAAATAATTATTTATTTCAAAACTTTGGAGAATTCGAGTATAAACATTCATCTACAATCTTAATAAGAAAATTACTTCAAAGAGAAAAATCAGGGGTAAAAACAATGTATATAGATGTCAGAATAAATCAATTTTCTATTGTAGTTCTTGAAGATAAAAAACTTCTATTTTCGAATTCATTTTCTTTTGAAACTAAAGAAGACTTCATCTATTATATTCTTTTTGCAGCAGAACAATTAGAATTAAATCCAAATGAATTTCCGTTATTTTTTACAGGAAATATTTTAAAAGATTCTGATCTTTACACTATTACTTATCAATATATTAGACACATAAATTTCTTAGAAAGCAAAAATCCTATTTTTATAGACTCTACCTTTTCTAAACATACTAACTTCATACTTCTAGGATAAACAATGCGCATTATTTCTGGCAAACATAAGGGGAGACGTTTAAAAGCTCCAAAAAAACTTCCTGTAAGACCTACTACAGATATGGCAAAAGAATCTTTGTTTAATATCTTAAACAATACTTATTATTTTGATTCTATTAGTATTATTGATTTATTTGCTGGTACGGGTAACATTAGTTTTGAATTTGCCTCTAGAGGAACAAAAAACATATATGCTATAGATACTTTTTTTGGATGTATAAAATATATTAATGAAACAGCCAAAGATCTAGATTTAGACATTAATACCTATAAGATTGATGTTTATACATTTTTAGAAAAAACGTCTCTAAAAGCGGATGTAATTTTCGCTGACCCCCCTTATAATTTCGAAACTGCTCAATTTTTAAAAATTGCGGATACTGTTTTTGAAAAAGAAATTTTAAATGAGGAGGGGATCTTAATTATTGAGCATTCTAAGCACACAGATTTATCTACTCACGAAAAATACACCTATGACAAACGATATGGTGGAAATGTTTTTAGTTTTTTTAAATATTAAATAAAAAAATTATTCTTTACAAAGCTCAGTGATATTATATCCTAATTCATTAAATTTATATTCCTTTTAATTTATATATTTTAAAGAAGCAACCACTGAATGATGGTCTGACCCCCAATTGTTAGCTTTAGTCTTTAAATAAATATGTTTAGAATTTATTAATATTAAATTTTTAAATTACTTATAACGTAGGGCTAAACTGCGATTTAATGCGGTTTAGGTATTGTTGGTAAATGTTATTTAAACTATAACTTATCGATTACCTGAACATAATCTAAACTAACGCTATTATGTTCAAAGTTAAGACTGCCATAATCCATATTTATATAGATTATTTCCAATAAACAAAAATAAGGTTATCTACTAATTTCTTTTTTCCAATTTCTATCAAAAGTACACTTACTGTGTTTATTATTTAATTTAATATACGTTTCAAATATTTTGTCTTTAGACCACTTTGTAATCGTTTCTTCTTTCTTTTTTCTAAGAGCTAAATTTTGTATTTTCTCATAATCTTTAACTAAATCTGCAGTATGTGTCTCGGTTCTTTCTCTCATATAAAAAAACTTATACATCTTTTCACCTCCTCTAGTTTCATCATAAAAAGCCGGAGTCATACTACCTTGTTTTAAATCATTAACTCTTGCATATAAAGCTGGATCCATTCTAGTCAAGTCGAATTTAGATTCGCCTGTTTGACCATTAATGATTAATCCTGCGTTATTTTTAGTGTCTTTATCTTGAGAATATTTTTTTACAGCTTCTTCAAAAGTAATCGTTCCTGAATTTATTTCTTTAATAATATCTGATACTTTTTTTTCTGTTTCTTTAAGCTTTTCTTCTGGAATCTCTGGTTGCATCAAAATATGAGAAACTGATCTTGTGTTACCTTTAATTCGATGTAATTGAAGAATATGATATCCAAATAAAGATTTAAACGGTTCTGAAATTTGACCCTCTGTATCTAGGGTAAAAGCCATTTCTTTAAATTCTTTTATAAATTGTGTCTCTTTATTAATTTCATATTTACCTCCATTACTTGTAACTCCGGGGTCGTCGGAATTTATAATAGCTTTCATTTTAAAACTAGAGCCATCCAATATATCAAGTCTTATTTGTTTTAGCTTCGCAATGATCCTATTATTTTCTTCTTCAGTCGGTTCTGCGTTTATAACAATTTGAGCCAATTCTATTTCTGCTGGGAATTCTGGAAGCTCTCCACTATCTTTTAGGCCTTTATGGTAAAGACGAACTTCTTCAGGGGTAACATCTACTTTTTCTGTAATTTTTTGTTGCTCTTGCTTAATTAAAGAATTCTCTTTTTCAATTTTATATAATTCTTTTTTTAAATCTTCTTCATCATTAAAGCCGTATGCAGCAACCATTTTCTCTACAGAGCCGTATTGTTGTTTGAAATAAGCTATATTATTTTCTACACTAGAATTTATTTGAGAATCTGCAACGGTTACACTGTCCACAACTGCATGATGAGATAATAGTTTCTGTAACATTAATTGTTCTAACATTTCACAATCTGAGATTTCAATTTTACCTTCACTGTTAGAAAGAACTTCCTGTTTAAATTTATCTATATCAGAATCTAGAACAATATTTTTTCCAATTACTACTGCAACTCCATCAATTTTTACTTTTTGTGCGAGAGTAACTTGAAGTGATATTACTAAAAATGAAAGCAAAATAATTGCTTTAATATGTTTTGAAACTTTTGTTTTGTATTGCATCTTTTACTATTATTTTTTCTATTTCTCTAATTAGTTCAATTTTACGTTGATGTAAAATTAGTTGCTTTATATTTTGTTTTATATAGCTTATGGGAGCTATTTCATTCCTTTTTAAAACATCTTTTACGGCTACCAAATATAAACTTAATGAATCTTGTTTCAGAGTGAATTTTGTTTTTTTTAACAGTTTTTCTTTCGAAAAAGAGGTTTTTAACATAATGTTATCTAAACTTACCCATATGCTATCATTTAACTGGTAAGATTTAAAGTTTAAACGATACTTCTCTAAAGCCTCCAAATCTTCTATTTCATTTGATTTAAATAATCTAATAACTTCCTTTTTAGTTGATAAATCTTTTCTAAAATTTAAAAATTTAACTTTTAAAAGCTCTTCATTAAGTTTAAAATTTTGTTTATTTTTTGAATAGTATTCTTCTAATTCTTTTTCTTTTATAACAGTATCCAACTGCTGTTTAATGATCTGTTCTTTGTAACTGTTAATCAGTAAACTTTGTTTATAATTTGCAACTAAGTTATTAATAGTATTATTTAATTTAGAGGAACTGTTTTCTAAAGATTTCTTTAAAATTATCTGCTTGACTGCCCAGTTATTTATAATACTTTTCACAAAGATCAAACTATCTTCTTTTGATATATTTTTTGGTATTAAATTCTGAATATCTTTTCTATAAAGCTTGATATCAAATAAAGATGCTATTGGTTCATCTTTATTTAATATTTGCTTTTCTAGCCCCATATAATCACAGGATGATAAAAAAAATAAAAAAAATATTAGAGTTAATGATTTCATTTATTTTTATAGAATTTTATAAGTTTTTTCAACTCTTTCTTATTTACTTTTATCTTATTTTTTGACCTTAAATCAGATATCCAAATTTTCTCTAGATAGCTTTGATAATCATTGATTACAAGTCCTTTAGATTTATTTAAATTATCAAATTTATAATTTGATTTATTTTTAACGAAAAATTGTTTTAATCCCAAAGTATCTTTTGAAGACTTATTCCATATCTTTTTTTGCATTAACTCAAATAAAAGTAAACCATCCTCATATTCGTTTAATAAGTTAGCATATTCTGGCTCTGTATTTATCAGGTTCTCTTTAAAATACTTTAAGATTTCTTTATTTTTATATGCTTGGTATTGATTAACCGTAACTCCTTTTCTCCTTTTTTGAAGAAATAAAACAAAAGCTAGCTGTTTGATCTCTTTATTGTTAATAGTAAACAAAACGTTTTGAAGAGAATCTTCAGGAATAGATCTAATATCTTTTCTTTTAAAAATAACTTTTGATTTATCATTTTCTGTGATAGTGTAGTTTTTCCTTAATTTGTCTAGTACTACATCATCGGAAAGTTTCATTCTTCCACTTCTTTTTAAGCTAGATAAAATACCTGACTTCATCTCTTTGTATGATTTTACAGGATGAGATTTTATTAACTTAACTATATGCCATCCATAACGTGTTCTAAAAGGTTGAGAATAATCATCTTTAATTTTTAAAGAAAAGGCTGCTTTTTCAAATGATGCAACCATTCTTCCCATCCCAAACTTATTCAACTTTCCACCTCTATTTTTTGAGGAAGTATCATTAGAATATTCTTTTGCTAAAGATTTAAAAGATTCCTTATTATTAAGTTTTATATAAACATTATCAATTTTAGCTTTTCCAATAGCAGAAGTGTCAGTAATTAAAATATGTGAAACCTCTATCTCACCTTTTGAAATTCTTAATGAATCTACTTTTAAAATATGATAACCGTATTTGGTCTTAAAAGGCATTGAAACTTCTCCTATTTCAGAATTATATGCAGCATCTTCAAAAGCATAAAGCATTTTAAAAGCAGAGAAATACCCTAAATTTCCTCTATTTCCTTCAACTTTTCTTTTTAAATTATATCTGGCAGATGAATCCTCTGAAGTTTCCATTGCTAATTGCTCAAAATCTTCGCCAACAATTATTCTATCTCTAATTTTTAAAATTTTATTGTAAGCAACTAAATTCTCTTCAGGTGTTGATTCTTTTTTAGTACGAATTAAAATATGTTTTACTTTTATTTCATTTTTGGTTCTAAAATAAGCTTCTCTTATTAGTTTTTCTGTAAAGTTTTTATCCTGTAAATAAGGAGCAGATAATTGATTCCTATATGTTTCGATTTCTTTTTTATAAGAAGGTAACGTATCTAACTTTAAATCATAGGCTTGATAAACTTTCAACTTGTAATTAATAAATAAATTTAAATTATAGATAATACTTTTACTTTCTTCATTATCAATAGCCCCTAAGTTTTTTTCATATACTTTTTTAAAATCTTCGACTAAGATTTTTTCATTGTTTATGGTAACTATTGTTTTCTTTTGAGAATATACACTAACATGTATTAATACCATAAATAAAATAAAATACTTCTTCATGCTTTTCAAATTATAAGGAAATTATTCCTTTTATTATTTCTGCTTTTTTGTAATAAAATATTATTTCTGTAGAATTCTCAACATTCAATACAACTGATAAACTTTCATATTTTCCTGTTTTAGATATTTTCATTTTAATCACTGCGTTTTTATTTTTGAATATATCTTTTACTTCTTGCACTTGATTTTCATCAGCAGGAACAATAAATTTAAACATATAATCACTCGGAAATGTAGTAGTATCCTCTAGTTGTAATTTTAAATTCGAATAAAATTCGTCTCTATCTTTAACCATAATTTTTATTTTTTATTGTTTACTTAAAAAATAATAAGTCACAAAATTACACTAAATATTAGTTTTATAATGGGAATGATTTATTTTTGTGTGATGCAAAAGAAAATAGTTTTAATTGGTGGTCCCGGTTCAGGTAAAACTTCAATATTGAATGCTTTAATTAATAAAGGTTTTTTTTGCATGGAGGAAATATCTAGAGAAGTTACTTTAAAAGCAAAAGATGAAGGAATCGAACAGTTATTTTTAACTAAGCCTTTGTTATTTAGCAAAATGTTATTGGAAGGACGAGAAAAACAATACCTAGAGGCTAATAAAAGTGATAAAGAAATTATTTTTTTTGATAGAGGGATTCCAGATATTTTTGCTTATTTAAACTATTTCAATACTGAGTATCCATCTATTTTTATTGATAAAAGTAAAAAGTATCTTTATGATAAGGTATTTTTATTTTTACCTTGGAAAGAAATTTACTTATCAGATAATGAGCGATATGAATCTTTTGAGCAATCTAATTCAATAAATTCTTTTCTTATAAATGCCTACAAAGAAATAGGATATCAATTGATAACTGTTCCTTTTGGCAGTATAGAAGATCGGAGTAATTTCATTCTCAATTCAATAAAAGATAAAAAATGATTTCTCCAAAAGAAATATTACATAAATATTGGGGACATTCGGAATTTAGACCGTTTCAAGAAGATATTATTTCTTCAATCTTATCAAATAAAAATACAGTTTCTTTATTACCTACTGGAGGTGGAAAATCTATTTGTTTTCAAATCCCTGCACTTATTCAGAAGGGAGTTTGTATCGTGATTTCTCCCTTGACAGCTTTAATGCAAGATCAAGTAAGTGGTTTGAATAAAAAGGGGGTTAAAGCGATGAGAATCCCCCCTAAGAGTTCACAGGATGAAATTATAACTCTTTTTGATAACTTAAAATTTGGTAATTATAAATTTCTCTATCTTTCTCCTGAAAGGTTGCAATCATTATTTATTCAGCAAAAAATAAAAGAACTTAATGTATCCTTCATAGCAATAGATGAAGCACACTGTATTTCTGAATGGGGACATGATTTCAGACCTTCATATAGGAATATTGGAATTATAAGAGAGCTTTTACCAAACAAGGCTATTACAGCACTAACTGCTACCGCAAACCAAAAGGTTATAGACGATATTATTTTAAACTTAAAAATAAAAAATGCTGAAGTTTTTAAACAGTCTTTTATTAGAGATAATTTGGCCTATCAAGTTTTTAAGGTTGAGGATAAATTAAATCATTTAATTCAAATTTTTAAGAAAACAAAAAAACCAGCGATTGTTTATATAAACTCAAGAAGGAGGTCTGAAGAAATTTCTAACTTTTTAAATGCAAATAACTTTGAGAGTAACTTTTATCACGCGGGACTCTCTTCAGAGCACAAGAAAATTGCTTTTGATAATTGGATGTCAGAGAAAACTCCAATTATAGTAGCTACAAATGCTTTTGGCATGGGTATAGATAAATCAAATGTAGGTGTTGTCATTCATTTAAATATCCCTTCTAGTATAGAAAACTATATGCAAGAAGCTGGGAGAGCTGGAAGAAACGGTGAAAAAGCATTTTCTGTAGTTTTACAAAGTAAAGAAGATATTCATCTTTTCAAACTTCAATTAGATAGAAATTTACCTACAATAATAGAAGTTAAAGAAATTTATAATAAATTGTTTCAACATTTTCAAATTGCTAATGGAGAATTAATAGATGACTCTTTTCAATTTAATTCTATCGAGTTTTGTAAAAAATATAATTTTAGTACCTCTAAAGTTAATACTTGCTTAAAAATACTTAGTAATCAAGGAATTTTAAATATTCATACAGATTTTAATAAAAAATCTAATTTACAACTTATTACGACTAGCAAGCAACTTATAAATTTTACTAAAAAAAGCCACAAACTTTATCAATTAATTAGTACTATAATGAGGAGTTATTCAGGTTTATTTGAACAAGAAACAAAAATTGATGAATACTTCATAGCAAAAAAAGTAGGGATAACAAAAGATTTGGTGGTAACATATCTTACTAAACTCGAAAAAGAAGAACTTTTAATTTATAAGAAAGTGACTTCAAATTCAGAAATTGTGTTCTTGCACCCTAGAGAAAACGATTTAACAATAAATAGAAACTCTAAAGAAATAGTTAACTATTTAATGCAAAAAAGAAAAAAGTCAGCTGATATGATCGATTTTATTAAAAACGATAAATCTTGTAGAAGTATTCAATTGCTTTCTTATTTTGATGAAAAAATAACAAAAACATGTGGAATTTGTGATGTTTGTTTATTAAATAAGAAGTAATAAATTAACTAAAGAAATATCTTCTAATCAATGAAAATTACAAAACACAATTTTAATATATTTACATAATCTTTTATCAAAATTAGAATTATTATCAAAAATATTTTTTCTTAAAATTAAATAATGATTGACATAAGTATTGTTTTTATGGGAACACCCGATTTCTCCGTAACCATTTTAAAAAAATTGGTAGAGGCCAACTATAAGATAGTTGGTGTAATTACTGCTCCAGATAAACCTGCAGGTAGAGGTCGTAAAATCAATCAATCAGCAGTTAAAGAGTATGCATTATCTCAAGAGTTAAAAGTTTTGCAACCTAATAATTTAAAAAATAAAGAGTTTCAAAAAGAATTGGCTAATTTAAATGCAAATTTACAAGTTGTCGTTGCGTTTAGGATGTTGCCAAAAGCAGTGTGGGAGATGCCAATTTATGGTACATTCAACCTACATGCTTCTTTGTTGCCAGACTATAGGGGGGCTGCACCAATACATTGGGCAATAATTAATGGTGAAGAAAAAACAGGAGTAACTACTTTTTTTATAGATGATAAAATTGATACAGGAGAAATTATTCTGCAAAAAGAAATTGAAATAAAAAAGGAGGAAACTGTAGGAACATTACACGATAAACTAATGTACTTAGGAGCAGACTTAGTAAAGGAAACAATTGAATTAGTCAAAAGTAAAAAAACAACAACTTACAAACAACCAAAATTAGAGGAAAAATCAGCTCCCAAATTAAATCCTGATAATTGTAAAATTGACTGGACCGATTCTTTAGAAAATATTTACAATAAAATACGTGGTTTAAATCCTTTTCCAGCAGCTTGGACTGGATTATTTAATAATAACGAAGAAGTAACAGCAAAAATATATGCTGTGAAAAAAGAATTGATATCACATCAATTAGATATTGGAAAAATTATTACCTCCAAGAAAGAATTAAAAGTAGCTGTAAAAAATGGTTACATAATTATTGAGGAAATTAAAATTGCTGGAAAGAAAAAAATGGATTCAAAAAGCCTTTTGAACGGTTTTATTTTTAGTAATGATTCTAAAATGATATAGAAATTAAACAGTAGATCATCCTTGTTATAATTCTACAAAAACTGTTTAGTTACCTAGTTGTATTTAATAAATCTGTAACCCCAATGATAGCATGGTTTATAGAGATTTGGCACATTATACTCGTCTGTTGTTAACAATTTCACCTAATTTATTAACAAAACACTACTTTTTTATATCGGAAATTTGCGTGAGCCCTCAATCCGTCTATATTTGTTAAGCTATTAAGCAACAAAATCACATTAATTAAAAAAACTATTTATTATGAACAAGTCAGATTTAATCGACGCAATGGCTGCTGATGCAGGCATTTCTAAAGTAGCAGCTAAAGCTGCATTGGAATCTTTTACAGGTAACGTAACTTCAGCTCTTAAAGGTGGTGATAAAGTTGCATTAGTTGGTTTTGGAACATTTTCAGTTTCACACAGAGCTGCAAGAGCAGGTAGAAATCCTCAAACAGGGAAAACGATTCAAATTGCTGCTAAAAATGTAGCAAAGTTTAAAGCTGGAGCTGGTTTAAGCGAAGCAGTAAACTAAAACTTATTTTTAAGTTATATAAAAACTCTCTTAACATTAAGAGAGTTTTTTTATGAGTAAAAAAATGTAAATTAGTTATCATAAAAAAATAAAGTTATCAAACCAACTAAAGGAAAATTACTTGTAGCAGAGCCCTCAATATTAAATGATAATTCATTTAATAGATCTATTATTCTAATTACAGAATTTACGGAAAATAATGCTGTTGGTTTTATATTAAACAGAGCTTTAGATTTTACCCTCAATGATTTGTTACCAGATATTAATTCTAAATTTACCATCTATGAGGGGGGGCCAGTAGATCAAGATAATCTATACTTTATTCATAGAGTTCCTGATTTAATACCACAAAGTATAGAGGTTGGTAACGGTATTTATTGGGGAGGTAATTTCATGTCATTAAAAGCTTTGTTAAATAATAATGAATTACAAACATCTGATATTCGATTTTTCTTAGGATATTCTGGATGGAATAGACAACAACTTTTAGATGAAATAAAAATGGATTCTTGGTTTGTGACTAAAAATAATTTTGAAAATATTTTATCCATAGATAATTCAACTTTATGGAGAGAAGAATTGTTACAAAGAGGTGGTGAATATAAACTTTGGGCTAATGCACCCGATGATTTTAATCAAAATTAGTTATTTATTTAACATTTGTGAAACATTTAAAGAATTAGATAACTTTGTTCCTATTTCAGTTGAAAAAACTTTTTTCCTGTAGTTTGTAACAGTGCGTATACCTATAATAGCATTTGTAATAAAGACTTCATCTGCTTTTTGGATTTCAAAAGGTGAAATAGTAGTTTCTTCAAGTTCAAAAACTTTACTCTTCATTATTATTTCTATGATTTTTCCACGTATAACACCTTTGATACAACCCTGAGACAAGGCGGGGGTTTTAATTTTATTATCTTTTATGATAAAAATATTACCATTAGTAGCTTCTACAACACCTTTGTTTTCATTAAGAAGAACTGCATTATCTAAATCATTTTCATCAGCAAAAATACTAGCTAAAACATTTAACATTCTATTATTAGATTTAACCGTAGATAACAAACCTGAATAATTATAAAAATCTTTATATAAATCTATTGTGTAGGTATCTTTTACTTGATTTTTTATTGGGGAGACTTCTATTAAATAATCTATTCTATTGTCAGATGGAGTATACATACCTCCATCCTTTCTATAAATATTTAAACGAACTCTGGATGCTGTTTTAAAATCTTGAACCTCTACTGTCTTTAAAATTTCTTTTTCTAAAAATTCCAATGTAAAAGACATAGGTATTTTCATACGCAACATTCTCATAGAAGACATTAATCTAAAATAATGGTCCTCCCAAAAAATAACATTATTATTAAGAACTTTAATAGTTTCAAAAATGCCATCACCATATTTAAAAGCTCTATTATTCTTTGTTAGAGTAATATTATTTAAGTCTAATAAATCACCATTAAAGTTTATCATATTTATATAATATTTTAAGTGTAAAATTACTATTTTTTGATATAATTTAATAAAAAACTCGACAATTTGTCGAGTTTTTAATATTTATAAAAAAATAAAATTTTAAGCACCTATCGTATGCCTTAATTCATCTATTTGATTTTCCCAAAGTTGCTTAGATTCATCAACCTCATCTTCGTCTTCTGCAAAATCAGTAACAATAAGCGAAACGTCTTTTGTTAAAGCGTCTACTTGTATTTTAATTTCGAAATAACTATCATCTCCTTCACTTTCTAACCATTTAAAACGAATTTTTTCATCCGTTTTTTTAGTTATTAATTCAGCTTTTTCTTCAACCTCTTCCCAAAAAAAACTAAAAATTTTTCCTCTAGAATTAACTTTATCTGCAAACCATTCTTGAAGATTAGATGGAGAGGAAATATATTGATAAAGCATTCTTGGTGAAGCATGTATTGGAATCTCTATTTCATATTTAACTTTAGTCATTATTTCTATTTAAGTCAACAATATAGTTATTTATTCTATTTTAAAAAAATTTAAAAACAGCTCTTGTTAGTCTATAAAATTAAATTATATTTGCACCCATTAATCAATAAATGGCGAGGTAGCTCAGTTGGTTAGAGCGCAGGATTCATAACCCTGAGGTCACGGGTTCAAATCCCGTTCTCGCTACATCTTAAGGAACTAACAAAAAACGATTTAAATAATTTTAAATCGTTTTTTTATGTTCAATAATAAAAATCGTATAACTTAAATCTTGATAACTTGCTATCTATTAAGCTTTAATTTGTCTCCAAATAGTAATAATATTATAATTGGAATTGCCAATAAAAAAACTACTGATGTATTTGTTGAAAATAATTCAGGCATTAGTATTAGAGTTAATATAAAACCTCCTATTGCACCGCCAAGATGAGCAGAGTGTCCAACATTACCCAATTGCTTCTTCATTCCATAAATAGAGTATAGCATATAACCTAGTCCAAAGATAAAACCAGGTATTGGAATAGGTATAAAAAAGAGATATAATTCTAAAGACGGTTCTAAAATAATTGAGGAATAAACAATACCAGAAACTGCTCCAGATGCACCAACTGCACTGTAATAAGGTTCTTTTTTATGGAACTTTAAAGAATATAAACTACCTGCAAGTAAACTCCCGAAATAGACAATTAAAAAAGAAGGAGTATCTAAAGAATTAGTTAATATTCTACCAAATAAATATAAAGCGTACATATTGAACCCAAGATGAGACCAATCTACATGTAAAAAACCCGAGGTTATAGTTCTTAATTTTTCACCAGCAAATATTTTGTCTACTTGAAATTTATACTTATTTAAGAAAGAATGATCTTTAAACCCTTTCATAGAGAAGAATACGTTAGCAATGATGATGAATAGAACTGCTTGATTTATATTGTTTAACATATTACAAACATACTAAAATGAACCTCAGAAAACTATCTCATTATTAATTTTAATACGATATTTGCAAGACATAAATTAAACTATGCAGTTTCTTCTTTTTACAATTTGTTACCCAATTATCTGGATTTTATCTAGATTACCAACATCCTTATTATATCTGCTATCTGATTTTTTTTATTTTTTAATATACAGTGTTTTTGGATATAGAAAGAAAGTTGTTTTAGAAAATTTAGAATTGGCTTTTCCTGAGAAAACTGATAAGGAAAGAAAAAAAATTAGAAAAAAATTCTTCAAACATTTTACTGATTTATTTGTAGAAAGTATCAAAGCTTTCTCTATCACTAAAAAAGAAATTACTAAAAGGTATTTATATAAGAATCCAGAACTAGTAAATCAATACTATAAAAAAGGAAGAAGTATTGCTTTAGTTGGTGCACATCAAGCAAATTGGGAATGGTCTATCAGTTTGCCATTAGTTTTAGAAATTCCGATTTATGGAGCTTACACAAGACTTAGTAATAAATATTTTGAAAAATGGGTACGTGATTCTAGAGAAAAATTTGGTGTTTTAGGATATAAAACTTCTGAAATGGTTAAAGGAATGCAGAAAAGGTTTTCCAAGCAAGAACAAGGAGCTTATATTTTATTAAGTGATCAATCACCACAAGTGAAAAAAACTTATTATTGGAAAGAGTTTTTCAATATAAAAGTACCTGTTCATACTGGAGCAGAAATGCTTGCTAAGAAATTTGATTTGGTAGTAATAAACTATGTAACTAAAAAAGTAAAAAGAGGGTATTATGAAACAGAATTCCAACTAATAACTGATACTGCAAAAGAATATAAAGATTACGAAATTACGGATAAATACATTGCTTTAACAGAAGAAAACATCAAAGAGCAACCTGAATTTTATTTATGGTCACACAGACGCTTTAAACACAGAAATAAAGTGCCTAAAAAGCTTAAATAAGCATTATAAAGAAAACTACTGTGCCGTTTAGGTTTTGTTGGCCAAAATTTTTATAAAATTTCTTTCATTTCATTTATAAACCTCAAAGCTAAATCATCTGCAGATTGCTGAGATTTTGCTTCTGTATAAATTCTAATAATTGGTTCAGTATTTGATTTTCTTAAATGTATCCATTCATCAATGAAATCAATCTTTACTCCATCTATAGTATTTACATCTTCATTGTGATACTTAGAAGCCATTGAATCTAATACTTTATCTACATCAATTTCTGGGGTTAGTTCAATCTTGTTCTTACTCATAAAATAACTTGGATAGGAATCTCTTAATTCTCTACATGATATTTTTTTATTTGCTAAATGAGATAAAAATAATGCTACACCCACTAATGAGTCACGACCATAATGAGAATCTGGATAGATAATTCCACCATTTCCTTCCCCACCAATTACGGTATTGGTTTCTTTCATTTTGATAACTACATTTACTTCACCAACAGCACTTGCTGTATAAGTGCCTCCATGTTTATGAGTAATATCTTTTAATGCTCTTGATGATGATAAGTTAGAAACTGTATTCCCACCCCCCAAACACCCTAAAACATAATCTGCACATGCAACTAAGGTATATTCCTCTCCGAACATAGAACCATCCTCAGAAACTAAAGCCAGTCTATCTACATCTGGATCTACTACAATACCAAGGTCTGCATTTTCTTCTATTACTAAATTAGATATATCAGTTAAATGCTCTTTTAAAGGTTCTGGGTTATGGGGGAATTGACCGTTTGGGGTACAATACAACTCAACACAGCTAACATTTAACTCTTTCAACAAAGCAGGTATAAATATACCTCCAGAAGAATTAACACCATCAACTACAACTTTAAAATTTGCTCTTTTAATTGCATCTACGTCAACTAACTCTAAATTTAAAACCTCTTGGATATGTTTTTGTAAATAAGAGCTATCCTCTGAATAGGTTCCTAAACTATCTACATCTGCAAAACAAAAGTCTTCATTTTCCGCTAATTTTAATATTTCTTCACCTTCTAACCCATTTAAAAACTCTCCTTTTTCATTTAACAATTTTAAAGCGTTCCATTGTTTTGGATTATGAGAAGCTGTTAATATAATACCTCCGTCTGCATTTTCTATTGGTACTGCTATTTCTACTGTTGGAGTTGTTGATATCCCTAAATCTACTACATCTATACCTAGTCCTAATAAAGTATTGGCAACTAAATTTGAGATCATTTTACCTGAAATACGAGCATCTCTTCCAATTACTACTTTTATATTATCTTTATTTGAGTTTCTTTTTTTTATGAAAGTACCGTATGCTGATGCAAATTTTACTGCATCTATTGGTGTTAGGTTCTCTTTAGTCTTACCGCCTATTGTTCCTCTAATACCAGAGATTGATTTTATTAATGTCATTATCTTTTTTTGTTAGCATTACAAAGATAAATGATTATCATTTATTTCTATAAAATTAATCTAAAAAAAAGTCAGTATGAAAATCATAGTTTTATTTATTAAAAACAATAAATATTGAAATACAATTAATCTATAGAAGTATTTTAAACAAAAAAAGCCGATACAAATTGTATCGGCTTTTTTAAATTATATGAAATATAAATAATTATTTATCTTCTTCCATTTTCTTCTTTAAAGCTGCAAGACCTCCAATATCTCCTAATGTGGTTTTTTCAGCATCAGCAGATTTCTTCGATGCAACCTTGATATTCTTTCTTTCTTGTACTTTAAATATAGATGTGTGAGAAACAACGATTCTTCTATATTCTTTAGAGAATTCTAAAACAACGAACTCAGCTGTATGTCCTTTATCTAATTTAGAACCATCTTCTTTTTCTAAGAAACGACTTGGTGCAAAACCTTCTACTCCATCAGCAAAAGTTACTACTGCTCCTTTATCATTCTTTTCTTTGATAGTTCCTTCATGCTTAGAATCGATTGCATATGTAGCTTCATGTTTGTCCCAAGGATTATCTTGTGTTTGCTTGTGACCTAAATTTAACTTTCTATTCTCTACGTCTAACTCTAAAACTTGAACTTCTAATTTATCACCTACAGTTACGAAATCTGATGGATGCTTAATTTTCTTAGTCCAAGATAAATCAGAAATATAAACTAAACCGTCTATACCCTCTTCTAACTCAACAAATACTCCAAAGTTAGTGTAATTACGAACAATTCCTGTTTGGGTTGTTCCTACAGGATACTTAGTAGTAATATCTGTCCAAGGGTCTGGATGTAATTGTTTGATACCTAAAGACATTTTACGATCTTCTCTATCCAAAGTTAAAACTTGCGCCTCAACTTTATCTCCAACTTTTACAAAGTCTTGTGCAGAACGTAAATGTGTAGACCAAGACATTTCAGAAACATGTATTAATCCTTCTACTCCTTGTTCTACTTCAACAAATGCTCCATAATCAGCTAAAACTACAACTTCTCCTGTTACTTTATCACCTACTTTTAAAGTAGTATCTAAAGCTTCCCAAGGATGATCTGATAATTGTTTTAATCCTAATTGTATTCTAGACTTGTTATCATCAAAATCTAAAATTACTACATTTAATTTCTGATCTAATTCTACTACTTCATTTGGATGATTGATTCTAGACCAAGATAAATCAGTAATATGAACCAATCCGTCTACACCACCTAAATCAACAAATACACCATAAGAAGTAATGTTTTTGACAATACCTTCTAATACTTGTCCTTTTTCTAATTGACCAATAATCTCTTTCTTTTGAATTTCGATATCAGCTTCAATTAATGCTTTGTGAGAAACTACAACGTTTTTAAATTCATGATTAATTTTCACAACTTTAAACTCCATTGTTTTTTCTACATATTGATCGTAATCTCTAATTGGCTTAACATCAATTTGAGAACCTGGTAAAAATGCTTCGATTCCGAAAACATCTACAATCATACCACCCCTAGTTCTGCACTTAACGAATCCATTAACTACTTCACCAGTTTCATGAGCGTTATTAACTCTTTCCCAAGCTTTAATTACTCTTGCTTTTTTGTGTGATAATACTAATTGACCAGAAGAATCTTCTCTTTTATCTACTAATACTTCAACTTTATCTCCTTCTGCTAAACTTTGGTTGTAACGGAATTCATTTAAAGATATAACACCTTCAGATTTAGAATTAATATCAATGATAGCATCTCTATCAGTAATTCTGATTATAGTACCTTCGATTACATCACGTTCGTTTACGAAACCTACTGTTCCTTCTAACGCTTTTTCAAATTCTACTAATTTAGCTTCATCAACAGCCTCAATACCTTGTTCGTATTTGTGCCAGTTAAAGTTTTCTAAAAATTCTTGTGGGTTTACAGTTTCTTGAACTGTTTCTTGAACTTCTGCAGCAACTACTTGCTCTTCAGTCTTTTTTGTTTCTTCAGACATGCCTGAGAATAATTTTTGTATCTTATTGTTTTACAGATTTTAACGATGAAAACGCAAAGAGATGTTTTTATAAAATTTTTTGTTTCGCTCCTTTTATTAATCTGTTCTCGTAAAAAGGAGTGCAAATTTACAAAATTCATTTGATTTTTAACTAATTAGAATTAGTTTATTATTCATTTTATTCTTGGTAACCAAAAAACTACCTTTGCCTTTTTTAAAAACAATTGGTGGATATTATTAGGAATGGATAAAATAACAAAAAAATTAGTAGACCAAGGAAAAATGCTTCCTCTAATGGAGGAGTTTTATACCATACAGGGGGAAGGTTACCATTCAGGAACTGCAGCATATTTCATAAGAGTTGGTGGTTGTGATGTTGGCTGTCATTGGTGTGATGTAAAGGAGAGCTGGAATGCAGATTTACACCCACCAACATTGTCAGAAACAATAGTTAATAATGTAAAAAAATATACAAATACCGTAGTTATTACTGGTGGGGAACCATTAATGTGGTCAATGGATTATATCACAAAATTACTTCAAGAAAATAATATTAGGACACATATAGAAACTTCAGGAGCATATTCATTTTCTGGAGTATGGAATTGGTTTTGTTTATCACCAAAAAGGACAAAATTACCTCTAAATGAAATTTATCCTGAAGCGGACGAATTAAAAATGATCATACACAATAATTCAGATTTCAATTTTGCAGAGGAACAAGCTGCTAAGGTGGGAGAAAATTGTCAACTTTTTTTACAACCAGAATGGAGTAAAAAAGAAAAAATGACAACACTTATTGTAGATTATGTAATGAAAAATCCAAAATGGAAAATATCATTACAAACTCATAAGTATTTAAATATCCCTTAATTCTTTAATTTAATATTATTAGAAATGTTAATTCAGATTTCTACTTTCTCTAAATATTTTGGATTAAAGAATAAATTTGATCAAATTGAGCTTCTATACTTAAATCTGAATTATCAATTTCTATAGCATCTTTCGCCTTAATGAGTGGTGAATCTTCTCTAGTCGAATCTAACAAATCTCTCTCGACAACATTTTTTAAAATTTCTTCATAATTAACATTATCGCCTTTATCTATTAATTCATTGTATCGCCTTTCTGCTCTTACATCTGCAGAAGCAGTCATAAATATTTTAAGTTCTGCATCAGGAAAAACAACTGTTCCAATATCTCTTCCATCCATAACAATCCCTTTATTTTTACCCATTTCCTGTTGCTCTATTACTAATTTTCTTCTTACAGAAGAAATAGCAGAAACTTTACTAACTTGTTTAGAAACCGCTAAAGACCTTATTTTATTCTCTACATTGAGGCCGTTTAAATAAATTTCAGCAAAGCCTAAATCTATATTAAATTTAAAATCAAGAACAATATTAGGTAATTCTTTTTCTAATTTTTCAAAATAAAAAGTATCAGAAGTAATGAATTTGTTTTCCATTGCGAATAGAGTTACAGCTCTATACATAGCTCCAGTATCGACATAGATATAACTCAATCTCTTAGCTAATTGTTTCGCTAAAGTGCTTTTACCTGTTGATGAGAACCCATCAATTGCTATCGTAATTAGTTTTTCCATAACTATCTTTTATCTAAATCTATTAATAAACTAAAAGTACTTGTATTAGTTGCTGAATGGAACTTAGAATATGCATAATTGAATCTAAACTTATTCATTTTTACTCCAAATCCCAAAGAGATTCCGCTAAATGTTCTAATATTCTGTAAAGCTAACTCTCGAGATCTTCTAAAATTATAACCTGCTCTTAAATTAATGATACTATCTGAGAATAATTCTGCTCCAATAACAACATGTCTAAACATGTTATTTAAAAAATTTATATTTTCATTAGTAATATTTCCTTCTAAGTCGACGGACTGATTAGATGGATTGGCAACTGATACATCCCATTGCTGAATATTATCTATAGTTACATACCATTTAATTGGTACATATTTTAATTGATAAGATCCCCCTAAAGCTAATTTAAAAGGTAATTTCTCATTAGTCCCATTAAATGATTTTAACTGAATACCAATATTTCTAGCCACTAAGGTAAATGAATATGGTTTATACTCACTATAATAGAGTATCGCTAAATCTAAGGCCATACCAAAAGAGGTATAGGTACTAATATTTGAATTAATAATTTTTAAATTAGTTCCAAAAGAAAAATTAGTTTGAGGTATATCTAATGCATAGCCCAATGATATAGCGATGTCATTAGCGCTAAAATCTCCTGTTTCATTTCCATATTCATCAGCTCCAATTAAAGAGCCGTAATCTAAATACTTAATACTGGCGTGAATAGTACCTGCTCTTCTCGAGATGGTTTTTGCATATGAAATAGAACCAAAATTAATTCCAGCTAAATAACTTGAGTAATTAATAGAGAATTTGTTATCTAAATCTGAGTTTATAATTGAAGGGTTCCAAATTGGCTGATTAACATCATCCCTTATGGTAAGTGTTTCTCCTCCTAATGCTATTTGTCTAGCAGAGGAAGATATATTCAAAAATTGATATATTGATTCTCCCCCAACCTGTCCCATAAAGTTAGTGATATAAAGAAGAATTAAAAGAGAACAAAATTGTTTCATAAACTATTTTACAAAGAAAAAATAATATATAGTAAGAATAACGTTTAAGTTTTAATTTATTTCAAAATATTATAAAAA
>CAJWTV010000016.1 GCA_913047375.1 uncultured Polaribacter sp.
TTTTAAAACACTGAAAATAGGTGGATTATAATAAAAATAAATTAAGACTTAGGTTTCTTTTTTTTAGTTTTTCGCTTTCGAAACTTCTTAAACATTTCTTTATACTTCTCTACATCTATCTTTCCACGATTCTTAACAGCTATTTTATGGTAGTCAAAATCTAATTTACTTTTTTGTTGGACTAGTTTACTGTCTAAAAAAGCACTTTGTAAAATATCCTCTATTAAATAATCTTCATTTACTGATTCGGGATGATATTCTTCCTTTAACGAAAGTCTGAAAACATTAGCAGTCGCATTATACCAAAATGCTTTCCAGCCACTTCTCAAGGCTTTTACATTATCAAATGTAGTTATACCTGTTTGACGATGAATTAACTTTATTAAAATTCTACCCTGAGTATTTGTCATTTTTTTCATTTCCTGGGTAAACTCACCCTCAACAAAGTTTTGGATTTTCTTAATATATTTTCTTCTTTTACTTTTAGATTTAATCCTAGCAAGACGGGTATTTAAAGTATCTAATCTTTGAGAAGCTAATTTTGCATAAGGATATGCCTTAAATACTTTATCCTTAAACCATAAGAAATAACGAATATCTTCTTTAGAGTTGAATTTTCGTTTTGGTAAAAGGGTGAATTCATTTAAATTTATTACCGCAGTATCTCCTGGTCTGACTAAAATAAACTCATCTAAAGGTTTTGACAAAGAATCCTTATCTCTTTTTTGAGAAAAAGTGATAATTGAATTTAAAAGTATAAGTATGTATAATAATTTTTTCAAGAGTAATTTAAAAGTGAATGTAAATATAATGGTTTTACAAAGAAAAAAACCTCGGCATGAATATGTCCGAGGTTTTAATTTTTAATAAAAAAGGGACTTTAAGAGTTAAAGTGTTCTTCTATTATCATCAGATTGTGTGTCAATTAATTTGTTATATGGGTCTACTCCTACCTCTAAAGGCTTTTCATTTAAGATAATTGTAATTTTATTATTAATAGCAGTTATCTTATGCTTTTGAAGGTATAACACTTTCTCCTTTCCGTCTTTCCCGTCAACCTGTTCATTCGCAAAAACACCAATATCGATATAGTCAGATAGAGAAACTGATAAAATTGGTTTATTCATTTTATCCGTTTTGTGAGTCAAAGTATCTCCTACTTTTTCTCCATAATATTTCCTTCCATTTTCATCATTCCTGTATTTAGAAACTTCAAATTCAATATCTAC
Organism: uncultured Polaribacter sp.; assembly: GCA_913047375.1. Classification (GTDB taxonomy): domain Bacteria; phylum Bacteroidota; class Bacteroidia; order Flavobacteriales; family Flavobacteriaceae; genus Polaribacter. The sequence goes on from CAJWTV010000016.1 coordinate 1,230, forward strand.
CTGATATTTTCCATTTTCTAATTCTGTTGTTTTTGCATCAATAATTCTATTACTGTAAAGTGTGATCGTTTCAAACATATCTTTAATTATATAACTTAAAGAATCTGGAGTTACTTCTTTGATATGATTTACCATATCTATAGAAGTCGTGTAAGGCGCTTCTTGAAACTTAACTTTCTCAACATATTTCTTTAAAGCATTATTCAAATTCTTTTCACCTATGTAATCACTTAAAGCGTAAAAAACTAAAGATCCTTTCTGGTATCTTATATATCCTTGACCATCATTGTACATCAATGGTTTTTCACGGATTCGTTCAAAAGTCCTTTGAATTAGATAATCATCTAGAGCTCTCTGTAAGAATTTACGCATTTCAGACTTACCCTGCTGATGTTCTAAAACTTTTAAAGAAACATATTCCGATAAACTTTCTGATAACATCGTTGCTCCTAGAACGTCGGCTCCTATTACTTGATGAGCCCACCATTGATGTGCTACTTCATGAACAGTAACTGCAAAAGGGTAATCAACACCTCCGTCTTCTGAATCATCTACATCTGCAATAAAACCAATAGCTTCAGAAAAAGGAATTGTATTCGGAAAAGACTGAGCAAAAGCACCAGCTGTTTTCGGAAACTCTATAATTCTTAATTGTTTGTGTTGGTATGGACTAAAATTATTTTCTCCATAATCTAAGGATGCTTTCATACCAGCCATCATTCTATCTAAATTAAACTCATGACCTTTATGGTAATAAATTTCTAAGCTAATATTATTATACATTTCTTTTTTAACTTCATAACGAGCAGAGTTAAATGCATAGAAATTTAATATTTTACTATCCATTTTATAATGAAAATAACGTCTTCCATCTTTAACCCATTCTTTTTGCAAATAACCTGGCGCTATAGCTATTTGATCTTCATTGGTAGAAACAGTAGCTTCAAAATCAATCCAATCAGAATCTTTACTTATGTATGTATTTCCCAGAGCTGTAGAATCTGAAGGGTGAGGACGACCATCATTTAATGGTAAATCATATTTTTTACGTGTCTTTTTATCTGTTAACTCAGGTGCTGAAGAATATCCTAAAGATGGAAAAATTCCACTATTTAAAAAAGTACCATTTTCTATTACTGGTGAATTAGTTCTAAGAAGCGTGTTTTTTTTATTTTTTATGGTAACCATTAAATTTAAGGTATCTCCTGGTTGAATCTTTTTGTCGAACTTATAAATATCGAAATTTTGAATAGTATCCTCTAAAACTAATTTGTTTGGCAAACTAAATTCAAATGTACTAGGATAGCTATTATGATTTAAGAAAATACTATCTAAAGCAATATTTGTTTTATTAACCATCGTCATGACAGCTGAAGCTTCAAAATTCCTTTTATTAGGGAAAATGTTCATTTTTGTATTAACAGCGATAATTCTAGGCTGCGCATAGTTCTCAAACTTCTTATAATCCTTTTCCCATTTAACGGTTAGCTCCTCTCTTTCTTTTGAAGATGTTCTAGTATTATTTATATTATTTTCCTTGAATATAGAATATCCTAAAAATAAAAATGCTATCAAAAAAGCTGACAAACCATATAAGGTAGCTCCCTTTAATCTTTTTTTAGCAAAAGATAATCTTTCTTTAAATGAGTTCGGAATACCACGAACCCAAAATAAGGATGCAGATATAAGTAAGACGATACCAAATAATAGCCAGTAAAGTTTATAAATTAAATAAATTACTACACTGGCTCCATAACCATTAATATCAGAATAACTAAACCCAGGGCCCTGATTGTATTTAAAGATTGATTGCTCAATTCCTGCGAGTGATAAGAGGGGAATCCCAATTGATAGTACTAATAAAATAAATAATCCTAGATAAGGGTTCCCAACAAGTGTTTGAACAAATAATGCTAGTAAGGCCCAGATTAAATAGTTTACAAAGTTTAATACAAAAAGCTCATATATATAATGCCCAATTTCAAAGTTATAATACCCATTATATATCTGAAATAATATTCCTGAGATCATAATAATACTTAATAAAACAAATTGCATTTTTATAAGCGCAATTAATTTAGATAATAATAATGACCAATTTGGTATTGGAGTTGCATCAATGAGATGATCTGCTCTGGCTATTTTAGATCGATGAACTAACATACCTGCATATAAAAATGTACAAATAATTATAGATAGCACAAAAACACCACCCCCATTTAACATTTTCCATGTCAATGGTAGAGTTGCTGTTCCAAAAAACTGCCCCAACTCAGATAAACCTATTAAAATAAGAATTAGACCAACTAAAACAATACTAATAAAAGCCGAACTTTTGATAATATACTTAAAATCAGTATTCGATAATTTCCAAGTTGTTTTTAAATTTTGAATGAAGGAATAGTTATAATTAACAGTTGGTAAATTAATTTGAGTAATTCCACCAAAATTTGATTTTGTAGATCTTTCAGACTTTTTCTTTCTTAAAGAAAAGGAAAAAGCGTTTTGACTAAATGTGAAAAACTTATATACTAGACTAAAAATTAAAGTAGCAAGTCCTAGCCATAATAAACGATTAAAAATAATCATTTCTCTAATAGGAACCTGTAATTCATTTTGCTCTGAGGGTGTCCAATACTTTGTGTAATAATTAACAGATGCCGCTCCAAAAGGATCTAAAATTGCGGCCATAAATCTGTTATCCGGATCAGACAGCAAACTCTCCAGTAATCCTTGAACTAACAGAACAATGATAATAGTAATAAAACCAGCAGCAATATTCCTAGTAAAGGCTACAACACCAAAAACTATAGCTCCAAAAAACAAAATATTTGGTATAATAAAAACTAAGTAAGATTGTAAATAAGATATAAAATTGAATGGCCCTAGGAGTTCTGAATTGGTTCCTGGCATCCTAAAACCTATTACCAATCCAATTCCAATAGTCAAAACAATCAAAGAAACAATAGTTATAGAACTAAAAAATTTAGCAAATAAATAGTTTAACTTAGTAAAAGGATATGAATATAAAATAGTGTGCATTTCACTTTTAAAATCTCGATAAATAGATGCTCCAATTATTGACGGAAATAAAAAATAGATAAAAATTGATAATGTGTTAAAATAATTATTAACTGCAATTGGGGAATTAACGATCTGCCCAGAACCGGTAGTCACTGACACATCGTCAAATAAACCAGTTGAAGCTGCTGATAAAAAAATTGATAATACTAAGAAAATTACTGCATAAATATAAAATGCTGGGTTTTGAAACCAGTATTTAATTTCTTGTTTAAATATTGTAGAAAACATATATTGTTCTTTAAAATTAATAACTGATTAAACTAAAACAGATTCATCTTTTTTTAGCGCTATAAAATATACGTCATCTAATTGTGGAGATGTTAGTTCAAAATCTTCTGCAGGTTTTTCTGAAGAATGTATTCTAACATTTAAAGTATTATCTTGGTTATAATTCGAAGACAACAAATTATATTTTTCCTTAATAGTATCTATTTCTTCTCGCAATATAACCTTTGTCCAAATAGTTCCTTCTAATTCCTTGGTAGCATCTTGAGGCGTGGTGTGTTTTAATATTTTCCCACCGTTTAAAATTGCCATTTCATTGCACAATTCTTTTACGTCTTCAACAATATGAGTTGAAAAAATAACAGTACTGTTAGTTCCAACTTCTCTTAAAACATTTAAAAATCGATGTCTCTCTGCAGGGTCTAAACCAGCGGTTGGTTCATCTACTATAATTAATTTTGGATTATTTAATAATAATTGTGCAATACCAAAACGTTGTTTCATTCCACCAGAATAACCAGCAACATATTTACGCCTTACATCGTATAAATTTGTAATCTCTAAAACTTCTTTTATAATCGCTTTTCTTTCTGATTTATTTGTTATCCCTTTTAAAATTGCAAAATAATCTAATAACTCTTCCGCAGACATTTTTGGATATACACCAAACGATTGTGGTAAATAACCTAAAACCTTTCGCAAAGACATATTATCCTCTAATACATTAATATCCCCAAACGTAATACTACCCGAATCAGGAGTTTGTAATGTCGCAATTGTTCTCATTAAAGAGGATTTTCCTGCACCATTTGGACCTAAAAGACCAAACATTCCATTACCAATCTCTATACTTAAATCATCAATCGCTTTTACACCATTTTTATAAGTCTTTGTTAAATTCTTAATTACTAATTTCATTTGAACGGGTTTATTTGGTTTTGTTATCTTTCTAATAAGTCCGCAATAAACAACTTTTGTTACAAATTTTTTAATCTTTTTTTTAAAAGACTAAAAAAACGTTTTATTTTTACAAAAAACAGAAAAGATATTATGGCAAAAAAATCAATTTTAAATAAGGAATCAATTTCTTTTTTAGAGAAATATTTAAATAATGCAGCTCCAACAGGTTATGAATGGGAAGGACAAAAAATTTGGATGGATTATTTAAAACCTTATGTTGATGAGTTTATTACAGATACCTATGGAAGTGCAGTAGGTGTTATCAACCCAGAGGCCAAATATAAAGTCGTTATAGAGGGACATGCAGATGAAATTTCTTGGTATGTAAATTACATTTCTGACAATGGCTTAATATATGTAATTAGAAACGGAGGATCTGATCATCAAATTGCACCTAGTAAAATTGTAAATATCCATACTGATAAGGGAATTGTAAAGGGTGTCTTTGGCTGGCCTGCAATTCATACAAGAAATAAAGCAAAAGAAGAAGCTCCTAAACCTGACAATATTTTTATAGATACAGGTTGTGCAACAAAAAAAGAAGTTGAGGAATTAGGTGTTCATGTTGGATGTGTAATAACGTATCCAGACGAATTCCATATCTTAAATGGTGATAAATTTGTTTGTAGAGCTTTAGACAATAGAATGGGTGGGTTTATGATTGCAGAAGTTGCTCGTTTACTAAAAGAAAACAAAAAAGAGTTACCTTTTGGATTATATATTACAAATTCTGTACAAGAAGAAATTGGTTTACGAGGTGCAGAAATGATTACCCAAACAATTCAACCTAACGTAGCGATAGTTACAGATGTAACTCATGACACTTCAACACCTATGATAGATGTAAAAAAAGAAGGTGACTTAAAAATGGGTGAAGGTCCTGTGGTAGCATATGCACCAGCAGTTCAACAGAAATTACGTGATTTAATTACAAAAACGGCTACAGAAAAGAACATCCCTTTCCAGCGTTCTGCGCTCTCAAGAGCTACAGGAACAGATACAGATGCTTTTGCCTATAGTAATGGTGGGGTTGCCTCAGCGTTAATTTCTCTTCCGTTAAGATACATGCATACCACTGTTGAGATGGTTCACAGAGAAGATGTTGAAAATGTAATTAAAATGATTTATGAAACATTATTAAAAATTGAGGACGGAGAAACATTTTCTTATTTTAAATAAATTATAAGTTAATCATATAAGAAGATAAAAGCCCTACATAGATGTAGGGCTTTATTTTTATAAAAACTTTACTAATATTTAATATAAATTTTTAGAGTCTCAATTTTAATATCTTGGTTTTTATCATTATAAATCTTGGGTAATTAATCAAATTAACTGATTACCCTTTTCTAAAGATTAAACTAATTATATTTGTTCTTATGAGTGTCCAAATCATTTTTGATTCAATTATAAATAATTGGATAATAATTTCACTTTTTTTTACAGTCGCAATTTTATATTCATCAGTAGGTTTTGGAGGTGGCTCTAGTTATTTAGCTATTTTAGCACTAACAGGTATGGCCTTTACACAAATAAGAGCAACTGCTTTATTGTGTAATATTGTAGTGGTATCAGGAAATATGTTATTGTTTTATAAGCAAGACTCTTTTAATTGGAAGAAATTATTTCCTCTTATTATATTTAGTATTCCACTATCATATTTAGGTGGAAAGCTAGAAATTTCTCAAAAAATATTTTTTATTCTATTAGGTTTTACATTATTTTTTGCTGCTATTTCTATGTGGGCTTCTAATAGAATTATTTCGTCAAATGAAAAAAAAGGTGATTTAAGTTTATCAAAGAATGCTTCATATGGTGGCGTTATTGGACTTATTTCAGGAATGGCTGGTATTGGTGGTGGTGTGTTTTTAGCGCCTTTATTACATCTCACTAATTGGGATACTCCAAAAAGAATAGCTGCATCTGCAAGTTTATTTATTTTAGTGAATTCTATAGGTGGTATACTAGGACAATATAACAATACCGGTTTTTATATTGATTGGAATTTAACGACAATTTTATTATTTACTGTATTTATTGGAGGACAGTTTGGATTGAGAATAAGTAATCACATATTTACTGCTATCCAATTAAAAAAAGCAACAGCGATTTTAATTATATTTATAAGTATTCGAATTTTATATAAATACTTATAACGCTAGTTAGATTCGTTTTTTTTGAAAGATCTAAAAATTTTGAGTTCGCGTCTTTATAATTGAATTTTATATCAATTCTGAAATACTATCTTTTAATCTATTTTTCACAATAGCAAGTATTCTTTTATTAAACTCAGAGGAGAGCTCTTTATAAACCTCATATTCTTCAATTGTAAAATGACCAATAATGACACCTATCATTCTATTTTTAAAAGCAATATCTTTAGAAAGAGAACTTTCTATAAACCTTTTAATTCTTTGTTCACTTATACTTTTTAAATCTGTTTTTCTAACAAATGCATAGTTCTTAAAAAGCATAACTATTAAGTTATGTTGCAATTTTATAATTTGCCTTAAAGTTAAATTCTGAAATTTTTCTTCAGCACTATATCCCAAAGTCTCTTCTATTTTTACTAAAACAGGTCGTAAATCTTTTCTATTATCCATTCTTATGAGTAAATTTCTAAATCTTCAATTTCTATTTTATAATCATACTGTAGGTCTTCATGCAAAGTCCCTACTGCTTTTTTTATCATCTTAAGCTGAGTTTGATACACATTTAATAAGCGTGAGCTTTGCCTTATTGACGGAGAAAAATCTTTTAATTTCTTACAATAATATATTAGTAACTCTGCTTCTGTTTCTTTCTTTTTGGAATATCTAATATATTTCTTTGTAAGAGTTAGAATCTTTCTAGCACTCTTTCTGATATAGAAAAAACTTTTAATATTTATATCTTCAAAAAGAAAATCTATCCGTTCTTTAACACTCAATATATAAGACTCTTCGTCATGAGATTCAAATAATAAATAGGTTAACAACTCTTTATTCTCTTTCTTAAACTTAGATAAATGAAGGCATATATCCATCAATTCACTGGCGGATTTGTCAGATAATTCGTCTTTTATTTTTTTAATTGTGACTGCTTTCATTTATTATTGATCTACTACAAAAATTAAAAAAGCCTCACAAAACAAATATTTTATGAGGTTTTAAAATATAATTCATATTCTTTATTCTTTAATACTTGGAACCAATACCATTTCATTTACATCTTTTGTGTAATCAACTCCATCTACTTTAAAACCAAATAAGTTAAAGAAATCATTACTATATCCCTCTAAATCTCCTATTGATGACAAGTTTTCAGTAGTTGCAGATTCCCATAGTTTTATAACTTTAGCCTGAATGTCTTCTCGCATCTCCCAATCATCTATTCTAATTCTACCTTTTTCATCCAAAGATAAATCACCGCCATATAAACGTTCACTATACAAACGTTGAATTTGCTCAATACAACCCTCATGAAGGCCTTCTTCTTTCATTATTTTATACAATAAGGAAATATACAAAGGAATTACCGGTATTGCAGAACTTGCCTGAGTAACTAATGCTTTATTAACAGAGACATAAGCGTTTCCTTTTAAGTATTTTAAATCATCTGTAATTGTAAAAGCTTTTGCTTCTAAATCATCTTTTGCAGCACCAATCGTTCCATTTCTATAAACAGGTCTTGTAACATCTGGACCTATATAAGAATAGGCAATTGTCTTAACACCTTCTGATAAAACATTCGCTTCATTTAAAGCATCCATCCACATTTTCCAGTCTTCCCCTCCCATAACAGTTACTGTGTTTTCAATATCCTCTCCCTCTGCAGGATTGATAGATATTTCTGATACATTTCCTGTGTGAAAATCTACTGTTTTGTTGGAAAAAACCTCTCCAATTGGTTTTAAAACTGATTTAAAACGTTTACCTGACTCTGGATGTGTTCTTACAGGTGAAGCTAAACTATAAATTATTAAGTCAATTTCCCCTAAATCTTTTTTAATCAACTCTATAACTTCATCTTTAATTTCATTTGAAAATGCATCTCCATTAATACTTTTTGCATACAAACCTGCTTTATGAGCTTCTTGCTCAAATGCAGCTGTATTATAAAATCCAGGAGATCCTGGTCTATTAGGACTTGCTGGCTTATCAAAGAAAACCCCTATAGTAGATGCATCTGAACCAAATGCACTAGTTATTCTGGAGGCTAATCCAAAACCTGTAGAAGAACCGATAACTAATACTTTTTTAGCACCATGAATCTTTCCTTTAGACTTTATATACTCGATTTGATTTTTAACATTTTGTGCACATCCTACAGGGTGTGATGTTAAACAAATAAATCCTCTTGTTCTTGGTTCTATAATCATAGTTTTTTATTGAAAATTATAAATGGTTTTTTTTATTTTTTAGACGATAAAAAATTTACTGTGTTGTTCTCTATTCTTTCTAAAACATTTTCTGTTGAAGCTTTTACAAAACGTTCTCCTGTAATTTGCTCATATAATTCAATGTATCGATTGGAAATTTCTATAATTTTCTCATCTGACATTTCTGGAATTTCTTGTCCATCTTTGCCTTGAAAATCGTTTTTAATTAACCATTGACGAACAAATTCTTTTGATAATTGTTTTTGAGGTTCTTTGTTTTTTTGACGATTAGCATATCCATCAGCATAAAAATAACGAGAAGAATCTGGTGTATGAATTTCATCAATCAGTACAATTTTACCATCTTTTGTTTTACCAAATTCGTATTTAGTATCAACCAAAATTAATCCACGAGATGCTGCAATTTCTGTTCCTCTTTCAAAAAGTTTTCTTGTATAATCTTCTAAAACAATATAGTCACTTTCTGATATAATCCCTTTCGACAAAATTGCTTCTCTTGTAATATCCTCATCATGATCTCCATTTTCTGCTTTTGTGGAAGGGGTTATAATTGGATTTGGGAACTTATCATTTTCATTCAAACCATCTGGCATATTAACACCACATAAAATTCTTTTCCCTAATTTATATTCTCTTGCAGCATGGCCAGACATATAACCACGAATTACCATTTCTACTTTAAATGGATCACATAAATTTCCTATAGCTACATTTTCATCAGGATTTGCAATTAACCAATTAGGAACAATATCTGATGTATCATTCATCATCTTGGTGGCAATTTGATTTAAAATCTGTCCCTTGTATGGAATTTGACGTGGTAGAATTACATCAAAAGCAGATAATCTATCTGATGCTATCATTACTAAAATTGTATCATTTATGTTATAAACTTCTCTTACCTTACCTCTATAAACAGATTTTTGTCCAGGAAATTTAAAGTTAGTTTCATTGATTGTATTCATTAATAATAGTATTGAATTTATGAGGCAAAAATAAACTTTAATTCTAAATTATTATGGTATCGAGGAAAAATAACCTCGCAAAATATCGTTTATTAAAATCAATCTGTTTCTATACTCTTATATGCAGAAATTATTCTTTTTACTAGCTTGTGTCTTACTATATCGTTATCATCTAAATATACCTGTGCTATTCCATCAACATTTTTTAAAGCTAGCAGAGATTCCTTTAAACCAGAAACTTGCTTTCTAGGAAGATCTATTTGTCCTGGATCTCCATTTATAATAAATTTTGCGCTTTTCCCCATTCTAGTCAAAAACATTTTCATTTGATTGTGCGTTGTATTTTGTGCTTCATCTAAAATCACAAATGCATTATCTAAAGTTCTACCTCTCATAAACGCCAAAGGTGCGATCTGTATAATTCCTTTTTCTAGGTGAGATTCTAACTTTTCATGAGGTATCATATCTCTTAAGGCGTCATATAGAGGCTGCATATAAGGATCTAATTTCTCTTTTAAATCTCCGGGTAAAAAACCTAAATTCTCTCCTGATTCTACTGCAGGTCTTGTTAAAATAATTTTTCTTACTTCTTTTTCTTTTAATGCTTTTACAGCTAGTGCTACTGCTGTATATGTTTTTCCAGTACCAGCTGGCCCTACTGCAAAAAGCATATCGTTCTTCTGCATTAAAGTAACCATTTTTCTTTGATTATCTGTCTGTGGCTTAATTAGCCTCCCATTAACTCCATGGAGCAAAATATTTTTAGCATTCATTACTGCAATAGTTTTATCCTCTTTACCATTTGAAGTTAGAATACGTTCGATACTATTTTCATCTAACTTATTATAACGATTAAAATATTTGATAAGCTGTTCTATTCGATTTTCAAATTCATCTAAAAGAGTTAATTCTCCATAAATTTTAAGCTTTGCACCTCTTGCTACTAATTTAATTTTAGGGAAATGATTTTTTAATTGTTCAATAGTACTATTGTATGATCCAAAAAAATCATTTGGATCTATGTCTGTCAATGTTATCGTTCTTTCGTTCAAATGCTTTAATTTATTTAAAATATTAGTTAGAATTATTATAACTAAAAATAGTAATTAAAATTACTAAATTGATTAGATTTGCTTGAAATAGTTAATAACTTTTACACAATTAATTAACAGCAAACCTTTAATGTCTTTCATAACTTTAACTACAGATTTCGGCACAAAAGATCACTTTGTAGGTGCAGTTAAAGGTGCGATATACTCTGAACTAAAAGATGCAAAAATTGTAGATATTACTCATGAGATATCTCCTTTTAATATCACAGAGACAGCATATATTTTAAAAAATTCTTACAAAAGCTTTCCAGACGGAACGATTCATATTGTTGGGGTAGACTCTGAATTAAGTTTAGACAATAAACACATCGCTATAGAGTTAGATAATCATTTTTTTGTTTGTCCAGATAATGGACTAATTTCTATGATAGCCTCTGAGATTAATCCAACTAGAATTGTAGAAATTAATATTCATGATAGAATAGAAAGTAGTTTTCCTGTTTTAGATGTTTTTGTCCAAGTGGCCTGCTTTATAGCCAGAGGAGGTAACTTAACTGTAATCGGCAAAGAGGTTGCTGACTATAAAAAACTAATTGAAATACAGCCAAAAGTTAATCAAAAACAAACACAAATTATTGGAGGAGTTATTTATATTGACAACTATGGAAATATAATTACCAATATCAAAGAAAAGATGTTTAACGAAATTGGTAAGGGAAGAAAATATACAATTAAAGCCTCTCGTTATACTTTCGTGAAAATTTATAGTAAATACAACGAAATTAAAGGAAATGATTCTATAGGAAGAAGTTTCGATGGCAGCAGACTCGCTATTTTTAATTCTGCAGGTTATTTAGAGATTGCATTATATAGAAGTAACTTAAAAACTGTAGGTGGTGCATCTACTCTTTTAGGTTTAGAGTATAGAGATCCAATTATTATAGATTTTGAATATGAAGAAAAACCAGATTTTATAAATTTATCTTAAAAAAATATGTTTATTAGAATTGTAAAAATGAGTTTTCACCCCAAATATATAGATCAGTTCCAAAAAATATTTGACGAAAAAAAAACCTCTATTAAAGCTTATAAAGGATGTAATTTATTAGAACTTTATCAAGATAATAAAAATCCTGAAATTTTTTTCACCTACTCTTATTGGGAACAAGAAAAGGATTTAGAAAGCTATAGAAACTCTTTGCTTTTTAAAAATATCTGGGCAAAAACTAAGCTTTTATTTAATGATAGACCTTTAGCTTGGAGTGTGGATAAAAAAGTAAGTTTAAAATAAATGAACCAATTTTTAGTTATCAGCTAAAAAGAAACGATAATGGTTTTGAAAATAATCGTATTTTTAAATTAGAAAAGAAGTAATTAATGTTTGCAATTGTAAAAAAAGAAATTAACTCGTTTTTCGGATCCTCGATAGCTTACCTAGTTATAGCTGTATTTTTGCTTATCAACGGTTTGTTTTTGTGGGTGTTTGAAAATGATTTTAATATTATAAGTGCAGGTTTTGCTGATCTAAATTCATTTTTCTTTATAGTGCCGCAGGTTTTTATTTTTCTAATACCAGCTATTACTATGAAAAGTTTTGCTGATGAATTTAATAGTGGAACAATAGAAATATTAAAAACGAGACCTATTTCAAATTGGCAAATTGTTATGGGTAAATTTTGGGCTTCTCTGTTATTAATTGTAATCGCTCTAATACCTACTTTAATTTATGTGTATACAATTTATCAATTAAGATCACCTAATAGCAATATTGATTTTGGAACTACAATAGGAACATATCTTGGATTATTGTTTTTAGCAGCTACCTATACTGCCGTTGGATTATTTACCTCAGCAGTATCTAAAAATCAGATTGTTGCTTTTCTTTTAAGTGTGTTTATTATTTTTATTTTATTCTTTGGGTTTGATGCAATTTCTAACTCATTTGCAAAAGATACTTTGTTAATCCAAAAATTAGGAATTAATGAACATTTTAAAAGTATTTCTAGGGGAGTTATAGACTCAAGAGATCTTATTTATTTTATAAGTGTATCCGTTTTCTTTTTATTCATTACTAAAAATCGTTTAGAAAATGAATAAAAAAATTAAATATACCCTTGTTTTAATTACTGGAATAATACTACTAAATATTTTAAGTCAGAGCTTTTATAAACGTTTTGATTTAACAAAAGACAAACGATATACATTATCTAAAACCTCGGAAAAGATAATTTCTAAAATAACTGAAAATCTATTTATTACGATCTATCTAGAAGGAGATTTTCCACCTGAATTTAAAAGGCTACAAATAGAATCTAGTCAATTTTTAGAAGAATTAACTGCTCTGAATTCAAATATCATAGTCAATTTTGAAAGCCCAGATAATCAACGAGAAGAGTTAATCAAAAAAGGCATGGTGCCAAGTCAATTAACGGTTCAAGAGGTCGGTGGCAAACTCTCTGAAGCTATTATTTTTCCTTGGGCAAGTATCAATTACAAAAATAAAAGTAAGATTGTATTTTTACTTCCTAATGCCGTCCAACCTTCTGGGGAAGAGCAAATCAAAAAAGCAATCGAAAATTTAGAATACAATTTTATAAATGCTATTAATAGTATAATTATAAAAAAAGAACAAAAGATTGCTTTACTCTCAGGTAACGGAGAACTAGATGATATCTATTTATATAGTTTTCTAAGTGAAGTTTCAAAAAAATATAAATTAGCAAAATTCACATTAGATTCTGTTGCCAAAAACCCACAAAATACTTTAAAAGATATTACTGAATTCGATTTAGTGATCATTGCTAAACCTTCAGAAAAATTTACAGAAAAAGAAAAATTCACCTTAGATCAATTTATCACAAATAATGGAAAAACTTTATGGATGATAGATAACGTAATTGCTGATCAAGATAGTCTTTTAGCTACTGGAAAAATGTTAGCATATCCTAGAGAACTGAATCTAACAGATTTACTTTTTTCATATGGAATTCGTATAAACACCTCGTTAATAAAAGATTTATATGCTGCAAAAATACCAGTAGCAACAGGCATGATAGGTAATCAAACTCAGTTTAAAAATTTAGATTGGTTTTTTCATCCTTTGGCAGGAGGAAATCCGAACCATCCTATTACAAAAAATATCTCTCCAGTAAGATTTCAATTCACAAATCAAATAGATACTCTAAAAAATAAAATCAAAAAAACACCTTTATTGATTAGTTCAGTATTAACACAAAAACTGGGAATACCGAATTTCATTGAGTTGCAATCTATCGCCGATAAACCTAAAGAATCTGACTATAACAGCGGAAATCAGTTATTAGCAGTATTGTTAGAAGGTGATTTTAAGTCAGCTTATAAAAATAGAAGTCAACCTTTTAAGACATCACTTTATAAAGAATATTCTAACAATAATAAAATGATTGTAATTGCTGATGGGGATGTAGGTAAAAATCAAATTTTAAAGAAAGAACCTTATGATTTATCCAGAGATAAATGGACCAATGAACAATTTGGAAATAAAGATTTCTTATTAAATACAATTGATTATTTATTAGATGACACAGGATTAATTCAATTAAGAAATAAGTCTTTACAAATAAATATACTAGACAAACAAAAAGCCTTTAAAGAAAAATTCTTTTGGCAGTTTTTAAACGTTACTCTTCCTATTGTTTTATTATTGATTTTCGGGCTTCTTTTCAAGATCGTTAGAAAAAAGAAATATAGCACTCAAAACTAGAAATTAGACTATTTTATAATAAGAATTTGATACTAAATTTCCAAAGACAACAAGTCATCGTGAATAAAAGTATAATCTAAAGTATCTTGAATTTTTTTAGAACTAACTATTTTATAAATGAGGTCTTCATTTTCTTCAAATTCTGGTAGTTTTAAATTTTTACTCAATTTTGCTATTGAGTAAAAATCTTTTCTTGTTGGGTGGTGATTAGAACAAGCATTAAGGGTAATATTCCAGCAATTTTGGTCTATGACTTCATGAATAATCTCAATACAATCCTCTAAATGAATCATATTTACAAAACCTTTTGGTTGTTTTATTTTATGACCCTCTGAAAACCAATTACCTGGATGTCTATTAGGACCTAACAAACCTGAAAAACGTAAGATTGTTGTTTCAAAAAAATTATTTTTTCTAAATAATTCTTCAATTTCAGACAGAGCAGTTTGTTTCGTTTTAGTGTCTTCTGTAACCACCGCATTTATATTTGGATAAACTGAGGTAGAACTTATAAATATAATTTTCTTAACTCGTGAATTCTCAATTTGTTGAATTAAATTTTCAAATGCATCAATATCTTTTGAAGTTATTGCGACTACTAAAATATCTGAATCTAAAAAAAAATCATGCTCCTCAAATTCTGATATATCGATAAGGTAAGGGTCAATTTCAGATGCTTTTAAAATCACTAATTTTTCTTCTGATGTTGTAGAGCCTTTAACTATATAACCATCGTCTAACAATGATATTGCTAGAGGTTTACCTAACCAACCACAACCTAAAATACTAACACTTTTCATCACAACAATTATCTTCTTTAACCAACTTACATGAAATAACAGCCAAAATAGCACCTATAATTGGAGCTAAAATATACATCCACAAATGTTGCATTTTCCCAGAAACTATTGCTGGTGCAATAGATCTTGCTGGGTTCATGGAAGCATTTGTAATTGGACCTGCAAACATAGCCTCTAAAAGCACTACAGCACCAATCGCTATACCTGCTATAATTCCTATTTCTTTACTTCCAGTTGAAACATTTATAATAACAACCATTAGGAAAAATGTAAGCAGCAGCTCTAAAACGAAAGCACGCCAAACATCAACAGTTGCTATAGTTGCTCCTAAGTTTTCACTAGCTGGAAATAGAAACCATAAAATCAAACTAGCTGCAAATGCACCTAAAATTTGTGTAATGATATATTTAGGAACTTCTCTCCATGAGAATTTTTTAGCATATGCAAAAGCAATAGTAACTGCAGGGTTAAAATGAGCTCCAGAAGTTTCACCAAAAGCGTATATCATAGCCATAACTATTAAGCCCCAAGTAATAGCGATTCCTACGTGTGTTACTTCTCCTCCACTGACTTCATTAACAATCATTGCTCCAGTTCCACAAAAAATCATAGAAAACGTTCCTATAAACTCGGCGATATATTTTTTCATCTATTTTAAATATTAGCAAAGATACATTGCTTTCCTTTGAGGTATCATTAAGATTTATAATTTTCTGAACACATAGCTAAGAGTTATTAGTAAAAAAAATAGCAATTAATTAGAAGTCTAGTAATTACGATATTGCTTTGTTTCTTCAAAAATATAATCTAATATTTTTTGATCTTTTTCATCTAGAAGTAAATTTTTACGTTTCATGACTTCAGTTGTGACTTCAGAGACTTTCTTCATTTGGAATGTAGTAAAACCGGCAGCACCTCCCCAACTATAGGATGGAACAAAATTTCTTGGAAATCCACTTCCAAAGAGGTTTACACTAACTCCAATAACAGTTCCGGTATTAAACATTGTATTAATAGAACATTTAGAATGGTCTCCCATGATTAGACCACAAAATTGTAATCCAGTTTTTTTAAAACGATCAGTTTCATAATCCCATAATTTAACTTCGGCATAATTATTTTTAAGATTTGAATTGTTTGAACCAGCTCCTAAATTACACCATTCACCTATTACAGAGTTCCCTAAATAACCATCATGACCTTTACTAGAATATCCAAAAATTACAGAGTTATTTACTTCTCCTCCAATTTTTGAAAACGGACCAATAGTTGTGTCTTTATAAATTTTTGCTCCCATTTTAAGAATAGTATGTTCGCACATTGCAAATGGACCTCTAATTGAGGAATGTTCCATAACTAAAGCATCTTTACCTATATATATTGGTCCTTCAGATGCATTTAAAGAAGCAAAAATAATTTCTGCACCTTCTTCTATAAATATATTCTCTTTATTTAAAAACTGAACTCCTGCAGGTATAGGCATGGAGGTTCTACCTTTTGTGATCAAGTCAAAATCTTGCTGAATAGCTTTTCCGTTAAGAGTAAAAATATCAGAAGTGTTTTTTACTTGAATCAATTCTTCTTCAAACTCAATTTGTGAATAGGTGTCAAAATTAACTTCTTCTTGAGTGTCTGAAGTATAGAACGCAATAACATCTTCACCTTTAAAAATTGCTTCGTTTTCAGATAGACTTTTTACTTTATCTACCAAGTTATCAGTAGGACAGAAAGATGCATTTATTAATATATTTTCTTCTAACTCTACCATTGGATATTTATCCTCTAAATATTCTTCTGTAATAGTTGTAGTGGTTAACCCTAAATGTTTTTCCCATTTCTCTCTAATCGTTAGAATCCCTATTCTAATATCTGCAACAGGTCTAGTAAAAGTAAGTGGCAATAAGGAGTTTCTAACTCCTCCATCAAATAAAATATAATTCATAGCAATGTTATATAATAGTACAAATTTACTTTAAAATAGGTATAAAAAAAATTGATTTGAATAAATTACAGTCTATGAGTAAAAATATAGACTAAATTTTATATAAAAAAAGCATTAAATTACTTTAATAATCAAATGCTTGTTCTTAATATAAGTTTAAATTATTTACTTAAATACATTTTACGCCTAGCGTATAAATCGTAAAACTGGTCATCTTTAAGACTATCTATAAATAAGATACTTTCTCCTGTAGATTTCATTTCTGGACCTAATATTTTATCTACATTAGGGAATTTATTAAAAGAAAACACAGGTTGTTTTATTGCATAACCTTCTAATTGTGGGTTGAAATTAAAATCTGTAACTTTCTTTTCTCCTAACATTACTTTTGTCGCGTAATTCACATAAGGTTCTTTGTATGCTTTTGCAATAAAAGGTACTGTTCTAGATGCTCTTGGATTTGCTTCAATTATATAAACTACATCCTCTTTAATCGCAAATTGAACATTAATTAGACCTACAGTTTTTAACTCTCTCGCAATAGTATAAGTGTGATCTTTTATTTGTTGCATTACTAAATTACCTATATTAAATACAGGTAATGTCGCATTAGAATCTCCAGAATGGACACCACATGGCTCTATATGTTCCATAATACCAATGATGTAAACATTACCGTCAGCGTCACAAATTGCATCTGCTTCTGCCTCTATAGCACCATCTAAATAATGATCAAGTAGTAATTTATTATTTGGAATTTTGTGTAATAAATCAACTACATGTTCAACTAATTCTTCTTTATTAATTACAATTTTCATTCCTTGCCCTCCTAATACATAAGAAGGTCTTACAAGGATTGGGAAATCTAATTCATCTGCTAAAACTAGAGCTTCATCTGCTGTTTCTGCAATTCCAAATTCTGGATAAGGAATATTATTTTCCTTTAATAAAGTTGAAAAACTACCTCTATCTTCAGCTAAATCTAAGGCTTCAAAACTTGTCCCTATAATTTTTACACCATATTTAGTAAGTTTTTCTGCTAATTTCAAAGCAGTCTGCCCTCCTAATTGCACAATAACACCTTCAGGCTTTTCGTGTCTGATAATATCATAAATATGCTCCCAAAAAACAGGTTCAAAATATAATTTATCAGCAGTATCAAAATCTGTGGATACCGTTTCAGGATTACAATTAATCATTATTGTTTCATAACCACATTCTGCAGCTGCTAATACTCCGTGAACACAGCAATAATCAAATTCTATTCCTTGTCCTATTCTATTGGGTCCGGAACCTAGAACAATTACTTTTTTCTTATCTGTAACTATACTCTCGTTCGCTATTATTATTTCGCCTTCGGCTGTCTCTACATCATTTTCAAAAGTAGAGTAATAGTAAGGAGTCTTTGCAGTAAATTCTGCAGCACATGTATCTACAAGTTTATAAACTCTCTGAACTTTTAACTCATCTCTTTTCTTAAATACTTGACTTTCCAAACAACCTAACATATGAGCTATTTGTCTGTCCCCATATCCTTTTTGCTTTGCCTCTAAAAGTAAATCTCTTTCTATAGTATTAATCTTAAATTTTGATATTTCTTTCTCCAATTGAAATAACTCTTCATATTGTTTTAAGTACCACATGTCAATCTTAGTAATCTCATAGATTTGACTTAATGGAATTCCCATAGCAATAGCGTCATAAATTGCAAAAACACGATCCCAACTTGCATTGGTTAACTTATCAATAATTTGGTCATAATCTGTATATCCCTTTCCATCAGCTCCTAATCCATTTCTTTTAATTTCTAAAGATTGTGTTGCTTTATGTAATGCTTCTTGAAACGAGCGTCCAATCCCCATTACTTCACCTACGGATTTCATCTGTAAGCCTAAAGTTCTATCCGATCCTTCAAATTTGTCAAAATTCCAACGAGGTATTTTAACAATTACATAATCTAAAGTCGGTTCAAATAATGCTGAAGTGGATTTTGTAATTCCATTTTCTAACTCATCTAGTGTATAACCAATAGCTAATTTAGTCGCAACTTTTGCAATGGGGTATCCTGTAGCCTTACTAGCTAATGCTGACGAACGAGAAACCCTTGGATTAATTTCAATTGCTATAATATCTTCTTTTTCATCGGGAGAAACTGCAAATTGGACATTACATCCTCCTTCAAAATCTCCGATAGAGCGCATCATATGAATGGACATATCACGCATTTTCTGAAATGTTTTATCTGAAAGAGTCATAGCCGGAGCTACTGTAATAGAGTCTCCTGTATGAATACCCATCGGATCCATATTTTCAATAGAACAAATTATTACAACGTTATCATTCCTATCTCGTAATAATTCTAATTCGTATTCTTTCCATCCCATCATGGCTTTATCTATCATCACCTCATGAATTGGCGATGCTTCTAGGCCTCTTCTTAATAATTCATCAAAATCTTTTGGATCATATACAATTGATGCTCCAGCCCCTCCTAATGTATAGGATGATCTAATTACTAATGGAAAGCCAAAATCTTGGGCTATTTCTTTTCCTTTAAGAAAAGAAGTAGCTGTCGCTTGGGGTGCCATTGGTACACCTATTTTCAACATTAATTCTCTAAATTGCTCCCTATCTTCTGTAACATTAATTGCATCTATATCAACACCTATTAATTCAACATCAAAATCTTTCCAAATACCTTTATCATCTGCTTCGATACAAAGATTTAAAGCTGTTTGCCCTCCCATTGTTGGTAAAACAGCATCTATCTGTGGGTGATCTTTTAAAATCTGAATAATAGATTTAGTTGTCAACGGCAACAAATAAATATGATCAGCCATAGAAGGATCTGTCATAATTGTTGCTGGATTAGAATTGATTAAAATAGTTTCAATTCCATCTTCTCTTAAAGATCTTAAAGACTGTGAGCCAGAATAATCAAATTCACAAGCTTGTCCAATAACAATTGGTCCAGAACCTATAATTAAAATTGATTTTAATTTATTGTTTTTTGGCATTATGGTTTTGTGTATTAGGTAATGTAAAAATAATTATTGAATAGGTATAAAAAAAGGTGTTACTATAAATAGTAACACCTTAATTATTAACAATTGTTAATCATTATATTATTTTTTATGTCTTGGCTCTGAAGACACTGAAACTTTCTTCCTTCCTTTAGCTCTTCTTCTAGCTAAAACTTTTCTACCATTAGCCGAAGCCATTCTATCTCTGAAACCGTGTTTGTTTCTTCTCTTTCTATTCGATGGTTGGTAAGTTCTTTTTGGCATTATTTGTATTTTTAAAGTCTTCTTTGTTAATTTTTGTTGCTTATTGAGTTTACCTCATTTAAAGCGTTGGCAAATATACAACTGTTTTTATTTATGACAAATACAATTTTAATAAAAATACAAATTATTTTTCATCAAAATAAATAAGTGTTTTTATTAAAAATTTTTTGCCTTTTTTATTTGTGAGAAAAAGTATAGTTGTTACTTTTGTACAAACCTGATATTAGCATGCACAATACTAAATACGTTTTTGTAACCGGAGGCGTAACATCATCCCTTGGAAAAGGAATTATAGCAGCATCTCTTGCTAAATTATTACAAGAAAGAGGCTATTCGGTAACCATACAAAAATTAGACCCGTATATCAATATAGATCCTGGAACATTAAATCCATATGAACATGGGGAATGCTATGTAACTGATGACGGTGCAGAAACTGATTTAGACTTAGGTCACTATGAACGTTTTCTTAATATTCCTACTTCACAAGCCAATAACGTAACTACAGGTAGAATTTATCAATCTGTAATAGATAAAGAGCGTAAAGGTGAGTTTTTAGGAAAAACAGTTCAAGTAATTCCTCATATTACAGACGAAATAAAGCATAGAATTCAGCTTTTAGGTAAGACTGGAGATTATGATATTGTAATTACAGAAATTGGTGGAACAGTTGGAGATATAGAATCACTGCCTTATGTTGAGTCTGTTCGTCAATTATTATGGGAAAAGGGAGAAGAAAATGCTATTGTTATTCATTTAACATTGGTACCCTATTTAGCTGCCGCAGGTGAATTAAAAACAAAACCTACTCAACACTCTGTAAAAATGTTAATGCAAAGTGGAGTTAGTCCAAATATTTTAGTTTGCAGAACAGAACACGAAATCTCTGAGGATATCAAACGTAAATTGGCATTATTTTGTAATGTTAAAAAAGAAGACGTAATACAATCTATTGATGCAGAAACAATTTATGATGTTCCTAATTTAATGTTTGAAGAGGGTTTAGATAAAGTTGTTTTAGATAAACTAAAGTTATCATCAGAAAAGCAGCCAGAACTAATTGTCTGGAATGATTTTATAAAAAAACACAAAAATCCTAAATCAGAAGTAGAAATTGGGCTAATTGGTAAATATGTAGAATTGCGTGATTCTTATAAATCTATCACAGAAGCTTTCATTCATGCAGGCTCTACAAATGAAACAAAGGTAAAGGTGCGTTGGATACACTCTGAGAGTTTAACTACTGAAAATATTAAAACTAAATTAGATAGTTTAAATGGTATTCTTGTAGCTCCTGGTTTTGGAGATAGAGGAATAGAAGGTAAAATTAAAGCGGTACAATATGCCAGAGAAAACAATATTCCTTTTTTCGGTATTTGTTTAGGTATGCAAATGGCAGTGATAGAATTCTCAAGAAATGTCCTAAATTTAAAAGATGTTTTCTCTACAGAGATGAATGAAAACTGTGAAAATCCAGTAATTAACCTAATGAAAAGCCAGAAAGAGGTTACTAAAAAAGGTGGAACGATGCGTTTGGGAGCTTGGGATTGTAAAATATCTAAAGAATCTAAAGCTTTCAATGCTTATAAATCTGAACTTATAAGCGAGCGACATAGACATCGTTTTGAATTTAATAATGATTACTTAAAAGCTCTTGAGGGTTCTGGAATGAAAGCAACTGGAGTTAATCCAAAAACTGGATTGGTCGAAATTGTAGAATTATCAAATCATCCATGGTTTGTTGGTGTTCAATACCACCCAGAATATAAGAGTACGGTGTTAAATCCGCACCCATTATTTGTTGATTTTATTAAAGCAGCTTTAAAACAATCTAATAATTAATTAGCAAACACTATTCGAGTTATTTATTAAAAGAACAATAATAACAGTAAAATAGAGCTAAAACAATTGAGTTTTGCTACATTTGTCTGCTTTTTATTTTTTAGATATTAGCAGAAATAACAAATTGATATTTTAAAAAAAACATGGAAGAAAAAAAATTCGATTATAATTCCTTTATAGGAATGATTCTATTAGGAGGTATTCTATTATGGTGGATTAACTCTAATAAAGAGGAAATAACTCCAGAGACGAATATAGAAACTGTTACAGTTGCAAAAGAACAAAATTCAGATGCATTTGAAAATGTTAAACCTATTTTGCAGAGCGACTCTTTAAGAGCAATCACTCAACAAAATAAATTAGGTGCTTTTGCATTCAGTGCACTACAGGGTAAAGAAGGTTTTAAAATAATAGAAAACGAAGTTTTAAAATTGACTATCAATAATAAAGGGGGGCAAATTATAGAGGCTTTAATAAAAAATTATAAAACTCACGACTCTCTTCCTTTACATATGATCAAAGACAATAACTCGTCTTTTAATATTAATTTTGGGACTACAGACAATAGAATTTTAAATACTTTAGACTTATTCTTTGAACCAACCCTGACAAAAAATAATGGGAATGATGTATTATCTATGAAACTTAAAGTTTCTGATACACAGTTTTTAGAATATCGATATGAAATGAAACCAAATGAATATATGGTTGACTTCTCTATTCGTTCTCAAGGATTAAATTCTGTTATTAATTCTTCAAATCCAATTAACTTAGATTGGAATTTAAAAGGTTTTAGACATGAAAAAAGTCAAAAAACAGAAAACACTATGTACTCTTGGTACTATTATAAAACTGATGGAGAAGTAGATTATATGAGCCCCGGTAATACAGAGGTTGTTAATAATGTAGATTGGGTTTCCTATAAACAACATTTTTTTACTTCCAATCTATTAACCGATA
Source organism: uncultured Polaribacter sp. (assembly GCA_913047375.1). Classification (GTDB taxonomy): domain Bacteria; phylum Bacteroidota; class Bacteroidia; order Flavobacteriales; family Flavobacteriaceae; genus Polaribacter. The sequence goes on from CAJWTV010000016.1 coordinate 24,470, forward strand.
CTCCATTTAACAATGCAACAATGACTTCTACAGATTTAGTTATTGATGATAAAATTGATACTGTTTTTACTAAAAAATATGAACTAAGAACTCCCTTATTATTAACTAGTGGTGAATTAAATTATAATATGAAATGGTTTTATGGACCAAGTGATTATAATTTATTAAAAACCTATGAAGCCAGTGGTTTGGATGAAACTGCAGATTTAGGTTGGGGAATATTTGGATTCTTAAATAGAAACGTATTCTATCCAGTATTTAATTGGATAAAGGGATTCGTAGGTAACTATGGATTAATTATTATTCTAATGACTATTGTTGTGAGATTAATAATGTCTCCATTAGTCTACAAATCATATCTTTCTAGTGCAAAAATGAAGGTTATTCGTCCAGAATTAAATGCTTTAAACGAGCAGTATCCTGGTAAAGAAAATGCAATGAAACGTCAGCAAGAAACCATGGCAATTCAGCGAAAAGCTGGAGTAAACATGATGTCTGGATGTATCCCTGCAATATTACAAATGCCAATTTTCTTTGCTTTATTTAAGTTTTTTCCAACAAATTTAGATTTACGTCAAAAAGGATTTTTGTGGGCTCCAGATTTATCTTCTTACGATACTATTTTTACATTACCCTTTGATATTCCTTGGTATGGAAACCATGTAAGTTTATTTCCAATTTTAGCATCAATTGCAATTTTCTTTTATATGAAAATGAATCAAAGTCAGCAAGCAAATATGCAAGCACCAGCACAAGAAGGTATGCCTGATATGCAGAAAATGATGAAGTATATGATTTACTTCTCTCCTATTATGATGTTATTCTTTTTCAACAATTATGCTAGTAGTTTAAGTTTATACTATTTTATCTCTAACTTGCTAACGATTGTTATAATGTTAGTTATTAAGAATTATGTGATTGATGAAGATAAGATTCATGCACAAATAGAACAAAACAAAAAACGTCCAGAGAAGCAGAAAAGTAAGTTTAGACAACGTATAGACTCTGCAATGAAACAAGCGCAAGAACAACAAGCACAACAAAAAAAGAATAAATAAAAAGATTTATTTGTACAAAAAAAAACCGAAACTTTATCGTTTCGGTTTTTTTTGTATGAAAAATAATAATTCTCCCAAGAAGTTAAAGCTCTATTTTTTTAGACTTTATGAATCCAAAGAACAAAATGTATCCATAACAAATAATCGTTAAAATAAAAGCTGTTTTAAAGCCAAATCCATCTATTAAACTACCAAAGCCAAAAGGAACAATTGCACCACCAACTATCGCCATACAAAGTAGACCAGATGCTTGCGCTTTTAAATCTCCTAAGCCTTCTAGGGATAATGTAAAAATAGTAGGAAACATTATTGAGTTAAAAAGACCAACTGCTAAAATAGACCACATAGAAACTAATCCTACTGTGTTAATAGAGATTAAAATCATCATAATTGCTAAAGAAGCAAAAATACTTAATACTTTTCCGGGTGATAATATTTTTGTTAAGTAAGCCCCAACGAATCTACCTATCATAGCTCCTCCCCAATAGAAAATAACAAAAATCCCTAACAATGATTTTGGATCTGAATCAGAAAAAGTTTTATTAAATGTACTAGCTATCGTGTTAGCTATATTCATCATAGTTTCATTTTCAAAAATTATTGGTGCTAAATTCATGTCAGAAAAGTAATTTACTAAAAAACTACCAATAGCGACTTCTGCACCTACATATACAAAAATACCAAGAGCACCCATTAAAATTAATTTGTTTTTTAATAAAGAAATGTAGCCTCCTTTGGGGCTTACTTGCATCAGTTTTGGTAAATTAATAAATGAAAAAATTAAAGCTAACAGACTAATAAATCCAGCAATTAATAAAAAAGGCGTTTGGACAGTTGTAGCCTCAGCTAAATAATAATCAGCTTTCTCAACCTGATTTAATAAATCAATCTCTGTAGATGTTTTTACCGAATCACTCAATAAAAATAGTGCACCAACAACAGGAGCTATTGTCGCTCCAAGAGAATTAAATGCTTGTGATAAATTTAACCTACTACTTGCACTGTCTTCACTTCCTAAAAGCGCTACATAGGGATTTGCGGCTACTTGTAGAATTGTAATTCCACCCGCTAATGTAAAATAGCCTATTAAAAATACTGGGAAAGCTCTGTATGATGCTGCAGGATAAAATAATAAACAACCGGCTGCCATAGTTAGTAAACCTAATACGATTCCTTTCTTGTACCCTATTTTAGATAAAATAAACCCTGCTGGAAGCGAGAATATAAAAAATGCTAAGAAAAAGGCAAATTGAACCAAAACAGTTTTTGCATAAGACATTTCGAAAACATCTTTTAGTCTTGGCACAAGACTATCGACTAAAACTGTTATAAAACCCCAAAGAAAGAATAAAGTTGTTAAGAATATAAAAGCACTTTTGTAAGATTTGTTAGTTGTTGTAGACATAAAATTAAGATTTGTTAAAATATTCTGATTTATAGTTTTTATTTTCGTTTTCCTTATATACTTGATAACTGAACCCTTCATGGATACAATAAGAACCTGTCTCGCCAGACTTATTTAAAGCAATAAAACCAACTTGAAAATCTTTGTAACGGGTTCCTGATTTTTGAACAACTCTTTTAACAGCTTCTTCACATGCTTGTTGTGGCGATTTTCCTTGGCGCATTAATTCAACAATTAAAAAGCTACCAACAGTTTTTAGAACTTCTTCACCCATTCCAGTTGCTGTTGCACCACCAATTTCATTATCTATAAATAATCCAGAACCAATAATTGCTGAATCTCCTACTCTACCTGCCATTTTATAAGACAGTCCACTTGTGGTACATCCTCCAGCAATATCTCCTTTTTCGTCAATAGCTAACATACCAATAGTATCATGATTCTCGATATTAATAATTGGTTTGTATTTTGAGGTTTTTTGCCATTCTTGCCAATCTTTTTTTGACTTATCGGTTAATAAATTTTCTGCTTTAAATCCTTCTGAAATTGCAAATTGCTTAGCTCCATAACCCGTTAATATTACATGCGGTGTGTTGTCCATCACTTTTCTAGCTACAGATATAACATGTGTAATATCTTCTACGCAAGTGACTGCTCCATAATCTCCTTCTTTGTTCATAATACAAGCGTCTAAAGTGACGTTACCATCTCTGTCGGGTCTTCCTCCTTTTCCAACGGATTGGTTATTAATATCCGCTTCTTCCACTCTACATCCCTGTTCTGCAGCATCTAAAGAACTACCCCCTTTTTGAATGGTTTTCCATGCAATTTCAGTAGCGTTTGGCACATTCCAAGTAGCAATGACAATCGGTTTTATCTTTGTTTTTATTATAGGAATTGTTTTATCTGATAAATTTATATTGTTATCACAATTCAACAAAGAGCTAACTGTGACTATAGATAAACTAGATACTGTCGCTTTTTTTAAAAAATTACGTCTTTTCATATTATTTATTTTACCTAAACATAAACTTTATATAACATAGCTATATAAATATAACCTTACTTCATTTGTATATAAAAAAGAATAAGGAATAAAATATTTTATAAAGTTTCACTAAATTTACGTTTACAATATACTAAAATGAGAGTTCAACTTTATATTAAATTATTATTTATTCTGTTTTTATTTGGATGTACTAAAATAGCTCCTAAACCTATAGCGCCAAATATCATTCCTAAACCATTGATTCAGAAATTAAATAATACTACCTTCATATTAGATGAAAAAACTTTTATAGAATCTAATCTTAAATTTAAAAAAATAGCTTTTTTTTTATCTACTTATTTTGAAGAAAAACACCAATTAAAGCTATCCACTATAAAAAATAAAAACACCATTGTTTTTGAGCAAGATCTATCTATTGAAAATGATGAGGGTTATTTGCTAAAAGTGAGTTCCAATAAAATCTTGATTACATCAAAAACTGTAAAAGGTGCTTTTTATGCAGTTCAAAGTTTAATACAATTATTACCTGTAAAAACAAATGCTAAAACAATAGCTATTCAAGGTCTAGAAATTAAAGATTCTCCTGAATTTAAGTATAGAGGAATGCATTTAGATGTTGCGAGGCATTTTTTCTCAGTTAATTTTATAAAAAAATATATTGATTTAATGTCTATGCTAAAAATGAATACATTTCATTGGCATTTAACAGAAGATCAAGGTTGGAGAATTGAGATAAAAAAATACCCAAAACTTCAAGAGATAGCTGCATACCGAGATGAAACCTTAGTTGGTCATTATTCCGAACAACCACAAAAATTTGATGGAAAAAAATATGGCGGTTACTATACTCAAAAAGAAATTAAGGAGATTGTAGCATATGCGACTGAGAGGCAAATTACTGTAATCCCAGAAATAGAAATGCCCGGACATTCTCAAGCAGCAATTGCAGCATACCCGGAGTTAGGTTGTACAGGCGAGCAAGTTAAAGTCGCTGCTAAGTGGGGTGTTTTTGATAATATTTATTGTCCCAAAGAAAATACATTTAAATTTCTAGAGGATATTATTGATGAAGTTGTTACTTTATTTCCGGGAAAATACATTCATATAGGTGGAGATGAAGCACCAAAAACAAATTGGAAAAAATGTACTCATTGCCAACAGTTAATTAAAAAAGAGGGATTAAAAGACGAAAATGGTTTGCAGAGTTATTTTATAACCAGAATGGAAAAATATATCAACTCAAAAGGAAAACAAATTATAGGTTGGGATGAAATTTTAGAAGGAGGGCTAGCTCCTAATGCAACCGTAATGTCCTGGAGAGGAACAGCTGGTGCGGTTGAAGCAGCTAAACAAAAACATAATGTAATTCTTACCCCTGCATCCCACTGTTATTTTGATCATTATCAATCTGACAACGAAAACGAACCTTTGGCAATAGGAGGATTTTTACCATTAGAAAAAGTATATAGCTTTCAACCAATTCCTGAAGAATTGACTGAAGAAGAAGCAAAATATGTTTTAGGTGCTCAAGGAAATGTATGGACAGAATACATTACTACTCCAGAAAAAGTTGAATACATGGTTTTTCCTAGAGCTGTTGCTTTAGCGGAAGCAGTTTGGTCTACCTCAGAAAATAAAAATTATGATAATTTTATAAAACGATTAGAATTTTTTAATAAGAGATTAAAAAGTCTGGATGTAAACTATGCTAATCATTTATATGAAATAAAGGGGGAACTAATTAATTTAGATAAACAGTTAAGCTATAGATTAGAAACAAGCATAAAAGACAAAGAAATACGCTTTACAACAGATGACTCTGAACCAAAAAGCACTTCACCTGTATATAATAATCCTTTTAAAATTAATGCTCTAAAGACAATCAAGGCCGCTATTTTTGACAAGAATGGAAATCAATTGGGACAAGTTTTTGAACAAAAAATAACTCTTCATAAAGGTGTTGGTGAAAAAATAACTTTAAATACCCCACCAAATGAAGCATATAATGCAGGAGGAAAACAGGCATTAATTAATGGTATTTCTGGAAGTAGTTCAAGGTATGGTGATAAAGAATGGCTTGGGTTTTCCGAAAAAGATGTAGAGATTACTATTGATTTTGATAAACAAACAAAACTAAATTCAATTGCTACACGTTTCTATAATGGAAATGGGCAATGGATATATGCTCCAAAAGAAGTTAATCTAGAAATAAAACTAACTAATGGAAAAACGATATCATTAAAAAATAAGGTAAAAAGAACGGATTCATTATTAGTGAATTTTAGTTTAAAAGATTTTATTCCCGAAAGTGAAAATAGTAAAGTTGATCAAATAAAAATTATAATTCCAAATTATGGAATTATTCCAGAGAATAAACAGGGTGCAGGACATAAGGCTTGGACATTTATTGATGAAATAATAATCAATTAATATGTTATTAGAGATCTGTGCCAACTCATACCAATCTGCAGAAAATGCTCAAATTTCTGGAGCTAATAGAGTTGAATTATGCATTGACCTTTCTAATGACGGAATTACTCCATCTGACAGTTTATTGAAAAAAGTAGCCAAAAAAATAACGATTCCTGTATTTGTTTTAATTAGACCCCGTTCAGGAAATTTTATCTATTCTGAAATTGAATTTGAAATCATGAAACAAAATATAATCCTTTGTAAAAACTTAGGATATAATGGGATTGTTTCAGGAGTTCTAAATCAAGATAATTCAATAGATATTAATAGGACTAAAGAACTAATAGAACTTTCTCACCCGATGTCATTTACATTTCATAGAGCCTTTGATTGCATCAATAAACCTAAGGAAGCTATATCTCAATTAATAGAAATGGGGGCTGACAGAGTCTTGACTTCAGGACAACAAAAAAGAGCAGAGGATGGTATTAAATTATTAAAAGAGTTAAAAGAAATTGGGGGGAAAAAGATAATAATTCTTGTTGGCGGCGGCATTAACTCAAATAATGCAAAGATTTTTAAAAACGAGGGTTTTGAAGAGATACACGCTTCTGCTTCTATAGACATAGAACAAACTAGAGATAATACTTCATTTGGGTCAACTCCCCATACTGTTTCTAGTATTAAAAAGATTAAAGAAATTTTGAATGTAATTACTAGTTTATAGACTATTAAACTTAATTAATTTCTCTTTTTAAATAATTGTGACTCTAAAAAGCCTAAACCGTAACCTAAGAATTGGGTTAAAGAAGTAATTATACTTAAAAAAGCTATTTGTATATTTTTATTTTGAATCAAAGAATCAATAAAAACTAAAAATAAATATAAGCAGTATAATAAAGATAATTGATGATATCCAAAAATTGTCAAAAGAATACTAAAATCAATACCAATAATAAATAAACTAGGAAGCCAGAAGGTCATTTTAGCTGTTTTTGGGTATTTATTATTTAAAATAGGCCTAGTCTTTCCAAAATCAAAAGTTTGCTTGAAAAACTGCTTAATAGTACTTTTTCTTTTATGATAAACATAGGCATCTTCTATTAATTGAGTATCATAGTTATTTTCCCATAATCTAAAAGTTAAATCAATATCCTCGCCTATTTTCATTTTAGAGAACCCTTGTGATTTTTCAAAAGCTTTTTTAGAAATCCCTAGATTAAAACTTCTAAGCTGAAATTTACCAATGCTGGTTTTTTTACCTCTAATTCCACCAGTAGTTAAAATAGATGTCATAGAATAATTAATTGCTTTTTGTAAAATAGTGAAATCATTATGGGCTGCATCTGGACCACCAAAAGCATCTGTAAAATTAATTTCTAATCTTTTTTTTACCTCTGACATATATTGGTTAGGAAGAATTACATCAGAATCTAAAATAATAAAATAATTTCCTGAAGCTCTTTCCATACCGAAATTTCGACTCTCACCCGCTCCACTATTATTTTTAAAGAAGTATTTAATGTCTAATTGAGTATTATATAAATCAACGATTTTTTCTGAAGTTTCTTCAGATCCATCCTCTATCACTAAAACTTCAAAATCATCACAAAAATCCTGTTTTATAAGACTCTTTAGTAACTCATCAATTTCCTTAGGACGATTATAAACTGGAATTATTATGGAAAATTTAAGATTCAAAAGATTCAATTTTAAACGAATCTACAAAAACCTATCAGAAGAAAAAATTTATTATTACATACATCTGTTAAATAAAAAAAGGGATGTATTTACATACATCCCTTTTCTATATCTATTAATAAATA
>CAJWTV010000017.1 GCA_913047375.1 uncultured Polaribacter sp.
CCGACCCTCTCGGTGTAAACGAGATGCTCTGAACCAACTGAGCTAATTGCCCTAAAAGGATTGCAAATATAGTATGGTTTTTTAATCTACCAAACAAAATTTGAAATTTTATTTAAATAACTTCTGCTACAACAAACGTGCTTCCTCCAATGAAGATCATATCATTCTGATTAGCATTAAGTAAGGCACTTGCATAGGCTTTTTCTACAGAAGAATATTTATCTCCAAATAACTCAAACTCTTTTGCGGCGTGCTCTAAAAGATCTTCTGAGAGACCTCTTGGAATATTGGGCTTACAAAAATAATAGCGAGCTTGTTTTGGAAAAAGAGATAATAAACTGTCTAAATCTTTATCTGAGACTACTCCCAAAACAATATGTAACAGTTTATATTCTTGATTACTCAACTGATTTAAAACCAATAACAAACCCTCTTTGTTATGAGCAGTATCACAAATTACCTTAGGAGTTTGTTCTAGAACTTGCCAGCGACCTTTTAGATTCGTGTTTTTTACAATATTCAAAAGACCTTGTTCAATATTTTTATCAGAAACATCAAAACCCTTAAGTTGTGAGATTACAGTTGCGGCTGTTCGTGAATTATTTTTTTGATAATCGCCTAGTAAATCCGTTTTAAATTTAAAATCCCTTTCACAGGCAAAGAAGATACTAGAGTTATTCTCTAATGCTTTATTTATAAAAACATCTTTAACCTCTACTTGTTCCTCCCCTATGATTACAGGAATATTTTCTTTTATGATTCCTGCCTTTTCGTAGGCTATTTCGGGTAATGTTTCCCCTAAAAATTGGGTGTGATCCAAACCAATATTTGTAATTACAGAGAGTTCTGGCTTAATAATATTTGTAGAATCTAACCTACCCCCAAGACCAACTTCTATAATTGCAATATCTACTTTTTCATTTGCGAAATAATCAAATGCTAATCCTACAGTCATTTCGAAAAAAGATAATTTTTGACTTTCTAAAAATGATTTGTTTTCATTAATAAATGAGGTTACTGTTTTCTTTGGAATTTCCTGACCATTGATTCGAATTCTTTCAGTGAAGTTTTTTAGATGTGGAGAGGTATATAAACCGACTTTATATCCTGCTTCTTGTAGAATCGAAGAAAGCATATGACTAGTAGAACCTTTACCGTTTGTTCCCCCTACATGAATTGATTTAAATTTTTTTTCCGGAAAGTTAAGTTTTCTTGAAAATGCTAAAATATTAGTTAGATCTTTTTTAAATGCAGTTTCCCCCTGTCTTTGATACATCGGTAATTGAGCAAACATCCAATCTAAAGTTTGTTGGTAATTCATAAGACAAAAATAGTTGATTATTTGGACAACGAAAACTTATAAATAATAGTTCCTGTTTGTTTTATTGGAGCCTTATTGTCAGAATTCCATTTTGTTTTTAAAGCGGCTTCTTGGGCTGGTTTTAATAAACAAACTGCTGTATTTGTACTACCTTTTACGCCCGGAATAGCACTAGTTACCCTACCTGTTTTATCAACAGTAATTCTAACGACAACAATCCCTTCCTCTTCACAATCTGGTTGTTCTTTTGGTTTTGTTAAAGCCTCTCTACCTGTTAAATTATAGTTTCCACTAAAACCATTCGCTTTGTTAGCATAATAATTATTAGAATCTGAATCTCCATTTTCTTTTCCTTTTACCCCATTAATATTATCATCTCCTTCACCAATTATTTTTCCATCTGAGGAGTTTCCATTTAACAAATTATTAAGCGCTTCTTGGGTTTCTTTTGACGGCTTCGGTTTTGGTTTTTCTTTTGAAGATATTATTTTAAAAACTTCTTTTATTGGTTCTTTTTTGACTTGTTTAACCTTCTCTATTACAGGAACTTCTTTAGAGTTATCATCCGTTAAAATCTGCTCTTTTATTGATTCTGTTTGAGGTTTTTGTAATTCTTTTACCTCCTCTTTTTTTTCTACAACATTAGAAGTTGACGTTTTTGTTGTTTTTTTAATAGGATCTCCATTACCAAAATCTGAAGTACCTATATTAATTGCTAATCCATATTCTTGAGGCGGGTCTAAATAACTCATGCCAAAATTAAATATACCAAAGAGCAACAACAGAAGAATAAATATTGTTATTGCTGCAGATTTACGTTTATGTTTAGTGCTTGAAATTGACATTTTATTTGCCTTTTACAGCTAAAATCATTTTTAATTTGTTCTTGTTTGCGATATCTATAACGCGCATTACATTTTTGTAAGGTGCGTCTTTATCTCCTCGAATGATGACCGTTTTCTTTTTATCTGACCCTACCTTACTTAAAATTTCACTTTCTAATCTTGACGCACTTACTTTTGTTTTATCAATATAAAATAGCGACTTATTTGTTATTGTAACTGCTACAGATTTATTGTTTTCTGTTTTCCCACCCGCTTTAGGTAGTAAAACATCGATAGCACTTACGGTTACTAAAGTAGAAGTAAGCATGAAAAATATCAGCAATAAAAAGACAATATCTGTCATTGATGACATATTAAATGTTGGATCTATTTTATTTCTTCCTCTTAAATTCATTTTATACTGGCTCGTTTAATAAATCTAAAAATTCTACAGATTTTGCTTCCATTTGATAAACCACCTTATCTGTTCTTACCACTAAGTGATTATAAGTGATATAGGCAATGATACCGACAATAAGACCCGCTACAGTAGTTGTCATAGCGGTATACAATCCGTCAGAAAGCATTTTAATATCTATTTGACCGCCTGCGTTTGCGATTTCATGAATCGCTATAATCATTCCAATCACAGTTCCCAAGAATCCAATCATTGGAGCAACTCCTGCTATGGTCGCTAACACACTGACATTTTTCTCTAATTGATATACCTCTAATTTACCAGCAGTTTCAATTGCTGTATTTATATCTTCTAATGGTTTTCCAATTCTAGAAATCCCTTTCTCAATTAATCGTGAGGTTGGTGTGTTCTTACTTTTACAAAGGGAATCTGCAGATATTAAATTCCCGTTAGATATATGATCTTTTATTTGATTCATAAAATTCTCATCAATTTTAGAGGCAGATTTTATTGCAAAAAATCGCTCAAAATAGATATACAATGCAACTGCTAATAATACAAAAAGTATTGTAATAATTATTTGACCTCCTAATCCACCATCTACTATTAAATTATAAATAGAAAGTGTTTTTTCTTTAGGAACTAATTCACCTACAACTTCTTTACTCTCTTGAAAAAATGACACCATTTAATTACTTTTTAAATTCTACAATATTAACGGACATTTTTATTTAAAATTGCCTCTGACTTTATAAACTAAAAATGCCATTCTGTTAAAATACAAAATGACAATTTTTTAAATTAATTTATATTCTAAATAAATATTCTTATACCTACAAAGGATAAGGAACCTACTAAAAAACCGATCAATGCTAGCCAAGATATTTTCTTTAAATACCAGAAGAAATCTATTTTCTCCATTCCCATTGCTACAACTCCTGCCGCTGAACCTATAATTAACATACTTCCTCCAGTACCTGCAGAAAATGCAATAAAGTGCCATAAAGGGTTGTCTAGAGGTTCTGAGAACATTCCTAAACTTGCTGCCACTAGAGGTACATTATCTATTACTGCGGAGCCAATTCCTAGTAAAATAACAACTAAATCAGAGACTAATGTTCCATCTAACTCAGATCCTAATAAAGGAATTCCTTGTTTTAAACTATCTGCAAAGTTGAATAAAATTCCTAATGACTCTAGAGCTGCTACTGCCATTAAGATTCCTAAAAAAAATAAAATACTTGGCATTTCTATTTTTGCTAATGAAGAGTGAACTGGGCTATAATGTGCCTGCTGTGAATGCCCCTCTGCTTGATCACCATCAATACTTGAAATAGAAAATTTTGATCTACTATAAATTTCTGCAAAAGCTGCTACAATTCCTAAAGAAAGCATCATTCCAACATAAGGCGGTAAGTGGGTCACTGTCTTAAAAAATGGCACAAATAATATCGCTCCTAATCCAAGATATAACATTCTGGCACTATACTGACTTTTTGGTTTTTCAACTTCAGAAACATCAAAATCAATATCCCCTTTAAAAGCAGGTAAGTATGTCGCTATAAAAGTTGGTACTATCATACATAAAAGAGAAGGAATAAATAAATATTTAAATAACATCACTGTACTTACTTTATCACCAATCCAAAGCATTGTCGTTGTAACATCTCCGATAGGTGAAAATGCTCCACCTGCATTTGCAGCAATAATAATTAAACCTGTAAACCAAATCCTATCTTCTTTTGCTTTAACGATTTTCTGTAGAATAGAAATTAGAACTATAGTGGCTGTTAGATTGTCTATGATTGCAGATAAAATAAAGGCTAATCCTGAAAACATCCATAGTAGTTTCTTTTTACTTTTAAAGTTAACATACCCTTTGATTGTAGAGAAACCGTCAAAATAATCTATGATTTCTACAATGGTCATTGCCCCTAAAAGGAATACTAAAATCTCAGCTGTTTTACCCAAGTGATGTAATAATGTTTCTTCTAATAAATGCAATTTATCGTCATGTAACATTGATGAAAACCCTTCGACTAATGCGTGCTTACTAGAGTCAAACCAGTTAGAGAAACTATCAATACCTAAGGCCACTAAAGCCCAACAAATCGCCATCATTACCAAAGCGGGTATTAGCTTATCTATTTTTATATTATGCTCTAATGTGATTGCTAAATAACCAATAATAAATACAATTATAATAACTGATTCCATATATTTAGATTAATTCTTTAAGTGCGATTTCAAATGCTGTTGAGCAAATTTTTGTTTTTGATTCACTTTTATTAAAAGTTCTTTGTAGTGCTTTTTTAATTGTATTTGATGTATCATCAAAAATAGCTTTATCCTTCATAGGTAGGACAACTCTTCCCTCCATTAAGTATGCAAAAACTCTTGCGATACCACAATTGGAAATAAAATCTGGCAATAAACTTATATGTTTATCAGCATACTCCATGATAGGGCCAAAGAAAATTTCTTTATCTGCAAATGGAACATTTGCTCCTGGTGAAATTACTTCTAAACCAGCATCGATCATTTTTTTAACTTGATCTTGAGAGACCAATCTAGAGGCTGCGGCTGGGATAAATATCTCTGCAGGTAAATTCCAGATTTTAGTATTTATTTCGTCAAAGGATATCATTTTTTCTGAAACTAATTGATTCCCATCTTTTAATAAAAATAAATTAGTCATTTCTTTCATAGAAAATCCTTCTTCACTGACTATACCTCCTTCTCTATCTATAATACCAACAACTTTGACTCCTAATTTTGTCAAGTAATAAGCTGCGGCTGAACCTACGTTCCCGAAACCTTGAACAATCGCTCTTTTCCCTTGAATATTCCCTCCGTATATGTCATAATAATGCTTTACCGCTTCAGCAACGCCAAAACCTGTTAACATATCTGCTACAGTATATTTTCTTGATAAATCGGGTGAATATTGGGTGTCTTCTATAACTTTTATAACTCCAAGGCGTAACTGACCAATTCTATTTATTTTATCTGCTTCAGTTGGTTTAAAATGACCATTAAAAATACCTTCTTGCGGATGCCAAACACCACAATCTTCTGTGATTGGAATTACATCTTTATCAGCATCTACATTTAAATCACCACCAGTTCCATAATAATGTTTTAGAAGTGGTGTAACTGCCTTATACCAACGCTCCAAAACACCTCTTTTTCTTGAGTCATTTGGATCAAAGTTAATTCCAGACTTTGCTCCTCCAATAGCAGGACCTGAGACCGTAAACTTTACCTCCATTGTTTTTGCTAAAGACATCACTTCATTTTGGTCTAAACCTTTTCGCATTCTTGTGCCCCCTCCCGCGGCTCCACCTCTAAGAGAGTTAATAACCACCCAACCTTCTGCTTCAGTCTGTGCATCTTTCCAATGAAAAACAATTTCTGGCTGTTTATTTTCGTATTTTTTTAATAATTCTTTCATCTTATCTGTTTTTAATATCAACTATTATTATTATTCCTTAAAGTCATTTATGCTTTTATTTCAATTGATTTAAGTTGAGCTAAAGTTGATTCATTTTTAAAATTTAAAGATTTTTATTATCAGAATTATTGCTGGCAAATTTACAGTAAAATTATCATTTTTCAATTTATTTATTTCAAAAACTATGACTTAAAAATCACGCCAGATGAATGATCTTTATTAGCCCCGGTAACACTTTTTAAACAATTATTTTTATTCTCAATTCTTAACAATCCCAATAAAGAAAAAATTAGTGCTTCTTTATAATTAATTATTTTTTTTGAAGTTATTATTACCTTATTGGCAGATAGAATAGATATTCTATTCATTAGAAAAGAGTTAAAAACACCTCCACCTGTAAAAAGAATAGAGCTATTCTGGTCAACAATATTTGAAATCTGAATGGCAATATGCTCAACTAAAGTTCTTAAAATATGAATGTGATTCTTTTCCATAGAATCGATTAAAGGATAAACTTCGTTTTGAACCCATTCTAAACCTAAAGATTTTGGATATTGTTTCTTATAAAAATCCAATTCATTAAGCTTACTTAAAAGTTGATTATTTATTTTTCCTTGTGAAGCTAAATCTCCATTTTTATCATATTGAAATCCCAATTTTGATGCATAAAAATTCATTACTATATTAACTGGACAAATATCAAAAGCAATTCTTTTATTTTTTTCGCGATATGATATGTTAGAAAAACCTCCAAGATTTATACAGTAATCATACTCAGGAAAAAGAAGTTCATCACCAATTGGAACTAATGGAGCTCCTTGACCCCCCAATTTCACATCTTGAGTTCTAAAATCACACACCACTTTTTGCTTTGTTATTTTAGATATTATTTGTCCATTTCCTATTTGAAGTGTAATTCCTTTTTCTGGTTGATGTAAAACGGTATGGCCATGGGAGGAAATAAAATCGATATTTTTTATTGAATATTTAATGATAAATTCATTTACTCTTTCAGCCAAAAACTTCCCATATTTAATATCTAAATCATTTAAATCATCAGCAGAGAATTCGATCGATTTTTGTAAAATTATTTTCCATTTCTCTGAGTAAGGAATGGTATCTGCATGAATAATTTGAAAATCTTTATAACTATTATTATTAAATTTTACATAAACTAAATCTAATCCATCTAAAGAAGTACCAGACATCAAACCAATACTATAATTATAAAAAACATCCATATGTGTAAAATTAATAAAAGTCTATTGATAATATGTTACGAAATCGATATCTTTGCCTAGTAATTTTACGAATTTAATAAAAATATATAATGGATTTTAGTTTAACTGAAGAACACCTAATGATTCAAGAAGCGGCAAGAGACTTTGCACAGAATGAACTATTACCCGGAGTGATTGAAAGAGATAATAAGCAAGAATTTCCTGATGAATTAGTCAAGAAAATGGGAGAACTAGGGTTTATGGGAATTATGGTAGACCCTAAGTATGGCGGTAGTGGAATGGATACTATTTCCTATGTTTTAATTATGGAAGAATTATCTAAAATAGATGCATCTGCATCTGTAATTGTCTCTGTAAATAACTCTTTAGTTTGTTACGGTCTAGAATCTTATGGTAACGAAGAGCAAAAACAAAAATATTTAACAAAATTAGCTACAGGAGAATTTGTTGGCGCCTTTTGTTTAAGTGAACCTGAGGCAGGATCTGACGCTACATCTCAAGCAACGACTGCAGAAGATAAAGGTGATCATTATATTATTAATGGAACAAAGAACTGGATTACAAGTGGTGGACGTGCAGATGTTTACCTAGTAGTTGCTCAAACAGATAGAGCAAAAGGCCACAAAGGAATTAACGTTTTTATTGTCGAGAAAGGAACTCCAGGTTTTCATATTGGCCCAAAAGAAGATAAATTAGGAATACGAGGTTCCGATACACATACACTTCAGTTCAACGATGTGAGAGTGCCAAAAGAAAATAGAATAGGTGAAGATGGGTTTGGTTTCAAATTTGCAATGAAAACACTCTCTGGCGGGAGAATTGGAATTGCTGCACAAGCTCTAGGAATTGCCGCAGGAGGATATGAATTGTCTTTAAAATACTCCAAAGAGCGTAAAGCGTTTGGAACAGAAATATGCAATCATCAGGCAGTTGCATTTAAACTAGCTGACATGCATACAGATATTTCTGCTGCAAGGATGTTAGTGATGAAAGCTGCATGGGATAAAGATCAGGGCAACAATTACGATATGTCTTCAGCAATGGCTAAGTTATATGCATCAAAAATAGCAATGGAACACACTGTAGAAGCTGTTCAAATTCACGGTGGAAATGGATTTGTGAAAGAATACCATGTAGAGCGTTTAATGCGTGATGCAAAAATCACTCAAATATATGAGGGTACTTCTGAAATTCAAAAAATTGTAATTTCAAGAGGTGTTATAAAAGGGTAATAAAATCAATACAATTATAATAATTTATTAGATTTCAAAAAAATTGAATTCTTATGAAATTTAATCAGGTAACCCTTTTTGGTGCGAGTGGACTTATTGGAAGCTATTTATTAAAATACCTACTAAAAGATTCTGAGGTTCATCTAATAAATATCATTAGCAGAAAACCGTTTTACTTAAAACATGATAAAATTAATAACATCGTTATTGATTTTACAGATCTAAACTCTTTTTCTATTTGTACAAAAAAAAGTGATGCTGTTTTTGTATCTATCGGTACAACAATGGCCAAAGTCAATGGAAATAAATCTGAATATCGAAAAATAGATTTTGATATAATTTTTAATATTGCCAAAGCCTGTAAGAAAAATAGTGTTAAAAATCTATTATTTGTCTCATCATTGGGTGCAGATTCGAACGCCTCTTCTTTTTATCTTTCATTGAAGGGGGACATTGAAGACGCAGTAGAGAAATTAAAGTTAACATCTACCTCGATTTTTCGTCCGTCTGTATTATTAGGCAATAGAAATGAAGCAAGATTTATGGAAAGAATAGCTCAGATTATAATGTCCTATTTAATAATTTTTATTCCCTCTAAATATAAACCTATTGATGCAGATATTGTAGCTAAGTCCATGGTCAATACATCTAAAAATCCTAAACCAGGATTTAACCTCTATCATTATAAGGAAATAAAAGATCAACTTCTCAATTAATTTTTTATTTATGATTGTGTTTTAAAATCAATATCAAACAATTGCAATCCAGATCCTGGCGCAACATTTCGTAAATATTCTTTATCGTTATTCTCTTTTAAAGAATCCTCTATAAATTTTAGCGATAAATTCTCTTTACCTAATTCAAAAAGAGTTGCCATCATTAAGCGAATTTGATATCTTAGAAAACCTTTTCCTTTTACTTTTAATACATAACTCGTTTCAGGGAAAAAATTAGCAGTCAAAATATTGTTTTCAATAATTTCACAAGAATCTATCGTTCTCTTAAAAATAGTATTAGATGAAGGCTTTGTACAATATTTATTAAAATAATGTTCCCCTTGAAATAGTTTAGCCCCAGATTTCATTAAATTAATATTTAAATCTTCTTGCAAGCCTGCCATAAAAGGAGCAGCAAACGGATGATTTTTATCTCCAAATGAAAAATAATAATGATATTCTTTAATCTTTTCAGAATTAATCAAATTAAAATCTTCGTTCAATTCCCTAAAAGAGACTGATTTTAAATCTGCAGGAGCATTTTTATTAAAATCCTCAAGGAAATTATCTTTATTAACTTCAAATCTTGTAAAAAGGTTAATGAAATAGGTGTTTGCAGATACTTTAGCATCCGTCCTTCCAACTCCAATTGTTTTATAATCTTCATTTTTAAATACAAAATGGAGACTTTTATCAACTATATCGTGTAAAGTTTTGACATCATTTTGCTTTTGCCATCCGTGAAAACGAAAACCTAAAAACTGGATTTTAACTAAATAAGAAAAAGGATATTTCATAATATCAAAAATACAACAAAATGAAGTTCTTTTAAATAGGTTCAACTTCTATTATAAGCTTCTTAAGCTATTCTCAATCGTTTCTATTTTTGCTAACGTATCAGATTCTTTTTTGCGTTCTATTTCTAATACTTTTTCAGGAGCATTATTCACAAAACGCTCATTTGATAGTTTTTTCTGAATCCCAAATAAGAATCCTTCAGCTCTTTTTAATTCTTTCTGTAATTTTTCTTTCTCCTCTTCTATATTTATATTGTCTGTAGAGATAGGGATAAAATATTCATTTGAATTTACTCGAAATGAGGCTCCTTCTATTTTTTCTGACACATAAACAACTGAAGCTGTATTTGTTAATTTTTGAATTACCTCATTAAATTCTTTAGAATTATTTTCGTTATCAACTGCAAATAATTCTAGACTTTCTCTAAAAGGAATATTTTTATCTTTTCTAATGGTTCTAACACCAGAAATCACCTTGGTAGCAAAATCGAAATCAGAAATAATTTTTGAATCAAATTCATCTAATACTGGATATTTTGAAATAATTAATGCTTCTTCAGAAGATCTTTCTGCAATATATTGCCAAATCTCTTCTGATAAAAAAGGCATAAAAGGGTGTAAAACTTTTAAATTATTTTCTAAAACTGCTATTATTGAATTAAATGTTCTTTCGTCAATTGGTTTTTGATAAGCTGGCTTTACAATCTCTAATAGCCAAGAAGAAAAATCATCCGTAACTAATTTATATATTGTCATTAATGCATCTGACAATCGATATTTAGAGAAATGATCTTCTATTTCTGCTATGGCTTTTTGAAATTTTGCTTCATACCATACTAAACCGATTTTTGCTGTTTCTGGTTGAGGGATACTTGAGTCAATCTCCCAGCCTTTTATCAGGCGAAAGGCATTCCAAATTTTATTTGCAAATTGTTTTCCTTGCTGACATAAATCTTCATCGAACATCAAATCGTTACCCGCTGCAGAACTCAATAATAAGCCTACTCTCACACCGTCTGCACCGTAATCATTAATTAGTTTCAAAGCATCTGGTGAGTTACCAAGAGATTTGGACATCTTACGTCTTTGCTTATCTCTTACTAAACCTGTAAAATATACATTCTGAAATGGTTTTTCATCTTTATATTCGTATCCGGCTATAACCATTCTTGCAACCCAGAAAAATAAAATATCTGGCCCTGTTACTAAATCGTTAGTGGGATAATAATACTTAATTTCTTCATTTTCTGGATTTCTAATTCCGTCAAAGACAGACATCGGCCAAAGCCAAGAAGAAAACCAAGTGTCAAGGGCGTCTTCATCTTGTTTTAAATCAAAAATTGTTAAAGTATGATTTCCTGATTTTTCTTTAGCAAGTAATAAAGCAGTATCTATAGTTTCTGCAACTACAAAGTCTTCCTTACCATCGCCATAGAAAAACGCTGGAATTTGTTGCCCCCACCATAGTTGACGAGAAATATTCCAATCACGAATATTTTCCATCCAATGACGATAAGTATTTTCGAATTTTTTTGGATATAAATTGATATCAGTGTCATCTCCTAAAACAGCATCTATAGCTGGCTTTACCAAATCCTCCATTTTTAAAAACCATTGATCTGATAATCTAGGCTCTATGACTGCCTTTGTTCTCTCAGATGTTCCAACTTTATTTGTGTGAACTTCTGTTTTAAGTAAAATTCCTTTTTCTTCTAATTCTTTAGCAATTTCTTCACGAACAACAAAACGATCTTTTCCTTCATAATGTAATCCGAATGAATTTAAAGAGGCATCATCATTAAAAATATCAATTACCTCTAATTTATATTTATCTCCTAATCTTTTATCATTTTCATCGTGAGCTGGTGTTACTTTTAAACAACCTGTACCAAACTCAATATCTACATACTCATCTTCTATAATAGGAATTGTTCTTCCACAAATTGGAACAATTGCTTTCTTACCTTTTAAATATTTAAATCGATCATCATTTGGATTAATACAGATTGCAGAATCTCCAAAAATAGTTTCTGGTCTAGTTGTAGCAATTGTTAATGTATCTGCAGAACCCTCAATTTTATATTCTAAATAATATAAATTACCTTGTTTTTCTTCATGAATTACTTCTTCGTCAGAAAGGGTGGTTTTTGCTTCTGGGTCCCAATTCACCATTCTATAGCCTCGATAAATCAATCCTTTATTATAAAGGTCTACAAAAACTTTAATAACAGACTCAGACATTTCAGGATCCATTGTAAAAGCAGTCCTTTCCCAATCACAAGAAGCACCTAACTTCTTTAATTGCTCTAAAATTATACCTCCATATTGATCTTTCCAATCAAAAGCATGTTTTAAAAATTCTGCTCGAGTTAAATCACTTTTATTAATTCCTTGTTCCTTTAGTTTTGCAACTACTTTCGCCTCTGTTGCAATGGATGCGTGATCCGTTCCTGGAACCCAGCATGCATTTTTACCTAATAATCGAGCACGTCTTATTAACACATCCTGAATCGTATTGTTCAGCATATGACCCATGTGAAGAACACCAGTAACATTTGGAGGTGGTATTACAATAGTATATGGTTCTCTATCATCTGGGACAGAATGAAAATAATTATTCTTCATCCAGTAATCATACCACTTACTCTCAACTAGGCTTGCATCATATTTAGATGGAATTATCATACTTTGTAATAATTTTTTAAATTATAGATCACAAAAATACAATTATCTAATTTCAAGAGAAAATAAGAGATTGATTTTTTAATACAAAATTTTAGTTATAATTTCACTGCTTAAACCTTACTATGAAAAGCCTTACATTTATTTTAATCTTATTTATCACTTCCTTATCTATAAATGCTCAAGAGTTTAAATTCGAAAAGGAAGCAATTAATTACGGTAAAGTTGAAAAAAAATCTAACGGTGAAAGGGTTTTTACTTTTACAAATATTGGCAATATGCCACTAATTATAAGCAGAGTTCAGTCTACTTGTGGTTGTACGATACCAAAAAAACCAGAAAAGCCAATTATGCCAGGTGAAAAAGGAGAAATTAAAGTTTCTTATGACACTAATAAACCAGGTAGATTTAATAAACAAATTATTATTTTCTCTAACGCTAAACAAAAAAGAAAAATAGTAAGGATTAAAGGTTTCGTAAATAATGGTATTTCTTTAGAAAAAAAGAAAAGTATTCTTTCAAATATTTAATTTTAATATAAAATATAATTCGCAAATTTGTAAATTCAAATTCTATATAAATAAACTATGCCTGTTATATCTAATAAAGGAATTCAAATGCCAGAGTCACCAATTAGAAAATTGGTGCCCTATGCAGAAGATGCGAAAAAAAGAGGGGTTACTGTTTTTCATTTAAATATTGGCCAACCAGATATTAAAACACCTCAAATAGCTTTAGATGCTGTTAAGAACAACAAGTTAAAAACGCTTTCTTATGCACGGTCGGAAGGCTCAGAAGAATACAGAACTAAATTAGCAACATATTATGTAAAAAATAATATACCTGTAAATGCTAATAATATTATTGCCACAACTGGTGGTTCTGAAGCTTTATTATTCACTATTGGTAGTATTACAGATCCAGGTGATGAAATTATAATTCCAGAACCCTTCTATGCAAATTATAACGGTTTTTCTACTGCTTCCGGCGTAAAGGTGGTTCCTGTAATTTCTAAAATTGAAGATAATTTTGCTTTACCTAATATTGAAGACTTTGAAAAACTAATTACAAATAAAACAAAAGCAATATTAATTTGTAATCCTGGAAACCCTACCGGTTATTTATATTCTGAAGAGGAAATTGAAAAATTAAAAATGATGGTGTTAAAACATGATTTATTTTTAATTGCAGATGAAGTCTACAGAGAGTTCACTTATGACGGTTTAAAACACACATCAGTAATGTCTCTTGAAGGCCTAGATGAAAATGCAATTATTATAGATTCTGTCTCTAAACGTTATAGCATGTGCGGAGCAAGAATTGGATGCATTGTTTCAAAAAATAAAGAATTCATTAATACTGCAATTAAATTTGCACAAGCTAGATTAAGCCCACCAACTTATGCGTTAATTGCTAGTGAAGCTGCACTTGACACTCCTCAAAGTTATTTTGATGAGGTTAAACAAGAATATGTAGAAAGAAGAAATACGCTTATTAGTGAATTACAAAAAATAAAAGGCATAAAAGTTGCCAATCCAAAAGGAGCATTTTATTGCGTTGCTGAGTTACCCGTTGAAGATTCAGATAAATTTGCCCAATGGATGTTAGAGGAGTTTAATCACAATAACGAAACTGTTATGGTGGCTCCTGCTAGCGGTTTTTATTCAACACCTGGTGAAGGTAAAAATCAAGTAAGAATTGCATATGTTTTAAATAAAAAGGACCTAAAACGATCTGTTGAAATCATAGCTGAGGCATTAAAAAAATACACAAATTAATTGAATATTCTAAAGAACATATTGCTAAAAGGATATAATACATTTGGTATTTCTGTATATGCAAAGCGCTTTATTACTGTAACTTCAATTTATGAATTACAACAACTTTTAAAAATAGAAAAAAATTTATTTTTATTATCTGGTGGAAGCAACATGTTATTTACAAAAGATATTGATAAACTAGTTGTTCATATCGATACCAAAGGAATCTCTATTGACAAAGAAGATGATAACTTTGTGTATCTGACAGTAAACTGTGGAGAAAATTGGCACGATTTTGTTTTATGGTGTGTTTCTCAAAATTACGGAGGGCTTGAAAACTTATCCCTAATTCCTGGAAATGTAGGTACTTCTCCAATTCAGAATATTGGTGCTTATGGTGTGGAAGTTAAAGACAGCATTACAAAAGTAGAAGCATTAAAAATTGAAACGAATAAATTGGTTTCCTTTTCAAACGAAGCATGTAATTTTGGTTACCGAAATTCAATTTTTAAAAATGAAGCGAAAGGAAAATTCATTTTAACTTCTGTTTCTTTTAAATTGACAACAAAAAAACACCGATTAATCACTTCTTATGGTGACATTGAAAATGAGCTGGCTAATCACAACATTAAAGCTCCAACGTTAAAAGATATTTCTGTCGCTGTCATTGCGATTAGAAAATCAAAACTTCCAGATCCTAAAGAAATTGGAAACAGCGGTAGTTTCTTTAAAAATCCTATAATTTCTAAAGCCCAGTTTTTAGCATTGCAAAAAGAAAATCCAGAGATCCCTAACTACCCTTTATCTAGCACGACAATAAAAGTTCCTGCAGGTTGGTTGGTAGAACAAATTGGTTTTAAAGGAAAACGTTACGGTGATGCAGGTGTGCATGAAAAACAAGCACTAGTTTTAGTGAATTACGCAAATGCAACCGGAACTGAAATTTTTCAACTTGCTGAAAGAATTCAAGAAAAGGTCCTCGAAAAATTTGGTATTTCTTTAGAAATTGAAGTGAATGTGATTTCGTAGTTAAAGTACTTTTACTAAAACAAGAATTTTCAATCCTATTAAATCATTGTTTTTGCAGCGTTTTTATATCTAAAATTAACTGTGCAATCGAAGTTCTATTTAAACCATTATAGATACCTCTAATGTATTTTTGTTTGTCCACCAATACAAAGTTTTCGGTATGTAAAAAGTCGTCAATTCCTAAAGGTTCTCCGATATTTTCTTCCACAAAATAAGACTGCCTTCCTAAAGTATATATTTGTTTTCGGTCCCCTGTTACTAAATGCCATTTTTGATCCTGTATATTCTTTTCAAGTGCATATTCTTTTAGTACTGGTACAGAATCTTTTTCTGGTGTTACGGAATGAGAGAGCAATAAAATATCAGTATCTGTTTTAAATGCCTCCTGAATTTTATGCATGTTTCGTGTCATCATAGGACAAATTCCAGGACATGTTGTAAAAAAGAAATCGGCAACATATATTTTATTTTCAAAAGTTTCATGAGTAATACTTTCTCCATTTTGATTCGTCAAATTAAAAGCTGGTATCTTATGGAAACGCGATAGTGCGTCACTATTAGGCATAATCCATTTTGGAGTAAAACTAGCATCACTATAATACGGCAGAGTATCTACTCGACTACCTAATGCTTCTTTTTTGTTTTTACAACTTAGAATAAGTAGAAAAACGAATAATAGATTTAAAAATAGCTTATTCATTATAGAGTACCAATTTTTCATTTTTCAAGAGATAACAAGCATTACTTCTTTGCAAACCAAATGTTCTTCCGTTTTTAGCTTCGTAATTAACATACAAATCTCCATTTGACAACCAGGCTTTTTGCATGCCGCTTTCTTGACCTTTCAAAAGTTTTCGTTGTTTTGCCAATTGTCCTGTGGCATACCATTTCTTTTCATATCCTTCCTGGAGGCCATTTTTGTATTGTAATTCTTCAAATTGCTGACCGTTTGGCCACCAACTTTTGTAATCACCTTCCAATCTATTTTTTTGATAATAAGATTCATATCTCAAGACACCATTTGAGAACCATTTTCGTGAAAAACCTTGTCTTTTTCCTTGATGAAAACCAGTTTTCTCTGCTAATTGTTGATTTAAATAATGTTTTATTGCATATCCTGAAAAAGGGAATTGCTTATAGTACCAAATACCTGTGTTTTGGTTTAGTTTTAGTTCGCTTAGATCAATTACAGTATTCTTAATTTCAATCGGTAGTAACTCCTCTTCTAGAATATTATCAAGATCGGAAGAAGTCTGTTTACAATTTAGAATTGTAAAGCAAATACATAAAAAAAAGAGCGATATCTGCTTCATTAAATGAGGTTAATACCCTTGAAAAGGACCCGTAAACGCAATATAACTTCCAGTATTTGAATACAGATCATTTATAATATGATAGTGATATTCAGATGCATCCTCAGAATGTTGAGTTGATGTTGTGTGCCCGCCTGAAGTATCTAAATCTATTGGATAGGTTCCTGTAGCATTACATTTTCTACCATATAAAAAGACCCCGTCTAGTAAAACACCAACTAAATTAATATCATCATCTGTAAATGCTTTAGGCTCTAAGTGATAGTGATATGCTCCGGGACCAATATGCGCTCCAGTCCAGTCTAAAGTTGCTGCCGCCTGATCTAAAGGACCTCCGCCTTCTTGATCATTATAAATAGCAGAACCACTTACTGCAATTCCAATACTACCCAATTGGGTAGAAACAGTGGATCCGTTTAAATTGGGAGTGGCATCTACTCTAATAGTTGCTGCATTGTTGTTACTCGAAATAATGCTTGGCGTTAACCTTACAGTCGGTTCAGCTCTATATAAAGGATGGCCTTCACCCCAATATACAGTTTCATGATTAGGCAAACCTGTTGTTTCAATGACAACATTTGAACCATCTAAATAAATAGTGGTTGCAGTTGTATTGAATTCCTCAAAAGCTTTGTGTAAAGATGATGCAACCGTTTCCTGCTCTTCATCTAAGATGTTAGAATCTGAACTACAACCTGTTATAGACATTAATATAATACCCATAGCTAATCCTTTAAGCCAAGAAAACCATGCTAATTGATATGAATCCATTCCAGTCTTCTTCATAAATTTAGTAGCAAATTCTTTATGCCATGTTAATAAGTTTTTCATTTTTTGAAATTAGAATATTTTATTTATTAGACTTGTTTAAAAACAAAAGGTTTAAATTTTATGTAATTTATTTTAAAAAATGGTTATAAACTATTTTTTATGTAGAATTGTAAAATATAATAATAAAATACTATATAGTTATTATTTTCTAAAAATATGCAGCTAAGTATAATTTATACAAAAAAAATAGTTAGTTTTAGTATCTTTGTGTTAGATGTTTTATTTATGAAATTATTACTGATTACATTAGTATTGTTAGGACTTGGAGTAGCTGGAATTGCAATTAAAATTTGGGCAAAAAAAGATGGTAAATTTGCTGGAACTTGTGCAAGTCAAAACCCAATGATAAATGAAACTGGTGAGTCCTGTGGTTTTTGCGGAAAAACAGCAGACCAGTTTGAAGGTTGTGAAGAGCCACAACACAAATAACCTTAACTGTATTTTTCTACTTTATAAAAAATAGCTCATTATTATTTCAATTTAGTATATTATAAATATTTTTTTTCGAAACACAAACATTGGAAATAAACAAAATTAAATTAGAAACTAGTATTTCAAAAGCTAAAAATGGAAGCCAGAGTGCTTACAGTTTTTTACTAGATTCTTTTTGGCTAGAGGTATATAATTATCAATTAAAACGAACAAAAAATGAGAACGACGCTGAAGATATCACTATACAAACATTCTCTAAAGCTTTTGACAAATTAAACACCTTTGATGAAAAATACGTATTTAAGACTTGGTTAATTACAATTTCTAAAAATATCCATATCGATTTATTAAGAAAGAAAAATACTTTAGTTTTAATTCAAAACTCTAAAGACCAAGAAGATAAAATTCATTTAGTTGTTGATGATAATCCTACTCCGGAAGACAAGATCATTAGAGATCAAAACTTGGCAAAATTATTAAGAGATGTCAAGAAGTTAAAACCAAAATATCAAGAAGTTATTCAGTTAAGATATTTTCAAGAATTAAGTTATAAAGAAATTTCTACAGAAATAAATGAACCAATAAATAATGTGAAAGTCAAGCTTTTACGTGCAAAAAAACTATTGGCTGAAATTATTAAGAGAACTTAAAGTAAAAAAACTATTATTAAATCATTTTATATTTAGACTGTTATTAATATAAATTACTACTAGTATTTTACATTTGGTAAAGTCTACAAAAGCTAGTGCATAATTTAGATTTTAAAACTTTCCTTTGTATCTTTGTAACTCAAACTTTATAGAAAATGACGGAAACATCCGTAACACTTCCAGAAAGAGTAAAAAAACCAAAATGGTTACGAGTAAAGCTTCCTGTTGGTAAAAAATATACTGAACTAAGAGGTTTAGTAGACAAGTATAAATTAAATACAATTTGTACCAGTGGAAGTTGCCCTAACATGGGAGAATGTTGGGGAGAAGGAACTGCTACTTTTATGATTCTTGGAAATATATGTACTCGTTCTTGTGGATTCTGCGGAGTGAAAACTGGAAGACCAGAAACGGTTGAGTGGGATGAACCAGAAAAAGTTGCGCGTTCTATAAAAATTATGAGCATTAAACATGCAGTAATTACTTCTGTAGATAGAGACGACTTAAAAGATGGTGGATCTATTATATGGGCCGAAACCGTAGATGCTATTAGAAGAGCTAACCCAAATACTACCCTAGAAACACTGATCCCAGACTTTCAGGGAATTACAAAACAAATAGATAGGATTATCGATGTGCATCCAGAGGTGGTCTCTCACAATATGGAAACTGTAAGGAGATTAACTCGTGAAGTGAGAATTCAAGCTAAATACGATAGAAGTTTAAACGTTTTAAAATACTTAAAAGAGAATGGTATGCGAACAAAAACTGGATTAATGCTTGGTTTAGGTGAAACAGAAGACGAAGTTATTCAAACTATGAAAGATCTGCAAGGTGTAGGTTTAGATGTATTGACAATAGGACAATATTTACAACCTACAAAAAAACATTTACCCTTAAAAGAATTTATAACTCCGGAGCAATTTAAGAAATATGAAATCTTAGGTTTAGAAATGGGATTTATGTTCGTAGAAAGTGGACCACTAGTTCGATCTTCTTATAAAGCGCACAAACATGCAAAATGATATTTCTTATATAAAACTGACTTTGGCACAAAGGTTGTATTTAAATAAATGAAGAAAAATGATAAACTTCTTTATTGTTTGAATAATTTGAATTAGTTAGTTAGAAAAACCATCTTATAAAAGGTGGTTTTTTTATGAGAGAAAGAATAGTAAGATGTAAAATAAATCTTTTAAATTACTGAAGAGCTTTAGAGGTTAGAAAGAACCGTCTTCTTAAAAAATAAGTCAACTCTTAAGTTAATATCTGTAAAATTGTTTTGCTACTGGTTAAAGATTTAATAGATTAGAGATTGATCTTCGTCTAATCGTTAAAAATTAGTATTTTTAAAGAATTTAAGACATTAAATGAAATCCCAAATAAAACTTAGTTGTTATAATTTAGGTGATTTAAAATTGTAACTATGAAAGTAACTCAGCTTCCTTACGAGAAAATTGGCTTTATATCTAAAATAATACTTGATTATATAGATCAAAAAGGAAGTATCCAATCTTACTTCACTAATTTTCCAAATTTGGAAGGTTTTGAAAAGCAGATCAAAGAAAAAGAAAAGTCTTTCAATCAAAAGAATAGAATAATTTTATCTCAGACTATAGATTCTCAATATAAAGGTTTAAACATCTCAGAAAAAACAAAAGGAAATATCACCCTTTTAAAAGAGCCAAACACATATACAGTTACTACTGGACATCAATTAAACTTATTCACTGGTCCCTTATATTTTTTATACAAGATATTTTCTACTATAAATTTAGCAGAAGAATTAGCCGAAAAATTTCCAGATAAAAATATTATTCCAATCTTTTGGATGGCAACAGAAGATCATGATTTTGAAGAAATCAATTTCTTTAATTTTCAAAATAAAAAAATAAAATGGGAGCATAAAGATGGAGGTGCTGTAGGTCGATTTAAGACTAACGGATTAGAAGGTGTATTCGAAGAATTTTCGACTAGCTTAGGGAGCTCCAAAAATGCAGATAAACTAAAAAATCTTTTTTCTAAAGGGTATTTAGAAAACGAAAGTCTAGCTGATGCTACTCGTTACATTGCGAATGAGATGTTCAAAGAGTATGGTTTAGTAATTATAGACGGAGATAACAAAGATTTAAAAAAATTATTTATACCAAATATAAAAGACGAACTAGAACATCAAACATCATTTAATGCTGTATCTAAAACTATTTCATCTTTAGAAAAAAATTATAAAATTCAAGTTAAACCCAGAGAAATTAATTTATTTTATTTGGGTGATAGTTCAAGAGAAAGAATACTTTTTGAAAATAATGTCTATAAAATTAAAAACACAAACAAAACTTTTTCTAAAGAAAGTATTTTAAAAGAGGTGACTGAAAACCCATTGGCTTTTTCTCCAAATGTTATCATGAGACCTTTATACCAAGAAACTATTTTGCCAAATATTTGTTATGTTGGTGGGGGTGGCGAATTAGCCTATTGGCTTGAATTGAAAGAATATTTTAAGAAATCAGAAGTTTCGTTTCCTGTATTATTACTAAGAAACGCTGTACAAATCATCTCTAAGAAACAACAAAATAAATTAAATAAATTAGAGATTTCTCATGAGGAACTATTTTTAAATTCTCACATATTGTTATCCAAGAAGGTTATTGAAAACTCTAAGATTGAGTTAGATTTTAAGCTTAAAATAGCGTTTTTAAAAAACCAATTTATTGAGTTAAGGCAAATTGCTGAAAAAACAGATTTTTCTTTTACCGGTGCAGTGAATGCTCAAGAAAGGAAACAAATAAAAGGTTTAGAGAGCCTCCAAAAAAAATTATTAAACGCTGAAAAAAAAAGACAAAAAAACTTAGTTAACCGAGTTACTGAATTACAGAATCAACTAGTCCCTAATGAAAATTTAGAAGAGCGTCAAAGGAATTTTTCTGAATATTATTTAGAGTACGGAGGGACTTTTTTAACTGATCTAAAAACAGCATTGAAACCATTAGATTTAGATTTTACAATCCTAGAAATATAAATGATACAAAGAGATAAAGGACTACACACGAATAATAAGTTTAATACATCATATGATTTTGATGAATTAATAATTAAAAACCCTTCATTAAAAGAATTTGTCTTAGAAAATAAATTTGGAAGTATTAGTATTGACTTTTCAAATCCAACTGCTGTAAAAGAGCTAAATAAAGCGTTACTATATACTTATGATAAAATATCTACCTGGATTTTTCCTGATGAAAATCTATGTCCTCCAATTCCAGGTCGATTAGATTATATTCATCATTTAGCTGATTTAATTTCTGAAGAAAAAAACATAAAAATATTAGATATTGGAACAGGTGCGACCTGTATTTATCCTTTATTAGGTGTTGCAGAGTATAATTGGGACTTTGTAGCTATAGACATAGATATAAACTCTTTAGATACTGCCCAAGATATCATAGATGATAATAGTTTAGATACTAAGATTAAATTACGTCAACAGTTGGACGAAAATCAAATTTTAAAAGGTATTCTAAATGATGATGATTCATTTTCAGCAGTAATATGTAATCCTCCATTTTATAAATCTGCTGAAGAAGCAAGAGGTGCTAATAGACGGAAAAACAGGAATTTAGGTAATAGTAGTGTTAGAAATTTTGCAGGTAACAACAATGAATTGTGGTATATTGGTGGCGAGAAAGCATTTTTACACAACTATCTATTTGAAAGCTCTCTATATAAAGATAGAAGTATTTGGTTTACTAGTTTAGTCTCTAAAAAAGAAAATGTAGAAAGTATGGAGAAATCTTCAAAAAAATTAGGGGCAACTGCTTTTAAAGTAATTCCTATGAATCAAGGAAATAAAGTAACTAGAATTGTTTGCTGGAAGTATTAATAAATAATTTTAATCAACATCAAAATCTAGTACTAAAAAAACCGAAACTAATAGTTTCGGTTTTTTTTTAAATATATAAATAAATATTTTCTATAAATGAATCACTTCGTCATAAGCATCTGCAACTGCTTCCATTACGGCTTCACTCATTGTTGGATGTGGATGAATAGTTTTTAAAACTTCATGACCTGTCGTTTCTAATTTACGCCCTAAAACTGCTTCTGCAATCATATCTGTAACACCAGCACCGATCATGTGACAGCCTAGCCATTCTCCATATTTTGCATCAAAAATAACTTTCACAAATCCTTCTGTTGTTCCAGATGCTGTAGCTTTCCCAGAAGCAGAAAAAGGAAATTTACCTACTTTTAATTCATAGCCGGCTTCTTTTGCTTTTGCTTCTGTCATACCGACGGAAGCAATTTCTGGAGTTGCATATGTACAACCAGGAACATTTCCGTAATCAATTGGTTCAGTGTGGAGTCCTGCTAATTTCTCAACACAAGTAATTCCTTCTGCAGAGGCAACATGAGCTAAAGCTTGACCAGGAACAACATCTCCAATAGCAAAATAACCAGGAATATTTGTTTGATAAAATTCATTTACCAAAATCTTATCTCTGTCTACGACAATACCAACATCTTCTAAACCAATATTTTCAATATTTGATTTAATTCCTACCGCTGACAATAAAATATCGGCTTTTAAAGTTTCTTCTCCTTTTTTAGTTTTCACTTTAGCTATAACTCCTTCACCAGATGTATCAACAGATTCTACAGAGGAATTAGTCATAACAGTGATTCCTGCTTTTTTGATAGAGCGTTCGAATTGTTTTGATATATCTATATCTTCAACAGGGACGATATTTGGCATATATTCTACAATAGTTACTTTGGTTCCCATTGCATTATAAAAATGCGCAAACTCAACACCTATAGCTCCAGAACCAACTACAATCATAGATTTTGGTTGATTAGGCAAAGTCATTGCTTTTCTATAACCAATTACCTTTATACCGTCTTGTGGTAAATTTGGTAACTCACGAGACCGAGCACCAGTAGCTATAATAATATTGTCTGCATTATATTCAGTAACAGTTCCATCTTCGGCTTCTACATCTACTTTTTTACCTGTTTTAATTTTTCCAAAACCATCAATAATATCAATTTTGTTTTTCTTCATTAAGAAAGCGACTCCTTTACTCATTCCATCGGCTATTCCGCGGCTTCTTTTTATTACAGCTTCAAAATCTTTATCTATAGCTTCTGCTTTTAAACCGTATTGGTCAACATGTTTTAAATAATCATATATTTGTGCAGATTTCAATAATGCTTTTGTGGGTATACATCCCCAATTTAGGCAAATACCTCCTAAAGATTCCTTTTCTATAATAGCAACTTTAAAACCTAATTGTGAAGCTCTAATTCCTGTTACATATCCCCCAGGACCACTTCCAATGATAATGATGTCGTATTTCATAATTATTATTTATATAATGATATTCTTTTTTATATTGTTACAAATTTAATTAATAATGATAAACTTATATGAAAATTTAGTTTCCAATTTACATTCTCTCAGGAACTCTTATTCCTAGTAATGAAAATGCTAACTTAATAGTCTCTGCTACTTTTTTTGATAACTGAACTCTAAATATTTTTTTACTCTGATTCTCTTCTCCTAAAATAGAAACATTCTGATAAAAAGAATTAAATCCCTTTACCAAATCATATGTATAATTTGCTATAATTGCTGGTGAATAACTTGCTGCTGCTTGTTGAATTATTTCAGGAAATGACTCCAATTGTTTTAGTAATTCTTTTTCTTTTAAATGTAATTCTATAGAAACTGGATTTGAATAATCAAAATTAGCTTTTCTAATAATTGATTGGATTCTTGCATAAGTATATTGAATAAAAGGACCTGTATTTCCCTGAAAATCTACAGAAGATTTAGGGTCAAATAAAATTCTTTTTTTAGGGTCAACTTTTAATATAAAGTATTTTAAAGCTCCTAGACCAATTGTTTTATATAGAATTAATTTTTCTTCATCAGAATAACCGTCTAATTTTCCTAATTCTTCCGAAATTTCTTTGGCAGTAGTTGTCATCTCATCCATTAAATCATCTGCATCTACAACTGTTCCTTCCCTTGACTTCATTTTCCCAGAAGGAAGGTCTACCATTCCATAACTTAAATGAAATAAGCTTTCTGCCCAAGAATACCCTAACTTTCGTAAGATTAAAAACAATACTTTAAAGTGATAATCCTGCTCGTTACCAACAGTATAGACCATTCCACCTAAGTCTGGTAAGTCTTTTGCACGCTGAATTGCAGTACCTATATCTTGAGTCATATAAACAGCTGTTCCGTCAGATCGTAAAACAAGTTTTTCGTCTAAACCATCTGCCTTTAGATCACACCAGACAGAGCTGTCATCCTTTTTATAAAAAACTCCAGATTTCAAACCTTTATCTATGATGTCTTTCCCTAATAGATAAGTGTCACTTTCATAATATAAATTATCAAAATCGACACCTAGGTTTTTATAAGTAACATCAAAACCATCGTAAACCCATGAATTCATTTCTTTCCAAAGAGCAACAACCTTTTCATCTCCAGATTCCCATTTAAGCAACATTTCTTGAGCCTTAACAATAAGTGAAGCTTCTTTCTTTGCTTGATCTTCTGTTTTACCTTCTGAAATTAATTGGGTGATTTCTTTCTTGTACTCTTTATCAAATTTCACATAATAATTACCAACTAACTTGTCTCCTTTTAAACCAGTTGAAGCAGGTGTTTCACCGTTTCCAAAAAGCTTCCACGCTAACATTGATTTACATATATGAATCCCTCTATCGTTTATGATTTGAGTTTTATATACTTTCTTTCCTGATGCCTTAATAATTTCAGCAACAGAATAACCTAATAAATTATTCCTTACATGTCCTAAATGTAAGGGCTTGTTTGTGTTTGGCGATGAGTACTCAACCAAGACTGCTTCTTTATTAACGTTTAAATCACTAATGATAAATCCAAAAGAAGAATCAGTATAGATTTTATTAAAAAAATTAATATAAAAAGAGTCTTGTATTACCAAGTTTAAAAAACCTTTAACAACGTTATAATTAATGATTTCTGAAACATTTTCAACAATATACTTCCCTATATCGTCACCTATTTGAAGGGGGTTCCCTTTCTTATAGCGTAACATAGGAAAAACTACAACAGTGATATCTCCCTCAAATTCTTTTCGGGTTGCTTGAAGTTCTACTGAAGGAATTTCAATATTATATAATGCACAGAAAGCTTCCTTAACTCTCGATTCTATGATATTTTGAATATTCATTAAATGCTGATAATTGAATTGCGAAATTAAACATTTTTATTTGTTTTTTTGAATCATTTTTGGACAAGAATAATTGTATTTTTACGAAATATTTAGAATTTTAAAATATTGCAGAACACAATTAAGTGTGATTCTTGTCCGGATTGGTATTATTAAAATCAATAATATTTTATTTAGAAGTAACAAAAATAGTTAATCGAAACATATCTCAAATGGATAAACGCTTAGAGGAACTTCCAAAATTAGCCGAAGGAGTAAAAAAAGAAAATAAAAAATATTTTGCAAATTTAAAAAAGAGAACTCCTAAAAACTTAGATTATGTTATGCAAGATATTCACGAGAAGGAATTTGCTAAAACAGATTGTTTAACTTGTGGAAACTGTTGTAAAACTACTTCCCCAATTTTTACTGAAAGAGACACAGATCGAATTTCTAAACATTTAAAAATGAAAGTTGTTGATTTTAAAAATCAATACTTGGAATCAGATAAAGATGACTTTATGGTCTTAAAAACGGCTCCTTGTTCATTTTTTGATGAAAAGGATAATACTTGTTTTATTTATGATGTCCGTCCAAAAGCATGCTCCGAATATCCTCATACAAATAGAAAAAAATTTATACAAATCACAGACTTGACAATATCAAATACAGAAGTGTGTCCTGCTACTTTCAATATTGTTGAGGCATTGAAAAAGCACTTTCCTTTTGAACCAAATAAAAAAATAAGGAGATAAAATATATTATGGAAATTGAGATTTGTGATTTGAAGTCAAAACACCTTTCTTAAGAATCAAAAGATGTTTTTAATTATTTATAGAGTAAATACTTATCCCTAATTAGTTTAAAAGCATTTATATCGTTAACCCAAGTTTTTCTAATCTCTTTTTCAGAAACTCCTTTTTCTATTTGTAACTGTAATTTTTTTGTTCCTGCTAATTTTGTGAAAAAAGAGTTAAAAAACATCTTAGAGGTATTGTTCTTATATGCTTTTATTAAATAAGATAAGTCTAATTGATTTAAATTTTCTTTTGCTCTTAAATCTTCACCAAAACATTTTTCACCCTTGTGCTTAGGATACTTAGATCCATCATTAGATTGGGGTGTAAAAGTAAAATTAGTGTTTTCTAGAAAAGGGGAACCATATATTTGAAATTGCATTTTTGTTCCGCGACCAGCAGAAATATTTGTTCCTTCAAAAAAACACAAACTTGGATAAAGATTTATACTCTTATCATTCGGAAGGTTTGGAGATGGTCTCAAAGGAAGACTATATCGAGTTTGGTGTGTATAATTTTTGATAGGAATTACTGTTAAATCACACTGAATTTTATTCTTTAACCATAACTCTCCATTGATCATTTTTCCATATTCACCTATAGTCATTCCATATACCACAGGAACTTTGTGCATACCAACAAAAGATTTATAATCAAACTCTAAAATAGGTCCGTCTATATAATGTCCATTTGGATTTGGCCTGTCTAGAATTACAAGAGGAATACTTAATTCAGCACAAGCTTCCATAATATAATGTAAGGAAGAGATATAAGTATAAAAACGAGCACCAACGTCTTGAATATCAAAAAGAACTAGATCAATACCTTCTAGCTGAAGTCTAGAAGGTTTTTTGTTTTTACCATAAAGAGAAAATATAGGTAGTCCTGTTTTGTTATCAATACCATCTTTTATAAACTCCCCTGCGTCAGATTTTCCCCGAAAACCATGTTCTGGTGCAAATACTTTTTTTACACTTACCCCTAAAGAGAGTAAACTATCTACTAGGTGAATATTTTTATAAGAAGTAATTTTATTTATTTTTTTGACGTCATTATTAATAGCAACTTTTGATTTATAAATTACAGAAGTTTGATTACTAATAATGGCAATATTTTTACCTTCCAATAAACTTAAGTAAAGACTAGTTCTTTCTGAACCTGTTTTTAAGTGTTTAAAAGAGTTAAGTTCTTTTTCAAAATTTAAATTTGATTTTTGCGCATACGAAATCAGCTGAAAATTGAACACAAAAAACAATAATAAATATGTATTTTTGAAAGGATTATAAAGAATCATTAATTTGAATTTCGAGTTATTTATCGCTAAACGTATTATTGCTGGTAAAGAGTATAAAAATAGTATTTCATCTCCAATAATAAAAATTGCAACCAGTGCAATTGCATTAGGTGTTATTATTATGCTTATTGCTATTTCTACAGGTACTGGTTTGCAAAAAAAAATACGTGAAAAAATGGCCGGATTCAAAGGTCATATTCAAATAGTAAATTATGATAATAACAACTCCGAAGTTTCTGTCGTTCCTATTAATAAAAATCAAGAATTTTACCCAAATTTTAGTACTGTATCCGATATTAAGAATATACAAATATTCGCATCAAAAGGTGGAGTTTTAAGAACCAAAAAAGATTTTGAAGGTATTGTTTTCAAGGGCGTCTCATTAGACTATGATTGGTCTTTCTTTCAAGAATATATGATTGAAGGTCGTATCCCAAATCTAAATTTACTTAGGACAAAAGAAGTTTTATTATCTAAAACTGTAGTAGATCGTTTACATCTAAAATTAAATGATACTGTTTTATCAACTTATATAAAAAATACAGGAAGCAAATTACCTTCTAATAGAAAATATACTATTGTAGGGATTTATAATACTGGTTTTGCACAGTTTGACAAAAGTGTTATGATTGGTGATATTAGAGAGGTTCAGAGATTAAATAAATGGACAAAGAATCAGGTAGGGGGATTTGAAGTTTTATTAAATGATTTTGAAGAAATTCAAGAAAAAGGGAATCAAATTTACAACAATATTGGAGCTGAATTAAACAGTAAAACTATTGTAGAAAGTTATCCAACTATTTTTGAATGGATTAATTTATTTGATAATAATATTTTATTCATCATAGTAATTATGGTCTTAATTGCAAGTATAAATATGATAACAGCATTACTTGTTTTAATTTTAGAACGTGTTCAAATGATTGGTGTATTAAAAGCACTGGGAGGTAATAATTGGTCTGTAAGAAAAATATTTCTATACAATGCTACTTTCTTGGTTTTAAAAGGCTTGTTTTGGGGAAATATTATTGGGTTAAGCATACTATTTATTCAGGAATATACAGGAGTAATCACCTTAGATCCAGAAACGTACTATGTAAGTAAAGTACCTGTTTACATAAACTTTTTTACTGTTTTTATGTTAAATATTGGAACATTATTCTTGTGTTTTTTGATGTTGTTAATTCCTTCCTATATAATAACAAAAATAAGTCCTATCAAGTCTATAAAATTTACTTAATAATATAGTTTTTTATAGGTTAAAAACTTTAAAAAAATGAAAAGTTCTAAACTTGTAGACCAAACAAAAAGCAATTATATTTGCAATTGTAAAAAGATTACATGAAATACGCAGAAAATATATTAGAAACGATAGGTAATACGCCTCTAGTTAAATTAAATGTTTTGACTAAAGAATTACCTTGTTTAGTGCTATCTAAATATGAAACCTTTAACCCAGGTAACTCTGTAAAAGATAGAATGGCTCTTCAAATGATACAAGATGCAGAACAAGACGGTCGTTTAAATCCTGGAGGGACAATTATAGAGGGTACATCAGGCAATACTGGAATGGGATTAGCCCTAGCTGCAATAGTAAAAGGGTATAAATGTATTTTCGTAATGGCTGACAAGCAGTCTAAAGAAAAAATAGATATTTTAAGGGCTGTAGGTGCAGAAGTAATTGTTTGCCCTACAGATGTAGATCCTACTGACCCTAGATCATATTATTCAGTTTCAAAACGTTTAGGTGAAGAAATTCCAAATTCGTGGTATGTAAATCAATATGATAATCCGAGTAATACTAAAGCACATTTTTTGAGTACAGGGCCTGAAATATGGGAACAAACTGAGGGTAAAGTAACCCATTTTGTAGTTGGTGTTGGAACTGGTGGAACAATTTCGGGTGTTGGTCGTTACTTAAAAATGAAGAATCCAAATATAAAAATATGGGGAATAGATACTTACGGATCTGTTTTTAAAAAATATCACGAAACTGGTATATTTGATAAAAATGAAATTTATCCATATATAACTGAAGGAATTGGTGAAGATATATTACCATTGAATGTAGACTTTAGTGTGATTGATGGATTTACAAAAGTGACAGATAAAGATGCCGCTATATTCACACAGAGATTGTCTAAAGAGGAGGGAATGTTTCTAGGGAATTCTGCAGGAGCAGCTATAAAAGGAGTATTACAACTGAAACAACATTTTTCAAAAGATGATGTTGTTGTCGTTTTGTTTCATGACCACGGTAGCAGATACGTTGGTAAAATGTTTAATGACAACTGGATGAAAGAGAAAGGTTTTTTAGAAAATTGATACTACTTTGAGATTCACAAAAGAATATAATTAGAATAAAACCAAAAACAGGATATAAAATTTTTATATCCTGTTTTTTAATATATTTTAAGATTATTCTAAATTAGTTAGAGAGAGGTCTACCATAAAGATCATAATCGCCAGCTTCATGGATTTTTATATCAATAAACTCTCCAATCTTTATGTAATGTTCTTTTGCATCAACTAATACATCATTGTCAACATCTGGTGAATCATATTCTGTTCTTCCATAAAAATATTCACCATCTTTCCTATCAAATAGACATCTAAAAGTTTTACCGATTTTTTGTTGATTCAATTCCCATGAAATTTGTGACTGAGCCTCCATTATTTCGTTTACACGCTTAAATTTTACTTCATCAGGAACATTATCTTCTAAAACATAAGCACCCGTATTTTCTTCGTGAGAATATTCAAAAACACCTAATCGTTCAAAACGCATTTCTTCAACCCAATCTTTTAATTCTTGAAACATTTCTTCAGTTTCTCCAGGATAACCAACAATTAATGTGGTTCTAATCGCCATTTGTGGGACACTTTCTCTAAATTTATGAATCAATGACGTAGTCTTTTCATGGGTTGTTCCACGTTTCATAGATTTTAAAAGTTCCGTATTTATATGTTGTAAAGGAATATCTAAATAATTACATACTTTTGGTTCATCTTTCATTACCTTCAAAACATCCATTGGAAAACCACTTGGAAAGGCATAATGTAATCTAATCCACTCAATTCCGTCTACTTTG
The DNA here is from genome assembly GCA_913047375.1 of uncultured Polaribacter sp. Classification (GTDB taxonomy): domain Bacteria; phylum Bacteroidota; class Bacteroidia; order Flavobacteriales; family Flavobacteriaceae; genus Polaribacter. The sequence goes on from CAJWTV010000017.1 coordinate 31,092, forward strand.
ACTAACGCCAATAATAATTCAGCTAATGCTCTTTTCTTGTAGATATCTAAACCATAGTAAGTTAAATCTTGTGCGATTAACATAATTTCTTTAATACCTTTTGATGCTAATTTGGTCGCTTCAATAATAATATCCTCTATAGGAGTTGATCTGTGTTTCCCTCTCATTAAGGGTATAGCACAGAATGAACAAGGCCTATCACAACCTTCAGCGATTTTCAAATAAGCGTAATGCTTAGGTGTAGTAGTTAATCTTTCTCCAATTAATTCATGTTTATAGTCTGCCTCTAAGACTTTTAATAGATTTGGTAGGTCATGTGTACCAAAATATTGATCAACGTTAGGGATTTCTTTTTCTAAATCTGGTTTATATCGTTCACTTAAACAACCTGAGACAAATACTTTATCTATCTCACCTGCTTCTTTTCGTTTTGCGTAATGTAAAATTGTATCTATACTCTCTTCTTTTGCTTTACCAATGAAACCACAAGTGTTAATAACAACAATATTTCCTTCGTCATTAACATCCTCGTGAACAACATTTTTGCCATTTGCCTTCAATTGACCCATTAGAATCTCTGAATCATAAATGTTCTTTGAACATCCTAATGTAACTACATTTATTTTATTTTTTTTAATGGTTTTTGTACGCATAAAAGAATAATTTTTTACAAATATATAGTAAGAATAACGTTTAAGTTTTAATTTATTTCAAAATATTATAAAAA
>CAJWTV010000018.1 GCA_913047375.1 uncultured Polaribacter sp.
CAGGTTTTGAAAAATCCCATTCCAATACAGTATCCCATTTTTTTCTCCATAAAAAATGCTCCTCTGCAATCTCTTCCCAAAAACTCTCCGGATCTCTGACTGATTTTCTATAAACTTGAAAGTATTCTTCTAAATGTTTTATATGGTAATTACTCATTTATTTATTTTTAAGATGAACTCTTTTTTACTAATATTAATGTAATATAAGGCTTTGATTACCAATCAATATTTTTATCAATAAACTGAATTAAACTTTGTGCTATTTTTTCTTGATCTTTAATCGATGGATGAGCCGAAGCTTCAATGTAGGGCATAAAATGTGTATAGATCTTTTTATCTTTTAAGTTTGCTACCGCTTTTTCAATAAAACCAATCCATTTAGAACCTTCTTTAGCTGCATCCATACTTCCAAGGGTACAAATAATATTAGCATTAGGATATTGTTTTCTTAAATTTGCAGTAAATTGTTGATAAGCATTGATTAGATACTCTTCATTTGGGGCTTTATCACCAAATCGCTTTTTAAACTCTTTATGTTCGGGTAAATTCACCAACCATGAGTCATTCTGTAATAAATTGATTACAACAATGTCCGGACGATATAAGCTAAAATCCCATTTACTACTTTGATCTGTAGGAACCAATCTATCATATATTTCTGGCATGTTTAATTGATCCCAGCTAATAGTTACACCAATACCACTTTTACAAATACAATGATATTTTGCATCATAATGTCTGGCAGTAATAGCTGCATAACTTAAATAGTTATTTGTATAAATACTATCTGCTAAATCTCTTCCTGAAGTATCCTCTACAGCGTATCCTGCTGTTATAGAGTTTCCGTAAAACTCTATTTTTCTTTGTTTAGTAATTCTTTTGGGTAATAATTTGACATCGTGTCTTCCATTAATATAAAAACCATAAAAATCAGTCTTACCCTTATCCCATTCAGTTCTTTTAAAAATTTCAATGGAATGTTTTCCTTTGGATAAATTTGAAGCCAATTGATAATAACGCTTGATCGTATCAGGTTTTATTATGGAAATAGAGTCACTGTCAATAATTATATTGTAATAATTATTCCCAGATTCATCTTTTAATAAAGCACGAACTGATTCGCCTTCAAAGTTTATCTTAATAGAAGTACCTGACCAATACAATTCTGTAGATTCAATATTTGTAGTATCTGTTCTTCCCCAATATTCAATTTCCTGATTCGAAAAATTTACTACTAATTCGTTTTGGCTTAAGCAGCCAAAAGCAATAAATAATATAACAAATAAGTAGTACGTTTTTTTCATAGACTAAATTACTTCACAAATACTATCTTACGCTAATGTGTTGCTTCACCTGCATTACTTGGAATTCTAATATTTTCGACAAGATCTTGAACTGATTTTGGCGGCTCTGGTGTAAATTTCATAATTACTATAGAAACTACAAAATTTAAAACCATAGCCACAGTACCGAATCCTTCAGGGGAAATACCAAACCACCAATCTGCTTGTGTTCCTCCACCAAACCAACCAAACTTAAATTTAGTCATATAAAAAAGCATAGATAAGATTCCTATCACCATTCCTGAAATAGCTCCTTCTTTATTCATTTTCTTATAAAAAATTCCTAAAATAATAGCTGGAAAAAAAGAGGCCGCTGCTAAACCAAAAGCCAACGCGACCGTGGCGGCGACAAACCCAGGGGGATTTATGCCAAAATATCCAGCAACACATACTGCTACTACTGCAGATAAACGTGCAGCAACTAGTTCGTTTTTATCAGAAATTTTTGGGTTAATCATTTTTTTAATTAAATCATGTGAAACAGAGGCAGAAATAACTAACAATAAACCTGCGGCTGTAGATAATGCCGCTGCTAATGCTCCTGCAGCTACTAATGCAATTACCCAATCTGGTAACTTAGCAATTTCTGGATTAGCTAAAACCATAATATCATTATCTACTACTAGTTCGTTTTTATCTTTATTAGCTACATATTGAATTAATCCATCGTTATTTTTATCTGTAAAAGTAATAAGTCCTGTAGTTTCCCATTTTTTAAACCACTCAGGCATAGTAGAATACGGTTTATTAGAAACAGTTTCAATCATATTAGTCCTTGCAAATACAGCAACAGCTGGTGCAGTGGTATATAAAATTGCAATTAACAACAATGCTATTCCTGCTGATTTACGTGCATCCTTAACACGCTTTACAGTAAAGAATCTGACAATAACATGAGGTAATCCAGCAGTTCCAACCATTAATGCTAAAGTAATAGCAAATATATCTATCAATGATTTAGATCCTTCTGTATATTCAGCAAAGCCTAAATCAGTACTTAAACCATCTAACTTATCAAGTAAATATGTGCCCGAACCGTCTGCTAATTGTGATCCAAAACCTAATTGAGGAATAGGATTCCCCGTCATTTGAATAGAGATAAAAATTGCGGGTACCATAAAAGCAAAAATTAGCACACAATATTGTGCTACTTGTGTATATGTTATCCCTTTCATACCACCTAAAACAGCATAAAATAAAACAATAATCATACCTATAATGACACCAGTATTAATATCTACTTCTAAAAAACGTGAAAATACCAAACCAACACCTCGCATTTGTCCAGCTACATAGGTAAATGAAACAATAAGTGCACAAATGACTCCAACAAGACGTGCTGCATTAGAGTAATATCTGTCTCCTATAAAATCAGGGACGGTAAATTTTCCGAATTTCCGCAAATAAGGAGCTAGTAACAAGGCAAGCAGAACATATCCTCCTGTCCACCCCATCAAATATACAGCACCATCATAACCTGAAAATGAAATAATCCCTGCCATTGATATAAATGATGCAGCAGACATCCAGTCTGCAGCAGTTGCCATACCATTAGCTAATGGCGAAACACCTCCACCAGCTACATAAAATTCTTTTGTTGAACCAGCTCTAGACCAAATAGCAATTCCTATATATAGAGTAAAAGTAATTCCAACTAGAATGTATGTCCAATTTTGGACACCAATCCCTGCAACTAAAAAACTATTCATCATAACCATATTTTTTATCGAGTTTATTCATTAGGTGAACATAGACAAATATTAAAATAACAAATACATACATGGAGCCTTGTTGTGCAAACCAAAAGCCTAGTTTAAAACCTCCCATTTTGAATTCATTGAGTGCATCCTTAAATATAATTCCTGCACCAAAGGATACTATAAACCATATAAACATTAATATAAGAACATATCTTATATTTTCTTTCCAATACAATTTGGCTTTATTTTTTATCATTTTATTTATGTTTTAAAATTTTTATAATTCTAAATTTGCTGAATAATAATCTATTTTTATAAAGATAGTTAACTCAATATATATATTTTCCTAATTAAAAATGATAGCGTTTAAAAGCCTCAATAGCAGCATAATCTGCCAAACCTAAATCATTATATTTTTTTGCAGTTAACCAATTTCTATCTTCAACTCGGACCCAAAACTCTCTTGAGTCGTCTCCTTGAAACATTACACCATCTTTTTGTGTTTGATGATAAAATATAGCGTGTCTTTTTTTGAGAACTTGATCTGGACTCATTGGAACCGCCATATCTATTTGATTTGATTCCCATTCGTGCCATGCACCACGGTATAACCATACCCAGCAGTCATCCATGTATTTATTATGCTTTAACCTTTCTAAAGCCTCAAACAGACTGTCTAAACAAACCTTATGAGTACCATGAGGGTCCGCCAAGTCACCTGCTGCATAAATTTGATGTGGTTTTATGTCTTCAATTAAATTACACATAATATTAACATCATCTATTGAAAGATTTTTTTTCTTAACAGTTCCCGTTTCGTAGAAAGGTAAATTTAGAAAATGTACATTAGTGTCATTAACACCTAAATATCTTGTAGCTGCTAGTGATTCACTCCTTCTAATCAATCCTTTTAATTTTCTAACTTCTAATGAGTCTATATTATTGTCCGACTTATTTTTGAGAAAATTAATAACTTCGTCAGATTCTCTTGAATTATCGTTAAAAAATTTAAATATCTCGGCAAATTTCATAGCCTCTTCATCGGATACAGCTATATTCCCTGAGGTTTGATATGCAATATGTACATCATGTCCTTGCTCTACAAGTCTATCGAAAGTACCTCCCATAGAAATTACATCATCGTCTGGATGTGGACTAAAAATTATAACACGCTTTTTTGCTGGTTTTGATCTTTCTGGTCGATTTGTATCGTCTGAATTTGGCTTTCCCCCTGGCCATCCAGTAATAGTATGCTGTAGTTTATTAAATATTTTAATATTTAATGCATATGATGAACTCCCCTCTGATAAAAGACTTGACATGCCATTATTGTTGTAATCTTTATCTGTTAATTTAAGAAAAGGCTTATTCATCAATTCACTTAACCATACAACAGCTTTAAGCTTTAATTTCTCTGTCCAGATACAATTAGATACTAACCAGGGTGTTTTTACTCTAGTTAGCTCAGAGGAAGCATCTTTATCTAAAACAAAAGTTGTGTTATTATGTTCTTGTAAATATGTCGCAGGTACTTGGGAGGTAATATCACTTTCTATTGTTTTTTTAATAATATCAGATTTACTAATACCCCAACCTAAAAGAATTATTCTTTTTGCAGACTTCAATGAACCAATACCCATTGTAATTGCTTTTCTAGGAACATTGTCAATTCCTAAAAAAGAAGGTGCAGCGTCAATTCGAGTAATATGATCCAAAGTGATACTTCTTGTTCCAGAATTAGAGTGAGATCCAGGCTCATTAAAACCGATATGCCCAGTTCTTCCTATACCCAAAAGCTGAAAATCTAACCCTCCAAAAGTTTTAATTTTATTTTCATAATCAATACAATACTGATGTAAATCCTCTAAACTTATCCTTCCATCAGGAATATTAATGTTTTCGGGTAATATATCTATATGGTTAAAAAGATGTTCATGCATAAAATAAAAATAGCTTTGAAGATTACTTTTAACCATAGGATAATACTCATCCAAATTAAAGGTTATTACATTAACAAAACTCAAACCTTCTTCTCTATGCATCCTCACTAATTCTTCATATACTTTAATAGGTGAAGATCCTGTAGCTAAGCCTAATACACAAAGCTTTTTTAATTTAGTTTTCTCTCTAATTAAGCAAGCTATTTCTTGAGCGACCAAAATTGATGCCTTGTGAGATGAATTGAAAATAACATTATGGATTTTTTCAAAACGAGTCTCTTCAAACTTTCCTGGCTTCTTGTATACTAGATGTTTGAAATTAGTATTATCAACTTTCATTTTTATTATATTATTATTTTAAAACAAACTACTATATCCAAATACAAATTAAATATTTTAAGGAAATGATAGCGAACTTACATAAGTTAGGAAACCAACAAAATATTATTTTTTCTTAATTTTAAAACACATGCTACAATTAAGAATATAATAGTAAATTATTATATGATCTAATTAAAAATACCATGTATTGATAATTAGATTTTTTATATTTAAAATTCATAAAAAAGGAGAATCAGTAAACTGATTCTCCTTAATTGACTAATTCAAAAATAATAATTCATGTTATTAATTTCTTATTATTAGTTAACTTTAAACTAGGTTTACCCTATATACTAAGTATAAATAAATATTTATTTATTTTAAACATGATACTTTATTCATTACTGTATGAATATGGTACACTTTCTCCTTTGCTACCCCAATTTTTATTAGGGGTATTTCCTAAATTAAAATTTAATTCACCACCCTTTTGAATATCATTAAATTTCAAGAAACTATTATTATACGACTTACCATTTAAATTTGCCGATTGAATATAAAAATTCGATTCAGAGTTCTCATCTGAATTAATTTTAAATGTATTTCCATTCTCTAGATGTATTGTTGCTTTTTTAAATAATGGACTTCCAATTACATATTCATCTACACCTGGAGTCACAGGATAAAAACCTAATGAACTAAATACATACCAAGCTGAAGTTTGCCCGTTATCTTCGTCTCCACAATATCCATCAGGAGTTGCAGAATATAATTTTGTTAAAACCTCTCTTACTCTGGCTTGGGCCTTGTATGGTGCATTTGCAAAATTATATAGGTATATCATATGCTGAACTGGTTGATTACCGTGAGCATAATTTCCCATATTTGCTATTTGCATTTCTCTAATTTCGTGAATCGTAAATCCATAGTAAGAAGCATCAAAATCTGGAGGCATTGAGAATACCTCATCTAACTTTGAAATAAATTTTTCTTTACCTCCCATAAGATCAATTAAACCTTGAACATCGTGAAAAACAGACCAAGTGTAATGTAAACTGTTTCCTTCTGTAAATGCATCTCCCCATTTTAATGGATTAAAAGGCGATTGAAAATCTCCTTCTTTATTTTTACCTCTCATTAAATTCGTTGATGGGTCAAACAACTTCTTATAATTCATAGATTTCATATAATACTTCTCTGCTATTTCTGTTTTGCCAAGATTTTCTGCCATTTTAGCAATTGTAAAATCTGCATAAGCGTATTCTAATGTCCTAGCAGCATTTTCGTTAATTCCAACATTATATGGCACATATCCTAACTCATTATAATATTCTAATCCAGCTCTTCCGACAGAATTAACAGGACGTCCTTCAGCTTGTGTAGCGTTTTTAAGCATAGCTTCTAAAAGTAATTCTGTATCCATATTTTTAATGCCTTTTAAGAATGCATCAGAGATAATTGGTGCGGAATTAGAACCAATCATACAGTCTCTATGACCAGGACTTGCCCACTCTGGCAACCAACCTGACTCTTTATAGGTATTTTCCAAACCTTGCATGATCTGTCCATTTAATTCTGGATACATCATATTGAAAAATGGAAAAACCGCTCTAAACGTGTCCCAAAAGCCATTATCTGTAAACATATATCCTGGCAGTACTTTACCGTTGTAGGGACTGTAGTGAACAACTTCATTGTTCTTGTCAAACTCATAAAATTTTCTTGGGAATAATAAAACTCTGTATAAACTTGAATAAAATGTTTTAATATTATCTAAATTTGGATCTTCAATTTCTATTTTTCTCAACTCTTTTTCCCAAGCTTGTTTCGCTTTTTCTTTTGTTTGTTCAAAAGTATCTGTTCCAATTTCTCTTGATAAATTTAATTGAGCTTGTTCTAGGCTTATAAAAGAGGAAGCTACTTTCACATGTACCTCTTCTCCTTTTTTAGTTTTAAATCCTATTATTGCTCCAACGTGATCCCCTTCACTATTTGTTGAGTTTTTAATTAATTTCCACCCATCACCCCAAGTATGGTTCACATCAAAATCTTTATCAAATTCAGCGACAAAATAATTATGAAAATTTTCAGGAACACCTCCGCTATTGTTTCTACAATACCCAATTATTTTTCTTTCTTTAGGAATAATTTTAACCATAGAACCTTTGTAAAATGCATCTAGCATGATAAATGAATCTTCAGAATCAGGAAATGTAAATTTAAATTGAGATGCTCTTTCAGTTGGTGTTACTTCAGCTGTTACATCATAATCAGCTAAATAAACAGAGTAATGATAAGGTTTTACAGTTTCAGCTTTATGAGAAAACCAAGATTCACGCTCATCTTCTTGAAACTTTAACTCCCCTGTTGTCGCCATTAAAGAAAATGCAGCATAATCGTTAATCCATGGACTTGGTTGATGTGTTTGTTTGATGCCTCTAATCTTATTTTCGTCATACTTATAAGTCCAGCCGTCTCCCATTTTTGATGTCATAGGAGTCCAAAAATTCATTCCCCATGGTGTAGCAATAGCAGGATAAGTATTCCCATTAGATAAACTATAATCAGAATCAGTACCCATTAATGGATTTACATAATCTACAAAGTTTATTTTATCAACTTTATTTGATCTTATGTCTTTTTCACAGGCGGATAATAGTACTATTATAATAAAAATAGCTAACTTAAATATTGCTTTATTCATGATTTTTAGTTTATTTTTTTATTATGATTTAAAATAATTTATGAGAAAATATAAGAAAAGTATAAGTATTATGCTTTTAGAATCTAATAGCATAATATTAGTAAACCGAAAACCTAGTAAACCCCATATTATAAAAAACTTAAAGATAAAAAAAAACCTCAATCTATTTATAAAGAAATAGTTGAGGTTTTATCTGTACAGGCGGAGAGACTCGAACTCTCACACCTTGCGGCACTAGATCCTAAGTCTAGCGTGTCTACCAATTCCACCACGCCTGCAAATTATCACCGATAATATCGGGATGCAAATATAAACAATACTTATAAACTGCAAAGAAGTTCATTATTAATTTTCTATTTTTGGTACATATAAATTATAATAAATGAAAAACGTTACATCTTACATAAAAACTCATAAAAATCGTTTTATAAACGAGCTTATTGAATTACTTAAAATACCCTCTGTTAGTGCAGATTCTGCACATAATCAAGATGTACTAAATACTGCTGATTTTGTGAAAAGGAGTTTAGAAAAAGCAGGTTGTGATAAAGTAGAATTATGTGAAACACCCGGTTATCCAATTATTTATGCCGAAAAAATTATTGATAAAAATTTACCTACTGTTTTGGTTTATGGACATTATGATGTTCAACCTGCAGATCCAATCAATTTATGGGATTCTCCTCCATTTGAGCCTGTAATAAAAAAAACAGATACTCATCCAGAAGGGGCTATTTTTGCTAGAGGTGCATGTGATGATAAAGGACAAATGTATATGCATGTAAAGGCTATTGAATTTATGATTTCATCAGGAGAATTACCTTGTAATGTTAAGTTCATGATTGAAGGTGAAGAAGAAGTTGGATCAGAGAGCTTGTCATGGTTTGTCCCTAGAAATAAAGAGAAATTGGCTAATGATATTATATTGATTTCAGATACAGGGATGATTGCAAACGACATCCCGTCAATAACTACAGGCTTACGCGGTTTAAGTTACGTAGAAGTTGAAGTTACAGGTCCTAACCGAGACTTACACTCCGGTCTATATGGAGGAGCTGTAGCGAATCCAATCAATATTTTAACTAAAATGATAGCTTCATTACACGACGAAAATAACCACATTACAATTCCTGGTTTTTATGACAATGTTGAGGAATTATCTTCAGATGAAAGAGCTGAAATGGCAAAAGCTCCGTTCTCCATAGAAAATTATAAAAAAGCTCTACAAATTGAGGAATTATATGGGGAAAAAGGGTATTCTACTAATGAACGTAATTCAATTCGACCAACATTAGATGTAAATGGTATTTGGGGTGGCTATATGGGTGAAGGTGCAAAAACAGTAATTGCAAGTAAAGCATCGGCAAAAATATCAATGCGTCTAGTTCCTAATCAGGAATGGCGAGAAATCACACAATTATTCAAAAATCATTTTGAGAATATAGCTCCAAAATCAGTATCGGTTAAAGTTACACCACATCATGGCGGACAAGGATATGTTACACCTATCGATAATATAGGTTATAAAGCTGCTAGCAAAGCCTATGAAACTACTTTTGGAAAAATACCTATTCCACAAAGGAGTGGAGGAAGTATCCCTATAGTTGCACTATTTGAAAAAGAATTAAATAGTAAAACAATCTTAATGGGATTTGGTTTAGACTCAGATGCTATTCATTCACCAAATGAACATTTTGGTATTTGGAATTATTTAAAAGGGATAGAAACAATTCCCCATTTTTACAAAAATTATACAGAATTATTTAAATAAAAAAACATAAAATAAAAAGTCGCTTAAAGCGACTTTTTTTATTTTATGAAATATGCTTTTAAAATATAATCTACTTTTGGATATTTTTCTCTCAGAAATTTATTACCAAACTTATTAATAGGTCCCTGTTGGATTCCTAATTTATCTCCATATTTATCATAAAAATTCAAAACGTTTTCACTACCAGCAATTACTTTTGCAACAGCAGGGAAACCGACAACACCAGAGTAATCAGCAATATCTAATTGATTGTTTGATTTCAAATTGATGAAAATTTGATTTGATCTTGTTTTTACAGTACTTCTAGCAAACGAGATAGTCATAAAGTCATTTTTTAAAATAACAGGTTCATCATCAATTCCTTTATCTCTCCAACTATTATTTATTAAAGAGTCGTTGTGAATTCCAAATTGGGCAACAAATTTCGGTACAACCCTAAATATAGCGATATCGTTATAATAATTATACTTAATTAATTGATACAATCTATCCACTCCTTTTGGAGACCATGCTCTTTTTGCTTCAATATCAAAAATACCTTGAGTTGTTTCAAATCTTGCTTTAAAAGTTTTAGGGGATTTTTCTTTTAACCATTTTTTATTGAATTTTTTTGGAGCACAACATGTAAATAAAATAATAGTAGCTAATAGAATTAATTTTTCTTTCATAATTTTAGTTAACTAGTCTTTTTCAGGCATTTTTTTGACATAATCAGTAATTATTACAATCTGAGTTGGACCAACTTTTCCTTCTATATATTTTGCATTTTCATGGTCTAAAGAAATTCTTCGAACCGCTGTTCCTTGTTTAGCAACTAAACTCGAACCTTTTACTTTTAAATCTTTTATTAAAACAACATTGTCTCCTGCTTGTAAAATTGCACCATTTGCATCTCTATGTATTATTTTTTCGCTTTCATCTAAATGATCTCCAGATTCTTTTGCAAAACGTAAATCGTCATCTTCTAAATACATCATGTCTAATAAATCTTTAGGCCAACCTTCATTTCTCAAACGAGATAATAGTCTCCATACAACAACTTTTACTGCTCTAAATTCACTCCACATGGAATCATTCAAGCAACGCCAGTGATTAGCATCAATATCGTCAGTATTATTAATTTGATCAAAACAAGTCTCACAAACAAGTAAACTTCCATCTACACCACCACCACCAGTGGATGTTGGTTTGACCTCATAAATAGATAAATTATTAGATACTGTACATAATTCGCATTTGTTTCCACTTCTTAACTCTAATTCTTGTTGTAAATTCATGTTCTTTTTTATTTTGATCTTGACAAAAGTAAGGTTTCTTTTTAGTTAATTTCCAAAGGAATAAATTGAAAAGAAGTACCATCAAATAAGCCTTTATCTGATAGTTTTAAAGAAGGAATAACTAATAACGCCATAAATGACAAACTCATGAATGGGGCTATTAATTTACTGCCCATTTGTTTTGCTATAAGATCTAATTCCGCATATGACTTCCCTATTTCTTCAGCAGATTTGTCTGACATAATTCCAGCAATTGGCAAAGAAACTATTTTATCTTTAAATGAATTTACAGCACAAATACCACCTTTATTCTCAATTAATAAATTTACAGCTTTGTAAATTTCTTCATCGGATACTCCTACTGCTATAATATTATGAGAATCGTGACCGACAGAACTAGCAATTGCTCCTTCCTTTAATCCAAAATTCTTGATGAATGCAATTGCTGGTTTTGTGTTTTTGTAACGATTTACAACCGTTATTTTTAAAATATCTTTATCAATATTTGAAACCAAATTACCATTAATTATTAAAGAGTCTAATTCTAGTTTATTTGTTATCAATTCACCGTCAAGAACTTCAATTACTCTAATTTTACTAGACGAAGAATCTACTCTAAAGTCTAACAATTTCTTTTTATCTATATTAAAATTATTCAATACTTCAAAATCTACAGATTTTACAAAACTCTTTCCATTTTTGGCTACTAATTCTCCGTTTATATAAGTTTCTAAAACTTTAAAATTTTTTAAATCTTTAACTACAATAAAATCTGCGGGATCATTTTTTTGTAATAAGCCAACATCTAAATTAAAATGTTTTACTGGGTTTACACATGCCACTTCTAATACTTTAAAAACATCTATTCCTTTTCTAACAGCTCTCTCGCATAATTGATTAATATGACCTAATAATAAGTCGTCAGGGTGTTTGTCATCAGAACAGAACATGATATTTTTAAAATGCTCTGGTAATAAATCTACTAAGGAATCAAAGTTTTTAGCAGCACTACCTTCTCTGATTATAACCTTCATACCTTTTTCTAACTTTTCTAATGCTTCATCGTAACTATAACATTCGTGATCTGTAGAAATTCCTGCAGAAATATATTTAGTTATATCGTCTCCACGTAAACCTGGCGCATGACCATCTATAGGTTTATTATTGTTTTTTGCATGTTGAATTTTAGCGAAAACTTCTGAATCGTCTAATAAAACTCCTGGATAATTCATCATTTCTGCGAGATATTTGATGTCTGGATTTTCCATCATTTCTTTAATATCATTCGAATCGATAATTGCTCCTGCGCTTTCAAAAGAAGTTGCAGGCACGCATGATGGAGCACCAAAATTAAATTTCAATGGAACTTTTTTGCCATTTGAAATCATAAAATCTACACCTTTTACTCCTAAAACATTTGCTATTTCATGGGGATCAGAAACAGTAGCAACGGTGCCATGAATTACAGCAATTTTTGCAAATTCCGAAGGAATTAACATTGAGCTTTCAATATGGATATGCGCATCTATAAAGCCTGGTAAAATATAATTATCTAAAGTATGATTTGACTTACGGATATCTATAATCTTTCCATATTCAAACACAACTTCCCCTTTAAAAATTTTTTTATTAAATATATCAACTATATTTCCCTTGATGATCATGTGAATCAATTTTAGACAAACTTACGAAGAAAAAAAAATGATTATATTAATGGATCTAGAATAATTAAGAATTTAATTTAAGAATTTTTTAAGAATTTTTAAACTTTCTTTAGGGTTTTCTTCCATTGGAACATGTCCCGAATTTGGAATAACTACTAATATTGAGTTTGGCAAAAGCGAATCCATTCTCTTACCAATATCTAAAGGGATCCAAGAATCATTAGCTCCCCAAATTAATAAAGTAGGTGTTTGAATATTTCTTAATTGATCTTTTTTAAACGCTTCAGAAGATTTGAAATCCAATTTTGATCTACTAATAAAAGCTTTTCTGTTTCCTTCTCTTAAAAGCATTTCATGATAACGGGTAACGAGTTTTTGTGAAATTTTAGTATCATCATCATAGACTTGATTAAGATTATCTTCAATGATACTCATAGGAGTAATATATAAAAGTAAAGAGCTTAAAATAGGTGTTTTTGCCATTTTGAAAATCCAGGGTTGCGGCTTATTAGTCACTAATCCACTGGCATCTAATAAAATTAATTTTTTTACTTTTTCAGGATTTTTATATGTATAATTCCATGCAATATTTCCACCTAAAGAATTACCTGCTAGAATCATAGAATCTATTTTCATTTTCGAAATAAAAACTTCTAAAAAGTGGGTGTAATTTTCTATCGTATAATCTGAGTTTTTATTAGGACCAGTCAAACCAAAGGCGGGTAGATCCATTCGAATAACCTTGTAGTTTTTTTTTAGATCCTCTGCCCAATCATTCCAAGTGTGTAAAGAAGAAGCTGTTCCATGAATTAAGACAATTGGCATTCCCTCACCCTCGATACTATAATGAACTTGCATACCATCAATATCTATGAAATTAGAAAATTCATTACTATATTTAACTTTTAATTCATCAATAAGAATATCTGAATACATGACACTATTAATTGCGAAAATTAAAAAGATTATAAATCCATATACAGCATATTTTCTTTTATTATTTATCATTAACTAATATTTTATACAAAATTGGTTTACTTGGAGTTGCATCATTTTCAAATGGAGCTATCATTAAATTTAGCAAATACTCTCCATCCTCAACATCATTTGGAACATAAATAAATTCAGTAATTGTAGCGTTCATTCTTATATCTCCAGAAGTATTCCAAAAAGCATTGTGAGATAATAATTTACCTTCATCTTTTTCTTTATCTACTGAAGGTAAATCTATCAATAAATGCTTAATTCCATTTTCCTTTAAGTAAATCGCTGCCTCTTCTAGAAGATATGTAGGATTTGTATTAGAATACTTTTTTGATTTTTTTTCAGGTAAATTGGGAAGCGTCCTAATTACAATTGCATCTCTTTTCTTATTTCTTATTTGTGATTGTAGTTGTTTCTTTGAAATCACAAAATCATCATTAATTAGTTCTGGAGCGACTGTAACTACCTCTGCTAAAAAGAAAAAATGTTTTAAATTCTGATTTATCGAATGAACTTTTTCTGAAATATGCCCTACACATTCTGTATGAGTTATGTGAGAATGTGGATTGAAATGGATATTGTTAAAGTTAACTACGGAACCATTAGAAACCTTAATATCTTCATTGTCAAATTTTTGTGGAAATATTTTTGGATCGTCGATATACCATGCATTTATATTTTCTTTAGTAACATCTATAGCTATAGAAATATCTAGAGGTTTAGAAATATCAATAGCTATTTTTCTTGAATTATATTCAATAATTGCTTTCATTTTAATTTTATTTTTTCAAAAAATAAGAAATGAAAATTAATTCAGCATAAATAAATCTGAAGCAATTCCATCTACTAAAAATTTTCCTTTTTTTGTTGTTTTTAATTTATCATTATCAAAATATAATAATTCCTGCTTAATATATTTTTTAGATGCATTTTTTAAATAAGCCAAATAATTATCTCCAAAATTTGTTTGGATTTTAGCGAAAGACACACCCCATATTGTTCTTAAGCCAGTCATGATATACTCATTATAAGCATCTATATTAGTGAGTGTCTCTCTTTCTAATGGCAACTTATTTTGCTTAATCTCATTGACATACTTTGAGTTATTTCTACAATTCCAACTACGAATACTACCGTCAAAAGAATGTGCAGAAGGACCGATACCTAAATAAGATTTACCTAACCAATATGCCGTATTATTTTTACTAAAAAAACCTTCTTTTCCGAAATTAGATAACTCATAGTGTACAAAATTTACTTTTTCTAATTCTTCCAATAAGATGTAAAATTGTTTTTGAGCTAAATCTTCATCTACGTTTTTTATTTTACCTTTTTTAATCAAAGATTCTAAAGCTGTTTTAGGCTCTACTGTTAAAGCATAACTAGAAATATGAGGAATATTATAACTTAATGCATTAGCTATATTCTGTTTCCATTGTTGGTCTGTTAAGCCTGGAATTCCATAAATAAGATCTACAGAAATATTATCAAAATATCGAGATGCCAAACTTAAAGATTCTTTGGCTTCTTTAGAGTCATGAGCACGATTCATCAATTTTAAATCTTTCTCAAAAAATGATTGAATACCAATACTTAACCTATTTATTGGAGTTTTAGAAAGTTCTATTACTTTTTGATTAGACAAATCATCTGGATTTGCTTCAAGAGTAATCTCAGGAAATTCTATAACTTTATGATTTAAATAAATCGCATCTATTAAAATTGAAATTTCTTTGGCTGATAAAAGACTGGGAGTTCCCCCACCAAAATAAATAGTTTCTACAGTTTTATTATTTAACTCCCCTTTCCTAAGTTTAATCTCTTTTACTAAACAAGAAATTAATTCGTCTTTCTTTTTTAAGGAAGTAGAAAAATGAAAATCACAATAAAAACATGCTTGTTTACAAAATGGGATATGAATGTAAATTCCGCTCATTATTTCTTAATACGTTTCTCGTTCTGTTTCACAAAACTAGACCAACCTGTATAATTTTTTCCACCAACAACTTTACCTGAGTTATAAAAATGACAGACTGCAGCTGCCAGGCCATCTGTGGCATCTAAGTTTTTTGGTAATGTCTTTAAATTCAGTAAAGATTTCAACATTAAAGCTACTTGCTCTTTGCTAGCATTTCCGTTGCCTGTTACTGCCATTTTAATCTTCTTTGGTAAATACTCTGAAATAGGAATCTCACGCGACAAGCCGGCAGCCATGGCTACACCTTGTGCTCGACCAAGCTTTAACATCGATTGAACATTTTTACCAAAAAAAGGAGCTTCAATTGCAATTTCATCAGGATTATAAGTGTCAATTAGTTCAATAGTGCGTTCAAAAATTAGTTTTAATTTTATATAATGATTGTCATATTTTTTCAACAACAACTCATTCATCTGAATAAACTCCATCTTTTTCCCTACTACTTTAATCAAACCAAATCCCATTATGGTAGTACCAGGGTCTATTCCTAAAATGATTTTTTCTATAGCCAAATAATGAGTTATTAATCTGTATTAAAATACTTATTTATAGTTATTTCTTAATTATTAAACAATGAATATTTAACTTAGAGACAAAACTAAACAATTCTTTTTAGTTAATAATTAAGACAATAAACAGCTATTCATTTCCATCAATTTAGATGAAAAATAAAAAACCTAATTCTTTGATTTTATGTCGAAAACTACTAAAATTAGCTATTTTTTGATAAAAAAACGCTTTTTTTAGCTAAAATTAGCTGTTTTTTGATAATTATTAAAATTCAATAAAAGTAAATAAATAATTTATTTTTAATTAAAATAAGCTTGTAATAAAATCTTCGGTTTTAAACCAAAAGAATAAAATTATCATTAATAAAAAAACTAATAAAATACCTTTTTGAGGTTTAGATCTCTTACCGTTTCGGAATTTTCTTCCAATTTTCATATTACTACTATTTAAAGTTTTGTAGCTCTTAACATTTCTCTTTTTCCTGGAGGACCTGGTAATCTTTCTACTATAAAACCTACTGATTGCATCGCTCTTCTTACGCTTCCTTTAGCTGAATAGGTAACTAATATACCGTTTTTCTTGATTGCTTTAAACATTTTAAAGAAGATTTCTTCTGTCCACAATTCGGGTTGATTTCGTGCACCAAAAGCATCAAAATAAATTAAATCAAATGAATCTTCATCATTTATTTCTTGAAAAAACTGTTTCCTTTTTAATAATTGAAAATCTTTCGAAAGTTGGTGATTTTCATCCCAAGTATTAAGATGCATATCATCAAAAATATTCTTAGAAGTTGAGGCCTTTAACTCTGAAACATAATTGAGGCTTTTAACTTCATCTTTTGAAATTGGATAGGCTTCAATTCCCACATAATTAACTTTTATATGTGCTTTTTTTGCTTCAAGAAAAGTAATAAATGCATTTAAACCAGTTCCAAAACCTATTTCTAGAATGGAAACTTGTTTTAAATCAATTTTGAAAAAACCTGACTGTAAAAAAACATGATAAGATTCTTGAATAGCTCCGTGTTTTGAATGATATTGTTCATCCCAACTTGGAAGATGTATGGTTTTTGAACCATCAGAAGTTGTTATAATTTCTCTTTCCAACAATTATATATTTTTTAATAAAACTCCATTTGCTTCAAAAAAGAATTCTTTTTTTGATTTAGTAATTTTAGCAATTTCTTCTTTCGAGTCACCTACATCTTCTGCATAATGTCGAAGCTCTTGGACAGAGATTTCTTTAAAATATGCGAATCCTTCAACAATTACTTCTTTACCATTTGAATCTAAAGGCATAAAAAAACTATAATTTTTGAAACGGACCATCATTTGTGAAGTTTCATTAAGAGGTAACCTCATCCAACACCCTTTTTTTGAACATACTTCTTTAATTCTTGAGCTAAACTTTAAAGGAATTTTTTCGCCGTCTTTTAGATTTTGAATTTTAACAGCAATTTGCTCTAAAGGAAGTGAATTTTTAGAAGTAATTCTATCTCCAAAAGAGGTGAATACTAATTGTTCTTTAATATGTTGTTTTGCTATTATTTTATCTTTTTTACACGCAGTTGAAATAAATAAAATAAATATACATATTCTAACCAATAATTTCATTTTATAAAATTTAAAATCTTACATACAAATGTAAGGTATTAATCAAGAAAACCAGAGCGTAAATATATATTTAGATATATAAAATATGTACCTTTGCTAGTAGTAATCAATCTAAAAACATGGCATCAAATATAGAAATAAAGTATATAGAAAAATCTACAATAGATTCTGTGGATTTTAGTAATTTACCTTTTGGTAGTGTTTTTTCTGATCACATGTTAGAATGTGATTTTGTTAATGGAGAATGGAAAATACCTGTTATTAAACCGTATACCCCTATCACTTTAGATCCCTCTTCAAAAATATTTCATTATGGTCAATCAATCTTTGAAGGAATGAAAGCATATAAAGATTCAGATGAAAACACCATGTTATTTCGTCCTCTTGAGAACTTTAAGAGACTAAATAAATCTGCAGAACGATTAATGATTCCTGCTATACCTGAAGCTATTTTTATGGACGGCTTAAAAAAGTTATTAGAAATTGATAATCAATGGATACCTAAAAATGAAGGAAGTTCACTCTATATAAGACCCTTTATGTTTGCCTCAGGAAATGGTTTTCATGCATCACCAGCAAATGCATATAAGTTTGTAATCTGTACCGCACCCTCTGGAGCTTATTTCGCTGGTAAAATAAAGGTATTGATAGAAGAAAAATATGCACGTGCTGCAAATGGTGGAGTTGGCTTTGCAAAGGCTGGCGGAAATTATGCTGCACAATTTTATCCAACTCAACTTGCGATAGAGAAAGGTTATAATCAAGTAATTTGGACCGATGATAATACTCACCAATACATCGAAGAAGCTGGTGCAATGAATATTTTTATCAGAATTAATAACACTTTAATTACAAGTCCGACTAGCGATCGAATCTTAGATGGTGTTACTCGGAAAAGTATCATTCAAATGTCTAAGGATTTAAATATTGACATAGAGGTTAGAAAAATTTCAGTTTCAGAAGTTGTTGCTGCAGCTCAAAACGGTAGTTTAAAAGAAATGTTTGGAGCAGGAACAGCTGCTGTAATATCTCCAATCTCTGGTTTTGGATATCAAAATAAAGACTATGATTTACCCGAATTAACAAAGCCATACGCTTCATTATTAAAAAAAGCGATAACAGATTTACAAACGAACAAAACTGAAGATCCCTATGGGTGGAGGGTTATGTTATAGTCTCCCAAAAGAGGGGCTTTGGTAACAAAATTATTCATATGAAGAAAATACTATTTTTGTTTCTTGTTAGCATAATGGTTTCTTGTGATACTTCAATAAATAAAAGCACCACTAATAACGAAGATAAAACAAATCAATATATTACTGTTTTAGGTACTACTCAGGACGCAGGTTATCCTCATATTGGCTGTCAAAAAAAATGTTGTAACATTTATTACACTGGAATTAAAAAAAAGCAAAAAGTTGTTTCATTAGGTTTAATTGATATTAAAAATAATGGAAAATGGTTATTTGAAGCAACTCCTGATATTTCTACTCAATTAGCTGATTTAGATCAAAATCATTTAAAAAAAGAAACTATAATTGATGGTGTTTTTTTAACACACGCTCACATTGGGCATTACTCTGGATTAATGTATTTTGGACGTGAAGCACTTGGAGGAAAAAATATTAAACTTTTCACAATGCCAAGAATGAAAAAATTCTTATCCCAAAACGGTCCTTGGAGTCAACTAGTAAAATTGGAAAATATTATTTTTTCTGATTTACAAAATGATTCAATAATTACATTAAATGATCAACTAAAAGTTACTCCTTTTTTAGTTCCACATAGAGATGAGTTTTCTGAAACTATTGGCTTCAAAATTAAAGGGAAGCGTAAGACAGCTTTATTTATTCCAGATATTAACAAATGGGAGAAATGGGAGAAAGATATTGTTGAAGAAGTGAAAAATGCTGACTTTGCTTTTTTAGATGCAACCTTTTTTAAGGATGGTGAAATTAAAAGATTAATGTCAGAAATTCCACATCCTTTTATAGAAGAAACAATCAACTTGTTTAAAAATGAAACTTTCGAAACTAAGAATAAAGTAATATTCATACACTTCAATCATACCAATCCTGCACTTCAAGAAAATTCTCCTGAGAGGAAGAAAATAGAAAAACAAGGTTTTCAATTTGCTTTTGAAGGAATGAGAGTTGAACTCTAATATTCAGTTAGCGTAATAACTAATATAATTAAAAGCTTACTTTTCTAAAATTTCGGCAATATTTGGTTTAAAATAATTTGGTCCTTTTAAAACCTTACCATCCTCTCTATAGATTGGTTTTCCATCTTCACCTAATTTACTCATATTACTGCGTTGAATTTCATTAAAAACTGCCTCTATCTTGTCTTGCATCCCATGTTCTATGATAGTTCCACAAAGAATGTATAACATATCTCCTAAAGCGTCTGCAACTTCTACTAAGTCGTTATTTTGAGCTGCTTCAATATACTCTTCATTTTCTTCTTTCATTAACTCAAAACGTAATTTTTTCCTGTCATCAGAAATTGCAATTGTTGGTATATCTTGAATATTTAATTTAAAAGCAGTATGAAATTCATGAACTGCTGCGATTTTATTTTTCATATTTTGTATAATTATAGTACTTTCTTTAGAACCCAAGCTGGCATCAGTTTTAACAAAAAAGCAATTATGATCCATCTTTTAGAAACATAAGCTACTCTTTTTTTCTTTTTTATGGCTTTATAAATTTGTTTTGCTGCTTTATCTAGAGGAACCATCCAAAAGATGGCCTCCCCAAGAGCCATGGGCGTATCTACAAAACCTGGTCTTATATCAGTAACAAAAACATTGTTAGACTTTATAGATTTTGTTTTGATATACAAACTCTCTAAATATGCTTTTTGATATGCTTTAGATGCAAAATAATCTGGTGCAGATCTATTACCCCTTATAGAGGCAATAGATGAAATACCTACAAGATGGCCAAATTGTTGTTTTTTAAATAAGTCATAAGCTAAAATGTAGAGTTTAGTACAACCTAAAACATTCGTGTTAATAGTTTGTTGTTGCTTACCCCATTCTAATTTGGGATTTACATAACCTACGCCTGAGGATTGTACAATTAAATCGATAGTTTTAAAATCAGTAACAATTTCTTTAAAAACTTTGTCTAACTGAGTAATATCTTGAATATCATTTTGTTTTACTAAAACTTGTTGTGGATATTCTTTTTTTAGTGCTTCTAGTTTATCTAATCTTCTTCCTGTAATAGCAACTTTATAACCTTCTTTAATTAGAATTTCGGTTAACGATTTTCCAATACCAGATGTTGCTCCAAAAACAATGGCATTCTTCATTTTATTTGTAATTTTGTATATCTATTTAAAAACACAAGATATAAAATGTTTGCGATAGAATAAAGGAGTCCATAATTCTATTTATTAAAAAACTTACAAAAAATGTTTTTAGCTGCATATTTCACTACTGGTCGAATTATTTTCATGATTTTTTTTATAGTAACATTTATAACTCTTGCCATATACAGTTATAAGAAAGATTTACAAAGCCATAAAGTTCATTATAAAGATGCTGCAAAAAATCTAATTATATACGGCAGTATTATTCTTGTAATTTTTATTGGATTACGCTTATTAACAGGGCATTGAAAATAATTTATTTTTAGTAAGAATAAAAAAAACCATTTTTATGATAACTAAATGTAGTTAAATCTTCTGATAACTGATAAAACTAAAATCGTATTTATTTTTCTCGTCAGCCATAAAATTTTCTCTAGAAACTTCTTTCCATATCATGGGATCAATCTCTGGAAAAAATACATCAGCATCAAATTCTTCATGGACCAATGTTATATCTAATTGATCTACAAGGTCTCTATCTATAGCTTGTTTATAAACTTGTGCTCCACCAATAATAAAGACAGTCTCTTGTTTTTTTGATAATTCTAAGGCTTGTTCTATAGAGTTCGCTATTAAACAGCCATCTTTATTATAATCAGTATTTCTTGTGATAATTACAGAAGTTCTATTAGGTAGTGGTTTTCCAATAGATTCAAAAGTGTTTCTACCCATTAAAATATAATGCCCAGAAGTTACTTTTTTAAATCGTTTTAAATCGGCTGGCAAATGCCATATCAGATCATTATCCTTTCCTAAGGCATTGTTTTTTGAAATTGCAGCAATAATTGTAATCATAAAAAAAATTTAAATAAAATTACTATAAATGTTTTGAACCTATAATTTCTTTTTGAGAAAAAATAAAATTTTTAAATCTTAATTCAAACAATAAAAACTACTAATTAGAAATAAAACTTTCCTCTTTTTAAGAAATACTTTTTTAAACTGCGACTTTACCTTTTATATGTGGATGAGGATTATAATCTACTAACTCAAAATCATTAAAATCAAAATTAAAAATACTTGTAATATTAGGATTTATTTTCATTTTAGGTAAGGGTCTTATTTCTCTACTTAGCTGTAATTCTAGTTGCTCTTGATGGTTATTGTAAATATGAGCATCACCAAAAGTATGAATAAACTCTCCTGCTTCATAGCCACAAACTTGAGCCATCATCATAGTAAATAAAGCATAGCTTGCAATATTAAATGGAACTCCTAAGAAAATATCAGCACTTCTTTGATATAGTTGGCAAGATAATTTCCCATCTGCAACATAAAACTGAAAAAAAGCATGACAAGGAGGTAATGCTGCTTTTCCTTTAGAAACATTTTCTGCAAAAGAAACAGAATTATCCGGTAAAACCGAAGGGTTCCATGCAGAAACCATCATCCTTCTACTATTTGGATTTTTCTTTAATGTCTCAATTACATTTTTTAACTGATCTATATCATCGCTGTTCCAGTTTCGCCATTGATGACCATAAACAGGACCTAAATCTCCATTTTCATCAGCCCAGTCATTCCAGATTCGTACACCATTTTCTTGTAAATACTTAATATTTGTATCTCCTTTTATAAACCAAAGTAATTCGTAAACGATAGATTTCAAATGTAATTTCTTGGTGGTTACCATCGGAAAACCTTCACTTAAATCAAATCTCATTTGATAACCAAATACACTTTTTGTTCCTGTACCAGTTCTATCGCCTTTATTATTTCCGTTTTCTAAAACGTGTTTTACTAGATTATGGTATTGCTTCATATTCTTTTCTTGATTTATGTAAAAATATAAAAGCATCAACTTTAATTATTGATGCTCTTTAAAATTATATTAAGAAGTTATTAACCAATTATCATCCCTGCAATTGTTGCAGACATTAGAGAAGCTATTGTACCTCCAATTAGAGCTTTCATTCCAAATTCTGATAAAGTTTTTCTTTGCCCAGGAGCCAAAGAGCCAATCCCTCCTATTTGTATACCTATAGAAGCAAAATTTGCAAAGCCACATAACATATATGTTGCCATTATAATTGACTTATTATAAGTCAAGTGTGTAGCATTTGCTATATTTTTCAATTCTGCCAACTGAATATATCCTACAAATTCACTAGCCGCTAATTTAATACCTAATAATTGTCCCATTAGAGCCATGTCTTCATATGCCACTCCAATTAGCCACATTAATGGTGCAAAAGTGTATCCTAAAATAGCCTCAATAGAAAAACTAGTATAATTTTCTGTATTCTCAGCCATCCAGGAGTTTAATGTTGTCACATCTCCAACCCATCCTAATATTCCATTTAACATAGCTATTACTGCAACAAAAACCAATAACATTGCTCCTACGTTAACAGCTAAACGTAAACCTTCAGTTGTACCATTTGCAATGGCATCTAAAATATTTGAACCAATCTTTTCTTGAGAGACAGATACGTCTGTACTTACTTTTTCTGTTTGTGGATATAATATTTTAGAAATTACTATTGCTCCAGGAGCAGCCATTACAGATGCTGCTAATAAATGTTTTGCAAAAACTAATTCTAAAACTTTATCTCCACCACCTAAAAAACCAATATAAGCTGCTAAGACAGCACCTGCTACGGTAGCCATTCCACCAATCATTACCAAAAGCATTTCAGATTTATTCATTTTTTCTAAATATGCCTTGATTAACAAAGGAGCTTCAGTTTGCCCTAAGAAAATATTTCCTGCTACTGAGAGACTCTCCATACCAGATATACCTAAAAACTTTGTAAGAACTATAGCCATTAACTTTACTATTTTCTGGATAATACCTAAATAGAAGAATAGTGATGTAAGTGCAGAGAAAAAGATAATTGTTGGTAATACTTGGAAAGCGAAAATATAACCAAAAGTAGTTGTGTCTGCTACCATACCTGCAAATAAAAATTCACTTCCTGCTTTTGTATATTCTAATATCTCGATAAAAATTCCACCAATAAATTCAAAAATTGATTGAATAAATTGAACTTTTAATACCCCTATTGCAATTAATAACTGAAGCGATAATCCAATTCCAACTTTCTTCCAATTTATTGCTTTTCTGTTACTACTAAAAAAAAATGTAATTATTATTAAAGAAAGCATCCCTAAAGCACCTTTCCATAAGCTTTTAATAGAAAATCCCTGACTAGGAATAATCTCTGAAGTTTCTTTTGTTTTAGATATTGATGTTTCTTTTAAAACAAGATCTGATTCATTTTCAGGTGTCAATATGTTAGATTGACCTTGAGGAAATAAAGTATATATAACTTCATTTTCTGACAATACTAAACTCTGATCGTTAAAAGAAATGATATTATAATATCTAACAGTATCCTTAGGTTCATTTAAATTAAAAATCAATAAGTTATTCTGACGAATATAATTTCCGGATCCTAAAATTTCATCTTCATCCTCCGTAAAAGAAATAGTAATCTTTCCCTCAAGAAAAGAAAAGGTATCACTTCCTTTTGTTTCTACTATTTGTGTACCATCTAATTTTTTAATTGAAGAAATTTTCCAATTTTGTTCTATTTCTTGTGAAAAACCTACCAGTGATATTAAACAAAAAACTATTAAAACTATTTTTCTCATGAGGCTTCTTTGATTAAACTCTTTTACTAATTTCATCTCTAATTTTTGCAGCCAATTCGTAATTTTCATTATCAACTGCTTTTTCTAACTGACTATTTAATTCTTTTATTGAAAAAGTAGAAAAAGATGATTCATTCTTTGATACTACATCTTCCAATTCAACTTCTTCATCAATGGAATCAGCTTCTTCACCTAAACCAAATTCTTCATCAATTTTCAAATTTACTCCAGCTTTATCTAGAATATTCTCATAAGTATATATTGGAGCTTGAAAACGAACTGCAATTGCAATAGCGTCTGAAGTTCTGGTATCTATAATTTCTTCAACTCCATCTTTTTCACAAATTAAACTCGAAAAAAACACACCATCCACTAATTTATGAATGATTATTTGTTTTATATTAATTGAGAAACGATCAGAAAAGGTTTTGAATAAATCGTGAGTGAGTGGTCTTGGGGGTCTTATTTCTTTTTCTAATGCAATTGCTATAGATTGAGCTTCAAAAGCACCAATAATTATAGGCAAAGTTCTAGCCCCTTCCATTTCACTTAATACTAACGCATAAGCACCACTTTGAGTTTGGCTATATGAAATACCTTTTATAGTAAGCTTAATTAAACTCATAAACAATCTTCATAAAAATAAGAATAGCTATCAATTTTAGGAAAATACCTAGAATTAGATAGCTATTTTGTTGGGCACAATTTAATAAAAAAAATGTGTCGATCGCCTAAATATCAGATGTAATTTATAAAAATTATGCAGCTTTAAAAGCTTTTAGTTTTTCTATTAGTTTTGGAACTACTTCAAATGCATCTCCGACAATACCGTAATCTGCAGCTTTGAAGAAAGGTGCCTCCGGATCTGTATTTATTACTACTTTTACTTTTGATGCATTAATCCCAGCTAAATGTTGAATAGCTCCTGAAATTCCAATTGCAATATATAAATTAGAAGCAACTGGCTTTCCTGTTTGCCCTACGTGCTCTCCATGTGGTCGCCAACCTAAATCTGAAACTGGTTTAGAACATGCTGTCGCTGCACCTAGAACTTCTGCTAATTCTTCAATCATTCCCCAGTTTTCTGGACCTTTTAAACCTCTTCCTGCAGAAACTACTGTGTCAGCATCTGCTATTGTTACATTTCCTGAAGCTTTTTCAACGCTCTCTGATTTTATACTAAAATCCTTATCAGAGATAGTAGCATCAAAACTATTTGAACTTCCAGAGACTAGGTTTTCATGAACTCCGTAGGAATTTTTTGCAACTCCAATTATTTTATTTTCTGTAGAAATTACTGTGTTACTAAAAGCTTTATTTGAAAAAGCTTTTCTTTTTACTGTGAAAGGGGTTAAGTTATCAGGCAAAGAAACTACATTAGATGCATAACCAGCATCCATAGCAACAGCTAACATTGGTGCGATATGTAATACATTAATACTTGAGTCTAAAACAATAACATTTGCATTTTCTGCATCTGCTACTTCTTTAATTACAGATGTATATGCTTTTGCATTAAATGTATTTAATTTATCATTAGATACTGTTAGAATTTTTTCGGCACCATAGGTATATAATTCTGAAACTTCTGTAGCGTTAATTGAAAGAACAATAACAGAAACTCCCATTTGCTCCGCTACTTTTTTCCCATAACCAACAACTTCAAAAGCAGATTTTTTAAATTTTCCATCTGATGAATTGGCAAATACTAAAACTGACATATATTTTTAAATTTTAATTTGAATAACTTTTTACTTAAATTACTTTTGCTTCGTTGTGTAATAAATTAATTAACTCATCAATATTATCCGCCGCAACTAATTTCACAGCTCCTTTGGGTGCTGGTTTTTCATAAGATTGAACAATAGTTGTATTGTCTAAAACCTTTGGTTCTAAAACATTTAAGGGCTTTTTTCTAGCCATCATAATTCCTCTCATATTAGGTATTCTTAAATCAGATTCTTCAACAATCCCTTTTTGACCTGCAACTACCATTGGCAGTGTTGATGAATGAGTTTCATTACCTCCATCGATTTCTCTTATTAAAGAAACAGAAGTTCCATCAATTTCTAAACCTACACATCCGTTTACGAAATTAAAGTCTACTAAGGCCGCTAACATTCCTGGTACCATTCCACCATTATAATCTATGGACTCCCTACCTGCTAGTACTAAATCATAGCCTCCGCTTTTTACAACTTCTGCTAATTGCTTCGCGACAAATAAACCATCTACCGCTTCTGCGTTTACACGAATTGCTTCATCTGCACCAATTGCTAGGGCTTTCCTTAATGTTGGCTCTGTCGATGCATTACCAATATTAACAACAGTTACAGATGCACCCTGTTTTTCTTTAAACCACATTGCTCTAGTTAAACTAAATTCATCATATGGATTAATTACGAATTGCACTCCGTTTGTGTCAAACTTTGTGTTATTATCTGTAAAATTAATTTTTGAAGTGGTATCAGGCACATGACTGATACATACCAATATTTTCATAATTTTTGAAATTTTCTTTATCTTTTATAATACAAAGTTACATCTTTTTTTTAAAAATACTATGCATGCATAATAAATAATTACAAAAATATTTCATTAAAGATTAACCATAAAAAGACCTTGAATAACTATTTTATTTTTTTATCACTTTATAACTTAATTGCTTCTGACCTATTTTATCAAATGCTTTTATTATGTATGTGGCACTGGACAAATAAGACATATTAATGGTATTCCCAGTTAATTCCATAACCTTGTTTCCAAGTAAATCATATACATCAATTTCATATTGCTTATTAGAGCTAAGAGTTACTTTAGAATTAGTAGGGTTAGGAAATAATTTAATATTATTAGTTGATTCAATATTATTAGATGACAATGAGTTGTTCATACTTAATTCAAAAAACAACCATGCTTCTAGAGATGTATTTATATCCATATTCCCTTCAGCTCC
Organism: uncultured Polaribacter sp.; assembly: GCA_913047375.1. GTDB lineage: Bacteria > Bacteroidota > Bacteroidia > Flavobacteriales > Flavobacteriaceae > Polaribacter. Next base: position 27,743 of record CAJWTV010000018.1, read on the forward strand.
TGGCCAATCATGACCTCCACCAACTACCTTATATAGCCAGATTTCATTTCCATTATCAGAATCATAATGTCTTTCTTTTACAACATAACTTCCGTCGTTTGAATTGGGGTTCGGTAAATTCTCAGTTGTAAAAGATGAACAATTATTTAAATTTGACCAATAATCAATTGTTTCAGGAATACTTGGATATGCACCCCATCCACCCGAACTACTTGGATCTCCATCATAAAAATTTACAGAATCACTAGTTCCATGGATTTCAAAAATAGGGATTAGATTTTCTGGGTTGCAGGTATTCATTATATCTTGCAACATCATACCTGCAACAGATACTACCGCTTTGAAAGTCACAGAAGCCTCACAAGCTAGCATGTAACACATTTCACCTCCGTTAGACATACCAGTTGCAAATGTGTTTTCACTACTTAAATTATGTGCTTGTTGTAAATAATTAGCTAATTGTACTAAAAAACTCACATCGTCAACAGTTTCATCTGGATGAAAATCATAGCCTACATTCCAAAATCGATTACCATCATTATCTTGAGTTCCTCTTGGATAACATACGGCAAAGCCTTTTTCATCAGCTATACTATTCATATTAGAATAGTTTTCAATTCCTGATGCATCACCCGAATAGCCGTGCATTACAAAAACTAGCGGCGCGCCTTGTGGAAGGTTTTCAGGTTCATAATATATATATTCTCTTGTTTCACCGTTATGCTCTATCAATGAATATTGTCCGAAAAAAAAATTAGAATATAGAAAACTTAATACTATTAACAAGAAATTTTTCATAGATGCAATTTACACTAATTTTAATTATACTTGTTTTTTTCTTATACATTGAGAGTTTACAAAAAATAGAATTATTGACATATTTATTTTTTATTTTGTGCATAATTTTTAATCCATAATTGATTACTTTTGTTGATTAAAATAAACTATAATTATATTTAGATGAAGACAGTTCAATTCAGACAAGCAATTTGCGAAGCAATGAGCGAAGAAATGCGAAGAGATGAAAGTATTTATTTAATGGGAGAAGAAGTTGCCGAATATAATGGTGCTTACAAAGCCAGTAAAGGAATGTTAGATGAATTTGGAGAAAAAAGAGTTATAGACACACCTATAGCAGAACTTGGTTTTGCAGGAATTGCTATTGGCTCAGCTATGAATGGTAACAGGCCAATCGTAGAATATATGACCTTTAATTTTTCTTTAGTTGGTATTGATCAAATTATAAATAATGCTGCAAAAATTAGACAGATGTCTGGTGGACAATTTAACTGTCCAATTGTCTTTAGAGGACCTACAGGTTCTGCAGGTCAATTAGGAGCTACGCATTCACAAGCATTTGAAAACTGGTTTGCTAATACTCCCGGATTAAAAGTAATTGTACCATCAAATCCATATGATGCTAAAGGCTTATTAAAAGCTGCTATTCGTGATGATGATCCAGTAATATTTATGGAGTCTGAACAAATGTACGGAGACAAGATGGAGATCCCAGAAGGAGAATATATTATTCCAATTGGTGTCGCTGATATTAAAAGAGAAGGAACAGATGTAACAATTGTCTCTTTCGGAAAAATAATAAAAGAAGCTTACAAAGCTGGAGAGGAGCTAGAAAAAGAAGGGATTTCAATAGAAATTATAGATTTAAGGACTGTTCGCCCGATGGATCATGCTGCAATTTTAACTTCTGTAAAGAAAACGAATAGATTAATTATCCTAGAAGAAGCTTGGCCATTTGCTAGTGTTGCGTCAGAAATAACCTACAGGATTCAAGAAGAAGCATTTGATTATTTGGATGCTCCTATCAAAAGAATTACAACTGCAGATACTCCTGCTCCATATTCTCCTGTTTTATTAGAAAATTGGATACCTAACTCCAATGATGTAGTAAAAGCAGTAAAAGATATAATGAATTTGTAAAAAAAATACACATAGATTTAAATAATTAGTACACTTCTTTAAATTTCATAAAGATTTAAAAAGAAAAAAGTTAATATTGGTGGATAGGTTAATGCTCAAGAAGCAATAGCAATTTATGAAGCATGCGTTGACTATTATGATAAAAGTGACCATAAAAAAACTGATGATTTTAAAATTTAATAATTATCAAAGCTCTTAATTATCAACCTCTTAAAATCTTATGTTTTAAGAGGTTTTTTATTTCTATTTGAATTGATTACTTTTACGTCCGTTTTAAATTTATAAAAAAAATATTTATGGGATTATTGATGATTTGGATGCCAATTGTAATGGCTTTATTAGGTCTAGCTTATATGCTAGTTAAAAGGTCTTGGGTAATGAAACAAGATTCAGGTGATGGGAAAATGAAGGAAATTTCTGACCACATCTATGAGGGTGCTTTAGCATTCTTAAAAGCAGAATATAGATTACTAACATTTTTTGTGATAGGAGCTAGTATTGTTTTAGCTGTAATTGCTTTTTATATGGATACTACTTATTTAATAGTATTTGCATTTATTGTGGGTGCACTTTTTTCTGCTTTTGCAGGAAATATGGGAATGAAAATTGCAACCAAAACAAATGTCAGAACAACACAAGCTGCAAAAACTAGTTTACCAAATGCATTGAAAGTTTCTTTTGGTGGTGGTACTGTTATGGGACTTGGAGTTGCTGGTTTAGCTGTATTAGGTTTGACAATTTTCTTTATTGGATTTTATTGGCACTTTATGGGTAGCGAATGGACAAATACTGCTAGTATGACTGAAGTACTAGAAGCATTAGCTGGTTTTTCATTAGGAGCGGAATCTATTGCTTTATTTGCAAGAGTTGGTGGTGGTATTTACACTAAAGCGGCAGATGTTGGAGCAGATTTAGCTGGTAAAGTACAGGCTGATATTCCTGAAGATGATCCAAGAAATCCAGCTACTATTGCTGATAATGTTGGAGATAATGTTGGAGATGTTGCAGGTATGGGAGCCGATTTATTTGGTTCTTATGTTGCAACTGTATTAGCTGCAATGGTTTTAGGAAATTATGTAATTAAGGATATGGGTGGTGCGATACAAGATGCTTTTGGCGGAATTGGACCAATCTTATTACCAATGTCAATCGCTGGAGTTGGTATTATCATTTCTCTTATAGGAACTTTATTAGTAAATATATCATCTAACGATGCTAAAGAAGCAGACGTGCAAAAAGCATTAAATATTGGAAACTGGGCATCTATAGCAATGGTTGCTGTAGCTTGTTATGGTTTAGTGACTTGGATGTTACCAGAAACGATGCAAATGGATTTCTTCGGAGAAGGTCTTCAAGACATTTCTTCAATAAGGGTATTTTATGCTTGTTTGGTTGGTTTAGTTGTTGGTGCTGGAATTTCAGCATTTACTGAATATTATACAGGTTTGGGATCAAAACCTATTCTAAAAATCGTACAACAATCTAGTACTGGAGCAGGTACAAATATTATTGCTGGTTTAGCTACTGGTATGATATCTACATTCTCTTCTGTATTATTATTTGCTGCTGCAATATGGTCTTCATATGCTTTAGCTGGGT
>CAJWTV010000019.1 GCA_913047375.1 uncultured Polaribacter sp.
ATACCACTAAAAAAATAATCCTTAAAACTGGAAACTTCTCCTTATTAAGAAAGTAAAGAGTTAAAAAAAGTTTAAATGAAAAAAATACTTCTGTTTTTTTTACTATTAAAAGCGGTTTTTATTTTTTCACAAAATCAGACTATTAACTGGAATTTTGGAAATAAAGCTGCATTAAACTTTAATGGAGCTCAAGTGAATGTTTTACCAGATAGTGAAATGAATACACCTGCAGGGTGCTCTTCGATATCAGATAAACAAGGGAATCTTTTATTTTATACAAATGGAAAAACTGTATGGAATAAAGAACATCAAATAATGGAAAATGGTGATGCATTAAGTGGTGAGGAAGTAATTAATCAAACTTCTATCATAATTCCCAAACCAGATAGTGAAGAAATTTATTATATTTTTAGTACAAGAGTAAATGAATCAACATCAGGACAACTAACTTCAGAGGGAGTATATTATGCAACTTTAGAAATATCTAATACTTTTCCTCTTGGTAAAGTATTATCTAATTTTAGTGTTTTAAGAGATAGTTCTTCGCAAAGAATAACAGCTTTACATCATAAGGATGGCAAATCTATATGGGTAATAACTTTTGGTAAAGAACCAGGAAATAGAAATGGACCTTATAATACTTTTTTAATTTATAAAATTGATGATACTACAATAGCTCCTCCTATAAAATTTGTAGTAGAAGAAACTAAATCATCAAATGGAGCAATGAAAGGATCCCCTAATGGTAAATTAATTGCTATAGCAGATTATAGTGATCAATTTGTATACTTCTATAATTTTAATAATGAAACAGGTATAATTACTACTAATAGTAAGTTTTTTACAGATACCGCATTAAGTTCTCCAAAATCACCTTATGGAATCGAATTTTCTAGAAATTCTAAAATTCTTTATTATAGTGGACTAGTTGGTGGATCTACAGGATCTATAAATCAGTATGTAATAGAAAACCCATTCCCTGACGATCCTCTTTTTTCACAAAAAAAAGAACTTTTTTCGAGCTCAGGAACACAATTTGGAAGCCTTCAACTTGCAAATGATAGTAAAATATATGTCGCTTTATTTAATGAAGGAACAAATGATATTACATCTTCAGATAAAATAGGTGTACTAAATTTTCCGGAGGAAATAGGCTTTGAGTCCCAGTATAATCATAACTTCTTAGATTTATCTTCGGGGGCATCAAATAAAGGGTTACCTAATTTTATACAAACTTATTTCGCTTCTAGGATATACTCAGAAAATAAATGTGTTGGAGGTACCTTCTCCTTTTTTGCAGAATCTTATGGTGATATCAACGATATAAATTGGGACTTTGGCGATGGAAACAACTCTTTAGAATTAACTCCAGATCATATATATTCAAACCCTGGAGAATATGTTGTGACTGCAACTTTAAGTCTAGTAAACGATCAAGTAATCGTAACAAAAACTATTTCTGTATTCAAATTACCAGTACTTTTAGATAATAAGGAATTAATTGAGTGCGCAGAAGATAATACTGGGGTATCAAATTTTAACTTATTTAATATTAGTGAAATTATATCAACTAATTCATCAACTGAAGAATTTATTTTTTATCTATCTCAAAACGATCTATTATTAAATAATAATATTACAAATCCAGAAAATTACACAAACTTATCTATAAACCAAGAAATATTTGTGCGTGTTATAAATGAAAATGGTTGTGAAAATAGTACTTCATTCTTTTTAAAAGCACAGTTTGTCCAATTAGACACAATACCCTCTTTTTATACTTGTGAGAATAGTGATAACATCATTAATGACAATAATGGTTTATTTAACTTGATAGAAATTGGTGATACCATAAATACACAATTAAATTTAGCTACTACCTCAGTACTCTCATTTTATGACACATTTGAAAACGCAAAATTAAAAAAAGAAAGTCTAAGGAACTCAATTATTTCAAATACAAGAACAATATGGGTAAGAGTCGATGACACATTGTTAGGATGTAATGGAATCCAATCTTTTGATATTATTGTAAATAATTCACCGAATATTAATTTAGACGAAACTTATGAAATTTGTTATGATATTGGGTTGAACACTCCAATCATTATTTCTGGAGACTCATCAAATTCTCGTTTTGAATGGTTAGACAATAATAATATTGTACTATCAAGGCAACAACGATTTACACTAACTCAACCAGGAGAATACAAACATATTGCTTATAAAAATCAAAACGGTATTGAGTGCTCTAATACCAAAGAATTTGTAGTGAAAATTAAAAGTAGTCCCATTTTCAATAGTATTTTGCTTAATACTGAAACAGAAAATATTACGATAGATATTACTTTAATAGGTGATAGCAATTACCAGTTTTCATTAGATAATAATATCTTTATTGGTAACGGGATTAATCATACTTTTAACTATGTTAATCCAGGAATTGTGACAGTTTATGTAAAGGATATTAATAATTGTGAGCCGCCGATCCAAACGAATATATCTGTAATTGGTTTTCCGAGTTTCTTTACTCCTAATAGTGATGGCAATAATGAAGTTTGGAGTGTTAAAGGAGCAACAACTAATTTTTTCTCTAAGATAGATATCACTATTTTTAATCGATATGGTGTAATCCTTCATAAAATCAACAATATAAATCCACAGGGTTGGGATGGTAATTACAAAGGTTTAGCATTGCCTTCAGGTGAATATTGGTACAAAGCTAATCTGATAGATTTAAATGGAAAAATTATTAATAAATCTGGTAATTTTTCTTTACTTAGACCATAAAATCTTCAAAAAACAATGCGTATTTTTACTACATGGAATTTAAATTGGTGTCAGATTTTTCCCCTACTGGAGATCAACCGGAAGCGATAAGACAATTAACAGAAAGTATTAATTCTGGAGAAAAGTTTCAAACGCTACTGGGTGTTACCGGTTCTGGTAAAACCTTCTCGGTTGCTAATGTAATCAAGAGTGTAAAAAAACCAACGTTAGTTTTAGCTCATAATAAAACTTTAGCAGCACAATTATACTCCGAATTTAAACAATTTTTTCCTGAGAATGCTGTAGAATATTTTGTTTCCTATTACGATTATTATCAACCAGAGGCTTATATCCCAGTTACTGGAACCTACATAGAGAAAGATCTTTCTATTAATGAAGATATTGAAAGACTACGTTTAAGCACGACCTCTTCCCTACTTTCTGGAAGACGCGACGTTTTAGTCGTTGCTTCGGTTTCTTGCTTATATGGTATTGGAAATCCTGTAGAATTTAAGAAAAATGTAATACCAGTTGCAGTTGGTCAAGAAATAGCTCGTACAAAATTTTTACATCAGCTCGTGACTAGTCTATATTCTAGAACAGAAATTGAGATAAAAAGTGGAACTTTTAAAGTAAAAGGAGATGTCGTTACTATTTATCCCTCATATGGTGATAACGGTTATAGAATTCATTTTTTTGGGGATGAAATTGAAGAAATCGAATCTTTCGATTTAGAAAACAATACCGTAATCGAAAGTTTTGAAGAGCTTATCATTTATCCAGCTAATTTGTTTGTAACCTCCCCAGATGTTTTACAAAATGCTATTCACCAGATTCAAGAAGATATGGTGAAGCAAGTAGATTATTTTAAAGAAATTGGAAAGCATCTTGAAGCAAAACGATTGAAAGAACGTACAGAATTTGATTTAGAAATGATTCGAGAATTAGGATATTGTTCTGGTATTGAAAATTATTCTCGCTATTTAGATGGGAGAGATCCAGGGACTAGACCATTTTGTTTACTAGATTATTTTCCAGATGATTATTTAATGATTATCGATGAAAGCCATGTAACAATTCCGCAAACACATGCAATGTACGGTGGAGACAGAAGTAGGAAAGAAAATCTAGTAGAATATGGTTTTCGTTTACCTGCAGCTATGGATAACCGTCCTTTAAAATTTGAAGAATTCGAAACTATACAAAATCAAACAATCTTTGTAAGTGCGACACCAGCAGATTATGAATTACAAAAAACAGAAGGTGTTTTTGTAGAACAAGTAATTAGACCCACAGGATTATTAGATCCAATTATAGAAGTAAGACCCAGTTTAAATCAAATAGATGATCTAATTGAAGAAATTCAGATTAGAGTTGAAAAAAATGAGAGAACTTTAGTGACTACTTTAACTAAAAGAATGGCTGAGGAACTTACAAAGTATCTTACAAGAGTAGATATTCGTTGTAGATATATTCATTCGGATGTAGATACATTAGAGCGTGTAGAAATTATGCAAGATTTGCGGAAAGGTTTATTTGATGTTTTGATAGGAGTAAACTTATTAAGAGAGGGACTGGATTTACCTGAGGTGTCTCTAGTCGCTATTTTAGATGCAGATAAAGAAGGTTTTTTAAGAAGTCATAGATCTTTAACACAAACTATAGGGAGAGCTGCTAGAAACGTAAATGGATTAGCTATTTTATATGCTGATAAAATGACTAAGAGTATGCAAAAAACTATTGACGAAACAGATCGAAGGAGGGAAAAACAAGTAGCATACAACACCAAAAATAATATTACCCCTACCCAAATTAATAAAAAAATTGACGATACATTAACTAAATCTGCAGTCTCGAGCTATCATTATGATAATGCTAAACAAAAAGCTGCGGAACAAGATTTACAATACCTCCCAAAAGAAGAAATTGAAAAGCGTATTAGAGACAAACGTAAATATATGGAAGCAGCTGCTAAATCTTTGGATTTTATTGTTGCGGCTCAACTCCGCGACGAAATTGCTATTTTAAAGAAGAGTTTATAGGAAGAAAAATATGAAAAATATACAACTTTTACTATTACTAACTTTTATATCATCATTCTTAACCAACCCTATTAATGCTCAGTGTAACGATGTAACAATAGATAGTTTAACTAATCCTGGTCCTTTTGAAGTAGGAACTTTGTCAGAAGTAGATGGAATTCGAAACGGTCCTAATTATAATGGCGCTACTATTTATTATCCTACAAATGCTAATCAAATGTTAGCTAGTATTGCAATTATACCAGGATTTACAGGAACTCCTTCAACTATTCAAGAATGGGGTCCTTTCTATGCATCCCATGGAATTGTAACTATTATTATAGGCACTAATTCTCTTCTTGACCTTCCAGAGGCAAGAGCTATTGCACTATTGGATGCTTTAGAAACTATAAAGCAAGAAAATATTAGGGAGTCTTCTCCACTCGAAGGGTCTCTTAACTTAAATCAATTAGCTGTAAGTGGCCATTCTATGGGCGGGGGTGGAGCTCAAAGAGCAGCTGTTATCGATGATACTATTTCTGGAGTAGTAGCTTTGTGTCCATGGTTAAATAATCCTGAGCTTAATCATCAAAGTCCTGTACTAATTTTTAGTGGTCAGGATGACACTATAGCACCTCCTTCTCAACATGCAGATATTCATTATAATATAACACCAAATACAACTAATAAACTACTTTATGAAATTGAAAATGGTAACCATTCTGTTGCCAATTCTCCAAATGGAGGTAATGGTTCTGTTGGTAAAATAGCTCTTTCATGGCTTAAATTATATCTAGAAGATAAAAATTGTTATTGTCCTTTATTAACTGATAACCTTTTATTAAACCCTACCGATGCCTCAAGGGTAGAAGAAAGTTTCGAGTGTGAAATATTAGGAGTTAATAATCAAGAATTCATTATTGGAGTTTATCCTAACCCGTCTAAAAACATAGTTAATATAAAAATTAATGAAAACGTTAATTATAAAATAATTTCAACTTTAGGACAAAAATTGTCTGAGGGATATCTCTCTGGAGATATTAAACAAATTGATTTGTCAGAATTTTCTACAGGATTGTATTATTTACATATTAAAGGTCAAGTCATAAAGCTTATCAAGTATGATTAATTAATGAAATAAGTTAATCTATAATTATATAGTCTCTACATTAAGTTCTTAATAAGAACTTAAGTTAAAGTAAAATCGCCTCATTTCCATGAGGCGATTTTAATATATTTGAGACTGAAAATTTTAAGCTTCTAAAACTTCTTGAACTTTATCAGCAGCTTCTTGAAACTCTGTAGCAGAAATAATTTCCATACCAGAGTTATCTATTAATAGCTTTGCTTCTTTTGCGTTAGTACCCTGTAACCTACAAATAATCGGCACTGTAATTTTATCTCCCATACTCTTGTATGCATCTACAACACCTTGAGCAACTCTGTCGCATCGAACTATCCCTCCAAAAATATTTACTAATATTGCTTTTACATTTGGATCTTTTAAAATAATTCCAAAAGCAGTTTCTACTCTTTGAGCATCTGCGGTTCCACCAACATCTAAAAAATTTGCAGGTTCACCACCCGATTCTTTAATCAGATCCATCGTTCCCATTGCCAAACCAGCACCATTTACCATACAACCAACATTTCCATCCAAATCTACATAGTTTAAACCAGCAGCCTTAGCTTCTACTTCAATTGGATTTTCTTCACGAAGATCTCGCATTGCTGCATAATCTTTGTGACGATATAAAGCATTCTCGTCTAAAGTAACCTTAGCATCAACTGCCATTATTTTACTATCTGAAGTTTTTAAAACTGGATTAATTTCAAACATTGCAGAATCGGACTTAATATATGCTGTATACAAAGCAGATACAAATTTTGTCATTTCTTTGAATGCCAAACCAGATAACCCTAAGTTAAAAGCAACTTTTCTAGCTTGAAAAGGCATTATACCTAAAAGAGGATCTATCTCCTCAGTAAAAATTAAGTGAGGAGTTTCTTCTGCGACTGTTTCAATGTCCATTCCACCTTCTGTAGAATACATAATCATATTTTTCCCAGAGGCTCTATTTAAAAGAACTGAAATATAAAATTCTTCTGTCTCAGACTCACCAGGATAATATACGTCCTCACAGATCAAAACCTGATTGACTAATTTTCCTTCAGCAGAAGTTTGAGGCGTAATTAACATCATTCCTAAAATATCATCAGAAATACTTTTTACATCATCTAAATTTTTAGCTAACTTGACACCACCCCCTTTACCACGACCACCAGCATGAACTTGTGCTTTTACGACATGCCAACCAGTACCTGTATCTTCGGTGAGTTTTTTTGCCGCTGCTACCGCTTCGGTAGGAGTACTAGCAACAATTCCTCTTTGAATTCTAACTCCAAAACTATTTAATATTTCTTTTCCTTGATATTCGTGTAGGTTCATCTTATAAAATGTTTAAAACGCTGACAAAAATACACATTCAGAAATAAATGTATGTATAGTTTTCAATAAAAATAATAAAAAAAAGTTTTTATTAACTTAAGGAATAGTGGGTATTGGAACTATATTGTAAATCCAAAAATATCGATTAAAAAAATTAAATAAATTGATTTTTAAGCATTGAGTATATAAAATTTAAATTAGCCATAATATTGACTACCACATAATTTTTGTTACTTTCGTTAATCAGATTTCATACTATGATCATTGCAAAGAATATCCATAAATATTATGGAGATGTAGAAGTTTTAAAAGGAGTTGATTTTCACATAAAAAAAGGTGAAATAGTAGCTATTGTTGGGCCTTCAGGTGCAGGAAAGACGACTCTTCTGCAAATTATTGGAACACTAGACAAACCGTTAGAAGAAAAAGATTTTAATTTAAGTTTAAATGGGATATCCTTAAAAAATATCTCTGACAAAGATGTTTCTACTTTTAGAAACAATGAGATTGGATTTATATTTCAATTTCACCAATTATTACCAGAATTTACTGCCCTAGAAAACGTCTGTATTCCAGCGTTTATAGGTAATAGATCAAAAAAAGAAACAGAGAAGAATGCTTTAGACATTTTAGAGTTTTTAGGCTTATCAAGTAGAATTCACCATAAACCAAGTGAACTATCAGGTGGAGAGCAACAAAGAGTAGCGGTCGCCAGAGCACTAATTAATAAACCTGCCGTTATTTTAGCAGATGAACCTAGTGGAAATCTAGACAGTGAGTCAGCTAAGAATCTACACAAATTATTTTTTGAGCTAAGAGATAAATATGGACAAACATTTGTCATAATTACACATAATGAAGAACTTGCTGAGATGGCAGACAGAAAACTAGTAATGAAGGATGGTAAAATTATTTAATTTTGATGAATATTAATAATTTAAAAGAGTTTTTAGACGAAAAAGTAATATTATATAATAATCCTAATTTTATAACATCTGACCCAATACAAATACCTCATTTGTTTAATAAAAAAAAAGATGTTGAAATTTCTGCCTTTTTAACTGCTATAATCTCATGGGGAAATAGAAAAATGATTATTAGAAACGCTTCTAAAATGATGGATCTGTTAGATAATTCGCCGTATGATTTCATTTTAAATCATTCAGTAAAAGATTTAAAATCACTAGATAATTTTGTTCATAGAACCTTTAACGGAATAGACTTTCAGCAGTTTATTAGATCTTTAAAACATATCTATATAAGTCACGGCGGTCTAGAAGAGTCTTTGTTAATAAAAGATAAAACAACGACATATCAAACTACTATAAACAACTTTAAAAAAATGTTTTTTGAAATAGATCATAATCCGAGAACTCAAAAACATATTTCGGACCCATTAAAAAACTCAGCAGCCAAAAGAATTAACATGTTTTTGCGATGGATGGTAAGAGATTCAATAGCTGGAGTAGATTTCGGATTGTGGAAAACTCACAATCCAGCCTATTTATCATGCCCTTTGGATGTACATTCTGGGAATGTAGCTAGAAAACTAGAAATACTTTTTAGAAAACAAAATGATTGGAAAGCAGTAGCGGAATTAGATACAAATTTGAGGTTACTAGATAAAAATGATCCAGTAAAATATGATTTTGCCTTATTTGGCCTAGGTGTATTTGAGAAATTTTAATTAAACTCTTTATTTTAGGAATAATTACACTAATCTTACAGCGATACTTTTAATTAATAAAAATTCATATTTAAGTGTAGTACATATATATATAAATTACACTAACTTAATTTAGGTAATAAAAAAATTCATTATTTTTTTATACTTATTTACTATAAATACTACACTTAAATATAAAATACTCAATACGTAACATAAATAATTATCTAAATAATAACTAAAAATTATTATTTAAATTAAAATTAGTAAAAAAAATAGCCTATAAAGTAAGTTAAATCTATACTTTATATTAAATTATATTATATTCTGATTTTAAATGAATTAACTTAATTAATTTACAAATGTAACACGTGATTAATTTGTCAAAAAATTAAAAAAATAGCAAAATTGACATTTTGATTAACAGAATTTTCTATTCTTACAAAAGTATAAGAAAAAAACTCTTACAATTCCGTGAGGAATTAATTGGAAAGAAAAAAAATATACTTAACCTCTACCTATCTATAAAAAAATCAATGTTAAATGAATTACACATATCAATAAATTTTATAAAAATAAATAACCTACAGCGATACTTTCATGTTTCAAGATGAATATAAATTTATTAAAAGAAGATTAATTTTGAGCAATTTAATCATCCATAGAATTCTTATTGAAAAAAATTTAGAACAAAACAGAAATCAAAAACAAATTAACTTGAGAATATTTAACACATAATTCTTTAACTCTAAAATTAACCTTTTTAGATAAATTGTTAAAATAATTAAAGTTCATAGGCTTTGGAAATGGTTTTTAACGCTAGCAATTGTATATTTGCGCTTAGAAATTTTGATTTTAAATTCTTCAAATCATGAATACACTTCTAAAATCGGCAACGATTATTGATTCCTCAAGTGCTTACCATCAGCAAAAAAAAGATATTTTAATTATTGGTGGAAGAATTAAAAAAATATCTGACAACATATCTATCAGAAAAGATTATAAAGTAATAATCAAAGACAACCTTCATGTTTCTCAAGGTTGGTTTGATACTAGTGTTTCATTTGGAGAGCCAGGTTATGAAGAAAGAGAAACTATAAATAACGGTCTTAATGTAGCTGCTAAAAGTGGATTTACTGCAGTAGCAGTTAATGCAAATACGAACCCTATAATTGATAACAAGTCAGCTATTGAGTTTTTAATCAATAAATCATCCAACTCCGCAACAAGACTCTACCCAATTGGAGCTTTAACTAAAGGTAGTAAGGGAATGAATATGGCAGAATTATATGATATGAAAAAATCTGGTGCAATCGCATTTTCAGATTATAAAAAGCCAGTTTTAAATGATAATTTACTAAAAATAGCACTACAATATACCCAAGATTTTAATGGATTAATTTTCAGCTTTCCAAGGAATAATTCGATTTCAGGAGAAGGGATCGTCAACGAAGGAGTTAATAGCACTATACTAGGATTAAAAGGAGCTCCAGCTTTAGCGGAACATCTTCAGATTTCTCGCGATTTATATTTACTAAATTACACTGGAGGTAAATTGCACATTCCAACAATTTCTTCCAAAAAATCTATCGAACTCATAAAAGAAGCAAAAAAGAAAGGTTTAAATATTACTTGTAGTGTAGCTGCACACAATTTAGTAATAACAGATGATGAGTTACACGGATTTGACAGCAAGAATAAGGTAAACCCTCCTTTAAGAACTAAAGAGGATACAAAAGCACTAAAAATAGCAATAGCCTCTGGCGTAATAGACATTATCACTTCCGATCACAATCCAATCAATATAGAAAATAAAAAAGTAGAGTTTAGTGAAGCAAAAGATGGCACAATTGGCTTAGAAAGCTTCTTTGGTGCTGTAAACTCAGTATTAAAAATAGAGGACTTCATAGAATCTATCACCAATAAACCAAGAAAAATATTTGGCCTAAAAGTAACTGAAATTAAAGAAGGAAATCAAGCGGATTTGACTCTTTTTGATCCTGAGGGAGATAGCATATTTTCAACTACAGATATTTTATCAACTTCTAAAAATAGTATTTTTATTGATAAAAAAATGAAGGGGAAAGTATTTGGTGTTTTTGCTAACAAACAATTAATTCTTAATAAATAACACTTTTGACTAATCTAGAATACGTTGTTAGGAAACCAAAAAAAATAATAGAAAACCCACCTTTATTAATTCTATTACATGGTTATGGCAGTAATGAACAGGATTTATTTTCTTTTTCAGAAGAATTACCGGATGAACTTATAATTATAAGCGCTAGAGCACCTTATACTATGGGTAACGGAAGTTTCGCCTGGTATGAAATTAACTTTGACAATAATAATGACAAATTTTCTGATCTAGAACAAGCAAGAAAATCTATTGGCAAAATTGCTCAATTCATTAAAGAAATTAAACAAAAATATTCTTCAGAGCTAAGTAAAACCTTTTTATTAGGATTTAGTCAAGGTGCTATTTTAAGTTATGCATTTAGCTTTTTACACCCAAATAAAGTAAATCACGTGATTGCCTTAAGTGGTTATATTAATGAAGAATTAATACCAAACAATTCTAAGGATCTAGATATTAAAACTTCATATTATATTTCTCACGGACTTGTAGATCAAATGATCCCTATAGATTTAGCTAGAAAGTCTAAAATTATTTTAAATAATTTAAAATTAGAAAATTCATATAATGAATATCCTATTGGACATGGAGTCGCTCCACAGAACTTCTATAGCTTTAAAAACTGGATCGAGAAGCGTTTGTGATTTTTACTAAACTGAAACATTTTAAAACAAATTCATCAAAATCAATAGCACCATTTAAACTACCTTTGCAAAAAAATACCTGAATGCAGTTTACAGAATTACAACTTAATCCTTCTATTTTAAAAGCAATTGCAGAAGAAAGATTTCACATACCAACATTGGTTCAAGAGAAATCGATACCACCAATTTTAGAAAAGAAGAATGTAATTGTATCCGCGCAAACAGGAACAGGAAAAACTGCTGCTTTTGCGCTACCAATTATTCAGTTACTATTTGATAAACAAGATGCTGAGAAAAGATCTAAAAAGATAAGATCTTTAATTATTACCCCTACACGTGAACTTTGTTTACAAATTGAAGAAAATTTTAAGAATTATGCAAAATATACTAATCTTAGAATAACGGCAGTATACGGAGGTGTCTCTTTAGAGCCACAAAAAGATATTTTAAAAAAAGGAGTCGATATTTTAATAGCTACCCCTGGTAGATTAATTGATCTCCAAAAACAAGGAGCTATTGATTTAAATTATATAGAAATTTTTGTATTGGATGAAGCCGATTTAATGCTAGATATGGGGTTTATAAATGATGTGAAAAAAATAGAAAATTCATGCCCTCGAAAGAAACAGAGTTTACTGTTTTCTGCTACAATGCCGGAAAAAATAATAGCACTATCTAACACTATATTAAAAAATCCGCTCACAATTAAAATTAATCCAACAGAAACTACAGCAAAAACTATTGGGCAACTACTCTACTATTTACCTAAGAAAAATAAGACAGATTTGTGTCTACATTTATTACGAAATACTATTAATGGTAAAATTATCATTTTTAGAAGAACAAAATTTGGAGTTGACAAGTTAGAAGAAACGTTATCTAAAAATGGTTATAAAATAACAAGTATTCATGGCGATAAAACCCAAATTATTAGAAATAAAGCTATTGAAGATTTTAAAGATAAAAAAGCTTCTATTCTAATTGCTACTGATGTTGCAGCTCGGGGAATCGACATAAATAATGTTGATGCTATTATTAATTTTGATATCCCTAACATAGCAGAAACCTATATCCATAGAATAGGAAGAACTGGTAGAGCTGGAAAATCAGGTATTGCTTTTTCGTTCTGTAGCCCTGATGAAAACTCCTATATTAAGAGTATCGAAGAATTAGTCCAAAGACCGATTAAGGTGATAACCGACCATCCTTACACTATAAATCAACCTAAGAAACAAAAGATTCAACCCAACACCATCAGCAAACACAAAAAAGGCAGGAAATCAGAAGCCTCTAAAAAAAATAAAAAACGATGGTATTAGTATTGAGTTTCTTCTAATTTAGAAATAGATTGTAATATAATCGCTATTCCCATTACCAAAGCACAGCCTAATAGATTTAGCCACAAATAAGGTAGCCAGTTTAAGAAATAAACAGCTATAATTACTATCTGTGTAATTATAGCCGCAATGAAAACAGCATTTCCTTTTACATACTTTATAAAGAAAGCTAATAGAAAAATACCTAAGATATTTCCATAAAAAATAGACCCTATAATATTTACTAATTGGATTAAATTATCAGATAAGTTGGCAAAGCAAGCAACAGTTATAGCAATAATTCCCCACAGTAATGTAAACCACTTAGAGGCTTTTACATAATGTTCATCAGTTTTATTTTCTTTTATATTTCGTTTATATATATCTATCGCTGTAGTACTGGATAACGCGCTTAATTCAGATGCTGTTGAAGACATTGCTGCAGATAATATAACTGCTAATAACAAGCCTATTAAGCCCCTAGGAAGATTATTCAATATAAAGTAAATAAATACGTAATCTTTGTCATTGGATTCAATTTTTACCTTTGATGAGGAATCAATCTTTTTTATAATCTCTTTAACAGCTATCCTCAATGACAAGTCTTTAGCATTTAATTCTTTTACCTCACTAATTTCATTAATTTGAAAACCGTCATTAAAAATTACTTTTTTTGAATTTTCTATTTTAATATGAGCCGCTTCTAATTCTTTATATTCTGATATATATTCTGATGAATAAATTGCACTATTTGCTGATGGGTTAAAGTTTAAAGGAGCAGTATTGAATTGATAAAAAACAAAAACCATCACTCCAATTAACAGGATAAAAAACTGCATTGGTACTTTTAATAATGCGTTAAAAATTAATCCCAATTGACTTTCACGAACAGATTTTCCAGATAAATAACGTTGAACCTGACTTTGGTCTGTCCCAAAATAAGACAACATTAAGAAAGTACCTCCTAATATACCAGTCCAAACTGTGTATCGTTTACTTGAATCAAAAGAGAAATCTACTACTTCCATTTTACCACTTGCACCCGCTATTTCTAATGCTTTACTAAAAGTTATGTCTTCGGGAAGCTGGGAAAGAATCATATAAAAAGCAACCAACATTCCTATAAAAATGATAATCATTTGTTGCTTTTGCGTTACATTAACTGCTTTTGTTCCTCCCGAAACTGTATAAATTATAACTAAAAAACCAATGATAATATTTAATATTAATAAGTCCCATCCTAAAACTGCAGACAAAATAATTGCAGGAGCAAAAATGGTAATTCCAGCTTGTAAGCTACGCTGAATTAAAAATAAAATTGCCGCAAAACTTCTAGTTTTTAAATCAAACCTACCTTCCAAAAACTCATAAGCTGTAAAAACCTTTAATTTATGATAAATTGGAATAAAAACTATACAAATAATAATTATAGCTATGGGCAAACCAAAATAAAACTGAACAAAACCCATTCCACTATGAAAGGCCTGTCCTGGAGTCGATAAAAAAGTAATAGCGCTAGCTTGTGTAGCCATAACAGACAATCCAATAGTCCACCATTTACTGTCACTTCCACCTTTTAAATAATCTGTAATATTTTTACTTTTTCGTGTAACATAAGTACCATAAATAACAATAAAGGATAATGTTATTGATAAAATAACCCAGTCTAAAGCGTGTAATTTACTTGCCATTTCCATAAGTTATACAGTAAAATAATTTGTTATTAGTAAAAAAATTATAATATAAATTATATTAACAACTATTACCAGGGTGTATATTTTTTTCCAATTATATTTCTGAAAATTCATTATTTATTGATTTCTTTTTTTATTTCAATTTCGTTCTTCCTAACGGATAACATATTAGCAAACAGTTTATATGCACCAGGAACTCCAGCTGGCATCTGCCTAAAGAAACTTAAACCTGTATAAATATAATTACCTTTCCCATATTTTGCAATTAACAAACTTCCCGTTTTTGGCTCCTCACCTATATCATTCATTGATAAAATTGGTGTAAATTCTTTGCTCCAAGAGTCAGGAAAATACAAACCTCTTTCTTGTACCCAACCTTTAAAGTCTTTATTCGTAATTTTATTTGGAAAATTTAATAGTGAGTGATTATCATCTAGAATTATAACTTGTGCAAACTCATTAGTAACTCTATCTCTGGAGAGTCTTAACGGAAAAGGTGAAGCAATGTCTACCTCTCCAATCGTGTTATATTGAACAACCATATTTCCGCCATTTTTAACATACTCTAATAAAAATTTTTGTTTAAATTTTAATTCTTTCACAATATTATAAGCTCTTATCCCTAAAACAATAGCATCATATTTTTGCAAATTCTCAGTAGTTATATCCTCTGGTTTTATTATAACTACCGTATAGCCTATTTGACGTAAATTTTCCGGCAAAGAATCTCCTGCTCCTTTTATATAAGCAATATTAGTTCCTGTTTTTTGAATATTTAAACGCACAATTTTCGCTTCAGATTGCAGTAAAACTGATTGTTTAGGAATATGATTATAATTAATCTCTATTAACTCATTCGTAAATTTTTTATCATCAGAGATTGCTACTAACTTTAAAATTCCTTCAGACTCATTTTTTGGTGGGACTAAATAAAAGTCAAATATTTGTTTATCCTTTTTCTGTGAAATTAAAAAATCTATTTTCTTCGGATAAAGCAACCAACTGTCCGGAGCTTCTAACATTACTTTCCCTGAGACATTATCGTCTCCAGCACTAACCTCTACCGATACTTTCTGAATTTTATCATCTGAAAATATCATTACCTTATCTTTAAACTTCGTCGTTACTTTGGGAAGTATCTCATAAGGTTCATAAATTTCTCCTTGATCTATTTTAGCATACCTTCTCAATACATTTTTTGTAATTGATATAATAATATTATTTATTGAAAT
Organism: uncultured Polaribacter sp.; assembly: GCA_913047375.1. Lineage (GTDB taxonomy): Bacteria > Bacteroidota > Bacteroidia > Flavobacteriales > Flavobacteriaceae > Polaribacter. The sequence continues at coordinate 15,929 of CAJWTV010000019.1, forward strand.
ATTAAACTGGACTTTTATCGGTACTGACGACTCTGGATTTCCAATTAACTCCTTATTATCAACAGAATACATGCCTAGTGTTGATTTATTAACTAACCAATAAGGTGACGAATAAGCCAATTCTTTAGTAGATAGTATTTCTTTAAAATTGCTTCTTTTATTTGAAATTAAATTTATTTTTTTTTCTATCACTCTATTTGATGGTAAAATTTTAAGAGAAATAATATCAATTGTAAATTCACTTCTATTTATGGCTTCAAAATTTACTTCAATTGAAGAATTTGGTATACTGGAAGATTTTACTGCAGATGCCTCTAAATATAGCCCTGCAGAAGCTTCAATGACTTCTAAAATTTGTTTTTCTTTTATTTTAGCCCAATGTGTATCTTCTAATAATTGAATCTTACTATAAGCTTTCAACAATTCTGGAATATGTTTTGATGGATTTATAAAATTAAATTTTTCTTCAATTGCATATAAAATATCTCCGATTTCTCCACCATTTTTTAAACGATTCCAAGTCGTATTAATTCCAGAAAAGATATCATTTTGATCTTTTAAAGGTGAACCCTTCAAAAACTCTAAATACTCTTTCTGCTCACCCCTATTAGATAATCTACCAAAACCTTGACATAAATGCTTGCTACTAGCCATAGAGGCTAATTCATTATTTGATAAGCCTTTTAGTGGATAATAAACACCAACATCGAATGAAGTTAATTTTCCTTTAGTATCCTTTTCAAATTCTAGTTTACTATTATAAAACCAAGCAGATGTATTAAAAAACAATCTTTGTGGTTGCCATAAACTAGTATAGGAAAGTTGCTGAGGAAATTTCGTTTTATTGTTTGCAAGATCAAAAGCTTCAAAACTTAATATTGCAGAACTCGTATGGTGACCATGGGTTGAACCAGGAGTCATGTGGTTAAAACGATTAATAATCACATCTGGTTTAAATTTTCTTATTATCCAGACTATATCGCTTAAAACTTTTTCTTTTTCCCATATTTTTAAAGTTTCATCTGGATGTTTAGAATATCCAAAATCATTAGCCCTTGTAAAAAACTGTTCTCCTCCATCTATTTTTCTAGCCGCTAATAGTTCTTGTGTTCTAATAACGCCCAGTAATTCTCTAATTTCTGGACCTATTAAATTCTGGCCACCATCACCTCTTGTTAAAGACAAATAGCCTGTCCTTGCTTTTGTAGTATTTGCTAAATAAGCTATTAAACGTGTGTTTTCGTCATCTGGATGTGCAGCTATATAAAGAGCCGACCCTAAAAAATTAAGTTTTTTAACTTTCTCATAAATCTGATTTGAATTTAATTTATTCGGTTTTTGAGAAAAAATAATTGTAGAAATAAATAAGAATATAATTAATAAAAAAATGTTTTTTTTCATAATACTAGATTAGATAACACACAAAAATAACTTTTTTATTAAGCAAATAGTGACTACTGTCAAAATTATACAATTAAAATCGTAATTTAACATTGATTATAACCTGTTAATAAATTAATTTTTAAAATCATATAATAAGATTATATTTGTAACACTAATTAAGAAAAAATAAACAATGAAATTTATTGTATCAAGTTCACAATTATTAAAACAATTACAAGTTTTAGGTGGCGTTATAAATAGTAATAATACCTTGCCAATTTTAGATAATTTCTTGTTTGAGCTATCTAAAAATCAGCTTAAGGTTTCTGCCTCAGATTTAGAAACAACTATGAGTTCTATTGTAGATGTTGAAAGTGATAGTGATGGCTCAATCGCAATATCTGCACGTTTATTATTAGATACTTTAAAAACTTTTCCAGACCAACCACTTACATTTAAAACGGAAGGGAGTAATACAATTGAAATTAGCTCAGATCAAGGAAAATATGATATGGCTTATTTTAGTGGGGACGAATTTCCTAAATCGGTTTCATTACCTGCTCCTAGCAAAACAGTAATTCCTTCAAATATATTAGCAATAGCAATTTCAAAAACAATCTTCGCTGCAGGAAATGATGATTTACGCCCAATAATGAGTGGCGTCTTCTTTCAATTTAGCACACAAGGTTTAACTTTTGTAGCTACTGATGCACATAAATTAGTAAAATACACAAGAACTGACGTGACTGCTGATCAAACTGCAGAATTTATTATGCCAAAAAAACCTTTAAACTTATTAAAGAGTGTTCTAGGGGGTACTGAGAGTGACGTAACTATCGAATATAACGACGCTAATGCAAAATTCACTTTTGATAATGTAGTTTTAATTTGCCGATTAATTGATGGTAAATATCCAAATTATGAAGCAGTAATTCCAAAAGAAAATCCAAATAAACTGACAGTTGATAGAGCATCATTCTCTAACTCTGTTAGACGCGTTTCTATTTTCTCTAGTAAAACTACCCACCAAATTCGTCTAAAAATGGCAGGAACAGAACTAAATATTTCTGCAGAAGATTTAGACTTTTCTAACAAAGCAGATGAGCGCTTAAATTGCGACTATCAAGGAGATGATATGCAAATTGGTTTTAACTCACGTTTTTTAAGTGAAATGTTAAATAATTTAAGCTCTAACGAAGTATTAATTGAAATGTCTCTACCAAATAGAGCTGGAATTTTAACTCCAATAGATGGCACAGAAGAAGGTGAGCAAGTAACTATGCTAGTGATGCCTGTAATGTTAAATAATTAAATTTACAAATTCATATATAAAAACCACAACTTAACAGTTGTGGTTTTTTGTTTACTTTTACTTTTATGAATTTTCTTGCACATTTGTATCTCTCTAAAAATAATACTAATATTATGATTGGTAATTTTATTGCAGATCATATAAGAGGAAATAATTTTAATCATTTTTCTAAAGAAATTCAGCAAGGAATTAAATTACATCGAGAAATAGATACCTTTACAGACGGACACGATATTGTTCGAAAAAGTAAACGAAGATTACATGAACGATATAGACATTATGATGGTGTAATTATAGATATATTTTTTGACCATTATTTAGCTAAAAACTGGTCAAATTACTCTGAAATTCCACTAGATATCTTCACTAACTCTATTAATAAATTACTTGATAATAAATCACCAAAACTCCCAGAAAAATCACAACGATTTATTAAATATATGATTGAATATAATATTTTATTCAATTATCAACATATAGAAGGTATTGAAAAAGTTTTGGAAGGAATGAATAAAAGAACAAAAGGTAAATCTCAAATGAATCTTGCAATTAAGGACTTAAGAGAATTAGATTCTGAATTTAATTTGGATTTTAAATTATTCTTTAAAGACTTAATCAATTTCACAAATGAAAAGCTGTCTAAAATTAAAAGGATCTCTATCTAAATAATATGAAAAAAATTATATTACTTCTAGCAATATCAATAATATTATTGAATTGTAAGCCTAACACAAAAAAAGCTTTAAAAAATGTTGGAACAACATCAGAAAAAGCAATGGTTGTCTCTGCAAGAGAGGAAGCATCTAAAATTGGTCTAGATATTCTAAAAAAAGGTGGAAATGCTTTTGATGCTATGGTGGCGACAGAACTAGCATTGGCAGTTGCGTATCCATATGCTGGTAATATCGGCGGAGGTGGATTTATGGTATATAGAAAAAATGATGGAAAAATTGGTGCCTTAGATTATAGAGAAAAAGCTCCATTGGCAGCATCAAAAGAAATGTTTTTAGATAAAAATAGCAATATAATAAAAGGAAAAAGCACATTAGGTGCAATGTCTGTTGGGGTTCCTGGAACTATAGCAGGTGTTTTTGAAGTCCATAATAAATTTGGGAAATTAACTATAAGAGAGATACTCAAACCCGTAATAAAACTTGCAAAAAAAGGAGTTATTGTTACTGAGAAACAGGAAAAAAGAATTGCAAATTACCAATCTGCATTTCTAAAAATAAACAAAGATTCTATTTTATTTAATAAATTATGGAAAGAGAATGACACTATTAAATATCATGCTTTAGCAGAAACCCTTACAAGAATTCAAGAAAATGGTATAGATGAATTTTACAAAGGAGAAACCGCAAAACGTTTAGTTAAATTTATAAATGATAACGGTGGTATTATTACATTAGATGATTTAGAAAGATACGAACCTAAATGGAGAACTCCTATCACTTTCACCTATGATGATTTAAAAATAATATCAATGTCACCTCCATCAAGTGGGGGAATTTGTTTGGCACAAATAATGAAATCTATTGAACCTTTTAATTTAGAGGAATTTGGTCATAATTCAACAAAAACGATACAGTTAATTACTGAAGCAGAAAGACGAGCATATGCCGATAGAAGTTTCTTTTTAGGAGATCCTGACTTTATTACTATACCTCAAGAAAAATTAATTTCTGAAGAATATTCTAAAAAAAGAATGATAGATTTTTCTTTTGAAAAAGCCACTCTATCTTCAGAAGTATCTCACGGGAATATAGAAATTAAAGAGAGTGATGAAACAACACATTATTCTATCGTGGATCAATTTGGAAATGCAGTATCTGTTACCACTACAATAAATGGAGGGTATGGATCAAAGCTATATTGCTCTGACCTAGGCTTCTTTTTAAATAATGAAATGGACGATTTTAGCAGCAAACCTGGAGTACCTAATATGTTTGGATTAATTGGCGCTAAAGCCAATGAAATTGCTCCAGAAAAAAGAATGCTAAGCTCTATGACTCCGACTATTATAGAAAAAGAAGGTGATCTCTTCATGGTTCTCGGATCTCCTGGAGGTTCAACTATAATTACTACTGTCTTACAAACTATTCTAAATGTACATGAATTTAAGATGAGTATGCAAGAGGCTGTTAACGCCCCAAGGTTTCATCATCAATGGTTACCTGATGTAATTAAAATGGAACCAAATATTCTTTCTAATGATTTAAAATCTGAATTAAAAAGATTGAAATACAATATAGATGAAACGAACTCGCCTGTAATTGGTAAAGTAGCCGCTATTTTAGTTTTAGAAAATAAAAAACTAGAGGGTGGTGCAGATAAGCGTGGTGATGACGTAGCGTTAGGGTTTTAGTAACTTGATAAATTAAAATAATGAAAATACAGCCATTCCATTTAGCAATACCTGTTAAAGATTTAGAGAAATGTAGAACTTTTTACAGAGAAATTTTAGATTGTAAGGAAGGACGTAGCTCGGCAGATTGGGTTGATTTTAATTTTTTTGGACATCAATTAGTTCTACATCAAAAAAGTGATTTTAATTCATTGATAATCTCAAATCCTGTAGACGGTCATGATGTACCCATTCCACATTTTGGAGTAGTATTAGCCTGGAGTGATTGGAATTATCTTAGTAAAAAGTTAAAGGATAAAAATATAAATTTTATAATTAAACCTTGTATTCGTTTTAAAGGTGAAGCCGGAGAGCAGGCTACTTTATTTTTTAATGACCCAGAGAATAATGCATTAGAGTTTAAAGCTTTTAAGAATGAAAATCAATTATTTATTAAATAATGCAAATTAAAGAAATCCATACAGTTCCAAAACTAGAAAACTCAATACGTTTTCAAGAATATGCTGTAGGTATTTTTAAAACTTTACCAACAAAATCTGGTGTTAAAAAAGCAATTAAAAAAAAATTAATTTCTATTAATGGAGATATTGCTACTACCGCTTTATTTATATTAGGTGAAGAAAAGGTAATATTATTTGAATCTGAAGATAGTAGCAATTTTAAAAGATTACAATTAACTTTAGATGTTATATTTGAAGATGATTATTTAGCAATAATTAATAAGCCAGCTGGCATCTTAGTTAGTGGTAATAAGTTTAAAACCATATCGAATGCATTGGATCAGAATCTTATAAAAAGTAGACAGTTAGATGCTGTAAAAGCTAAACCTATCCATAGATTAGACTACCCTACAACTGGGCTTTTATTAATAGGAAAGACTAATGCTAGTATTATAGCTTTAAATAAATTGTTCGAATACAAACAGATTAAAAAAACTTACTTTGCTGTAACTATTGGTCAAATGGAGGTTAGTGGCATTATTAACACCCTTATAGATAATAAAAATTCTGAAACTCATTATGAAGTGTTGAAAACTGTAGTGTCTAAAAGGTTTGAATATTTGAATTTAGTGAAGCTATCTCCAAAGACAGGAAGAAGGCATCAATTAAGAAAGCATATGTTATCTTTGGGAAATCCTATTTTAGGAGATAAAGAATATTGTAATGAAAAATTAATTTTAAATGGAAAAGGCATGTATTTACATGCAGGTATTTTAGAATTTATCCATCCTTTTACAAAACAACAAATTAAAATTAAAAAAGATTTTTCAAATAAGTTTAAAAAAATATTTATAAAATTTTAAAAGTATAGAATTAAGTATCGTCATTTGTGAAAATAAATTCTAAAAAAGAATTAAATTCGCTTATAAAACATCATAAATTTAAAATGAAAAAAATATTTAAAATTATTGGCTCACTCTTTATATTAATGATTTTAATTTTAATTTTATTCTTTATTTCAGAAAATGAGCCCTTACCAAAAGGAGAAAAAGGGGAATATGCAGATGCATTGGCAACTAAAATGATAACTGCAATTAATGTGGAGGCTTTTAAAAATACAGAAATTTTAGAATGGAATTTTAGAGATAGTCATTATTACAAATGGTTGAAGAATGAGGATCAAGTAACTGTTAAATGGGAGAATAATATAGTCCATTTACTATTAAATAGTCCTCAAAAGAGTCTCGTTCAATATAATAATATTGAGGTTAAAGGTTCTAATCAAAAAATAATAAAGCAAGCACAAGATTTTTTTAATAATGATTCATTTTGGTTAGTTGCACCATATAAAGTTTTTGATAAAGGAACTGAAAGAAGAATTGTTAAACATAACGGTAAAGATGCGCTCTTAGTCACCTATACTTCTGGTGGGACAACTCCAGGTGATTCTTATCTATGGATTTTAGATTCCACTGGCTTACCTACTGCATTTAAAATGTGGACGCAAATTATTCCATTAGGAGGAATTGAAGCATCTTGGAATGATTTAAAAACATATGAATCTGGAATAAAACTTCCAACAAGTCATACATTATCATTATTTGATATCTTAATAGATATGGGAGATGTAAAGGCTTACAATACTAAAAACAATGAACTCTAAAATTATTTCTAAAGGTATCTTGAGAGCAATAGGGATTTTAGCAGGTATTGTATTGTTTTTATTTTTATTAAATAAAATTCAATCTGTTATCATCTATATAATTATTGCTGGAATTTTATCGTTAATTTCACGACCTATTATTCTGTTTTTAAGAAGAAAATTAAGATTCCCTAATTCACTCTCTGTAATCACTACAATGATTTTAATTTTAGCATTATTAGGGGGTTTAATTGGTTTATTCATTCCACTTATTGCGGAACAAGGTGATAGCTTATCTCTATTAAAAGTTGATGGATTACAAAAAAACGTACAAAACGTTTTTAATCAAATAAATACTTACTTTTCTTCTAAGGGAATTGATGTCTTGTCAGAGATAAAAAATGTAGATTTTATTTCTCAATTTAAAGAAATACCAAACTTATTAAACTCAATAGTTAGTCTAATAGGTTCTCTAAGTATAGGATTATTTTCTGTTCTATTTATCTCATTTTTCTTTATGAAAGATAGTAGAATTTTAAAAAATGGTCTCTTAATACTAGTTCCTGGTAAAACGAAAAAAAGATTTGCTAAGTCTTTAGAAACAATCAATGATTTATTATCCAGATATTTCATAGGGTTAATTTTACAAATCACAATTTTATTTATTTCATACACAATTATACTTTTGATTTTTGGTATAAATAATGCAGTAGTGATTGCTTTTCTATGTGCTTTATTAAATTTAATACCATACGTAGGTCCTTTAATTGGAGCAGTTATTATGACCATTCTATCAATGATTAGTAATATTGGCCAAAATTTTCAAGAAGTTATGTTACCTACTTCAGTTTATGTAATGATTGGTTATTTAATTGCTCAATTAGTTGATAATTTTGTGAGTCAACCAAAAATTTTCTCTAAAGCGACAAAAGCACATCCTCTAGAAATTTTCTTAGTAATTATTATTGGAGGTCTTTTGTTCGGAATAATTGGAATGATTACTGCCGTTCCAATTTATACTGCCATAAAAGTAATATTAAAAGAATTTTTGTCTGAAAATAGAATTGTAAAAATATTAACTAAAGACATATAGTTATTTTTGAATTCTAGAATTTTACATCCAGAGGTACAACAATTTATTTCAGATAATTTAAATACTGAAATAATAAGACTTATTTTAAAGGGGAGTCCTTTCGAAAAAATTTCTGTTCAAGAAATAGCAAATCAAATAATTGCAAAAGAAAAATCAAGAAAAAAGTTACCTACTTGGTTTGCTACTGATAATATTTATTATCCAACTAAAGTTAGTATTGAACAAACATCATCAGAAATTGCTGCAAAAAATAAATTAGACCTTATTACTGGAGCATCTATAATAGATATTACTGGAGGATTTGGTATTGATGCTTATTATTTTTCTAAACAATTTAAAAAAGTTATTCATTGCGAAATAAATAAAGAATTATCTACTATCGTAAAGCATAATATAACGCTACTTAAAATTAAAAATATTGAAATTTTTACGGGTGATGGATTACAGTTTTTAAAGAAAACTCAAAAGAAATTTGATTGTATATTTATAGATCCCTCTAGACGAAATAATATTAAAGGGAAAGTTTTTTTACTAAAGGACTGTTTACCTTATATACCTCCTAAAATTGATTTTCTTTTTAGTAAAGCTAACCAAATACTCATAAAAACATCACCAATATTAGATATAACTAATACTATAAATGATTTAAAGTTTGTAAAAAAAATACAGGTCATAGCTATTAATAATGAGGTGAAAGAATTACTTTTTTTATTAGAAAATAATTACACTAAAGAAATTATCATAGAGGCCGTAAATTACCAAAAAGACGAAATACAAAAATTAAATTTTGAATACCCATCCAATACTTTGTCAACCTATAATCAACCACTTAAATACTTATATGAGCCAAATGCTGCAATTTTAAAATCTGGAGGATTCCATGAAGTCAGTCAACAATTAAATATATCTAAATTACATCAACATTCACATTTATATACTTCAAATGAATTGATTGATTTTCCAGGGAGAAGTTTTATAATTGAAAATAATATCATCTATGATAAAAAGAAAATTAAGAAGTTAGTTGGAAATGAAAATGCGAATATTACAATTAGAAATTTTCCAAAAAGTGTTGCTCAAATTCGAAAAGAAACTAAAATTAAAGAAGGGGGTAATCTTTTTATATTCTTCACTACTAATTTAGAAAATAAGCAAATTGTAATCTTTTGTAAAAAAATAAAACTGATATAATCTTAAAAGAAGCATTGTTAGTAATCACTTTAAAAAAAAACTCAAGATTTTAAAATCTTGAGTTTTTTTTTATTTAAATTTTTATAAATTCTGATTATTAATCACCAGTTTAAATAATATTCAGATTATTCTAATACAATAATGAACCACCAGTCAAAAGCAGATGCAGCATCTGTTGTTCTTAAAACCATTTCATTAGGTACGCCTCTGTCATAAATTTCATACTGATGATTTCCACCTGTATAATAACCTATAAATCCTACACCTGTCAAAGATAAAGTTTCGATTCCACCTGGTGCTGTTAAAGTAAAGTTTTCAGCATAATTAGCATATTCATAATTTTCAATATCTGCTCCATTTACATAACCTGAGATGTTAGGACCTAAATCATTAACAATGTGGGGATCTCTTCCGAAAATAGTACCATTGGTTACATGTGTGAAAGAACCATCAGAACTAAAAGTTAAACGATCATCATACATACCTAAATCAACTTTTTCATCTGGTCCAGCACCATACCATTCACATATCTGAGATCCTCCTACTGGACCTAAACCGAAATGTTTTGCTTTAGATGATTGAATCCTCCAAGTTTTGGAAGTTACAGCTGATGGATCAGCGGGGTTATAACCGTAAAGTTTTGTGATTAATTCTACTGGAGGTGCATATGTAGATAAGACCTCTACTTGAATAGATTTACTAGAACTTACTCCACCTGTTCCGGATGCAACTACAGTTACAGTATAAGTATTTATTCCTAGAGAACTAAAACTAATTGAAGTATTTCCAGATAATGATACCGTTTCGGCACCATCAAAAACATACTTGTAAGAAACTGCATTAGATGCTGTAGCTGAAAAGTTAACTACACCACTCCCATCTCCATTTATGTTTATATCATCTGCACCAACAATTTCAGCTGTTATAACAATATTCGATGGAGAAATAATATCTCCAAATGAATAATCATTTTCTTGACATCCAAAAAAAGCGAATACTGTAGCAAATAATAATGCTTTTAAATAATTAATATTTTTCATTGTTTTAAATTTTAATAAAATTGATTACTTCTTAAAATAATAGTTTTATGCTTAGTTGATAGATAATGAAACGTTATCTATATTAACTAAACCTGCAGCAGCGCCTAAATCAAATAAAACACGTGCAT
>CAJWTV010000020.1 GCA_913047375.1 uncultured Polaribacter sp.
TACTTAAATAAAAAACCCTTACAATCAATTGATTATAAGGGTTAATGCGGAGAGTAAGGGATTCGAACCCCTGGACCTGTAACAGTCAACAGTTTTCAAGACTGCCGCATTCGACCACTCTGCCAACTCTCCAGGTGTCTCATCAGGTATTACCTGAATGCGGTTGCAAATATATAAAGTTTTTTAAGTTGTAGGAATAAAAATGTCATTAATTTTAATCTTTTTTGAATATCGTAGATAGAGAGTCCTATTGGCTTAAAAATCAATTATTTTAGGCTAATTATTTAATATTTCTATTGGTAACAAAACGAAAAAACATAGTATCTAAATATCTTAATTTACTATCTTTACCTGTAAGTATATAAAAACATCAATTATGTCTTTTAATTCATTTGGAAACTTGCTAAAATTGACTACTTATGGTGAATCTCACGGAGTTTCTATTGGTGGAATTATTGATGGTTTTCCTGCCGGTTTAAAATTAGATTTTGAGGCAATTCAAGATGAATTAAATCGAAGAAAACCTGGTCAATCTAAAATAGTTACACAAAGAAAAGAACCGGATACTGTAGAATTCTTATCTGGGATTTTTGAAGGAAAAACAACAGGAACATCGATTGGTTTTGTTATTAAAAATACTAACCAAAAATCAAAAGATTATAATCATAATACAAATATTTATAGACCATCTCATGCAGATTATACGTATGACAAAAAGTTTGGAGGACGTGATTATAGAGGTGGCGGAAGAAGTTCTGCAAGAGAAACAGCAAATTGGGTGGTAGCAGGCGCTCTTGCAAAACAATTAATTTCAAATATTAATATAAACGCATTTACATCTTCTGTAGGTGATATTTTTATAGATAAACCTTATCAAAATCTAGATTTTTCTAAAATTGAAGATAATGTTATTCGCTGTCCAGATGACTTTTCCGCACAAAAGATGATTTCTAAAATCAAAGAAATAAGGAAAGCTGGAGATACTATTGGTGGGACAATTACTTGTGTAGCTCAAAATGTACCTTTAGGTATAGGTGAACCTATATTTAATAAATTACATGCAGAATTAGGTAAAGCAATGCTTTCTATTAATGCTGTAAAAGGTTTTGAGTTTGGTAGCGGATTTTGTGGCTCAAAAATGAAAGGCTCTGAACATAATGATATTTTTAACGAAGACGGCACAACGCAAACTAATCTGTCTGGAGGTATTCAAGGAGGTATCAGTAATGGGATGGATATCTACTTTAGAGTTGCGTTTAAACCTGTTGCTACTATCATGAGTAGCCAACAAACGATAAACTCTGAAAATAAAATTACAGAAATAACTGGGAAAGGAAGACATGATCCGTGTGTAGTTCCAAGAGCTGTTCCTATTGTTGAAGCTATGACTGCACTAGTATTAGCCGATTTCTATTTGCTAAACAGGAGTAGAACAGTATAAGTCAATAACTTGTAAATACATTAAAAGAAAAAAGAGATTACCAAACGTAATCTCTTTTTTCTTTTAATATATTAGAAACTATTTTAAAGCTCCTAAGTATCGTTCTGCATCTAAAGCAGCCATACAACCTGTACCTGCTGCAGTAACTGCTTGTCTATATTCTTTATCTTGTATATCTCCCGAAGCAAACACTCCAGGTAGATTTGTTTTAGTAGATTTCCCTTCAGTGATTAAATACCCTGTATCATCCATATCTAAAACACCTTTAAATAAGTTTGAATTTGGTGTGTGACCGATAGCTATAAAAACTCCTGTTACTGATATATCAGTTTTTACTTTTGTTTTATTATTAACAGCCCTAACTCCTTCAACAACATTACTCCCAAGAACCTCTTCTATTTCTGTATTGTATAAAACCTCAATATTTTCAGTTTTATTAACTCTGTGCTGCATAGCTTTTGATGCTCGCATAAAGTCTTTTCGAACTAGAATTGTTACTTTTTTACAAATATTAGATAAATAAGTAGCTTCTTCAGCAGCGGTATCTCCAGCTCCAACTACAACAACATCTTGCCCCTTATAAAAGAAACCGTCACAAGTAGCACATGCAGAGACTCCTCCACCTATTAATCGTTGTTCACTCTCTAACCCTAGGTATTTAGCTGAAGCACCAGTTGAGATTATCACAGTATCTGCTTCGATAATTTTAGACTCATCAACAATGACTTTATGAATACCTCCAATTTTATCACTTAAATCTACTTTAGTTACCAAACCAAAACGAACTTCTGTCCCAAAACGTTCTGCTTGATTTTTTAAATCCTCCATCATCGCAGTTCCATCAGTTCCATTTGCGTACCCTGGAAAATTATCAACCTCAGTAGTTGTAGTTAGTTGACCACCCATTTGCATTCCAGTATACATAACTGGTTTCATATCTGCACGTGCAGCATAAATAGCAGCTGTATATCCTGCAGGGCCAGAACCTATAATCAAACATTTTATTTTTTCTATATTTTCAGACATAATATTATTCTCTTTGAGATCGTAAATGTATCATTTTTTACTACTTTTTAGAGCCAATGTTTATAAGTTTTTATAATGAAAATATAAGTAATTACAATCAAATAAGTCTAAGAATAAGTTATTAGAAAAATTGTTAATTTAATAAAAGAATGTATATTTGCCGTCCGTAAATGATAGGTAATCATTTATCGGGGTGTAGCGTAGCCCGGTCATCGCGCCTCGTTTGGGACGAGGAGGTCGCAGGTTCGAATCCTGCCACCCCGACTAAAACCAGTAACATAGTTACTGGTTTTTTTTCTTCATATAAAACATTTAATTCAAATTATATTTATTCCGTTTTTACTTTATAATTAATAATTTTATTTAAAATTATTACTATTAATATAAATATTGACCAGCATTAATTAACAAAAAATTTTGTTTAACAAATATTAACAATCATTAAACATATTGTATATTTGTAACATAAATAATCTATTATTATGGCAAGAAAAAAGATCGTTAAAAAGCAAGATTTAATTACAATGTTTATGGAGTATGTTTTAGAAAACGACCATCAACCAAAATCTGTTTTTAGTTTCGCTAAAGAAAATAATTTTGAAGAAGCAGATTTTTATGAATTTTTCGGTTCTTTCGAAGCACTTGAAGCGTCTGTTTTTGAGGCTTTCTTTGAGAATACAACCATTTTACTTTCAAAAAGTGAAGACTACCAAGGCTTTGATTCCAGAAATAAATTACTGAGTTTTTATTTTACATTTTTTGAATTATTAACAGCTAATAGAAGCTACGTAGTTTACGCTTTTAATAAAGGGAAAAATAACCTAAAAAGTTTAAAAAGTTTAAAAGGATTCCATAAACATTTTAAAAAATATATAGATAACTTAGAGATAGAAACTATAGATATTAAACAAGAACAATTAGAAAGAATTCAGCATAAAACAATACAAGAATCAGCATGGATACAGCTTCTAATAACAATGAAGTTTTGGCTAGATGATACTTCTAAATCATTTGAAAAAACAGATATATTTATCGAAAAATCTGTAAACACTAGTTTTGATTTATTAAATATAAAACCCCTTAAAAGCATCATTGATTTCGGAAAATTTATTTTGAAAGAAAAAATGATGTAAAATAAAATTCATGAAAACATTAAATTCTATACCAACATCAAAAATACAAAGAGCTACTAAATTAGTCACCACAGGAGCAAAAGTGGGTGTAAATTATTTAAAATATTACGGTGACAAATTGATTAATGATAAAGTTGTTGCTAAAGCAAGACTAAATAAAAATAATGCTGAAGATATATACGACGGGTTACAGCAATTGAAAGGAAGTGCGCTAAAGGTTGCACAAATGTTAAGTATGGAAAAAAGTATCCTTCCTGCTGCATATGTAGAAAAATTTTCTCTAGCACAATTTTCTGTACCTCCACTATCCCCCCCATTAGTTTCTAAAACTTTTAAAAAATACTTTGGGAAAAGTCCTAATGAAATTTTTGATAAATTCAATTTAACATCTAAGAATGCAGCTAGTATTGGTCAAGTCCATAAGGCTGAAAAAGATGGTAAATTCTTAGCAGTTAAAATACAGTATCCAGGGGTAGCAGAAAGTGTAGCTTCAGATTTGGCTTTAGTTAAACCAATTGCAATAAAAATGTTTAATATCAGAGGAAACGATTCTGATAAGTATTTTAAGGAAGTAGAAGATAAGTTGACAGAAGAAACAAACTATATTTTAGAAATTGACCAAAGTAAAGAAATTTCAAAAAAATGCAAACATATTCCTAATCTAAAATTTCCAGAATATTATTCTGAATATTCTTCAGAGAGAATTATTACTATGGATTGGATGACGGGCGAACATCTTTCTGAATTTACGCCTAAAAACAAAAACCAAGAAGTTTCAAATAAATTAGGACAAGCTTTGTGGGATTTTTTTATGCATCAGATTCATAATTTAAGAAAAGTTCATGCAGATCCTCACCCAGGAAATTTTTTAGTTTCTAAGGATAATGAGCTCATTGCCTTAGATTTTGGATGTATGAAATCTATTCCCGAAGAGTTTTACATACCCTACTTCGAATTAGCTAAACCAGAGTGTATCAATAACCCTACTTTGTTTGAGAGTAAATTATATGAGTTAGAAATCTTAAGAAAAGATGATTCTAAAGAAGAGCTTATTTTTTTTAGAGCAATGTTTTACGAAATGCTAAGTTTATTTACTCAACCATTTCATAATGAAGAATTTGATTTTTCAGACGATGAATTCTTTAGTAGAATTTCTGACTTAGGAGCTAAATATGCAAAAAGCTCGGAACTTAAAAATATGAATGGAAATAGAGGTTCCAAGCACTTTATCTATATAAATAGAACATTTTTTGGTTTATATAATTTAATGCACGACCTTAATGCAAAGAATATCAAAATAAATAATTTTAAACAATATTAATGGCTTTTTTTAACAGAAAAGATATAGATAAATTAGATAAAATTTATAAAATAAATCTAATAAATAGTTGTTCTGGATTTAAATCCGCGAATTTATTGGGGTCTATATGTACTGAAGGAATATCTAATGTTGCTATCTTTAGTTCAGTGATTCATTTAGGGTCAAATCCCCCTACTTTAGGATTTGTTCTCAGGCCTACAACTGTTCCAAGAAATACACATAAAAATATTAAAGACATCGGCTATTTTACAATAAATCATATTTATGAAGATATTATTGATGATGCCCATCATACATCTGCAAAATATCCAGAGGAAATATCAGAATTCGATGTAACCAGTCTAGAAGAAGTATTTAAAGGTGATTTCAAAGCTCCCTTTGTAAAAGGTTCACCTGTTCAAATGAGTATGAAGTTTATTGAGGAAATATATGTTCCCTCAAATGATGTTATGTTAATTGTTGCACAAATCGAAGAGTTATATATTAATGACGAATTATTACAGAATGATGGATTAATTAACCTTTCAATTGGAAAAATTGCGGCAATAAATGGTCTTGACACATACACTATACCCGCTTTCAAAAAGCAATTAACATATCAAAGACCAAAAAAAAGAGCTTAATGTTATGAAAATTCTGGTTACAGGGGCAACAGGCTATATAGGTAAGAGGTTAATACCTTTATTACTTAACGATGGACATACTGTTGTTTGTGCTGTAAGAGATTATGAAAGAGCTCAAAATTATTTTAGAGATAGAAAAAATATAATTCTAGCAGAAATTGATTTTTTAGACTATTCTAGCTTAGAAAACTTGCCTAAGGATATAGATTTTGCGTATTACCTTATTCATTCAATGTCAAATTCTGCTAAAGAATTTAATATCCTAGAAGAAAAATGTGCTTTTAATTTTAAGCGTTTTGCTGAGAACACTAAATTAAAACAAGTAATTTACTTAAGTGGGATTACAAACGATACAAATTTATCAAAACATTTACTTTCTCGTAAAAATGTAGAAAAAAAATTAGCATCTAAAAGCTATGCACTTACTACTTTTAAAGCAGGGATAATAGTTGGTTCAGGAAGCTCCTCATTTGAAATAATTAGAGATATTGTAGAGAAGCTACCGATAATGATTGCTCCAAAATGGTTAAACACAAAAACACAGCCTCTTGGCATAAGAGACGTACTAGGATTTCTTCATAAAGCATTAGATAGAGAAGAATTATATAATAAATCTTTTGATGTTTTTGGCCCAGAAGTAATGACATATAAAGAAATGTTATTAAAATTTGCTGAAGTGAGGAAATTAAAAAGATGGATAGGAATTGTTCCTGTAATGACTCCTAAACTCTCGTCTTACTGGTTATACTTCGTAACATCAACATCCTACAAACTTGCAAATTCATTAGTAAATTCAATGGGGGTTGAAGTAATTGGTAAAAAAAGTAACATTAATAAAATTTTAGATGTAGATCCTATGACTTACAAGCAAGCTGTTGAGTTTGCTTTCGTTAAAATAAAACAAAATAGTATTATATCTAGCTGGAAAGATTCATATGTCAGTAGTGGACGATTAAAAAACTATGTACATGAATTTATAAACGTTCCTAAACATGGATGCTTTCAGGACAAAAAAAATCGAAAAATAATTAACGAAGAGATGGCTTTAAATAAAATCTGGGCTATTGGAGGAAATACAGGGTGGTATTATGGTACAATCCTTTGGAAAATTAGAGGATTCATAGATCAATTTTTTGGAGGGGCAGGTTTAAGAAGAGGGAGAAGACATCCAACAGAATTAAATTCGGGAGATGCTCTTGACTTTTGGAGGGTAATATATGCCGACAAAAATAATCAAAAATTACTCTTATATGCGGAAATGATTTTACCTGGCGAGGCATGGCTTGAATTTAAAATAGAAGATGGGACACTATATCAAACTGCTACTTTTAGGCCAAGGGGTTTACCTGGACGTCTATATTGGTATGCCGTTGCTCCTTTTCACTGGTTTATTTTTAATGGTATGATAGATAAAATTTCTAAAACTTAAATTATTGAAGAAACAAAATTTGCCAGAAAAAATATGTTTGGTTTGTAAGAAACCTTATAGCTGGAGAAAAAAATGGGAAAAAAACTGGGATGAAGTTAAATATTGTAGCGAAAAATGCAGAAGAAACAAGAGAGTGTTGGTTTAATTTGGTTCACAAATAACTTAAGAGTTTTAGATAATAAAGCAATTGAATTGGCAAGTAAAAGTCATGATAAGCTTATTGCTATATATGTTTTTGATGTAAATATTTTTAATAAAAATATATTTGGCTTTAAAAAAATAGAAATTTTTAGAGCTAATTTTTTAATTGAAACAATTACAGAATTAAAAAATAATTTACAAAAAGAAAACATAACACTACTTACGTATTTTGATGACTCAAAAGGAATAATTCCATCTATATGTGAAGAATATAATATTTCAGACATATACATCCAAAAGGAATGGACTTCCGAAGAGCTTACAATATTTAAAGATGTAAAAAACAACCTAAATAATAATATTAAAGTAACTTCTGTATATGACCAGTTTTTATATCATCCAGAAGATATTAATATTGAAATCAAATCTATCTCAAACGTTTTTTCAAACTTTAGAAAAAAGGTTGAGAAATATAGTACTATAAGGGCTGAAAGTATTTTTACAAGAAGGGATAAAACAAATCTAATAAATAACAATACTGTAGTTCCTAGTTTAGAGACGCTTGGGTATAAGGCATTAAATAAAAATAATAATTCTGCTTTTCCTTTCAATGGAGGAGAAAAGGAAGCTTTAAATAGGATAAATTTCTACTTTTCCAAATCCAAAAAACTAAGCCAATATAAACAAACTAGAAATGGTTTGATTGGCGAAGATTATAGCTCTAAATTTTCTCCTTGGCTTGCAAATGGGAGTCTTTCATCCAAAACAATTTACTGGAGGATTAAAGAATATGAAGCTGAATTTGGTGCTAACCAATCTACATACTGGTTAATATTTGAATTAATCTGGAGAGATTATTTCAAATATATTTCTATTAAACATAGTAGTTCATTTTTTAAAATTGATGGAATATTAGAAAAAAAATATGAATGGAAGACTGATGATCGCCAAATACAAAATTGGATTCAAGGAAAAACAAGAGAACCTTTTGTAAACGCAAATATGATTGAATTAAAAGAAACAGGTTTCATGAGCAATCGTGGACGACAAAATGTAGCTTCCTATTTTTCAAAAGAACTGATGTTAGATTGGCGTATAGGAGCTGCTTATTTTGAGTCAATGTTAATTGATTATGATGTTCATTCAAACTATGGTAATTGGCTGTATATATCTGGAGTTGGTAATGATCCCAGAGATCGTAAATTTAATATAAAGTCACAAGCAGAAAGATATGATCCAGAATCAAAATATCAAAATCTGTGGCTCCAAAAAAATATTTTTTAGAAATGAAAACTGTAAGATTAATTCTTGGTGACCAACTTAATAGTAATCATTCTTGGTTTAAAGATATAAATGAAAATATCTTGTATTGTATTTTTGAAATGCGGCAAGAAACAGATTATGTTATCCATCATATTCAAAAGGTAACAGGGTTTTTTGCAGCAATGAGAAGTTTTTCAAAGGAATTAAATGAAAAAGGGCATTCAGTAAAATATTTATCAATTTTAGATAAAGAAAACACACATTCATTAACTGAAAATTTAAATATAGTACTGGAAAAATTTCAAGCAGAAAAATTTGAATACTTACTACCTGATGAATATCGTTTAGATAAGCAATTAAAGGTTTTTTGTAAAGATTTATCTATAAATAATGAGGTTTATGAAACTGAACATTTCTACACAAAAAGAGAGGAGCTAGCGACCTTCTTTAAAGGAAAAAAACAATTTTTGATGGAGAATTTTTATAGAAATATGAGAAAGAAGCACCAAATATTAGTAATTAATGATCAGCCAGAAGGTGGAAAATGGAATTTCGATAAAAGCAATAGAAAAAAATGGAAGGAAAATACTTTAATCCCTCCTTTCAAAAGCTTTGATAATAATGTAGAAAATATTTTAGCGGAAATAAATAAAGCAGAAATAAAAACAATAGGAAAAATCAATCCGAAATATTTTGAATACCCAATAAATAGAGATCAAGCATTAATTCAATTAGATTATTTCTGTGAAAATTTATTAGTGCATTTCGGAGATTATCAAGATGCTATGCACACAAATCAAATTTATTTATATCATTCTAGAATATCGTTTGCTATGAATATAAAATTGATCTCTCCAAAAGAAGTCATTGAAAAAACTTTAGAAATATATCGTTTTAAGAAAGAAGAAATTGAAATTGCACAAGTAGAAGGATTTATAAGACAAATTCTAGGATGGCGAGAATATATGAGAGGGATGTATTGGAACTTTATGCCCGACTATAAAAAACTTAATGAATTAAATAATAAAAATAAATTACCAGAATTTTATTGGACAGGAAAAACAAAAATGAATTGTTTAAAAAACTCAATTAATAATTCTCTAGATAATAGTTATGCTCATCATATACAAAGATTAATGATTACTGGTAATTATGCGTTATTAGCTCAAACAAACCCTGATGAAGTAGATGCTTGGTATCTTGGGATATATGCGGATGCTGTAGAGTGGGTTCAATTACCAAACACTAGAGGGATGAGCCAATTTGCGGATGGTGGAAAGATTGCTACAAAACCTTATGTATCTAGTGGAAGCTACATAAATAAAATGGGAAATTATTGCGACAGCTGCGTCTATAATAAAAAAGAAAAAATAACAAAAGATGCTTGTCCTTTTAATAGTTTATACTGGAATTTTCTGGATGACAAAAAAAAGGAATTATCAGGAAATTTTAGAATGGGAATGATGTATAGTTTACTTCGAAAAATTACACCAGAAAATTTATTTAAAATTAAAGAAAAAGCAGCACATATAATAGCAAACCCAAATGAATACTAATAAAGAATTCATAAATATTATATGGCTAAAACGTGATTTACGTTTAAATGATAATGAGGCTATTTTTAATGCTTGTAACTCCAATAAAAAAGTTTTGTTTTTATATATGTTTGAAAAAACGCTTATAAATGAAAGACATTATAGTGAAAGACATTGGAATTTTGTTAAGCAATCATTAAACGATATTAATGAAAATTTAAAGAAGTATAATACTAAAGTATTAGTTATAAATTCTGAGATAATTAGTGGATTTAATCAAATACAAAACTTTTATCAAGTAAATAGTGTTTTTTCACACCAAGAAACTGGTCTTTTAATTACTTATAACAGAGATAAGGACTTTAATAGATACTGTAGAAATAACTCTATAGATTGGATTGAAAATAGTAACAACGGTGTATTAAGGGGGTTATTAAATCGAGAAGACTGGTTTGAAAACTGGAATAAGTATATGCATCAAAAGCAATTTAATTTTCAACCTAAGAAAAATCAATTTATAAGTATTAAAGAAATAGATCAAATTTCATCTACTTTCAATCTAACGGATTTAACAACTAAAAAATCTCTCGTATTTCAAAAAGGAGGAACAAGAACAGCTTGGAAGTATGCAAATTCTTTTTTTTTAGAAAGACATAAAGAGTATATGTTTAATATATCTAAGCCAGAAAAATCAAGAACAAGTTCTAGCAGAATATCTACTTACTTAGCTTGGGGAAATCTCTCTATCAGAGAAGTTTTTCAAAAAGCAACTAGTCTAAAATTAGAGAAGGTTAATAATAAACATTTGGGAGCATTTATATCTAGATTAAGGTGGCAGGCACATTTTATTCAAAAATTTGAGATGGAACATACCATGGAAGAATCAAGTATTAATAAAGGATACCATAAATTAAAAAAGAACCTATCTAAAGAATATAAAATTGCCTGGGAAACTGGTAAAACAGGCTTTCCGTTGGTAGATGCCTCAATGAGGTGTTTAAATGAAACTGGTTATTTAAATTTTAGAATGCGGGCAATGTTAGTCTCATTCTTTACTCATATTCTGTGGCAGCCTTGGCAAGAAGCAACTTCTCATTTATCTAGAATGTTTCTAGATTTTGAACCTGGAATTCATTTCCCTCAATTACAAATGCAAGCAGGCGAAACAGGTATAAATAATTTGAGGATATATAATCCTATAAAAAATAGTATTGAGCATGATGTAGATGGTGTTTTTATCAAAAAATGGTGTCCAGAACTTTCTAATTTATCAATAAATTTTATTCATGAACCTTATTTAATGACAATTTTAGATATGCAGTTTAATGACTTTGAATTGGGGAAAGATTATCCAAAACCTATAGTAGATATAAAAACTAACAGAAAAAAGGCTAGTGATATTCTTTGGAATTTAAAGAAAAATTCAGTCGTACAGAAAGAAAGCTATCGAATCTTAAAAAAACATACCATTACAAATAGAAAGAAGATGTTGCCCAGTAATTAAGACTTTAAATATAAAAATATAATCTTTTGTTAATTTTGTTTAATGTTTTACCTAATCTCTTAAACATTTTGTACATTTGAATAGGATTTTAATAAAATGATATTCAACACAACGCATACTAACAAAGAAACTGAAACAGCAATCAATAATTTGATAGGTAAATCTTATTCCTTTTTTAAAGCAATAAAAATGAAAGGTGTTGGCTCCAAAAGAATGATGATAACTAAAGTAAGCTCTGGGTTTAAAGATATCATAAATTCAGTTTCCGACATCAACTATGGCAATCTGGAAATAAGAGAAAAAGGAATTATAGTCCATATAAACAAAGGTTTGAAAAACTATAGCTGGGCAATACCATATTATCAATTACACATTTACAAAACAAACGGTTATAGTATTCATGGCCAAGGAAACTTTGTAAGCTTTGCAAATAATAAATTATTGAAGGAAAATCGAAATTTTATTAATCGTTTAACAGATCTAAAGATCGAAAACGAAAAAAATTATGACTTTTACTAATGATAGTACTAGATTCAATAGCAATAGATAGAGTAATAGAAATGGCTTGGGAAGATAGAACAACTTTCGAGGCTATAGAGTTTCAGTTTGGGTTGAAAGAGCAAGAAGTAATTAACTTAATGCGAAAGCAAATGAAGTTAAAAAGCTTTAAACTTTGGAGAGAGAGAGTTCAAGGAAGAAAGACTAAGCATGAAAAATTAAGAACCTTCGAAAAAGGGAGATTTAAATGTAACAGACAAAGATCGATATCTAATAACTCGATTTCAAAGCGATAATATAAAAGTGCTTTGTTTTAAACTCAGGTTTTAAAGACAGCACATTAAAAAGATACCATATGATTACTAAAGGCAATAATAATGATACTGAATTAAATAACTTCTCTTTTGAAGAAGTTGGTGATGATCATTTATTTACAGGTTTAAAAACACCTATGAAGCCTAATGCTTTTAATATTTCAGATCAAGAAAAGAAAGAAAAAATAGCTGACCTATTTAAAGAAATTATGGATGTAATGGGATTAGATCTTTCAGATGATTCTTTAAAAGGAACTCCCAAAAGAGTTGCTAAAATGTACATTGAAGAAATTTTCTCAGGATTAAATCCAGCGAATAAGCCAAAGGTTGCCTTGTTTGATAATAAGTATCAATATAATCAAATGTTGGTAGAGAAAAATATAACATTTTACTCAAATTGTGAACATCATTTTGTTCCAATTATGGGTAAGGCTCATGTTGCCTATGTTTCTTCAGGTAAAGTAATTGGTTTGTCCAAATTAAATAGGATTGTACAATATTATGCAAAAAGACCACAAGTTCAAGAACGTTTAACAAACCAGATAGCTGAAGAACTTAAAGAAGTATTAAAAACAGAAGACGTAGCTGTTATAATAGATGCAAAACATTTATGTGTATCCTCTAGAGGAATTAAAGATGATACATCTTCTACAGTAACTTCATTTTTTGGCGGTAAATTTAATACTCCTCAGAAGATAGCTGAATTACAAAATACCCTAAATTATTAAATTATGGAATTGATTGAAAAAGCACTTGAATTTGAAAAAAGAAAAATGAGATTCCCAACAACTAGTGATAGAATATTAGCCGCTAGAGAAGCAAAGGATTTAATTTTGGGAATAAATGAAGTTTACAAAGAGAGTAAAGATGAAGAGCTTATGGATATTATGAAACGCCTAACAGTTATAAAACAAAGGATTGAAAAGCGTCTTAAAGGAAAACCTTTAACATCATAATAACTTGAGATTTTACTTGCTTATCTAACATTTATATTTATATTCGAAAATTAAGACAATAATCGTATATAATATAATGACATTAGAAGAGAAAGCAGTAGAATTCGAAACAAGAAAATTCTCATTTAAAACAACAAGTGATAGAATTGTAGCATCTAGAGAAGTTAAAGCTTTGATACTAGAGATTAATGAAGTTTACAAACAAAATAATGATCCATTATTAATGGACCTTATGAAACGCTTAACAGTAATTAAACAAAAAATTGAAAAGCGTTTGAAAGGAAGACCTTAAACGTATTATGAAAAAAATTTTAGTTATTGGCGGTAGTAAAGGAATTGGAAAAGCTATTGTTGCTTCTTTATTAGAAGAAAATAAAGTAATAAATATTAGTAGAACAGAACCTACAGAAAATCATCAAAATTTAACACATTATAGCTGCGATGTTCTAGTCGATGAATTACCAGAAATAGAAGGATTAGACACTTTAATCTACTGTCCTGGTAGTATAAATTTAAAGCCTATCTCTCGCTTAAAATTAGAGGATTTTAGACAAGATTTTGAAATAAATGTTATTGGGGCTGTAAAAGCAATCCAACAATATCTTCCGATTCTAAAAAAAGGCGAAAATCCATCAATATTATTATTTAGTACAGTAGCTGCCAAGTTAGGTATGCCTTATCATGCAAGTGTAGCTGCAGCAAAATCTGGAGTGGAAGGCTTGGTGAAATCTTTAGGTGCAGAGCTTGCACCAATAATTAGAGTTAATGGAATCGCGCCTACAGTAACAGACACAGAATTAGCTTCTAAATTATTAAGAAATGAAAGGATGATTGAAAGTATTACAGAGCGTCATCCTCTTAAAAGATTTTTAAACCCTGAAGAAGTTGCAGATATGGCAACATTCTTAATTTCTAATAAAGCAAACTCAATTTCCGGTCAAATTTTTGAAATGGATTGCGGTATTGTTAGCTTCAAACTATAAAAAATGGCAAGAACATCATTTTACGACATTCAAATAAATGATTTGAAAGGAAAAGCAATCAATTTATCTGAATATAAAAATAAACATATTCTTTTTGTAAATGTAGCATCTAAGTGTGGCTTTACTCCCCAATATGAAAGTCTAGAAAAACTAAGTAATACTTACAAAAATAATTTAGTGGTTATAGGGGTGCCTTGTAATCAATTTGGAAAACAGGAACCTGGTAACTCTAGTGAAATAGAAGAATTTTGTCAAGTAAATTATGGAGTATCGTTTGTTATAACAGAAAAAATAGAAGTAAAAGGTGATGACATACATCCACTCTATGAATGGTTAACCTTACGAAGTTTTAATGGTAAAAAAAGTTCCTCTGTAAAATGGAATTTTCAAAAATACTTATTAGATCCAGAGGGAAAGTTAATAGATTATTTCTTTTCTATCACTAAGCCATTTAGTTCTAAAATAACAAAACACTTAAGATATTAAATTATGTTCGGATTATTCAAAAAAAAAACTGAGACAGAAAAGCTACAAGATGAATACAAAAAATTAATGGAGCAAGGATTTAAGCTTCAATCAATTAATAGAAGTGATAGTGATCAAAAATATCTAGAGGCTGATGCTATTTTAAAAAAAATAGATAGTCTTAAATAATTCTGTTTTTATGAAATTAACCAAACTCATAATTTTTTTTATTATTATCAATTTTGGAGGACTCGCTATTGGGAGTTGGTTAATGAATAATGGACCTTTATCTATTTGGTATACTAGTTTGAATCAGGCGCCCTGGACTCCTGAAGGATGGGTTTTTGGAGCTGCATGGACTACTATTATGTTTTGTTTTTCAATATACTTAGGATTCCTTTTTTATAGATCAAATACTAAAAAAATAAAAATATTTTATTTAATTCAAATAGTACTCAATATAAGTTGGAATTATATATTTTTTAATCAACATTTAGTCACACTAGCACTAATTAATATTCTTTTATTAACTTCACTTGTGTTTTATTTCTTTTTTGAATTCAAATATAAAATGGAGAAATTACGATATCTACTTTTACCTTATATGATTTGGCTTTGTATTGCTACATCTTTAAATCTATATATTTTAATTCATAATTAATGAAAATATACTCACTTCATAAAACACAAAAACTCCCAATTTCTCTAGATGAAGCTTGGGAATTTTTATCAAATCCAAAAAATTTAAAAATTATTACCCCAGATTACATGAGTTTCAATATTATTTCTAAAATAGACAGACCTCTTTATATTGGACAAATTATACAATACATAGTTACTCCTCTATTAGGTATTAAAACCAAATGGGTATCGGAGATTACTCATATCCAAGAAAAAAAATATTTTGTAGACGAGCAGATGTATGGGCCTTATTCTCTTTGGCATCACAAACATTTTATAAAAGAGATAAACGGTGGTGTTGAATTAGAAGATATTATAGATTATAAGGTGCCGTTAGGAATTATAGGTCAGTTAATACATCCTATTTTAGTAAAACCAAAATTGGAGGAAATATTTTCTTACAGACAAAAAAAATTAATTGAGCTTTTTGGAGAATACAAATAATGGATAAAGAAATACAAATATTTTGGTTTCGTAGAGATTTACGTTTAAACGATAACTGTGGACTATTTCATGCCTTGAATAGTGGTAAAAAAGTACTTCCCTTATTTATTTTTGATAAAGATATTTTATCAAAAATAAACTCAGATGACTCTCGAGTCTCTTTTATACATCAAGAATTAGAAAATATAAATAATCAATTACATAAATTCGGCTCTAGCATTTCTGTTTTTCATGATAAACCAATTGAACTTTTCAAAAAATTATCAGAAAAGTATACTATTGATACTGTTTTTACAAATCATGATTATGAACCCTACGCACTAAAGAGGGATCAGGATGTTAAAGAACTTTTAGCATCAAAAAAAATCAACTTTAAATCTTATAAAGACCAAGTGATTTTTGAAAGAAATGAAATAGTAAAAAAAGATGGAACTGCATATAAAGTATATACACCTTATTCTAAAAAATGGTTAGAAGCATTTAATTATAAAGGAATAACTTTTTTTCCATCAGAAGATAATACTCATCAATTTATAAAAACAATTAATAATCCTTTTCTAAGTATTACTGATATCGGTTTTAAATTATCGAATATAAAAGTAGCTTCTTATAAAGTGTCTTCTAGTGTAATTGATAATTATGAAGAAACTCGAAATTATCCTTCACAAAACAGCACTTCGAGATTAGGGACATATCTTCGATTCGGAACAGTTAGTATTCGAGAAATGGTTAAAAAAGCCTCTAAGAGCAATAATATTACTTTTTTAAAAGAATTAATCTGGAGAGAATTTTTTATGCAAATACTCTGGCATTATCCCAATACAACAAAAGATAGTTTTAAACCTCAATATGATAGAATTGTTTGGAGAAATAACGAAGAGGAATTTAAAAAATGGTGTGAAGGAAAAACAGGATATCCTTTGGTCGATGCTGGAATGAGAGAACTAAACCAAACAGGATTTATGCATAATAGGGTACGTATGCTAGTTGGTAGTTTTTTATGCAAACATTTATTAATAGATTGGCGCTTAGGAGAAGCATATTTCGCAGAAAAACTTCATGACTACGAACAATCAAGTAATATTGGTAATTGGCAATGGGTAGCAGGTTGTGGTGTTGACGCTTCCCCTTATTTTAGGATTTTTAACCCGACTACCCAAATTCAAAAATTTGATAAAGAATTATCTTACATTAAAAAATGGGTCCCAGATCTTCAAGAACTTACCTACCCCTCAGAAATAGTGGATCATAAAATTGCACGAGAACGTTGTTTAAAAACTTATAAAGAGGCTCTAAATAGAATATAATAATAATTTTAAAGGAAAAGATGTTTTTGTGGTTCTTTAAAAAATATATTTATTTGCCAACTCTTAATTAAAAGTCTATTTAGCTCAAAAAGTTCTTTCAAATGAAAGAACTTTTTTTATACACATATATCTCTATTATTTTTTTTAAATTTGTTTAAATCATTTATTTAAATTAATGTCGGATAAAATGCTAATTATAGGAATTGCAGGAGGTACTGGAAGTGGTAAAACTACTGTTGTTAACCAGATTATAAATCAACTACCAACAGATGAAGTTTGTGTTATTTCACAGGACTCCTATTATAAAGCAACAGAGGGGCTATCTTATGATGAGAGAGCTAAAATAAATTTTGACCATCCAAGAGCTATAGACTTTGAATTATTAGTAAAGCATTTAAAAGATCTTAAAGGAGGTAATATTATAGATCAACCTGTTTATTCTTTTGTTTCTCATAATAGAACAAAAGATACTATAAAAACGCATCCAAGAAAAGTTGTTATCGTAGAAGGAATCTTGATTTTTAATAATGAGGAATTACGAAGCCTATTTGATATAAAAGTATTTGTTCACGCAGAAACTGATGAGAGGTTGATTCGAAGAATGAAAAGAGATATTACTGAACGTGGTAGAGATATCAATGAAGTTCTAAATAGATATCAAGATACATTGAAGCCAATGCACCAGCAGTTTATCGAACCTACTAAGAATTTTGCAGATATAATAATTCCAAATGATAAATTTAATACTGTTGCTATAGATATTGTAAGAACGGTTATTAACGAGCGGTTATAAAAATGAATTTTAAAAAGATTAAAAGCAATTCTAAAATACTAAAATTTGTTACTAATACTTTTGTACTCATTTTAGTACCTTTTATTATTTGGATGCTTTTCATTGACGACAATTCTTATTTAACACATAGGAAGTATAATATAGAAATTGACAATCTTCAAAAAACAATTCAGTTTTATAAAATAGAGATCGCAAAAGATAAGTCAATAATTAAAAGATTTAAAGATTCATTGGAGTTAGAGAGATTTGCCAGAGAGAAATATTTAATGAAAAAAGAAAATGAAGATATTTATATTATAGAATTTGATACTCTGAAAAATGAATAAGTTTCTATTTAATGAATTTGAAGCAACTTCATCCGCTAGTCTATGGAAACAAAAGATTCAAGTAGATTTAAATGGATTAGACTATAATGACACCCTGCTTTGGAAAACTGAAGAAGATATTACTGTAAAACCCTACTATACTTCTGCGGATAGAAAGAATCTAAAAATAATATCACCAAATGAATCTTTTTCTATATGCCAATCTATTTTTATTGATGATGTAAATATCGCAAATTCATTAGCATTAGACGCTTTGAAAAAAGGAGCTGATTCCATTCAATTTACCGCAAACAAAAAATTCAACACAAAACTTTTACTAGAAAATATAAATTTAGGATCTACTAAATTATTCTTTAAGCTTAATTTTTTAGATGAAAATTTTATAAAAAATATTTCTAAAATAATAAATAAGAAAAAAACTTTTTTTCAAATAGATATAATTGGAAATTTAGCAGAAAATGGTAATTGGTTTGACAATTTAAAATCTGATTTTAAAAGATTAGATTCAATAGCAAAAATTACACTAAATACAATCTGTGTAGATGTTTCATTATATGAAAATGCAGGAGCAGGAATAGTTCAACAATTAGCTTATGCACTAGCGCATACGAATGAATATATAGATAAGCTTAATAAAAATATATTAACTAATATTCATTTTATATTTTCTGTAAGAGGTAATTATTTTTTCGAAATTGCAAAATTACGTGCATTTAAAATACTTATAAAAGCTCTATATAAAGAATACAATATAGAAAATAGTAATATAGAAATATTTGTACAACCTAGTTTACGTAATAAATCTATATATGATTATAATGTAAATATGCTCAGAACAACTTCAGAATGTATGAGTGCCATTTTAGGAGGAGCTAATACAATATCTAATATTTCGTATGATCAGGTTTATCATAAGTCAAACGAGTTCGGTGAAAGAGTCTCAAGAAATCAATTACTCATTTTAAAAGAGGAAGCTAATTTTAAAGATGGGCGATTATTTGCTGAAGGAAGTTATTATATTGAATCTATATCAAACCAACTAGCAGAAAAAGGGTTAGAGCTTTTTAAAAAAATAGAAAAATCTGGAGGATTTTTAAAACTACTAAAAGAAGGAACAATACAAAATAAAATAGCTACAAAAGCGAATAAAGAACAAGAAAAATATAATTCCAAAGAAATAAGTTTTTTAGGGACAAACTTGTACCCAGACTCGTCAAATAAGATGCTTAATGATCTAGAATTATATCCTTTTGTAAAACAACGAAACATAAAAACATTAACAGTACCAATTACAAGAAATAGATTGTCTGAAACTTATGAAAAAGGACGTTTAAATAAAGAAAAAGAGATAAACTAGTAAGGAATCAATATACTTAAGCAATTTAATGATCAGGAAAAATCTTCAACATATAAAATTAGATACAGAAAAAAATTCTGATGTTCGCTTTTTACATGAAAATTTCATTGCGGGTATTGCTCCTAACTTAAGAGGTCCTTACTCAACAATGTATGTAAGAAAACCATGGACTATAAGGCAGTATGCTGGTTTTTCTACAGCAGAAGAAAGTAATGCTTTCTATCGTAGGAATCTAGAAGCAGGTCAAAAAGGATTATCCGTAGCTTTTGATTTAGCAACACATAGAGGTTACGATTCAGATCATGAACGGGTTCAAGGTGACGTAGGAAAGGCAGGAGTTGCTATAGATTCTGTCGAGGATATGAAGATTCTATTTAACAATATTCCGTTAGATAAAATGTCTGTATCAATGACTATGAATGGTGCTGTATTACCAATTTTAGCATTTTATATTGTTGCTGCACAAGAACAAGGTGTTGATATAGGAAATCTGTCAGGGACAATTCAAAATGATATATTAAAAGAGTTTATGGTGCGTAACACATATATTTATCCACCTTCTTCATCTATGAAAATTATTGCAGATATTTTTAAATATACTAGTGCTAATATGCCAAAGTTTAATTCAATTTCAATTTCTGGTTATCATATGCAAGAAGCAGGAGCTACCGAGGAAATTGAACTTGCATATACTCTCGCAAATGGTTTAGAATATCTTAAAAAAGGAATTGAAACAGGGATGGATATTGATGCGTTTGCTCCACGAATCAGTTTCTTTTGGGCAATTGGAATGAATCATTTTAAAGAAATTGCTAAGTTAAGAGCAGGGAGAATGTTATGGGCGAAAATTGTAAAGAAATTCAATCCAAAGAACCCAAAATCTTTATCATTAAGAACCCATTGCCAAACAAGTGGATGGAGTTTAACAGAGCAAGATCCATTTAATAATATTGCTAGGACAACAATTGAAGCAATGGCTGCAGTTTTTGGAGGCACACAAAGTTTGCATACAAATGCTCTAGATGAAGCTATAGCATTACCTACTGATTTCTCAGCAAGAATTGCTAGAAATACACAGATATATTTACAAGAAGAAACCTCTATTACTAAAACAGTTGACCCTTGGGCAGGAAGTTATAAAATTGAGCAGTTAACTCAAGAGATAGCTAATAATGCTTGGAAGCTGATTGAAGAAGTTTCCGAATTAGGTGGAATGACTAAAGCTATTGAAAAAGGAATTCCAAAGATGAGAATTGAGGAAGCAGCTGCAAAAAAACAAGCAAGAATAGATAGTGGAAAAGATGTTATAGTTGGAGTTAATAAATATCAATTAAATCAAGAAGATCCTTTACATATTTTAGAAGTTGATAATGAGGCTGTACGAATTTCTCAAATAAAACGTTTACAGAAATTAAAATCTGAAAGAAATAATATAGAAGTTGAAAAATCTTTACTAAATTTAACAAAAGCTGCTAAAACAGGTGAAGAAAACTTATTGGAGCTAGCCGTGAAAGCTGCTAAAAATAGAGCTACTTTAGGAGAAATCTCAGATGCTTTAGAAGCTGTTTTTGGAAGACATAAAGCAATTCATAAAACAATATCTGGCGTGTATAGTAAAGAAATAAAAGACGATAAATTATTTAAAAAAGCTACTGTTTTAACTGATCAGTTTGCAGAACTAGAGGGAAGACGTCCACGGATAATGATTGCAAAACTGGGACAAGATGGTCATGATAGAGGAGCAAAAGTAGTTGCTACAGGCTATGCTGATATTGGCTTTGATGTTGATATTGGACCTCTTTTTCAAACTCCTGAGGAAGCTGCTAAACAAGCCATTGAGAATGATGTTCATATTTTAGGAATATCTTCTTTAGCGGCTGGTCACAAGACACTAGTTCCTAAGGTGATTAAAGCATTAAAAGATTACGGAAGAGAAGATATCATGGTCATTGTTGGAGGGGTTATACCCGCTCAGGATTATCAATATTTATTTGATGCTGGAGCCGTTGGTATTTTCGGTCCCGGAACTAAAATAGCACAAGCTGCAATTGATTTATTAACTATTCTTATAGATAGCATACAGGAATAAAAAAATAAAAACCCTCAAGAGTATTCAAATTTTGAGGGTTTTTATTGCTTTATCTAATCTTTAGGCTTGACCTGTAGGGCCAAAGTTCATTGGAATAGGAGGTTGCTCGGAATCTTTTATTTCACCATGTGCATTCTCAAACTTTCTTACATTATCAGCTAGAGCTTTGGTAAGCCTTTTAGCATGTTGGGGAGTTAATATAATTCTTGACTTTACCTTTGCTTTAGGAACACCTGGCATAATATTTATAAAATCAACAATAAATTCTGACATTGAGTGATTAATAATTGCCAAATTAGAATAAGTACCTTCAGCTATCGCTTGATCTAATTCAATGTTTAATTGTCCTTCTTTATTTTTATTCTCTTCCATGATTAATTCCCTTAAGTTATAAAATTATTTAGTTATTAGAAATAAAAAAAAGTTGAATTGAATCATGTAAAAAATACATTAAACAATTCAACTTTTATATTTTAAACGATGAAACGTTTATTAAAAACTTTTTTCTATTTCATCTTTAGGTCCTACTAGAATATGATCATATTTTCTCATACCCGTTCCTGCTGGTATTTTCTTACCAACAATTACATTTTCTTTCAATCCTTCTAAAGTATCTATTTTACCGTTAACAGCAGCTTCATTTAAGACTTTAGTTGTCTCTTGGAAAGATGCAGCAGAAATAAATGACTTCGTTTGTAATGAAGCTCTTGTAATACCTTGCAGGACTTGCTCTGCAGTTGCTGGCTTAGC
Organism: uncultured Polaribacter sp.; assembly: GCA_913047375.1. Classification (GTDB taxonomy): domain Bacteria; phylum Bacteroidota; class Bacteroidia; order Flavobacteriales; family Flavobacteriaceae; genus Polaribacter. Next base: position 22,380 of record CAJWTV010000020.1, read on the forward strand.
ATCTCTTGCTTCAACTAAATTCTGATCATTTCTTCTTAATAAAGAATTTTCATCTCTTAATTGACGAGCAGATATAATCTGACCAGCTTTTAAGTTTTCTGAATCTCCTGAATTTTCAACAACTTTCATTCCATAGATAGCATCATTGTCTTTGATAAAGTCAATTTTATGGATCAATTGATTTTCTAAAAATAAAGTATCTCCAGAATCAATAATCTTCACTTTACGCATCATTTGACGAACTACTACTTCGAAATGTTTATCATTAATCTTCACACCTTGTAAACGATATACTTCTTGAATCTCATTTACTAAGTATTCTTGAACAGCAGAAGGCCCTTTAATTCTTAATATATCTGAAGGAGTTGTTGCTCCATCTGATAAAGGCATTCCTGCTTTAATAAAGTCATTTTCTTGAACTAAAATCTGATTAGAAAGTTTAACTAAGTATTTACTTAAATCACCAGTTTTAGACTCTACTATGATTTCTCTATTACCACGTTTTATTTTTCCAAAAGAAACTACACCGTCAATTTCTGAAACAACAGAAGGATTCGATGGGTTACGTGCTTCAAATAATTCTGTTACACGAGGTAAACCTCCTGTAATATCACCTGCTTTACCAGATTTACGCGGTATTTTCACTAATGTATGTCCAGAATCTACTTTATCTCCATCACTAACCATTAAGTGAGCGCCTACTGGTAAACTATAAGAACGTAAAGCATTACCATCTTTATCTTCAATGATTAGAGAAGCTATAATTTTCTTGTTTTTAGAATCAGTCATTACTTTCTCTTGAAAACCAGTTTGTTCATCAATTTCAACAGAGTAATTTACACCTTGCTCTAAATTGTCGAATTTTACTTTTCCTTCAAATTCAGAAACAATAACTCCGTTAAATGGATCCCATTGACAAATTACATCTCCTTTTTTAATACTTGTTCTTGTTTTATTAAAGATAGATGATCCATAAGGAATGATATTTGTACTTAAAGTAATACCTGTTTTCTTATCAATGATTTTAATTTCAGCAGTTCTTGAAATTACAATATCTATATCTTTACCATCATTATCTTTACCACTAACTGTACGTAAATCATCTACAGAAACTTTTCCTTCAAATTTAGCAGTTAATTTATTTTCTTCAGATATATTTCCTGCTACACCACCAACGTGGAATGTACGTAATGTTAACTGAGTACCTGGCTCTCCAATAGATTGTGCTGCAATTACACCAACTGCTTCACCAATTTGTACTTTTTTACGAGTAGATAAACTTTGTCCGTAACATTTTGCACAAATCCCTTTATTAGATTCACATGTTAAAGCAGATCTAACCTCTACTCTATCGATACCAGATGCCTGAATTGCATCAGCAATTTTAATTGAAATTGATTCACCTGCTCCTACTAACAAATCATCAGAATTTGGAACAAATACATCTTGCAAAGAAATACGCCCTTCAATTCTATCTGATAAAGATTCTACAATCTCATCGTTTTTCTTTAACGGAGTAACTTCTAACCCTCTTAATGTACCACAGTCTTCTTCGTTAACGATAACATCTTGAGAAACATCTACTAGTCTACGTGTTAGATATCCGGCATCTGCCGTTTTTAAAGCAGTATCTGCTAAACCTTTACGTGCACCGTGAGTAGAAATGAAGTATTCATGAATGGATAATCCTTCCTTAAAGTTAGAAAGAATTGGATTCTCAATGATTTCACCACCTCCTGCAGTAGATTTTTTAGGTTTTGCCATTAATCCACGCATACCTGTTAACTGACGAATTTGTTCTTTAGAACCCCTTGCACCAGAATCAAGCATCATATAAACAGAATTGAAACCCTGTTGATCTTCACGTAAACGCTTCATAGATAGCTCAGTTAAATCGTTATTGGTTCTACCCCAAATATCAATTACCTGATTGTAACGCTCTTTTTGCGTTAACATACCCATATTATAATTCCCAACAATTGCTTCTACCTCTTTATTGGCAGCGTCAATCATTCCTTGTTTTTCCTTAGGAATAATAATATCCCCTAATGAGAAAGATAAACCACCTTGGAAGGCAAATTTATATCCCATATTTTTTATTTCATCTAAGAAATCTCCTGTTGTAGGAATATCTGTAGCTTTTAAAATACCACCAATAATTCCTCTTAAGTTTTTCTTAGTTAATACTTCATTAATATAACCAGCAGCAGCAGGAACAACTTCATTAAATAAAACTCTACCAACAGTCGTCGCTATGATTTTAGTTACTTGTTCTCCATTCTCAACATCTTGTGTTCTTACCTTAATACCAGCATTTAAATCTACCATTTCTTCGTTAAAAGCAATAGTAACTTCTTCAGGTGAATAAAAAGTTAATCCTTCTCCTTTAATTGGTACTTCTGGAGTAGAAATTCTCTCTTTAGTCATATAATATAAACCAAGTACCATATCCTGAGAAGGAACAGTAACTGGAGCGCCATTTGCAGGATTTAAGATATTATGAGAAGCTAACATTAATATTTGTGCTTCTAAGATAGCTTCTGGTCCTAATGGTAAGTGAACAGCCATTTGATCTCCATCAAAATCGGCATTAAAGGCAGTACAAACTAACGGGTGAAGTTGTATTGCTTTTCCTTCAATTAATTTAGGTTGAAATGCTTGTATACCAAGTCTGTGTAAAGTAGGAGCTCTGTTTAATAAAACCGGATGCCCTTTAATTACATTTTCTAAAATATCCCAAACAACTGGTTCTTTTCTATCTATTATTTTTTTTGCAGATTTTACAGTTTTTACAATACCTCTTTCAATCAACTTACGGATTACAAATGGCTTATAAAGTTCTGCTGCCATATCCTTAGGGATACCACATTCTGATAATTTTAACTCTGGCCCAACAACAATTACAGAACGTGCAGAATAATCAACACGCTTCCCTAATAAATTCTGACGGAAACGACCTTGTTTACCTTTTAATGAATCTGATAAAG
>CAJWTV010000021.1 GCA_913047375.1 uncultured Polaribacter sp.
AACATCCCCAGCTTCTCTTGCCGGTGGTGTTGGTGCCGCTTCTGTTGGCTCTGTTACTGCGGTTAAAGAAGCTGATGTTATTTGGAAATTGTCCATAAATAAATCATTATCTCCACCTGTAGTATCTGAAAAAGCATAAAAAGCAAATTTAGTATTGTTAGTATAACCTGCTAAAGATATTTCATCTACCGGTCCACCTGCAGCTGTTATAGTACTTGATACGTCCCAACGAGCTAATTCCGCCCAATTTGTTCCATCATCAGTAGTAACTAATAACGCTAAATAATCATCATCTCCCATAGTAGAGGCAGTTGTAGCATTCCATACCGTTAATGCTAAATCAAAATTTAAATAAGCATTTCCTGCTGATAAATCAAATGCATTAGTAACTAAATATTCGTCTGTCGCTGTTCCATAGATATTAATTTTTGCAGATTTACCATTAGTACTTGAAGTATCATTTGCATAATCATCTTGTGCCCAACCACCTGTTGTACCAGCTGGGGATCCATATGCACCAGCAGCCTCAGACCACTGAGTTCCTGGGAAGACAGTAAAATTATTTAAATAATCAGGGGTAGGTGGTACAAAAGCTGCTGAAGTAAAACTCCATTCAACACAATCAGTTGCGCTTCCTCCTTGATTTTTTGGAACGATGCTCCAATAATAAGTTGTAGCATAATTTATATTTGTAATATTAACTGTTGTACCAGTTATAGAACCTATAGAGGTTAAATCTCCTGAGGTTGTACCCCAAAAAATTTCATAAGCTGTTGCTGCTTCTCCTGAAGTAGCTGCAGTCCAACCAATAGTAACACTAGCTGTGCTTGAATCAATTGCTACATCTGTCGCTCCATTTTCTGGAGTTGGTGTCGTTACACAATCTGGAGCTGGTCCGGGAGTAACTCCACTGTATACAGCATCAACTTCCAAATAAAATTTATCAGTATCAGTTGCTCTAATAGCAACATAAACTGTTTGTCCCTCGTAAGCTGTTAAATCAAATGAAATATCTGTCCAAGCATTTGCTGCCTGCGAAGAGGCTTGTAATACTTCTGTAAATGCAGCTGCAGTTACGTCTGTTGTTGAAAGTAAAACTTCATAAGCCTCTAAATAAGTAGCTGAAGAAGACCTTACTTTAAATGAAATATATTCATTTACACCAGAGGCTACCGCGATAGCTGGTGTGATTAAATAATCATCATGTGCTGTACTGTTATATTGGATACTAGCTACTGCTGCTCCTTCTGAAGCAGTAGATGTTGCTTTCTGTACCCATCCATTTGCACCACCTTCATTTATGACTGTCCAATCTGAAGGGATATCGGCTTCGAATCCTTCTGTGAATTGGGCATTCATAGAAAATGAAATGGTTAGGAAAAATAAAAATAAAGTAATTTTTTTCATAAAATTGTGATTTTTAATTAATTGAGATGCAAAATACATTATTATATTATAAAATTATAATTTGAAATGATAATAATTAAAAAAAGAAAGAATTATTAAATAATTAGCAATGAAAGATCAATACCCCTAAATTATTCATATTTTAATGCTGTAAATAACGATTTTTGGTTAGAATAATATTCTAAAAACAGGATAGTATAGAGAGCTAATAACTAAGAAGTTACTCTTTTGAACTTTGATTACATTAATAGTTCTTTGGCATGAGTAAGTGCAGAGATAGAAATATCTTTTCCACTTAACATTTCTGCAATTTCTACTATTCTTTCCTCAGGAGTCAATAGCTTTAGATTAGTAGTAGTTTTTCCATTTACCTCACTTTTAAAAACTTTGTAATGGTTTAAACCCTTTGCAGCTATTTGAGGTAAATGAGTGATTGTAATTACCTGCATATGCTGACTCATTTGCTGCATTATTTGAGCAATTTTATTTGAAATTTCACCAGAAACACCAGTATCGATTTCATCAAATATAATTGTAGGTAATTTAGTGTTTTCTGATAATATCTTTTTGACGGATAACATTATTCTAGATAATTCTCCTCCTGAAGCTACTTTTTTAAGTTCCCCAAAGTTACCCCCTTTATTCGCTGAGAATAAAAACTGCAATTCATCTTTACCATTAGTAAAATAGTCTTGCGTATGAGATACTAAAATTGAAAAACGTGCATTTTCCATTCCTAGTTCTGCTAATAAACCCTCTAATAATACCTTTAGCTTCGGTATAACTTTTGTTCGTTCAATGAAAATATTATTTGCAATTTTATCTATTTTTTCACAAAGAATATCAATTTCCTTTTTTGTATTAATTATATACTCTGTTGCATTTTCCTTTTGCAATAATTTATCTGATAATTCTTGTTGAATACCTAATAAATCTTTGTTGGTACTTACATAATGCTTTTTTTGAAGATTATAAATTAATTGTAATCTGTCATTTATCTTATTTGCTTCGTTTGGATTGAATTCTAAGTTTTCATTTACCGCTTCCAACTCACCTACAATATCGTCTAACTCAATTTTAATACTTGTAATCCTATCAGATAACTCTTGATATTCTTTTGAAAAAGGAGCCACTTTTTGAAGACTACTTTCTAAAGAAGATAGTAAAAATTGGATTCCAATATCATCGCTTATGGTAATAGATAATGCATCTGATAATTGTAACTGAATCTCTTCAATATTATTGAGTTTATCTAAAGTAGCTTCTAAGTTTTCCTGTTCGTCTACTTGTAATTTAGATTCTTCTAATTCCTTAAATAAATAAAGATTGTAGTCGTATTGTTGGTTTGAAACTCGTTGAGTTTCTTCAATCTGAAGTAACTCTTTTCTCATTAGGTTCAGCTCCTTTAAAAGACTTTTATAGGAAGTGATTTTCGATTGATTTTTTGATAAAGCATCAATTATAGAAAACTGAAAACTAGAATCTGACAACTGACTTGTTTGATGTTGTGAATGAACATCTATCAATTTAACTTTTAACTGATTTAAAATAGATAAGGTAACTGGAGTATCATTTACAAATGCACGGGATTTTCCTGAAGGTAAAATCTCTCTTCTTATAATAGTATCATTCTCATAATCTAGATCTACTTTAGCAAAAAAAGTTAGTAAATTATAATTCTCTAATTTTAGTTTTACTTCTACAACACATTTTTTAGAGCTATCTTTTAACGAGGATAAATCCGCTCGATTTCCTAAGACTAACCCCAAGGCACCCAATAGTATAGACTTCCCTGCTCCCGTTTCACCTGTAATTATAGATAGACCTGAGGAGAAATCAATATCTAATTGATTAATTAAAGCATAATTTTTTATGGAAATTGAACTAAGCAATGGCTAATTATTTAAAAAATAAATTTAATCAATTTTATTGAAAACCCAATACTTATTTCTAATCTAACTTACTCCATTTAGAGTTATTATTAGGAGAAATTTTGCGAAGTATTTTGGTCACATTAGATAACTTATTTGTTTTTACTCCTCCGGAATATACGCCTACTATTTCGTTAGATTTTGCATCTAGAAACAAACGAATTAAATAATTACCTACTGTTTTGTTGAAGATAGATTCTAAAGAAATTAAATTATTTTCTATTATCTGTTTTGCTGACTTCTCGTCTTTATAAAAAGTATCAAATCCTTTTCTATGATAGTCATATAAAATATTTCTATAATTTTTTAATTTCGGAGAAAGAAAGTTATCTATCAATAAATATCGATTTTGCTTACCTACAACATTTTGCCATGACTGTATTCCACTTTGCTGTGCCTGAAGCATTACATTTTGTGCTTCTTTTAAATATACTTCTCCTCCATACTTTTTAAAAGTATCAGCATCTGCTCCTAAAATAATATGCGTATAAAATACAATTGTTGAGATAAGGTTACTGTCAAAAGAATTTTTATTGTAGATAATTGGATCAAATTCATTGTAAGTAAAAGAAAAATTTTCATCTCTTATGTTCAGTATTGGTGAATCGTAAGTAGATCCAAAGATTGGTCTTGTAGATTGAACTTGAATCGACGCTTCAAAAGAATTATTATCCCTTGAGGTCACTATAATATTCATAGCACAATTAATTCTTTCCTCTAAATTCACTTCTTTTTTTGTCCATTGGGTTTGGTTCACAAACTCTGACAAAGAACGTTCTAGGGTTTTAAAAACCTGCCTGTTCGAACCCTGAACTTGTGCTGAATTTATGGTTACTTTACAGTTTAATTCTTGTGAATTAATATTGATAATTGAAAAGACCAAGAAGAAGAAAGTAAGTATATTTTGCACTTTTTACTTTTTAAAATTTTAAACGAATACTATACCTAAATTTGATTTATAGACAAATTTGGTTCGAAGTTTAAATCTACTAAAATAATTTGATAATAATTTCTTTAATTATGTCTTGAGCAACTTCTGCTTTAGACTTTAAATCAAAAGGTTTAATGTTTAAATCTTTATCGATGATAGTTATTTTGTTAGTATTTGTAGCAAAACCAGCCCCTTTATCTTGTAAAGAGTTCAAAACAATCATATCTAAATTTTTTCTATGCAATTTAGATGTAGCGTTTTCTATTTCATTATTTGTTTCTAAAGCAAACCCAACTAAAAACTGATGGTCTTTAATTAATCCTAATGAAGCTAATATATCCTTTGTCTTTTCTAACTCTATTTCTATAGTAGCGTCATTCTTTTTAATTTTTTGAGTTGCTACATTTTTTGGTTTATAATCTGCAACCGCAGCAGAGAGTATAGCGATATCACTAGTGCTAAAGTATTTATGCGCTTCTGTATACATTTGTTCACCTGATTGAACATCTATTCTTTTTATAAAAGAGTGATTTACTATCTGATTAGTTGGCCCAGAAATCAAAATAACTTCTGCTCCAAGATTTGCAGCTGCTTTAGCTATTGCGAATCCCATCTTCCCTGAAGAGTGATTTCCAATAAATCGAACTGGATCTATTGCTTCATAAGTTGGTCCAGCAGTTAATAAAAGTTTTTTTCCTTTTAATGGTAATTTATTTAAAATATCTTTTTCTATAAATGACACAATATCCTCTGGTTCAGCCATCCTTCCCTCTCCAACTAAACCACTGGCTAATTCACCAGAAGTTACAGGAATCATTATATTTCCAAAACTTTGTAATTTTTCTAAACTATTTACTGTAGATGGATGGATGTACATATCTAGATCCATTGCAGGTGCAAAATAAACAGGACATTTTGCGGATAAATAGGTCGCTAACAGTAAGTTATCACAAACACCGTTACACATTTTAGAGAGTGTATTACATGTAGCGGGTGCTATAAGTATAAGGTCTGCCCATAAACCTAAATCTACATGATTATTCCATAACTCATTTTCCTCATCTTTATCATAAAAAGTAGAATGAACTGGATTCTTAGAGAGTGTGGAAAGTGTCAGAGGTGTTATAAAATCTTTAGACTTAGGCGTCATAATAACCTGCACCTCAGCACCTAGTTTTATAAACAAACGAACTAAGCTGGCTGTTTTATAGGCTGCGATACCCGCAGTTATACCTAATAGAATCTTCTTTCCGCTTAGAACAGACATATTATTCTTTTTCTGGTGTTCTATGGTATACTTTCTCGTTTAACCATTCCTCAACTGCTATAGCTGTAGGCTTTGGTAGTCTTTCGTAAAATTTAGAAACTTCTATTTGTTCTTTATTCTCAAAAACCTCTTCTAAACTATCATTATAAGTAGCAAACTCATCTAATTTATCAACTAACTCAGTCTTTAAATCATTGTTAATTTGATTAGCTCGTTTAGCTATAATTGAAATCGCTTCGTAAATGTTTTCTGTCTGTCCCTCGATTTCATTTTTGTCATAAGTAACAGTACTTAAAGCCGCTTTTGTTTCTTTATAATCCATGATTGTTATTTACTTTTTTATAAAATTTTTATTATTCCTTCTTTTACTAAAGCTTCAACCCTTGTTTGCTCTTTTTGTAAAGTAGCTAACATTAGATTAGAATCATCCATATATTTAGATTCTGGAAAACTTCTAATCAATTTCCCATGTGCATCAATTGCATCTTTTATTCTATCTAGTTTTCTTCTATCAAAACTTTTTAGCACAAAATCATGTGCCGCTTTTAACCTGTAGTAAAGTGCTTCTTCTTTAAATTCTGAACCTAAATAGTCTGATAACAAATTATCAAAAGCTTGAATTGCAGCTTTATAATTTCTTAAATCATAATCTGCAGTTCTATAATATGTTTTTGCTATTTCAAAAGATTTTTTTTGTAACTTAATCCTTAATTCTGCATAATGCTTATTCGCTTCTGGAAGTTTTTTAGAGTCAGGGTATTCATTTATAAAATCCTGAAATGCCTCCAAAGCTTTGTTTGTATCTGTTGGATCTAAACTATAAATAGGTGAAGCTAACTTATAGCTGTATGCTGATAAAAAAGCAGACTCCTCTTTTTTTGAACTATTTGGATAATTTTTAGCAAAACGATCAAAATAATATCCAGCTGTTGTATATATTTTTTCATTAAAATTTGACTGAGCCACCATGAACTGTATTCTCTCCATTTGAGGCTTCCCGCGATAGTAAGGAGTTATTTTTTCAAATAAACGAAGCGCCTTTGTATATTTTTGAGATTCATATAATTTTACAGCCATTTTATACTGTTCATCTTCAGAACCTTTATTTAATACTTTTTGATATTCCCCACAGGAGAATAACATTATACAAAGTACCAATAAATAAGCTAAATTTTTAAATTTTTGCATCGGGCAAAATTACTAATTAAATATGGATTATTAAAGCGATTTCTAACACTCTTAACTATGTACTGCAATATCGCATAAAAAAGATTGAAAAAAAGTATTAATCATACTAAAAATTTGTTAATCTTAACTATTAAAAAGACTAACAAACTGAGCAATTTTTAATTCAAGTTCATTACTCGTTTTTACTAATGGCAAACGTACTGAATTTGAGGTAATATTTAATTCTTGAAGTACCGTTTTTATCCCTGCTGGATTATTTTCTTCAAAAATATAATTTACCACATCCATTAATTTAAAATGTAATTGGTAAGCTTCTTTATTTTTACCCTCCAATCCCAACTTAATCATTTTAGAAAACTCTTTTGGAAATGCCTGACCAATGACAGAAATCACACCCGCTCCACCTGCTAATGTTATTGCCAATGCCAAATCATCATCCCCAGATATTATTAAAAAATCACTTGGTTTATTTTTTATTAATTCTAAATATTGTTGAGTATTATTCCCTGCTTCTTTAATTGCTATGATATTTTTGCACTCTTTAGCCAGACGCAATATCGTCTCAACAGACATGTTTTTGGCAGTTCTACCGGGAACATTATATAAAATAATATCTACTGGAGAAGCTTCTGAAATTAATTTAAAATGCTCATAAAAACCCTCTTGAGTGGGCTTACTATAATATGGAACAACTGATAAAATTGCATCAATATTAGTAAAATCTCTTGTTTTTAATTCATTCACTACATTTGCAGTATTGTTACCACCAACACCTAATACAAGTGGCAATCTACCTTTATTAGTTTTGGCAATTATATCTATTACTTTTAACTTTTCCTGATTAGTAATGGTTGAACTCTCTCCGGTTGTCCCATTAATAACTAAGTAATCTGTCCCATTATTTATATTAAATTCCACCAAATTAGTAAGGGCGTCAAAATCAATACTGTTATTCTCCTTAAACGGAGTTACAAGAGCAACTCCTGTTCCTATAAATTTTTGCATTTTCTTTCTTTTTATTATTTACTATAAAAATATAGTTTCTTTAATCGTTACAAATCTTTACTTTCTAAAATATGAAGATATTTTAGGAGCTCTGAATTAAAATTTTCAACATTTTTAAAGCTTTTTAGGTTTTCTGAAATCTCTAGATCAAATACTGATTGATTTACATTAGAAAAGCCAATTTTAAAATTAGCTTGTGAAAGTTGGGCTATACTCTCTAAAAAAATATTATTAGTATCAAAATAACAAATTAACAAATCAAATTGTTCATTCACAAAACTAATTAAACTAGGGTCTTTTATTTCTCCTCTCCAATCAAAATCTTTATGTGTAAAAAAATTAAAGGTTTTTACATCTTTTTTATTAAAATTCTTAAAGCTATATAAATTTACATTTTTATATTTTGAAAATTTAGTCTTAACTATACTAGAAAAATCATATAAATCATTCAACTCATTTGTTGTTAAAACACCAATCCTTTTAATTTCACTATTGGCAACAACAATTTTGCTAGTTTTTGACACTTGCTGAATATTTTTTTTTAAAAAATGTTCTTTAATTTTAGAAAAAATCATAGTCGATAATTGATAAAAGCTTAAATTAGCTGTAGCAAATTTAATTAAAAAGGGTTAATAAAGATATGAAAAAGTCACTACTTATCATTTGTCTATTTTTTGTTTTCCTTGGCTGTGAAAAAAAAACATTGTCATTAGTTAAAATAACAGCTAAAACAATTGAAATTGACAGTTCTATAAATAAAAGTCTTAAGTATAGTCAGATAATTAAGCCCTATAAAAATAAAATGATTAAAGAAATTAATACTATAATTTCTTATGCTCCAAAAGATATTAACCGTTATGATGGAGAGATGCAAAGTTCCTTAGGTAATTTATTAGCAGATTTATGTCTTAGAAGAGCCAATTTAATTTTCAATAAAAAAACAAATAATAATATAGATTTTTCTATGTTCAATTATGGAGGGATTAGAGCGGGAATATCTAAAGGTGAAGTGACAAATAAAAATTCTTTTGAATTAATGCCATTCGAAAATAGCTTGGTTATATTAGAAATGTCTGGAGAAAAAATAAAACAATTAATATCCTATTTCATAAAAAACAAAAAAGCACATCCTCTATCTAAAAGTATCAAACTAATAATAAATAAAGATGATTCTTATGAGTTAAGAGTAAATGATCAGGAATTTAATTCTGAAAGAAATTACTTTGTATTAACTTCTGATTATTTACAAAGTGGAGGTGATAAGATGAATTTCTTTAAGAATCCAATTTCACTTTTTAAAACGGATTATAAAATGCGTCACGCAATTCAAGATGAATTTAAAAGTTTAGATACATTAAAAGCTCAAATAGATAATCGTATAAAATTGAACTAAGATGGATAGAAGAAAGTTTTTACAACAAACATCTGCAGCTGCTATTTTAACTTCAGTTGGAGGATTGACTTTGTCTAGTTTTAAAAAGAAACAAAAACATATTACTATTTTACATACTAATGACACTCATAGTAGGATTGAATCATTTGAATCTTCTCACTCCAGGTATCCAAACAAGGGAGGAGTAGCCAGAAGAGCAAATTTGATTGAAAGAATTCGTGAAGAAAACCCAAATACCTTACTATTAGATGCTGGTGATATTTTTCAAGGCACACCTTACTTTAATTATTTTGGTGGTGAAATAGAATTTAAATTAATGAGCATGCTAAAATATGACTTAGCCACTATTGGTAATCATGATTTTGACAACTCTATTAATGGTTTATTTAAACAATTACCAAATGCTAAATTTGATTTTGTTTCTGCTAACTATAATTTTAAAAATACGATTTTAGATACGCATGTAAAGCCTTATAAAGTTATTATTAAGGATGGTGTAAAAATAGGTGTTTTCGGGTTAGGTATTGAATTAGAGGCCCTAGTAGACCCTAAGATGTATAAGGAAACTAAGTATATAGATCCAATAGAAATAGCACAAGACATGAGTAGAATTCTTAAAAAAGAGGAAAAATGTGACTTAGTGATTTGCCTATCTCATCTCGGTTATTTTTATAAAAATAATCCCAATAAAATATCTGATTTAAATTTAGCTAAGGTCACAAAAGATATTGATTTAATTATAGGCGGTCATACACATACATTTTTACCCAAACCAACGATTGTAAAAAATAGTGCTGACAAAAATATATTGGTAAATCAAGTAGGCGCATATGGTATTAATTTAGGTCGAATAGATTTCTACTTTGATGAATCCAATAAAAAAATAGCAAAAGGATCTACTATTTTAATATAAATTTATTCTGAAATCATTTCTAAAAAATCTTGTTCAGAGATTAATGTAACGCCTAGATCATTTGCCTTTTCTAATTTACTTGGCCCCATGTTATCACCTGCTACTACATAATTTGTTTTTTTAGAAATTGAAGAACTCACTTTACCTCCGTTATCCTCGATAGCTTTCTTCAATTCAGTTCTAGATAATTGATAAAAAATTCCTGAAACTACAAAGACTTCCCCTTGTAACTTATCTGTTTGATTTTTTAAACTCTCTGATGACACTTCTAATTTAACACCATTTAATTTTAAACGATTAATTAATTGAATATTACTTAAATTGTTAGAGAAATCGATAATACTCTGTGCTATTCTATCTCCAATTTCGTCAACTGAAACTAGTGTATCAAAACTAGCTACCATTAGATTATCTATTGATTTAAAGTGCTTCACTAATTTCTTTGCTACTGTTTCTCCTACAAATCGAATTCCGAGTGCAAACAAAACTTTTTCAAATGGAATTTCTTTTGATTTTTTTATTCCAGAGATCATATTCTGTGCAGATTTTTCTGCCATTCTTTCTAATGGGATCACCTGAGCTACAGTTAAATCATATAAATCTGCATAATTTGAAATCAAATTTTCTTTTCTTAATAAATCTATTGTTTCACCTCCTAACCCATCAATATCCATAGCTTTTCTTGAAATAAAATGCTGAATTCTTCCTGTTATTTGTGGAGCACATCCAAATTCGTTTGGACAATAATGTTTTGCGTCACCTTTTGTTCTAATTAATTCTGAATTACACTCAGGGCAGTTCTTAATATACACTGTTGGTTCAGAATACATTGGCCGTTTAGTAAAATCGACAGCTATAATTTTGGGAATAATCTCCCCACCTTTTTCAACAAAGACAAAATCATTTATTCTAATATCTAATTTCTCTATTTGATCTGCATTATGTAAAGATGCACGTTTTACAGTAGTCCCTGCTAATTGAACTGGTTCTAAATTTGCTACGGGTGTTATTGCTCCAGTTCTACCTACTTGATACTTGATTTCATTTAGAACAGTTGAAACTTGCTCCGCTTTAAACTTATAAGCAATTGCCCATCTTGGAGCTTTTGCAGTATATCCTAACTCTTCTTGTTGCTGTAAATTATTCACTTTAATTACGATTCCATCAGTCTCATAAGGTAAATTATGACGCTCTGAATCCCAAAAATTTATAAACTCAAAAACGTCATTTATTGATTTTTTAAGAGCGATAGTTTCTGGAACTTTAAAACCAACTTCTCTAGCATTTTCTAAACTCTCAAAATGTGTTTTATATTTTCTTTCTTCTGTAATAACTTGATACAAAAAGCAATCTAAAGGACGTTTAGATACCTCCGTACTATCTTGTAATTTTAAACTACCACTTGCTGTATTTCTTGGATTTTTATATTCTTCTTCACCATTCTCAAAACGTTCTTTATTCATTTTTAAAAATCCCTTTAATGGTAAAACGATTTCTCCTCGTATTTCAAAATTTTTAACGAAGTCTCTCTTTAGCTTTAACGGAATAGAACGAATTGTTTTAATATTAGTTGTTACATTATCACCTTGAAAACCATCTCCACGGGTAACAGCTTTTACAAACTGTCCGTTTTCAAATGTTAAATTTATCGATGCCCCATCATACTTTAATTCACAGGTGAATTCAATATCGTCAGTTCCTAAAAATTTTTGAACTCTTTTTTCCCAATCCTGAATATCTTCTCTAGAATAAGAATTATCTAAGGAGTACATTCTGTTTTTATGAATAATCGTTTCAAAATTTTTAGTAATTCCTCCTCCTACTCTTTGTGATGGAGAATTTGTATCAAAAAATTGTGGGTTTTCTTCCTCTAATTTCTCTAACTCTTTTAATTTTATATCAAAATCATAATCAGAAATTATTGCATTATCTAGCACATAATAATTATGATTATATTGATGCAATTCTTCACGAAGTTGTTCTATTTTTTGTTGTGAGCTCATTAAGAATTATAGTTTGTTACTATAAATTTATTTTTGATAAAAATAAAGAAAACAAAATGAAACTTTATAATTAATTTAGAGGATTCTTAGAAAATTTTAAAGATTTAGTTTATTAATATGTCTAAAAATTAATAATACGTATAACGTCTAACTTTTGCAATATGTTTTGCTAAACGTATTACTTGGTGTGAGTATCCGTATTCATTGTCGTACCAAACATAAATAACTATTGTCTCATTATCTGTAATAGTAGCCTTACTGTCAAAAATTGAAGGTGCTGTCGAACCTATGATATCAGAAGAAACTAATTCGTTGTCTAAGGAATACTTTATCTGCTCAACTAACTCTCCTTCTAAAGCATATTGTTTAATAATTGCGTTTAAACTCTCTGTAGATACCTCAGTTTTTAATTGCAAACTTAAAATGGCTAAAGAACCATTTGGGACTGGAACACGTATTGCATTTGATGTTAGTTTATTTTCTAAAGAAGGTAATACTTTTGAAATAGCTTTACCAGCTCCTGTTTCTGTAATTACCATATTTAAAGCTGCAGCTCTTCCTCTTCGATATTTACTATGCATATTATCTACCAAATTTTGGTCATTAGTATACGCATGAATAGTTTCTATATGACCTTTCTTTATTCCTAAATTCTCTTCTATAGCTTTTAAAATTGGAGTTATAGCATTTGTTGTACAGGAAGCAGCTGAAAAAATATCAACTTTATCTGGATTGTAATCTAAATGATTTACTCCGTGAACAATATTCGGAATTCCTTTTCCCGGAGCCGTAAGAAGAACTTTATTAGCTCCATTCGAAACTAAGAGCCTACTTAAATCTTTCTTATTCCTAAATGCTCCTGTATTATCAATAATTAAAGCATCTTCAATACCATATTTTGTATAATCTATCTCTTCGGGTTGATCTGCCGAAATCATACAAACAGTCGTTCCATTAATTATTAATGCTTTATTCTCTATATCAGTTTTGACGGTTCCTAAAAAGTCTCCATGAATAGAATCGATACTTAATAAAGAGGCTCTCTTTTCTAAAACTGTTTGGTTTATTTCACCTCGAGTTACAACAGCTCTTAATCTTAGTTGAGAGCCTTTTCCCATTTTTGACATTAATTCTCGAGCTAGTAAACGACCAATTCTACCAAAACCATATAAAACAACATCTTTTGGTTTTATAATATCAACCTTTTCTACACCCTGTAATTGATGCTTAACAAAAGTAACTTTATCTTTTTTAGAATTTAAGTAAAATTCATATGCTAATTTACCTATATCTAACTTTGAGGCTGGTAAATCTAATTGTTGAATTGCTTTTGCAATATCTAAAGCATCAATTATCGTAATTGGCTTACTAACAAATTCTTTTGCGTAGTTAATTAAATTTAAAACTTCACCTGCTCTTTTATCTATAAGTGGATTTCTAAATAAAACTAATTCTATTGCTCTATCGTACCACAAACAATTTATAATGTTAATAAATTCAACCGTAGCCTTTCTATTTTGAGCTTGAGATAAAAGTTCTTTTTCGTAATTCATTATTTTAATTAATTAGTGTTATTATCAAATTTATCCGCAAAAGTATCTCTTTTTTTTAAATTACGAAATCGATTTCGTAAAAATTAATAGCAAGACTAAAAATTGATTATTATTGTTAAATTATTTTATTTGGATGTTTAAAGTTTCATTGTTATTTTTTGATTAATAAAATCAGAAAAAATTGAATACAAACCCTTTTTAATAACTATTATAATCCTATTGAAATTGTTATATTTGTGATCATGAATATCACTTTTTATAAATATCAAGGGACTGGAAATGATTTTGTTATGATTGATAACAGAACAAAAATATTTCCAAAAGAGGATACTAATGCAATTTTAAAAATTTGTGATAGAAACTTTGGTATTGGTGCAGACGGAGTTATCTTAATCGAAAACGATATACATTTAGATTTTAAAATGATCTATATGAATCCCGATAGTAGTGAAACTTTTTGTGGAAACGGAGCAAGATGTGCTGTTGCGTTTGCTAAATACCTAAAAATAATCGACCTAGAAACAAATTTTACTGCTTTTGATGGCCCGCATTATGCGAACATTAAAAATGATATTATTAGTTTAAAAATGATAGATGTAAAAGAGGTCGATATAAAAGAAAATGCTGTTTACACATATACAGGTACTCAACATCATGTTGAATTAGTTGATGATTTAAAAACATATCCTGTACTTCAAAATGGAAGTAAAATCAGGGATTCATACCCTGAGCCAGGAAGTAACGTGAATTTTGTTGAACAAATAAATAATAATACTTTTAATGTACGTACCTATGAGAAAGGAGTTGAAAATGAAACTCTAGCCTGTGGTACTGGTGTAACTGCAGTTGCTATAGCAATGCATAAAACTAAAAAAACATTAAATAATTTAATCTCTTTAAACTCTACTGGTGGTGAATTACTAGTTTCTTTTAATGAAAATGAAGGATATTATAGCAATATATTTTTAAAAGGACCAGCCACTTTTGTTTTTAAAGGACTCATTTCAATTTAATGAAAACACTTAAAAGAAAAAATATTAATTTAAGAGCTTTAGAACCAGAAGATTTAGAATTTCTATACGATATAGAAAATAATGAATCTCACTGGGAAATTAGTCACACTAAAAGTCCTCTTTCTAAATATGTTTTAAAACAATATATAGAAAATTCACATTTAGATATTTTTGAAGCAAAACAATTACGACTTTTAATTGAAGAGAAATCTACTAAACAACAATTAGGTCTGATAGATTTATTTGATTTTAATCCTCAGCATAAAAGAGCAGGAATTGGAATTTTAATTCATCCAGATTTTCAGAGTAAAGGTTTTGCATCAATCGCATTAAACATGATTACTGATTACGCTTTTAATATTTTAGATTTACATCAATTATATGTTAATGTTACTACTGATAATACTAAGAGTTTATCTTTATTTACAAAACATGATTTTAAAAAAATTGGTGAGAAAAAAGATTGGATATTTTCTAACGGAAAATTTAAAAATGAAATTTTATTTCAATTAATTAATGACTAAAAAAATAATTTTATTTAGTATTGCCTGTTTTTTTATTTTATGCGGGTTTGTTAGCTACTTTTTATACAGTAGAATATTTTCTAATAATATAAAGAAAACAGGAGAATTATATATTGAAACAAAAGATAGCCTATTAGATTTAACAAAAAAAATAGCTCCTTTTTTAGAAAACAAAAATTCTTTTTATTGGGTTGCTACTCAAAAAAAATATAGTGACCCAAAGGCTGGAAGATATCTTTTAGAAAAAGGAATGTCTAATAATGACCTTATAAACTTGTTAAGAAGCGGAAATCAAACTCCAGTAAAGGTCTCATTTAATAACCAGGACACATTAGAGAAACTTGCAGATAGAATTTCAGAACAAATTGAATCAGATCCTAAACAATTATTAGATGCTTTTAAAGATTTAGCATTTCTTAAAAAAAATAATTTAAATGAAAAATCAGTTTTAGGAATTTTTATTCCCAATACTTATGAGCTATACTGGAATACTTCTGCAGAGGGTTTTAGAAATAAAATGTTAGGCGAATTCAATCAATTCTGGAATAAGAGTAGATTATTAAAAGCAAAAAAAATAAATCTGACAAAAAATGAAGTAATCACATTGGCGTCTATAGTTCAAAAAGAGACTGTTAAAAAGTCTGAAAGACCAATTGTTGCTGGTTTATATTTAAATAGACTCAAAAAAGAATGGCCTTTACAAGCAGATCCAACAATAATATATTCTATAAAGCAAAAAAAAGGCCAAAATTATGTTGTAAAAAGAGTGTTATTAGTAGATTTAGAAATAGACTCACCTTATAATACATATCAAAGAAAAGGATTGCCACCTAGTTTAATTTCAATGCCAGATATCACATCTATAGATGCTGTTCTTAATGCAGAAAAACATAATTATTATTACATGTGTGCAAATATTGAAAAGCTAGGTTTTCATTCATTCGCAAAGACACTTTCTCAACACAATAGAAACGCTAATAAATATCATAGATGGCTTAATAAACAGGGAATTAATAGATAAATAATTAAAGAAGCTTTTCTTTAATTATTTATCTATTAATTACTCAAAAGTCTCCGAATTTAATAGTAAAATATCATTAAAGTTATATAATTTGTATTTTTTATAAAGTTTAACATTCTGGTAATCAGTAATATTATATTAGTACTTATGTTTGCAGCGCTAAACATAAAATTATATTTTATCAAAAAATTATTCTTCTTATCCTCAATTTTATTTTTATTTATCAATTTCGTTGATATTAAAAAAAACAAGAATCTTAGCGAAATTAATTTTCCTAAAAATAGTTCTGTAGTCTTTCCTTATTTGCAAAAAAATTTTATTGGCTTTAAAGAAGTATTAGCTTTTAAAGAGTCACAAGGAAAATACAATGTTATAAATACTTTAGGATATTTGGGGAAATACCAATTTGGAATAAATACTCTAAAAAGGTTTAAGATTTATAGCCCAAAAAAGTTTTTAAAAAATCCTGAGTTACAAGAAAAGGTCTTTACTGCTTATTGTGCAGTAAATAAATGGATTTTAAGGAAAGATATTAAGCGATCTGTTGGTAAAACTATAAACGGTATTGAAATTACAGAATCTGGAATTATTGCTGCTGCTCATCTGGGTGGTGCAGGAAATGTTAAAAAATATCTTCGAAGTAACGGTAAAGTACGTTTTTTTGATGCGTATGGATCTTCAATACAATCTTATATAAAAGAATTTAGCGGCTATAATATTTCAACTATTAAAGCTGACAGAAAAGCACAAATTTAAATCATTTAACTATGGATTATAAAAATGGCAGGTTTTTTATATAAATCTGGCTGCTGATATTTCCAATCTTTTATGGTAAGAGTTTTTATATATTCCGATGGTAAAGTAATATCTGCCGCAATACACAAATTAGTAGTTGATGTTAACGTTGCTTTTAAATCTGCGAACATTTTCTCATTTCTATAAGGTGTTTCTATAAAAATTTGCGACTGATTCTTATCTCTTGAGAGTTTTTCTAAATCTTTTATTGCTTTTTTTCTTTCTCCTTTATCTATAGGTAAATAACCATTGAACGAAAAGTTTTGACCATTCATACCAGAACTCATCATAGCCATTAATATCGATGACGGGCCTACTAAAGGAATTACTTGAATTCCTTTTTCATGAGCTAATTTCACTATAGAAGCGCCAGGGTCTGCTACCGCAGGAACTCCTGCCTCTGATATCAACCCAACATTAATTCCATCATTACAGACGTCTAAATAAGCTCTAGTCTCCATTTCATCTGCGTATTTGTCTAAAGACATTAAGTTTAAAGATGGTTGTGGTTTTTTAGGTGCGATTTTCTTAATAAACTTTCTTGCTGATTTTTCATTTTCAACAATAAAATAATCTACTTGCTCAATAACTTTTTTTACTGATAAAGGCATTACCTCTAAGGGCTCTGTATCTCCTAAAGTTGTTGGAATTAAATATAATTTTCCAGTCATTTTATAATTTTTGTGCAATTATAGTACAAGCCTCATCTAATATTTTAAATACATTTTCAAATCCTTGATCTCCTCCATAATATGGGTCAGGGACGCTTTCATTTAAATTTGGATTGATTTCATTTAAAATCATTTTGACTTTAGAGAGGTCCGATTGATTTCTAGATAAGGATCTAATATTTATATAATTCTCTTCGTCCATTACGAAAATAACATCAAAATTATCAAAATCCTTGATGATAAATTTTCTTGCTCTTTGATTTGATATGTCTATGAGATTTTTTGAAGCCACTTTTATAGAACGTATATCTGGCAAATTACCTGTATGATAGGATGCAGTTCCCGCAGAATCAATAATAGCAATATTTGAATTTAATTTGGATTGTAAAATACCTTTAGCTAATGGGGAACGACAAATGTTTCCCAAACATACCATGAGTATTTTTTTCATAAGTAAGATTTAGAAAGTCAATTTCTTTGTTAAATCGTCAACATATTTCTTAAATTGCTTATCTGTCTCTGTAAGGTTATCAACCGTTTTACATGCATGGAGAACCGTAGCATGATCTCTTTGACCAATTTGGTTACCTATGCTAGCCAGTGAGGTTTTAGTTAATCTTTTCGCAAAAAACATTGCTAACTGCCTTGCCTGAACAATATGACGTTTACGAGTTTTAGATTGGAGAGTTGCTACATCCATATCAAAATATTTAGATACTTCTTTTTGAATGTAATCTATAGACACCTCTTTCTTCGTATTTTTTACAAATTTATCTACAATTTGCTTTGCTAATTCTATTGAAAACTCTCTCCTATTAAAAGAAGCTTGAGCAATCATAGAAATAATTACACCTTCTAATTCTCTAACATTTGATTTTATATTCTTAGCAATATATTCAACAATTTCTTCTGGCATTTCAACACCATCTCTAAAAAGTTTATTTTGTAAAATAGAAACTCTAGTTTCAAAATCAGGTGCTTGAAGTTCAGCAGATAAACCCCATTTAAATCGGGATAACAGTCGCTGTTCTATGTCTTGCATATCTACAGGCGCTTTATCTGATGTTAAAATTACTTGCTTACCATTCTGATGTAAATGATTAAATATATGGAAAAAAACATCTTGTGTTCCAACTTTCCCTGATAAAAACTGAACATCATCAATCAGCAGAACGTCTATCATTTGATAAAAATGAATAAAATCATTTCTTGTGTTCGATTTGACAGAGTCTATAAATTGTTGTGTGAATTTCTCTGATGAAATATATAAAACAGTTTTATCTGGATATTTATCTTTTATATCTACACCTATCGCATGAGCTAAATGAGTTTTTCCTAACCCAACTCCTCCATAGATCAATAAAGGGTTGAAAGAAGTACCCCCTGGTTTATTTGCAACTGCCATTCCAGCTGAACGAGCTAATCTGTTAGAATCTCCTTCGACAAAATTATTGAAATTGTAATTAGGATTCAATTGAGATTCAATCTTTACTTTTTGTAATCCTGGAATTATAAAAGGATTTCTTAACTCTCTTTTACTAGAGTCTAAAGGCATCGTGACCTTTTGAGGCTTTAACGGATCTCTATTAGAACTTGGGATTTTTACAATTTGAGGTCTATTACTACTGTACGTATTTTCCATACGAACGTCATATATCAATTTCGCATCATTCCCTAATTGTCTAACAAGAGCTACACGTAACAATTTAATGTAGTGTTCTTCTAACCATTCGTAGAAAAATTTACTCGGCACCTGTATCGTTAATGCTTCTCCTGATATTTTAACTGGCTTAATCGGTTCAAACCAAGTTTTATACGCTTGAGACTTTATATTATCTTTGATAAAAGATAAACATTCAGTCCAAACTGATTCAGCAGTTAAAGTCATTATTGATTGTAGTATTTAAAATTTATTAGTCGTTTGAACAGGAATAATATTGCTCTCCTTAAAGCCTTACAAAAGTGTGAATAAAATTCAGTATAAAAAAATGATTTTGCTATTGATTATTAACTTTTTTTTACGTACACTCCTTCTCTAATTAAAATTCCTTTTTTTTTGAATAAAAATACCACAAAAATAAGAGTTCGATACGCTGAAACAGATCAAATGGGTGTAGTTTATCACGGAAATTATGCACAGTTTTTTGAAATCGGAAGAACCGAATGGCTTCGTTCACTGGGACTTACCTATAAAAAAATGGAAGAAAACGGAATTTTGCTTCCAGTCATTTCATTAAAGTTTGATTTCATTAAATCTGCACTTTATGATGACGTTTTAACAGTGGATACTTTTATCGAAAAAAAACCTACCGCAAAAATTGAATTTAATTATGAAATAAAAAATCAAGACGAAGATTTAATCTGTAAAGGAAATTCAATTTTAGCATTTATAAATAAAAAAACAAAAAAACCAGTCCGTTGTCCTGAAAGTTTGATGAAATACTTAGATTTTTTATGACTACAAAAGCTAAACAAGCAAATAAACCGATCCAACTAAGAATCAGATAGAAAATCAATGCTTAATCTAATCACAGTAGATGAGTTTTATGAAAAATTCAAAAGATAAAATGAAAAAAATTTCTATTATAATCGCAATTACAATTACATTATTTATTAT
>CAJWTV010000022.1 GCA_913047375.1 uncultured Polaribacter sp.
TGAAATCAATTACAATTAAAGGATCAAAAAGAGAAAGCGTAGGTAAAGTAGCAACTAAAGCCTTACGTAATGCTGGTATGGTTCCTTGCGTTATATACGGAGGAGATAACCCAGTGCATTTTTCAGCAGAAGAGAAAGCATTTAAAAAATTGGTATACACTCCAAACGTTTATACTGCAAGTCTTGATGTTGATGGGAAAAAAATTGCAGCTATTCTGCAAGATATTCAGTTTCATCCGGTTTCTGATAAAATCTTACATGTAGATTTTTATCAGTTAATAGATGATAAAGAAATTACAATGAATATTCCAGTTAAATTAATAGGTACATCGCCTGGAGTTTTAAATGGAGGTTCTTTACGTTTTACAAACCGTAAGTTAAGAGTAAAAGCTTTACCTGCTAACTTACCAGATGCTGTAATAGCAGATATTTCTTCATTGAAGATAGGTAGTAAATTAGTAGTTACATCTTTAGAAACTAAAAACTACATTTTTATGCATCCAGAGAATACAGTAGTTGTTCAGGTAAGAACTTCTCGTAATGCTAGTGCAGAAGAAGAAGAAGAAGCAGCAGCAGCAGCAGCAGCAGCTGAAACTTCAGAAACTTCAGAAGCGGCAACAACGGCTGCAGAATAAGTTTTGAAACATATTTAGAAAAAAGCGTTACGTTCAGTAACGCTTTTTTTTATTTTAGTACTTTTGAGAAATGAATTTAGCTAACTTTTTTTCTAAATTATTTCGATCAAAAGTTAATTGTGAAAAAACTATTATGAAAAAATACTTAATTGTAGGCTTAGGAAATATTGGTGAAAAATTCACTAGCACCCGCCATAATATAGGTTTTAAAATTCTTGACGAAGTAGCAGAGGAGCATAATGTAACTTTCGAAACAGATAAACTAGGTGATATCGCTATATTTAAATTTAAAGGAAGGGTATTTGTATTATTAAAGCCAAGTACATTTATGAATTTAAGTGGTAAAGCGGTAAAATATTGGTTACAAAAGGAAAATATTACAATTGAAAATATGCTAATTGTTACAGATGATGTAAATATTGATTTTGGAGTGATTCGTATAAAAGCAAAAGGGTCTGCAGGCGGTCACAATGGTCTTAAAGATATTCAAGAAAAACTGAATACCCAAGAGTATGCTCGTTTTCGTTTTGGTGTTGGGGGTAATTATAGTAAAGGGAGACAAGCTGATTTTGTTCTAGGAGAGTGGAACAAAGAAGAAACAAGTCAATTAATAGAGCGTATGCCGTTGACGGAAAAGGCAATAACTTCTTTTGGTACTGCAGGGTTAGCAAATACAATGAATACCTTTAACGGAAAGTAAAAAATTAGATTTTTCTACTACTCTAAATTAATTCAAAGGTCTTATTAATCCCTCTTGCGCAAATGATGCGATTAATTTACCATCTCGGGTAAATAAATTTCCTTTTGAAAGCCCTCTAGCACCATATGAGTTAGGAGATTCTGAGGAAAATAGCATCCAATCATCAAAGTCAAAATCCCTAAAAAACCACATAGAATGGTCTAAACTTGCAGTCTGTAAATTACCAAAATTAGCCTTACTTGCATTAGGGTTTATTGCTGCATTTAAAACATTATAATCAGAAATATAAGTAAGGATTTGTTGTTTCATTTTTCTGTCTAGTCCTACAGAATCACCCTTTAACTTAAACCAAATATTGTCTTGAGCAGGTAAATCTTGAGGGTCTAAAGGGTTAGGTATAACCGTAGGTTTAAAATCGATTGGTCTTTCTATGCTTAGAAAAGCTCTCATATTTTTTGGAATAAAATCACCAAATTGATCGACAATTTCATTCCAACTAATTAATTCTTCTGGTTGCTTAATATTTTTTTTTATTGCTTTTTGATGCTCAAAACCTGCTTCAATTTTATGAAAAGATGCTGCTAAAATAAAAATAATAACATCATTTTGCATCGCCTTTACTCGCCTTGTAGAAAAACTTCCACCATCTCGCATTTCTTCTACTATAAAAATAATAGGAACTTCTAGTTTTCCAGCTTCTAAAAAATAAGAATGTAAAGAATGTAAAATGCGTTCTTCTGGAACAGTTCTATTTGCCGCATTCAAAGCTTGTGCTAGAACTTGTCCTCCAAAAACATTAGGACTTCCAATAGTTTTGCTAATGCCTTTAAAGGTATTTGAGGCTATTTGCTCTAAGTTTAATAAATCGATTAAATCATTAACATTTTTCATTACTAATTATTTTTTAAAAGGAAATTTTTGATGAAAAGGGGTTGGCTCTATTCTTTGTAAAAATAACTTTAAGATCCTGTTTTTTATTGACTTTTTGTGACGAATATACATTGTCAAATCTTGAGGAATTGCACCGACAGAACTTTTTATTTCACTGGCAGTTCTTCCAAAATTTAAATATTTCTTTTTTTTATTAATTGCAATTTCTATATAATCATAAAGCATTCTTTGATAAATAGCATATTTTCTATTTATCAAATAATCAATACCTACAAAATGAGCGTCCAAAGAATTATGATTGACAATACAAGACATAAACCCAACAACTTTTCCATTTAAAGAGTAAGACTTAATAATGTAATTATCCTGTAATTTTTCTTTAAGACTAATGTAGGTTTTTAGATTAAAGTCGCCTAAATTAAAATCAGCTTTAGAAGACACTTTTTTATAAAGAGTTGTCATTTCCGGCAGTAACTTTAATATATTTTCTTCATTTATATTTTCAATTTTTAAAGAAGAACTTAGTTGAAGCGCTTTTCTAGCTTTAACCCTAAATTTTGTTTTTAATGAAAATAAATAATCATCAAAAATCTTCCAATCTTTGTGTAAATCTAAACGCATATTGGGTTCTACTAAAAAAGCATTATAATTAAAGTCTTTTAGAGCATTAGCAATATGAGTTGACTCGTTTAAAAAATCCTTTAGCAAGAAAAGATCAACTTCCTTTTTTAGAGTAATATCATTATTTACGTAGTTTAAAATTGCTTTTGCTAATTCTTTAATTACGAGTCTTTTATTTTGATCGTCCTTAATAAATATACCATGCTCTCCACTCACAAAAGTGTTTCCACAAATTAATATTTTTAGTGGTTTTTTTTTGGGGATCAAGTTCAGTTTCCTACCTATATTTTTGAGTTTTCTAATTAAATACTCAAGATCATTTTTAATATCATCAATAAAAAAATTAACAATTTGTAATGAAGCAAATGAGATTGCTCTTTTTTTAGAATCTAATAAGATAAGATAGGCAAATTTTATTTCCGGGTTATTTTCTTCTATAGAGATTAAATAATCTTTATGAAAGTAAAGGCTTTTATTACAGTTTAATTCTTTCCAAACTTTTTCAGATATTTCTGAAGCAGATGAAAAGTATCGTACATTATCTATATTATTAAAAAACTTCAAATTAATATGAAATAATTAATTAATCTACTTGAAAATTAGAGTATTTTTTTAGATAATCTACTTTTTTTGGAGTCCAAAAGAGAAGTTTATTTAAAAGCATTTAATCCGGTAACATCAAGCCCTGTGATAAGAAGATGTATATCATGTGTCCCTTCATAAGTAATTACGCTTTCTAAATTCATCATATGTCGCATGATGGAATATTCACCTGTAATTCCCATTCCTCCTAACATTTGTCTTGCTTCTCTGGCAATTTTAATTGCCATATCTACATTGTTTCGCTTTGCCATAGAAATCTGTGCAGAAGTTGCTTTACCTTCATTTTTTAGCACCCCTAAACGCCATGCTAATAATTGCGCTTTAGTAATTTCAGTAATCATTTCTGCTAATTTCTTCTGCTGAAGTTGAAATTGACCAATTGGTTTTCCAAATTGTTCGCGTTCTTTTACATATCTTAATGCAGTGTCATAGCAATCCATAGCGGCACCTATTGCGCCCCATGCGATTCCAAATCTTGCAGAATCTAAGCATCCTAATGGACCTCCTAGTCCAGATTTATTTGGCAACAAGTTTTCTTTTGGAACTTTTACATTATCAAAAATTAATTCCCCAGTTGCAGATGCTCTCAGCGACCATTTATTATGAGTCTCTGGAGTAGAAAAACCTTCCATTCCACGTTCTACAATTATACCATGAATTCTTCCCTTTTCATTTTTGGCCCAAACAACTGCAACCTGAGCAAAAGGGGCATTAGAAATCCACATTTTTGCACCATTTAAAAGATAATGATCTCCCATATCTTTAAAATTAGTTGTCATACCAGCCGGGTTTGATCCATGATTTGGTTCTGTTAAACCGAAGCACCCCATCCATTCGCCAGAGGCTAATTTTGGTAGATACTTTTTACGTTGTTGTTCGTTTCCATATTGAAAAATAGGATACATTACTAAGGATGATTGAACAGAAGCAGTAGAACGAACACCTGAGTCTCCACGTTCTATTTCTTGCATAATTAATCCATAAGAAATTTGATCTAAGCCAGCACCACCATATTCTTCAGGTATATAAGGGCCAAAAGCACCAATTTCAGCTAAGCCACTAATTATTTGAGTTGGGAATTCTGCTTTTTGAGCATATTCTTCTATAATAGGAGAAACATCACGTTTTACCCAATCGCGCGCTGCTTCTCGGATTAACTTGTGTTCTTCTGTTAATAAATCATCAATATTATAATAATCGGGTGCTTGAAATAAGTCTGGTTTCATAAAGAGTTTTTATGTAATTTGATAAATCTCAACAAATCTATTAAATATTGTTTGATATTTAACAATGCAAGCCTAAAAATAATTAACAAGCACTTAGTTAAAATACGTAACTTTTGTGAAGTTAACGATTGGAAATTGATAAAAAGTTATTGTTTTCTTTTAAGTTTGTAAAAATGAAGAACACTTTAGGTAAACTTGAGCGCTTAAAAAGTAAGAAATTAATAGAGAAATTATATCAGAGTGGAAATTCTGTAAAATCTTTTCCGTTAAGAATGATGTATATTCAAACAGAGCATACATCAGATTTTCCAGCACAAATTGGTGTCTCTGTTCCAAAAAGAAACTTTAAATTGGCGGTAGATAGAAATCGAATCAAAAGATTAATGAGAGAATCCTATCGTTTGCAAAAAGGAATTGTTTACGATCAGATTGAAGAACCTTATATTTTTATGATTTCTTATATAGGAACAGAAGAAATAAAATATGAAGAAGTGTATTCTAAAATGAACACATTATTAACACTTTTTATTGAGCATTCTAAAAATAGAATAAATTAGTCTCATTAGTGTTAAAGTAAGATATACTAACTCATAAGCGCTTCAATTAGGAAGTAATATTCTGAACTATATAAGAATATTGGCCGGAAAATAAGTAAATAGAATTAGTACCTTTGATTAAATAATTTATAATGATGGAATCAAAAAAAATAGTCAGAACAAGAGCCCAAGAGTCTACAAACGCTATAGAAAAATTATATATTTCTATGCGACATTTATTTAGTAGAGGTTTTTATAAGCCAATGGGTGTGTCTGGTGAGACTTTGAGAAAGTCTCTATTACTATTACGTCCAGAAATATATGGATCTATTTCAGAGGAAAGGTTGGAATTAAATGGGTTAGTTTACGTTATAGAGCGATTGCCAGAAGGCTTAGAGGAATGTCAGTTTATTAATTTAACGGCAGACGAGGGTTATAAAAATTCTCATTTTAAAACAATAATTCCACCAAAAAGGAGAAGAAATTGTTATAGAATTGATAAAAACCAGATGAATATCGAGATCACTCGAGGTAGATCTGAAATTTATGATATTCTAACTCATCTTACATTTTTATTTATAGAATCACACAAGATATATGAACGTGTTAGTATTAATCAAGGAAAAGATTTTACCAGAGAATGGAAAAACTTGGAAGAAGTTGTTTTAAATCAAAAGAAACTATCAGATAAAGAAATAGAATTAACAATTGCACATTTAGGTAATATTTTAGGTAGGACATATAGCGAGGTTTCTACTGTTTATTTCACCTTTTCTACTGACCAGAACCCACATCGTTTTTTTCAACTAATTTATTGGTTAGGAAAATTAGCAATTAATGAAGCGTGTGAGGGAAAAAAGCGTTCTGTTACATTTAGCTCTGTTTTAGTTGAGGAAATTGGACATCATATTTATGGTGAAATTTGGGCTGACAATATTAAAAAAACATTGCTAGAAAATAATTTAATTAATAGACCAATACACATAATAAGTGCTAACATGCACAGTGTATTAAATTCTATATATGCAGAAAAAGCTTTACCAAAAGAGGCTAAAAAAGCAAAGAATTTTGAGCTTTTTGAGTTGATGAGTGATGTGAATAGCAAACCATTACAAAAAATAGTAAAAGATTTTGCATCAAAAAATGGTTTGATTTATTTAAAAGATACTTCGGGGACAAATATAAATGTGCAAATTATTGATACAAGTGAAATAAATAGTGAGGTTACATCGTTAAAAAAGAAAAACATTAAAGATGAACATCCTGTAATTATTGTAATGGACTATGCTTTTGGAGAACAAGCATATGAAACAATGGATGAGTTGTTAAAACCTTATAAAACTAAAGGAGGAAATATCCATCTTGATGTAGAGTCAGTTTCAATAATGGGTAAGGCAGGTATTTTAGAGGGTAGTAAAGGAGACATTATGATTCCTTCAGCACATATTTTTGAGGGTACAGCAGATAATTATCCTTTTAAAAATGAGTTAGCGAAAGAAGATTTAGAAGGTTTTGGTGTTCAGGTTTTTGACGGAACAATGGTTTCAGTTTTAGGAACATCATTACAAAATAAAGATCTATTAAAGTTTTTTCATGATTCGACATGGAATGTAATTGGATTAGAAATGGAAGGAGCTCATTATCAAAAAGCAATACAATCAGCCTCTAAAATTAGAGGAAATATATCAGAAAATATAAAGGTAAGATACGCGTATTATGCATCAGATAATCCATTGGAAACAGGAGCAACATTAGCCTCTGGAGGCCTTGGCATGACAGGTGTGACACCAACTTATGCGATAACAAAAAGAATATTAGAGCAAATTTTTTAAATAAGTAAAATCATAAATTAACTAAACAATGGCATCCAATCAGCAACAGAAAGAAGACGAGGTAGATTTAGGTTCTTTATTTATAATAATTGGGAGAGGGTTTTCAAAATTATTTAATTTTATAGGATCAATTTTTAAAAATATTTTTTTAGGAATAATCACTATTTTACTCTTTTTAAAAAAACATTACGTAGTAATTTCAACAGCAGCAATAATTGGTTTATTAGCAGGCTTTGCCTTAGAGACAAACTCACCAAAAACATATTCTTCTGATATACTATTACAAACTAATTTTAAAAGCTCAAGACAATTATATAATAACATTAGTTTTTACAACGATTTAATAGAACAAAAAGATACTTCAGGACTTAAAAAAACCTTTGATTTAGATAGTGAATATGCCATCTCACTAAAAAAATTCACAATCGAACCAATAAAAAATAAAATTGATATTATATCTGCTTATGACGCCTTAATTGAGGATATAGACACTTTAACCGTCAAGAGTTATGATTTTGAGGAATTTACTGAGTCTTTCACTGATTTTGATTACAAAACTCACAGGTTGACTGTAATTTCTGAGAAAAATGACGTTTTTGATATGTTAAATGAACCTATTATATCATCATTTACTAAAAACAAATACTTCAGTTATCTAAAAAAACTTACTAATGATAACATTGATCGTACAGACTTAAGTTATCGACAAAACTTATTACAAGTAGATTCTTTAAGAAAGGTTTATATGAAGGTAATGCTAGTTCAGGCAAATAACCCTTCTGGTGGGACAAACATAGACTTAGCTGGAGAAAATGCTTCAAATAAAGAAACGGAACTTTTTTTTATTAACAAGAGAATAAATGATGATCTTAAAGAAATTACAAAAGATAAATCTAGAAAATCAGAAATCATAAATATTATTTCTAATTTCCAGATAATTGGTAAAGAACTTAATTCAATAGTTTATAATAAAGCTTTTCAATTAGCGACTTTATTTTCACTAGCCTCTATTGTAATTTTATTATTATTAAAATTAAATCACTATTTAAGTAACTACAAGAAATAAATATTTTATTGAGTGATTTTTAGTTAGACTCAAACTCTTTTTTTTAGTTTTTTTAAAAGGATATTACCTAATAAATGATAAAATTTTAATGGATGTCAACTAGCTTTATACATATCTCTCATTTATGTTAAAAAACATTGCCAAAATTTTCACATCACATATCATTGTTAAAGCAATTGGAATCATAAATATTGCTTTAGTTTTGATGTTTTTTTCTGTGGAAAATTTTGGATATTATAGTTTTACTCTCCTAGCTTTAAATCTTTTTGCAATCACAATTGACCCAGTACTTTCATCTTATTTAGTTGATTATAAGTCATTTAATTACGATAGGTACAATTTTGGAATTTTAATAATAACTTTATTTTTAGGATTTTTATTTTATGTATGTATTAATTTTCTCATTATAGAATTACCTATTTCTTTATTTTTGATGTTCAGTGTGACTTATATGATATCGGCGGGATTAAAATCATACTTAAATATTAAAGAGAGGTATTATAACTATGGAATAGTTGATTTAGCTAGGCAACTTATTATATTTATTACATCACTTATTTATTTTTACACTTTAAACTCAAATAATTATTTAGAACTACTTGAATTTAATTATTTATTTTCAAGTATTGTTATGATTTTTTTAGCCTTCATTTTTATAAAGAAAAACGAAGTGGAGTTTAGTGTTCGTATAAATAAATTAAAGGATTTAGTATTTAAATCAAAGTTCCTTATTTTTTATACTGCATTAATTCCCATTTTAACATTTATAGATTCATATTTTGTAGATTCATACCTAACCGAAGAAGACCTTGGGATTTATTCTTTTTCAATAAAAATATATAACATCTCTTTAATGTTAGTTGTCCCAATTTTCACAGTTTTAAACCTTAGACAGATTGAGGTCGCTAAAGAGGATAATTATTTAAGTTTTACGAAAGAGAATTTAAATAAAATAATACTTTTCTCAGTTGTAATTCTCTTACTTTCTATTTTTTTAAATTGGGTTTTAGTTAATTATTTATTTATAGATTATAGAGAATCTTTTTGGATTACTAATGTTTTAATTTTAGCATCATTTATAACATACATTACACTGCCATTTTCTTTTTTAATAGCTTACAGAAAGTATAAATATTTGTTCTTTTTAGGAGTTATTGGTGTTTCAGTTAATATTGGGCTTAATTTTTTCCTTATTCAAAAATACGGAATGATAATTGCTGCACTTTCTACTTTTTTATCTCAACTAATTATCAATTTAGGGGCAGCAACTTTCTCCTACTTTTTATTAAAAAACAAGAAACATGAGGGTTAGCTTAAGGCAAGTATATACTTTTCTCTTTCTTATAGGAGTTTTTTTCATACCATTTAATTCTTATGAAGGGATTTCCTTCTTAGGGGAATATCGTAAAGATGGAGCAATTATTTTTTTTCTAATATCATTTATATTATTTTTTATAGATGCTTTTTTAAAAATGAAAATTAAGATACCAGGGAAAAATATTCTATTTCAAGCTTTATTACTTTTCATAATTTGGTTAATTATTTCTACACTATTAAATATTGATACTGTTTTTAGTAATTATATGAAACAAACATCTGGGTTGAGTCGCTTTTTTAGACAATTAATATCTCTTTCAATAGCGTTAACATTATTTATTACATCTTACAATATCTTTAGTAAATTTAGCGTAAAACACTCATTTTATTTACTTAGAAGAGTATTTTTATACTCCTTTATCTTTGTTAGTATATATGCTTTCTTTGAGATTCTAATTGTAGTTTTTAATATTAGTTATTTTAAGAGTGTTTTTTCTGCATTTGATTATTTCCCATTTACAGAGACTAGTTTAGATTTAATGTATAATAGAATATCTTCAGTTTCTTATGAACCACCTTTTTTAGCTATTTATTTAATTACTGTAGCGGGTTGGATGTTTAGTTATATTTTAACTTCAAGAAATAATATAAAATATTTACCCACTTTAATTGTTTTTGTTTTAACTTTTTTTTCTGGCTCTAGAACAGCATTAATAGTAGTTTTATTTCAATTTATAATTTTTATTTGGATCGTTTTTTCTGCTAATCAAAAATTTAATAAAATAATTCAAAAATTTTTGATGCTATCTTTAACTTTAGTCCTTTTAATCTTTTTGTTTAACAGGGAAAAAATCACAGAAGTATTAGAGACTAAAATAGCAACTTTAAATTTTAAGAAAAATATAGAAACAAGTATCTCTAATAGATCTAGGTTCGGGATTCAATATACCTCTTTATTAATATTTAAAGAAAATCCTATTTTAGGAGTTGGTTTTGGTCAACAAGGTTTTCATGCAAAAGATAAATACCCAAAATGGGCAACCCGAAAAAATTATGAATTTGATCTTTATTACTTAAATAATAAAGAAAAATCTTTTCCTCCAGGATTTAATATGTATACAAGATTATTGGCAGAAACTGGAATTACTGGTTTGCTGATTTTTCTATTCTTTATCTTTTTAATCTTTTATCAATCTAAAAAATTAATAAAAAATAAAAAAAATCAAGATAAGATAGTGCCTATTGTATTATTAATCTCCTTTATTGGTTTTTCAATTAATTGGCTTCAATTTGATAGTTTTAGAGTATTTGGATTTTGGATCTGTTTAGCTTTGTTAATTCAACAAACAAATCAAAAAAAAACTGAAAATGAATAATATTATTCTTCTAATCCCTCACTTCAACAACCTAACGGGTCTTAATGCTTCTTTGTCATCGATAAACAGTCAAGAGAAATTAGATGTTATTATTGTTGATGATGGGAGTGATAAGAAAATTGATGAGAGAAAGGTCCGTAGTTCATTTTTAGCTGACGGGAGTGTTTCTTTTATCTATCTGAAGAAGAATAGAGGAATAGAAGTGGCATTAAATAGTGGCCTTAAATATATATCTGAAAAAAAATACACGTATACTGCAAGGCTAGATTGTGGAGATTTTTGTATTAAAAATAGATTTAGGGATCAGAAATTATTTTTAGAGAAAAATGATAAAATTTCATTAGTAGGTAGTAATGTTAAATTTTTTGATACTAATGGAGCTTATTTATATACAGTTAAAGTCCCAGAAAAAGATAAATTAATTAGAAAAAAAATGTTTATCAATGCTATGCATATTCATCCAACTATTATGTTTCGTACTGCTATTTTAGAGACAACAGGTTTTTATCCCGTTGAATTTAAAGCGGCAGAAGATTATGCATTTTTTTTTAATGTTATTAATTCTTTCCAAGTTGCTAATATTGATAGAGTTTTAGTTCATTGCGAGGTTAACCCTAGAGGGATTTCTACATTATTAAGAAATCAACAAGCAAAAAATCGCATCAAAATCATACTAAAAAACTTTTATTTTGGTTTATACCCTGTATACGGATTGTTAAGAAGCTTTATGCTTTATTTACTTCCATTAAACTTTTTAATAAAAATAAAAAAAATCACAAAAAAGTGACTCACAAAAAAATTGATTATTTTTTTGATATTACATTTGCTTTGTTATTATTTTCATTATCGATATCAGTCGCAATTCCAAATATAATTTTAGGAATCATATCTTTATTGTTTATTTTTAAAAAGAGGGGAAAGTTATTTTCGAATAATTACATTAATCTATTAATTTTATTTGTTACTTACTTATTTATAAAAGCCCTTTTCCTAAATTCATTTATAAATAATATTCTAATATATAAGCACTTAATAACAATACTTATCTCTAGTATTTTAATATTTCATGTTAAAAATATTATTCTAGTTATTAAAGGATATGTTTATGGAGTTTTTTTAGGAGTACTGATTTCATTCGGGAAAATTTTTAATTTTTATTTAGAATATAAATATTTTCCTTTTGGAAACACTTCTGATGTTGAAAATTTAACATTAATACATAGACCTTATTTAGGCTTTATGTGCTTTATTGCTATTGTTTTAATAAGTTTTTTAATAGCTAAATTAGAAGATAAAAATAAAAAATTAGGGTATTTATTACTTACAATTATATTCATGGTTTTTCTTTTCACTATAGTAGCTAGATTATCGTTATTTCTATCATTGATCTTCATTACTATTAAAATATCTCACTACTTCAAACTTTCAAAAATTAAATTATTAATTACGCTTTGCTCATTAACTATAATAATTTCCAGTATTTTTTTATTTAATAAGAATATAAAAAATAGATTTCACATTAAAGATTCTTATACAGAAACTATTAAAGTTTTAAAAAATCAAGAGCCAAGATTCGTTATTTGGAACTGTAGCCTCAATCAGATTTACGATATAAATTTTAATTTTTTTACAGGCTATAGTGATCGTAGTATCATTGAAGAAAAACTAACTTCTTGTTACGGGGAAACAATAGAAAACATATCTAAAAGAGATTATTATTTGAAAACAAGATTTAATACCCATAATCAGTTTTTTGATATTTTCCTGGATGGAGGAATAATTGGGCTTGGGTTATTTCTTCTTCTTTTTCTTCCCCCTTTATTCTATTTCAGAAATAATTTTGAAGCTGTTTTTATCGTATTAGGATTAATCACTTTTTTAGTGTTAGAGAATTTATTTTTTAGGCAATTAGGGGCATATCTATTTGGAATTTTGATACCTTTATTTTATCATATAATTACGTATTCAAAAAAAAATGAAATTAGATAAGACTATATTAGTTATGGATTGGTTAGATGCATTTGCAGGCTCTGAGCTTGTGGTTAAGTACCTTCACCAATTATATAATTTTGAAAAAGTTTATGTTTTAACTAATAGAATGCCAGAAGAAAATCTAAAAAAAATTTTTGGAGAAACACCTATTATTATAAAAACATCATCATTATCTTTTTTTGGAAACAATTTTAGAATTGCTTTGCCTTTTTTCCCGTTATTTTTAAAACAATTGAAAATCAAAGAAGATAATTCATTAATAATTAGTGTGACTCACTCCGTAGTTAAAGGGGTTGATTATAAGAGTAATTCTAGGCATATTTCATATTTAGTAGCAAGAAACTTAAAATATGTATGGGAGGAAAAAGATTTATATTTTAAAGGAATAAGAAAAATAGGTTCTTTCATAATACCATTTATGCAAAGGTTTGATGTGAGAATGTCAAAAAAACCTACAGCCATCTTTTCGGTATCAGATTTTGTTTCAAGTTGGGCGTTACAAAAATATAGCAGAAACGTCACAACGATTAATCCTCCGGTAAATGTATCAGATTTTTCTTTTTGTAAAAGCAAAGATAATTTTTTTGTTTCTGTTGGAAGATTAGAACCATATAAGCGTTATGACATTTTAATTGATGTATTTAATAAAAATGGAAAAAAACTAATTATTATTGGAGACGGTTCTCAGATGAAAGATTTAAAAGCAATAGCTAATAATAATATCGAATTCAAAGGATACTTATTTCCAGAGAAATCTAAATTTTATTTAGAAAAGGCCAAAGCTTTTGTCTTTTGCGGTAAAGAAGATTTTGGCATTGCTCTTTTAGAGCCTCAGGTATGTGGGACACCTGTCATTGCATATGGTTCCGGAGGCGCCTTAGACACTGTAATACATAATGAAACAGGGATCCTCTTTAATAATCAAACGGAAAGCTCTTTAACAAAAGCAATAACTCTTTTTGAAAAAACAGAGTTTAATTACGATACAATCAGAAAACATTCATTAAATTTTTCAGTGGATATTTTTAAAGAAAAGTTTAATTATAATCTAGAGAAAATTTTAGAAGAATCTAAATGAAAAAAAGATATTCATATTTAATAAGGCCAATACAAGTTATAATTGATCTATTATTAATTAATAGCATTATTTATTATATTTATGATAAAGAGTTTCTTAATTTTTTCTTTCTTACGTATATTTCAATTTTTTGGCTAATATCGTCAATCAGTACAGGTTTTTATAATGTATTTAGATTCACAAATAAGCTAAGAATATTATCACTATTAGCAAAACAATTCCTAATTTTAACCTTAGGGTACTTTGCTTACTTTGGTGTCTTTAGAGAAGGAGAAATCATTAATAATCAGTTTTTAATTTTTATATCAATTGTTGTTTCTATCACTATTTTTAAATTTACAGGGTATTTTTTATTAAATAAATATCGGTCTTCAGGTAATAATTATAGAACAACAATTATTTTAGGGCACGATACTGCTTCAAAAAAAATTATAAAAATATTTACAAGTAAAGCTAACTTAGGTTATAAGTTTTTAGGATTCTTTTCTGATAAATCATCTAATAACCCTAATTTTTTAGGGAAGCTTAATAGTTTTTTTCAATATGCAGAAAACAATATTATAGATGAGGTATATTGTTCCATATCACAATTAACAAAAGATCAAATAAAAGATATTAATAAATTCACAAATGAAAAAGGGATTATTTTAAAATTAATTCCAGAATCAGATGAACTTTATAGTAAAAATCAAAAGGTAGAATATTACGATGATACCTTAATGGTATTAAATGTAAAAAAATTACCATTTGAATTTACAGAGAACTTTTACCTTAAAAGAGTTTTTGATATTATTTTTTCTATTTGTGTATGCTTGTTTTTACTATCCTGGTTAATACCAGTTCTCTTTATCTTAATAAAATTAGAATCTAAAGGGCCTATAATATTTAAGCAAAAAAGAGAAGGGATTGATGGAGATGAATTTGTTTGTTATAAATTTAGGTCAATGGATATAAATAAAATATCAGATAAAACCCATGCTTCTAAAGATGACTCAAGAGTAACAAATATTGGTTCTTTTATGAGAAAAACAAGCATAGACGAATTACCGCAATTTTTAAATGTTTTATTAGGAGATATGAGTATAGTTGGCCCAAGACCACATTTAGAAAGTTTATCAATAGAGTATCAAAAAGATGTAGAAGATTATTTAAAAAGACATATTGTTAAGCCAGGAATTACAGGTTTGGCACAAGTTTCTGGATATAGAGGGGAAATAACGAAGAAGTCGGATATTAAAAATAGAATTAGACTAGACATTTTTTATATAGAAAATTGGTCTTTTTTATTAGATCTTAAGATTATAATTAAGACAATATTTAATGTATTTAAAGGGGAAGAAAAAGCTTATTAATGATTCATAATTACGAAATAACTGGGACCATAGTTTTGTTTAATAATGATATTTCTGTTTTAAAGAGAACAGTGGATTCTTTTTTAAAAACAACATTAATTAAAAGGTTATTTTTAGTAGATAATTCACCAACAAATAGTTTAGAAAAATATTTTCTTCATAAGGATATAGAATATATTTTTATGGGAAAAAATTTTGGGTTTGGGAAAGCCCATAACTTTGTTTTAGAAAAATTATCATCAAAGTATCACTTAATTTTAAATCCGGATATTGTTTTTAGTACCGATATTATACAAATTTTAATAGAGCAATTAGATAAGAATCCTGATGTAGCTTTTATAACACCAAAAGTACTTTATCCTAATAATGAAATTCAATATGTCTGTCGAAAACATCCAACTCTTTTTGATTTAATAAACAGAAGGTTTAAGCTTTCTCAAAAAGCAATCTCTCAAAACGAATATAGAGACCGTAATTTAACAAAACCTTTCTTCCCTGATTTTATTCATGGCTGTTTTATGTTTTTCAAAACGAATGATTTTATAGAGCTAGGAGGTTTTAATGAGCGATATTTTCTATACATGGAAGATGCCGATATTTGTAGAGAAATTGATAAACTCGGCAAAAAAAAATTATTTTTTCCTTCCGTTGAAATCACACATCTATATCAAAAAGGGAGTTCAAATAATATAAAATTATTTAGTTACCATATTTCTTCTGCAATTAAATATTTTTTAAAGTGGGGACTTTAATTTACTCAACAAATTAAAATATATTTGCAGTAACAACAACGCTATAATATTATTAATAATGAATATTCTCATTTTAGGATCTGGTGGTAGAGAACATGCTTTTGCTTTAAAGCTTTCTGAAAGTAAAAAAATTAATCAACTTTTTGTTGCTCCAGGTAATGCAGGAACAGATAAAATGGCCATTAATATAAATATTAATCCTGTAGATTTTGCTGCCGTAAAAAAAACTGTTCTAAAAAACGATATTAATATGGTCGTTGTTGGGCCAGAAGCGCCATTAGTTAAAGGCATCCATGATTTTTTTTTAGCAGACAACGATTTAAAAAACATTCATGTAATTGGACCAAAAAAAGATGGAGCAATTTTAGAGGGTAGTAAAGATTTTTCTAAGCAGTTTATGGAAAAACATAATATTCCAACAGCAAAATATCAATCTTTTACTAAAGATAATTTAGAATCTGGTTTTAAATTTCTAGACACCTTATCAGCTCCTTATGTGCTTAAGGCAGATGGTTTAGCTGCAGGGAAGGGTGTTTTGATTTTAAATGATTTAAAAGAAGCTAAAATAGAATTAGAAGAAATGGTTTCTAATCAGAAATTTGGAGAAGCCTCATCTACTGTTGTAATTGAAGAGTTTTTAAAAGGAATTGAATTATCTGTTTTTGTATTAACAGACGGGATCAGTTATAAAATTTTACCATCAGCTAAAGATTATAAAAGAATTGGTGAAGGTGATACTGGTTTAAATACAGGGGGGATGGGAGCAGTTTCACCTGTTCCATTTGCAGATAAAGCATTTCTTGACAAAGTAGAAGAGTTAGTTGTAAAACCAACCGTTATAGGCTTACAGAAAGATGGAATCGATTACAGAGGCTTTATATTTATTGGCTTGATGAATGACAATGGAAACCCTTCGGTTGTTGAATATAACGTTAGAATGGGAGATCCAGAAACGGAGGCTGTACTTCCAAGAATAAAATCAGATTTATATGATTTATTTGAAGGAGTTGCTAAACAAAATTTACATGAAAAGTCTTTTTCTGTAACATCTAAAATAGCAACAACTGTTATGTTAGTGTCAGGAGGATATCCTGAAGCATATGAAAAAGGAGAAGAAATTTCAGGATTTGAAAACATCAAAGAATCAATTGTTTTTCACGCAGGAACTAATATTAAAGACAATAAAGTTTTAACAAATGGAGGGAGAGTAATGGCGATTACCTCTTTAGGAGACTCTATTGAAGAAGCGCTAGAGAACACATACTGTTCTATTGAAAAAATTAAATTTGAAAAAATGAACTATAGAAAAGATATTGGGTTAGACTTACTATAAAATTTAAATTATTCTGCCTTGTCAAGAGTAAAAGAAAATTCTGACCCCTTACCATAATTACTCTTCATTAGTATCGTTTCGTTATGAGCCTCTACAATATGTTTTACAATAGACAGTCCTAAGCCAGAACCTCCTTGTTCTCTAGACCTACTTTGATCTACTCTATAGAAACGTTCAAATAGACGAGGAAAATGTTCTTTTTTAATACCTTCACCGTTATCGGTGACTTTTATCATAAACTTTTTATTACTGTAAGTATCTACGCTAATAATAGTTGTTCCGTTTGGTTTCCCGTATTTTATTGAATTTACTATTAAATTAATAAGCACCTGTTCTATCTTTTCAATATCACCCTGTACAAAAACAGGAAACTCATAAACACGATCAAACAAGAGTGTAATGTTTCTTTTTTTTGCTTTCATTTCAAATAAAT
Organism: uncultured Polaribacter sp.; assembly: GCA_913047375.1. Classification (GTDB taxonomy): domain Bacteria; phylum Bacteroidota; class Bacteroidia; order Flavobacteriales; family Flavobacteriaceae; genus Polaribacter. The sequence continues at coordinate 17,744 of CAJWTV010000022.1, forward strand.
CGATTACATTTTGAATCAATTCCAAGAGATTAAAAATCTCTATATTTAAAGAAAATCCATCTGTTTCTAATTTTGCAATCGTATCTAAATCCTTTATAACAGCCACTAATCTTTCAACGCCCTTATTAGCTCTATCGAGGTATTTAGTTCTAATTTCTTTATCGTTTACACCACCTTCTATTAAAGTTAAAATATATCCTTGAACAGTAAATAAAGGTGTTTTAAGTTCATGGGCAAGATTTCCTAAAAAATCACGCCTAAAAGAATCTATATCTGTTAAATTTTGTATTTCTAATTGTTTTCCTTCAACAAATTTCTCAACACTTTGTGAGATAGATTCTATATCAGTTGTAATTGATTTTCTATCAAGTTCTTTGACATCAAGGTCAGAGAATTTTTTATAAATAGTTTTAATTTTTCTGTATATAAAATGCTCTGCTCTATATTGAATTACAAAAAAAGATAATATAAATATTAAAATAACAAAAACAAAAATCACAAAAATACCTAAAGTGTCATAAAGAAATAAATAATTAAATACCCCAACCATAACAGATAGTAGTGTTAAATAAAATGAGGAAACTAAAGCGTATTTGTATGTTTTTTTAAGTTTCATGAATTCATCTTTTATTGATCACCTTCTTCTATAACAAATTTGTACCCTACACCTTTTACTGTCCTAAAATGGGCATCACCTATTTTTTCTCTTAATTTTCTTATATGAACATCTATCGTTCTTCCCCCAACAATAACATCATTGCCCCATACGGTATCTAAAATGACTTCTCTTTTAAATACCTTCCCTGGTTTTGAGGTTAATAAAGAGAATAATTCAAATTCTTTTCTAGGTAAAGTTATTTTTTTATTAGCTTTATAAACTACATATTCATCTCTATCTATAACAATATCTCCAATTGTAAAAGAAGTCTCCACTTCCGTTTTTAACCTTCTTAGTAAAGATGTTACCTTACTAACAAGAACTTTAGGTTTTATAGGCTTAGTTATGTAATCATCAGCGCCGGCTTCAAAACCAGCAACTTGAGAATAATCCTCACCTCTAGCAGATAAAAAAGAGATAATAACATTATCTAAAGATTTTATTTTTCTTATTTTTTCACATGCCTCAATACCATCCATTTCTGGCATCATGATATCTAATAATATTAAATTTGGGATAATTTTTTTCGCACATTTTACAGCCTCATTTCCATTAGAAGCTGTGAAAATCTGGTATCCTTCTTTTTTTAGATTATACCCAACTATTTCTAAAATATCTGGTTCATCATCTACAAGAAGTATTTTAATATCATTTTTATTCATGAATTATTTTCTATATGAAATCAAAAATAAGCATTATTGAACGACAATAATAACACTTTACAATCATTTAACGTTAACCCTTCGTTTTATTAATATCTGCATCAGTTTACTTTTAAAATTAATATTTCAGTGAATTTTTCAATAGTAATTAATTGAATTATATGAAATTATCTAAATATTACACAAATGAAATGAAAGTAATAATTAAAACCATACATTAACGATACAATTATTAAATGATATCACACTAACTTTTAAAAGACTTTTTTTATTTCTATATTTGTAATTCAAAAACAATTCAAATATTTTAATATGAAAAAAAATTACTTTTTTACTTTATTTTTGACTTTTATTTCATTTGCGATGGTCGCTCAAACAACTCATAATTTTGATTGGGCAAACGATGGAACTGACGCAAATCAACAAATTACAATAGAAGTAGGTGATACCGTTATATGGACTTGGGGTTCCGGAACTCATAATTTGAGAGCTACAGCCGGTACAGAATCCTTTGATAGTGGTTATTCCACTGGTGCAGGAAATACATTTCAATTTATTTTTGATCAAGTAGGGTCTACTGACTATGTATGTGATCCTCATGCAGGTAATATGTATGGTACTGTCACAGTAACTGCAGCTCAGGCAACAGAGCCAACAGAAGCGGCACCAACACCACCGGCAAGAGAAGCTGGGGATGTT
>CAJWTV010000023.1 GCA_913047375.1 uncultured Polaribacter sp.
TAGGGATGTTAAAAATATTAGAACTTAGAGAAAAAGCAAAAAAGAAACTAGGCAATAAATTTGATTTAAAAGAATTTCATAATGTGGTCTTAAAAAATGGCGCTGTGCCCTTAGATATATTAGAAGAAATTATTGATGACTTAATAAATACAACTCTAGAAACTAAAAATAATAATAAATTAATTCAAAAAGCATGAAAAAATTAACAGTATTACTAGTTTTAATATTTAGCTCGAATTTTCTTTTAGCACAAGAACCAAATACCACTCATGCGTTGCAGATTACTGTAAATAATTTTGAGAATCTAAAAGGCAAATTACAGGTATGCCTAACAGATAAAAAAGAGGATTTTTTAAAACAGTGTGAGTACACGAAGGTAGTCAACGTAACAGATAATACTATTTCTTTAGAAATAGCAAATATAAAAACAGGTATTTACTCAATTTCGGTGTTTCATGACGAAAATAATAACGGAGTTTTAGATACTAAATATTTTTTTAAAATGCCCAGCGAACCTTATGGTTTTTCTAATAATCCAAGTGCAAGATTCGGTCCTCCTAGTTTCGAAAAGTGTACATTCCTCATAGATAAGGATAAACAAATCTCCATTGAATTAAAATAACAACTTATATTTGACCCAAATTCATTTTATCACCTTAAGATTCGTTTGTATAATATTTCACTTCTATATTTTGGTTAAATAAATATACTTTTTTAGTATCCATATTTATACATTCGTATCTAGTCCTACGTTTATTACCCTTTTTGTAGATATTTCCTTTAAAACTAAATAAACATCCATACAAGATTTCAAAGATGAAGCTTTTCCCAGTCTCTGCAATATTTCCTTTTAATGCCAAAGATAGATTGACATCGCTATCTGTACTTGCTTTTGGATTTTGTAAATATTTAGCCAAGAGAGGTAATACTTCCTTTGGATAAATATCTGGGTGTAAGAAGGGCAGCATTAAATGTTGAAATACTGTTTTCCATTCTTTTCCGTGCGGTTGAACTCTTCCAAACTTTTGATGAGTTACATGATGTGCAATTTCATGAACTAATGTAAGTAAAAATTGGTATTGGTTAAGGTTATTATTTACTGTAATCTGAAATTTCCCAGTTATTAATTGTCTAAAATCACCGTGTTTTGTTTGTCTTTGATTGACAATACTTAGAGTGAAACTATGTTCATCAATTAAAAACTGAATAAAAGGAATAGCTCCGATAGGAATATATTTTTGGTAATTGCTATTCAATTATGGAGTGGTAGATGAAACTTGTAAAACTTTTCCATTATAAAATTTATTTCCAGTGAGAGAAAAGTCATAAATATAATTTGCCATTTCTTTAGCAGAGAGTGGTGCTTTATAATCAGGAAAAGCCTCTGCCAACATTTCTGTTTGTACAGCGCCAATTGCCAGTACGTTAAAAGCAATCTGTTGATCTTTATACTCCTCTGCTAATAATTCAGATAAAGTGATAACAGCACCTTTAGCGGAGCTATATGCAGCTAAACCACCAAACTTAAGACTCCCTTGAATCCCTCCCATAGAGCTCATAGTTACAACATGACTTCCCTTTTTTAAGAAGGGGATTAATCCTTTTGTTATTTCTGCCACTCCAAAAACATTTACTTTGTAAACAGCTAAGAAATCATCAGAAGTTAATTCTACAAAAGGTTTATTAATTAGTTTTCCTGCATTATTAATTAGTATATCGACTTGTTTCCAATTAGATTTTATAAAATCTAATGCTTTTTTTATATCAGAATTTTTGGATAAATCAACAGAGATCGTTGTAATATTTTTATGATTTACTTTTTCTAAAGGTTTTGTATTTCTAGATAATGCTAAAACATGATACCCGTTTTCCGCAAATTGTTTTGCTAATTCAAAGCCTATTCCTCTACTTGTTCCAGTAATTACTACATTTTTCATTGAAAGATAATTTGAAGTAGCAATCTACTTAATTTTTCATACTTTTAAGCTCAAATTATATACAAATGAAGAAATTAATACTGCTCTTTCTAGCTGTTTTTAGCATTCATAATACAATTGCTCAAAGCACTTATATTTTATGTGGGAAAATATTAGATACTAAGTCTGGTAAATTTCATTTTAAAAAAACGATAGTAGTCGAAAAAAATAAAATCATTGACATTATTGATGGATACATAGTCCCAAAGGGAGCTTTAACTGTTGATTTAAAGAATCAAGTTGTGCTGCCAGGACTAATAGATATGCATGTTCATATAGAGCAAGAATTTGACAGAAACACAAGATTAAATAGATATATTCTTAATGAAGCAGATATAGCTTTTAACTCAGTCGGCTTCGCAAAAAGCACATTATTGAATGGCTTTACAACTGTTAGAGATCTTGGTGGAACAGGTGTTAATATTTCTGTAAGAAATGCAATTAATTTAGGAAAAATACCTGGTCCAAGAATTTTTACTGCAGGTAAGTCTTTGGCAACTACAGGAGGTCATGCAGATCCTACAAATGGTAGTAGTAGAAATTTATTAGGTAACCCTGGACCTAAAGACGGTGTTGTAAATTCTGTAGAAGATGCAAAGAAAGCTGTGAGGCAGCGCTATAAAAATGGTGCTGATTGTATTAAAATTACAGCAACTGGAGGAGTTTTAAGTGTCGCTAAGTCTGGAGATAACCCTCAATTTACGATAGAGGAGGTAAGGGCAATTTGTCAGACTGCTAAAGATTATGGTATGCATGTGGCAGCTCATGCCCATGGAGACGAGGGAATGCAAAGAGCTATTATTGGTGGTGTAAAGACTATCGAACATGGTACTTATATGAGTAAGGAAACAATGAATTTAATGAAACAATATGACGCTTATTTAGTACCAACAATAACAGCAGCGAAAGAAGTAGAAGAAAAGGCTAAGATAAAAGGATTTTATCCTGCAATTGTAGTCCCAAAGGCATTAGCTGTTGGACCTCAAATACAAGGCACGTTTGCTAAAGCATATAAATATGGAGTTAAAATCGCTTTTGGAACCGATGCAGGTGTCTTTAAGCACGGTAACAACGGTAAGGAGTTTGGCTACATGGTAGATGCAGGTATGCCAGCTATAGAAACGATTCAGTCTGCAACAATTACGAATGCTCAATTATTAAATATGGAGAATGAAATAGGTCAAATTAAAATAGGTTTTTTTGCCGATATTATAGCAGTTTCAGATGATCCAACTAAAAATATCACAACAATGGAGAAAATAATTTTTGTCATGAAAAATGGAGTGATTTATAAAAAATAAAACAGTCTAATTAAAAAATAATATGCTGATATGCACCAATATCTGGTTCAATAGACCGATTTACTCCTAAAATATCTAAAATAAAACTTGTAGAACTGGCTTTATTAATAGCGTCAGAACTTTGTCCGATAATAAAATCATTTTCCTGTGGATTTCTAAAATCAGTATTTCCTGATATAATTATATCTTGATAATTTGGATTTGTAAAATCTAGTTCAAGGTTATCTATAAAAGAATTATTCGAATCATTAAATTTTATCAGAGAATTACTGATCTGATAATTAAATAAACTTCCTTCAGCTTTTTCTAAAATAAATTCAACATTACCATTTCCATCAATAATACAATTATTAAAATTAGCCGCATTTAAATCTTTTGATTCAATTACTTCTTGCCCTAAGTCATCTGTATAAATATAATAATTATTAATCAAAACAGTTGATGATTGTCTTAAACCGTTATTCCAATAATTCGCAAAAGTACTGTGTTGAAAATTATATGTTCCTCCTCCTGAGGCAGCAAAAGAGGCTATACCTGAAGAACCTATAATAATATTATTTGCTTCAATATTTGTTTCTCTTGCCAAAACTCCAAAGTTAGACTGATTGGATATCTCTGTATTCTCTAATTTTAAAGTTGGTGAAGATTCGTTACCTATGCTATCAACTAAAATACCTATAATTCCGTTTTTAATTTGTGCATAATTAATACGATTTTCTTTACTGCCTGCTCTCATCCATATTGTACCCCATTGCCCTGGAATATCACTAAAACTATTTTCTAATCTATCACCTTCAAAAACTACTCTTTCTGCTAAAGTTCCATTTACTTTCAAAGTAGCTCTTTTATCTATAATTAAACCTGAATTATCATGAAAATAAACCTTTGCACCCGCTTCAATAGTTAATGTTCTATCAGAGGGAACTGCAGCATAGCCATATATAACAGTTGGTTTTATTTTAGAAAAAAGTAGCTCAGAGTCTTCCAAAAATCTTCCTTTAATAGTAGTTTGTTGTCCATCAAGAGTTAAGCTATCAATTTTCATTGAGATAGGGTTTCTGTCTGGAAAAATAAAGTTTGCATCCTTAACTAAAGTAATTAAGTCAACATCTTGCTCATTTTCACCATTATCAAATAAAATTCTATCTGTATACAAAGGATTTGAAATAGTTGAAAAATCTATTGTTGTTTCTATAAATACAAAAATACTGTCTTTTGCAAGAATATTTATTTGATTAAACTCTTTACCCGCTATGCCATCAACATTTAATCTATAATTTGAGGATAATCCGTTTTCTAGCTGAATTCTAGGGATGCTAATATCTTTATTACTTCTATTGTAGACTTTTAAATTGTATGTAGCTGATCCAATATCCGTGAAAATAGTATCTAAAAATACAGTATCCTTTGAGAATTCTAATCTTCCAAAACTTGGAGTTGTAGTAAAGTCTTTTCTGCATGAACTTATAGACACTATAAGTATACAAGTAAGAAAAATAAATAAGTACTTCATTTAACAGTTTTTATGATAATCAGTTTTAAATAGTAGAATTATTTTTTAATTAGTTTGATTTCAAATATTTTTCCCCAATTTTTTCCCGTCACAAAAAGTCGATCGTTTACTTTGTCATAAGCAATCCCATTTAAAACTTCGTCTTCTGCTTCTAATTTTTGTGTTTTTTCCATTTCCTTTTTTAAACCTTTTAGGTTTACAATTCCTTCAGCAATACCACTCTTTGGATTTATGATTATGATAGCACTATTTAAATATTTATTAGCATATATTTTACCATTAATCATTTCTAATTCGTTTAAATTATCCAAAGCACGGTCATTTGTGTATACTTGAATAGAACGCGATTCTTTATGAGTATTAGGGTTCACAAACCAAATTTTATTTGTTCCGTCAGATTTTATTAATTCACTATTATTATGTGTTAGCCCCCAGCCCTCTTTACTGTTATAGTAATTAAATTCTTGTTCTAGTTTAAAAGTTTCTAAATCAAAAATGAAACCTTTTTTATTTTGCCAAGTCAACCAATAGATTTTATTATTTAAAATTGTCATTCCTTCGCCAAAATATTTATCTGCTAAATCAACTTTTTGTAAAACCCGTCCTGTTTTTAATTCTACTTTTCTTAAAGTAGATTGTCCTCTTCGACCGGTTGTTTCATATAAATACCCATTGAAAAACTCCAGACCTTGTGTGTATGCTGTTTTATCATGAGGATACGTGTTTACAATTTCATATCCATAAATAGTTGCTTTCTCTGTTGGAAAAATTTCAAAATAACTACTTTTTTTATTCGTCTTGCCCGGATAAAAATTTAATGCAACAACAGTATGTTTTCCAATACCTAGATCTTTGGTATTAAACTTTACGATATTTCCTTTAGAAGGTATTTTTTCTCCATTGACAAAGAAATGAGTGCTATCGATTGGTAGATTGTTCGCTTCTGTTATCTTGAAAGTTGTGAAACTATTTAATGAAGCTCTTTTTGAAGTTTCTAAAGTGAATCTATAAGTTTCAGAACAAGATGATATTAGAATTATAAATATTAAAAGATATATGATGTTTGTGTATTTTCTCATTTGGTATAAAATTTCAATGTTTTGTTCTAAAAATATTTAAAATAAAGAGCTTAAAAACAACTTAGGAACGACAAACCAAGTTTATTCTCGATAAAAGCCTCTAAGTTATTAAATAAAACCAATTTATTTATTTGTAAATAAAAAAATAACGTTAAATTCGCATCCTCAAAATAGCTGATAATAGGTATTTAGAGATTTAATAAAGCTTTACCACCTTTATTATTGCAAACATAACATTAAAGTATTAAAATTATATAAAATGAGAAAAGGAATTCATCCAGAAAATTATAGAATGATGGCTTTTAAAGATATGTCTAATGGAGATGTATTTATAACACGTTCTACTGCAGACACTAAAGAAACTTTAGATGTAGACGGAGTAGAGTATCCTTTAGTAAAATTAGAGATATCAAGAACATCTCACCCATTTTACACTGGTAAGTCTAAACTAATTGATGCAGCAGGTCGTATTGATAAATTTAAAAGCAAATACGCTAAACATAAAAAGTAATCTTTTTACGTCCAAACAAAATATAAACTCTAGCATTAACTTGTTAGAGTTTTTTTATGTTTTATTTTAAAAAAACCTCTTCAAATACTAAATTTATTTAGTATTTGAAGAGGTTTTTTAGTCTAAGATATAAACGTTTAAATATAATCCTCTATTGGGCTACAAGAGCAAATTAAATTTCTATCTCCGAAAGCGTCATCTACTCTTCTCACTGAAGGCCAAAATTTATTATCAGCAATATATGCTAACGGGAAAGCAGCTTTTTTTCTTGAGTATGGGAATATCCATTCGTCAGCTGTTAACATTTCTTGTGTATGTGGTGCATTCTTTAATGGATTATTAAGTTCTTCCTTAGTTGCATTCTTAATCTCTTCACGAATTGAAATCATAGCATCACAAAAACGATCCAATTCAGAGATACTCTCAGATTCTGTAGGCTCTATCATCATAGTTCCTCCTACAGGGAATGAAACAGTTGGTGCGTGAAAGCCGTAATCAATTAGACGCTTTGCTATGTCTACAACTTCGATTCCATTTTGTTTAAAATCACGACAATCAATGATCATTTCGTGAGCAGCGCGTCCTTTCTCTCCTGTATATAGAGTCGGGTAATGACCTTCTAATCTCTCCTTTATATAATTTGCATTTAAAATAGCAATCTTAGTGGAGTCAGTAAGCCCTTTTGCTCCAAGCATCGTAATGTATCCATATGATATTAAACAAGCTAAGGCTGAGCCCCAAGGGGCAGCAGAGATAGCTGTTATTGCATTTTCTCCACCAGTTTTTATAATCGGATTTGTTGGTAAGAATGGAACTAGTTGTGGTGCAACACAAATGGGGCCTACACCTGGACCACCTCCACCATGTGGAATAGCAAATGTTTTATGTAAGTTTAAGTGACAAACATCTGCACCAATTGTTGCAGGGTTTGTTAAACCAACTTGAGCATTCATATTAGCACCGTCCATATAAACTTGTCCTCCGTGATCATGAATAATTTTGGTAATTTCTTGAATTTCACTCTCAAATACTCCATGAGTAGATGGGTAAGTAACCATTAAGGCAGCTAAATTATTTGAATGAAATATCACCTTTTCGCGTAAATCATCAATATCTATATTACCATTTTCTGCAGTTTTAGTTACAATCACTTTCATCCCTGCCATTACAGCTGAAGCTGGGTTTGTTCCATGAGCAGAAGCAGGTATAATACAAATATTTCTGTGTGAATCTCCATTTGATAGGTGATATGCCCGAATAGTCATTAGCCCTGCAAACTCTCCTTGTGCACCAGAATTTGGTTGTAAGGAAGTTCCTGCAAACCCTGTAACTATGTTTAATTGATGTTCTAATTTATGTAATACTTCTTGATATCCTTTTGCTTGGCTTAAAGGCACAAAGGGATGTATATTTCCCCATTGTGGATTGCTTAAGGGTAACATCTCAGATGCAGCATTTAATTTCATTGTACATGAACCTAAAGAGATCATAGAATAATTTAATGCTAAGTCTTTGCGCTCTAGTCTTTTAATATATCGCATCATATCTGTTTCAGATTGATACATATTAAATATTTTATTTTCTAAAAATAAAGTATCTCTTTTTGTGTTTTCTTGTATAACCTCAAAATTATGATCAATTTCTAGTTCAATTTTCTCATCAACTTTGTTTGGTTTTATGGTTGTGAAAATTTCAAAGAGTATTGCTAAATCTTTATCAGTCATAGCCTCATTTATAGAGATAGAAATATGTTTATCATCTACATAATTAAAATTAACTTTTGCTGATTCAGCTAGTCCCTTAATCTTTCGGGCATCTATTTCAATTAAAAGTGTGTCGAAATAGGAATTATTTAATTGTCTTATACCTTTCTTTTCAAGAAATTTAGCGATTTTTTTTGTCTTATTATGAATAGTATCAGCTATAAATTGAATTCCATTTTTTCCATGATAAACAGCATACATACCTGCCATAACAGCTAATAAAACCTGAGCAGTACATATGTTAGATGTTGCTTTTTCGCGCTTAATGTGTTGCTCTCTAGTTTGTAAAGCCATTCTTAGGGCTCTTTTTCCATTTTCATCTTTGGTTACTCCAATGATTCTTCCTGGAATACTTCTTTTGTATGCTTCTTTGGTGGCAAAATAAGCAGCATGAGGACCACCATAGCCCAATGGGATTCCAAAGCGTTGAGTAGTACCTACAACTACAGATGCACCAAATTCTCCAGGTGCCTTTAACTTTATTAAAGATAAAATATCAGCAGCAACTGCTACTTTTATATTGTTTTCATTAGCTTTCGCAACAAAATTTTCATAATCGAAAATTTGACCGTATTTTCCGGGGTATTGCAAAATAGCTCCAAAGAAATCATCAGAAAAATCAAAATTTTCGTGATTTCCAATGACTAATTCAATTCCAATCGGAGTAGATCGTGTTTGAAGAAGTGATAAGGTTTGAGGTAAAATTTCATCCGAAACGAAGAACTTAGACGCTCCTGCTTTTTTCTTTGCACGCTCTCTTACATCGAACAGTAGCGCCATTGCTTCAGCAGCAGCAGTAGATTCATCCAATAGAGAAGCATTTGCTAATTCCATTCCAGTTAAATCACAAATCATTGTTTGATAATTTAACAAAGCCTCCAGGCGTCCTTGAGCTATTTCTGCTTGATATGGAGTGTAGGCTGTATACCATCCTGGGTTTTCTAAAATATTACGCTGAATTACACTCGGTACTATAGCCTCATGATACCCTAAACCAATGTAGCTTTTAAAAACTTTATTTTTTTCTGAAAGTTCTTTAATATGAGCTAAATACTCATATTCGCTCATCGCTGGGTCTAAATCTAATTGATTCTTTAAACGAATATTGTTCGGTACCGTTTCAGAAATTAACTGCTCTAAAGTATCAGCTTTTATAGTCGATAACATTTGATCTTGTTCCTTTAAGTTCGGTCCAATATGTCTTCTTTGAAATGAATTTGTATTCATAAAATAAAGTTTTGTGTTGTCTAGGGTTTTAGTTTATTTTAATTCCATTTTTATCAAAAAATCAAGCTGATTTTTCAAGTACCAAAAATAAGGAATAAAACACATACTTTTTTGTGAAAAAAATGATAAAATAAATTTAATTATTAACTAATTATAAAGGTTATAAACATAAAGCTTATTTTTGCTTGGTGATATTGATAAAAAAAATTTACGACTTTTATTTAAACGCTAGTATTCACGTGGCTCTATCGGTCTATAGCTTTATCAGAATTACTGAAATTTATTTTGATTTAACCTATAATGAAACATTAAATTATTTCATCTTTTTTGGAACAATTACAGGGTATAATTTTGTAAAATATGCCGGGGTTGCAAAGTTGCATCATAGAAGCCTTACAGATGCTCTAAAATCAATACAAATATTCTCTTTTTTTTCTTTTTTGGTCATGTGCTATTATGGTTGTTTTCTGCCGGCAAAAACATTATTTATAGTGATTCCTTTTAGTTTGACAACTATTTTATATGCTGTTCCTTTTTTAAGCGGTTTTCAAAAAAACTTACGAACATTAAGCTATTTAAAAATTATTGTTGTGGCATTTGTTTGGTGTGGGGTTACTGTTTTAATTCCTGTTTTTGATTCTCAAAAAGGAATTGAAGTAACAATCATTTTTTTAGCAATTCAGAGATTTTTAATTGTGACCGTTTTAATACTCCCTTTCGATATAAGAGATGTTAAATATGATTCTCTTTCTCTACAAACTATTCCAAAAAAAATTGGTGTAAGAAAAACAAAACGATTAGGATTGGGATTGATAATTATATCATTAATAATTGAATACTTTTTAGAGCAACATAATCAATCAAAAAGTAGTTTTTTGTTATTTTTATTTTTGGTAATTATATTTTTAATGAGATCTAAAAAAGAGCAAACTAAATACTATAGTTCTTTTTGGGTAGAAGCTTTACCAATATTTTGGTGGCTAACTCTTTTGGGATTTCGCAATTTTTAGGAGTTATTTTCAGTTTTTTTATCAACTTGAAAATTTTTAACATGAAATAGAGAATATATAGCAAAACTTTAAAAACACTTCTTTGTCGGGCTTAAACTTTGTAAATTTACTTTCTTAATTATTGATTATATTTTTAGATGAACTTGGTGAAAAGGAATTATATTTTTGATTTTGATAGTACCTTAACACGAGTAGAGGCTTTAGATATTTTAGCTGAGATTACATTGGTAAATAATCCTAAAAAGGATATAATTATTCAACAAATTATAGATATTACGAATTTAGGGATAGATGGTGAAATTTCATTTACAGAGTCTTTAGAGAGAAGAATTAAATTATTGAAAGCCAATAAAGTAGATTTATTAGTTTTAATAGAATTATTAAAAAAACAAGTATCTAAATCTATAGAAAGTAATAAATCCTTTTTTAATGAATATGCAAATGATATTTATGTAATTTCTTGTGGTTTTAAAGAATTTATAGATCCAATAGTAAAAGAGTATAATATCCCATCAGAAAGAGTTTATGCAAATACATTTGAATTTGCAAAAGACGGAGAAATCATTGGTTTTGATGATTTAAATGTATTATCAAAGCATAATGGAAAAATTCAATGTTTAAGAGATTTAAATTTACAAGGCGAAATCCAAGTTATTGGAGATGGATATAGTGACTATGTGACAAAAAAAGCTGGCGTTGCAGACAAATTTTTTGCATATACAGAAAATATATCAAGAGAAAAAACAACTGAAAATGCAGATTATATTGCTCCTAATTTAGATGAATTTTTATACGTGAATAAACTACCAAGAAATATTTCTTATCCGAAGAATCGAATTAAAATTTTATTATTAGAAAATGTTCACATAGATGCATTTGAAAAATTATCAAAAGATGGCTTTACAGTTGAAGTTGTTTCAAAAAGTTTATCAGAAGAAGAATTAATAAAAAAGATTAAAGATGTCCATGTTTTGGGAATTCGCTCAAAAACTAAAGTGACTAAAAAAGTAATAGCAGCCGCAGAAAAATTAATGACAGTTGGTGCTTTTTGTATAGGAACAAAACAAATAGATTTAGAATCCTGTAAAGAAAATGGAATTGTTGTTTTTAACGCTCCGTATAGTAATACTCGTTCAGTTGTAGAATTAGCGATTGGAGAAATTATTATGTTATTGCGAAGTGTCTTTCAAAGAAGTACTGAACTGCACAACGGCCAATGGAATAAAACAGCACAAGGATCCAGAGAGGTCAGGGGAAAAAAAATAGGAATTATTGGCTATGGAAATATAGGTAAGCAATTATCTATTTTGGCAGAAGCTTTAGGAATGAGCGTTTTTTACTATGACATTGAAGATAAACTAGCCCTAGGAAATGCAACTAAAGTTAATGATCTTTCAGAATTATTGTCAATTTCAGATGTAGTTACTCTCCATATTGACGATAATGCATCTAATAAAAACTTTTTTGGAGAGAAAGAAATTTCTCAAATGAAAGAGGGTTCCGTTTTGGTAAACTTATCACGTGGTTTTGTCGTTGATATATTAGCATTAAAAAGAGCTCTAGAATCTGGTAAAATTTCAGGAGCTGCCGTAGATGTTTATCCTGAAGAACCAGCAAAGAATGGCGAATTTATAACCGAATTAAAAGGATTAAAAAACGTAATTTTAACACCTCATGTTGGAGGTAGTACCGAAGAAGCACAAAAAGATATAGCAGACTTTGTTCCAAATAAAATGATGGCATATATTAATTCAGGTAATACTGTTGATGCTGTTAACTTTCCAAACATTCGTTTGCCAAGACAAACGAAAGCACATCGTTTTTTGCATATTCATCAAAATATGCCCGGCGTTATGGCTCAAATAAATATAGTTTTAGCCAAATTTGATATGAATATTACCGGTCAATATTTATCAACAGATGATAAGGTTGGTTACGTAATTACTGACTTAGATAAAGGATATAACCAGAATGTACTTGACGAACTCAGAAAAGTAGTTGGTACGATAAAGTTTAGAGTTTTATATTAAAATAGTAAGATTTTTATTAAACTAAAAATGATTGTTTTATATTTGAAGACAATCATTTTTTATGCAATATATCAACTCTTTAGAATACGCAAAAGAACAAGATAACTTAGATAAAATCTCCTATTTGCGTGATCATTTTCATATTCCAAAAGATAAAAACGGAAAAGATTGGCTTTATTTCACAGGGAATTCACTAGGATTACAGCCTAAGTCTACACAAAAATATATTCAGCAAGAATTAGATGATTGGGCTAATTATGGTGTAGAGGGCCATTTCGAAGCTAAGAACCCTTGGTTAAATTATCATGAATTTCTTACCGAAAATATGGCCAAAATTGTAGGAGCAAAACCTACAGAAGTTGTAGTTATGAATACCCTTACAACGAACCTTCACCTTTTAATGGTGTCTTTTTATAGGCCTACAAAAACAAAATATAAAATTGTTATAGAAAGTGATGCTTTTCCCTCAGACAGATATGCTGTGCAGTCTCAATTAAAATTTCATGGATTCTCAGAGAATGATGTAATTGAATGGAAACCAAGAAAAGGAGAAGTCCTTTTAAAAATTGAAGATTTAGAAAAAATAGTATCAGAGCATGGCGACGAAATAGCACTTTTATTAATAGGAGGTGTAAATTATTTTACAGGTCAGTTTTTAGATTTAAAAAGAATTGCAGAAATAGGGCATTCAAAAAAATGTGTTGTTGGTATAGATTTAGCTCATGGAGCCGGTAATATTGAGCCAAATTTACATGATTCTGGTATTGATTTTGCTGCTTGGTGTACTTATAAATATTTAAATTCGGGTCCTGGTAGTTTATCAGGATTGTTCGTGCATGAAAAACATGCAAAAAATAATGACTTACCAAGATTTGCAGGATGGTGGAATCATAATAAAGAGACTCGTTTTAATATGCGCCAACCATTTGATGTGATGGAAGGAGCGGAGGGGTGGCAATTATCTAATCCGCCAATATTATCAATGGCAGCGATAAAGGCTTCATTAGATATGTTTGAAACTGTTGGAATGAAGGCTTTAACAAGAAAGTCACAAAAACTAACTGGATATTTTGAGTTTCTAATCAATCAAATTGATTCTGAAGACATTAAAATTATTACACCAAAAAATGCCAAAGAACGGGGTTGTCAATTATCTATTCAAGTAAAAAATACAGATAAGAGTTTACATAAAAAATTAACAGAGAATAATATTATTACAGATTGGCGAGAACCAAATGTAATTCGTTGTGCCCCTGTACCCTTATATAATTCTTTCGAGGATGTATTTCAAATGGTTTTAATATTAAAGAAATTACTATAAATGGATAAACAAGATAAAATATTAATCATTGGCGCTGGGCTTTGTGGATCTTTATTAGCGTTACGTTTAGCTCAAAGAGGATAT
This sequence comes from uncultured Polaribacter sp., assembly GCA_913047375.1. GTDB lineage: Bacteria > Bacteroidota > Bacteroidia > Flavobacteriales > Flavobacteriaceae > Polaribacter. The sequence goes on from CAJWTV010000023.1 coordinate 13,816, forward strand.
AAAGTAGAGGTTTTTGAGAGTCGTCCAGATTTACGAAAAGTTGATATTTCTGCAGGTAGGTCTATCAACTTAGCATTGTCAGATAGAGGATTAAAAGCGTTGCGTTTATGTGGTCTAGAAGATGTAGCAAAAGAAATTTGTATACCTATGCTCGGCAGGTTAATGCATGATGATAAAGGCAATACATTTTCATCTAATTATTCTGGAAGAGCTGGTGAGTATATTAACTCAATTTCGCGTGGAGATTTAAATGGAATTTTATTAACAGAAGCAGAAAAACATGAAAATGTAACGCTTTATTTTAATAAAAAATGCGAAAAAATTGATATTATAAACACCGTTTCTTATTTTTTAGACTCTGAAACTAAGGAAGAGTTTTCTGTTACAGCTGACGTAATTTTTGGTTCAGACGGTGCTGGATCATCTTTAAGAAAAAGTTATGTCTCTGAACGTAATTTTTTATTCAGTTATTCTCAAAATTATTTGAATCATGGTTATAAGGAACTAGAGATTCCAGCAGATAAAACAGGAAAGCATCAAATAAGTAAAGCACATCTTCATATATGGCCAAGAGGCGACTTTATGTTAATTGCACTTCCAAATATGGATGGTAGCTTTACAGTAACTCTCTTTTTAAGTTATAATGAAGGTGAATTTAATTTTGAAAATTTAATTTCCGAAGAAAAAATAACTGCCTTTTTTGAAAAAGAATTCCCAGATGCTTTAGCATTAATTCCAAATATAAAAGAAGAATTTAAAAACAATCCAACAGGTCCATTAGGAACTATCAAATGTTCTCCATGGAGTTTTAAAAATAACACTTTATTAATTGGTGACTCTTCGCATGCTATTGTGCCTTTTTACGGACAAGGAATGAATGCTTCTTTTGAAGATGTTGTCGTTTTAGATTCTTGTTTAGATCAAAACTTAGATAGCTGGATGGCTGTTTTTCAAGCTTACGAAAAAGCAAGAAAACATAATACTGATTCTATTGCAGATTTAGCGGTAGATAATTTTCATGAGATGAAAGATCATGTATCAAATCCTATATTTAAGGAAAAAAGAAAGATAGAAATGGATTTAGAAAAAACATTTCCAACACAATATTCATCTAAATATTCTTTAGTTACATTTAATGAAAACATCGGTTATAATGAGGCTATGAATAGAGGTCGTGCGCAAGATAAAGCACTATTAAGTTTAATAGAAGACAAAACTATTAATACTAATTCAGAGATGTCAGAACAAGAATTAAAGATAGTATTAGATAAAGTATTACAAGAAACAAATGAAATTTTACAGAAGCATTAATTTAAGGAATGTAGTTTATTTATATCATTCAAAATGAAATGAGTAAGTTTGTTTTAAGATAAAATCAATAATCATAATAATTCTAAATTTCACCCAATTTTGAATTCCTTCGCATTGGGAAGGTTAGTAGGGTTTTTCACTATGAATAAGACAACACCAAGAGGAGCATACCCGCACGTAAAAGTTGTAGGAGATTTTATTTTTGTATCCGGGACAAGTTCACGAAGAGCTGATAATACCATCGCAGGAGTTAGAGTTATAGATAAAATGGGAACAAAATTTCTTGATATTGAAACCCAAACAAGAGAAGTGTTACAGAATATTAATAAAAATTTACAATCTGTAGGGGCTAGTCTAGAAGATGTTGTAGATGTTTCTACTTTTTTAGTTAATATGAATGATTTCTCAGGTTATAATAGAATTTATGGAGAGTTTTTTGAAAAAGAAACAGGTCCAACTAGAACGACAGTGGCTGTACATCAATTACCACACCCAGATTTAGTAGTTGAGATTAAAGTTACTGCATACATACAAAAAACTAAAAGTATTTAGTGTAATGGAAAAAATCCAAAACTACATCAATGGAGAATTTGTAAATCCAATTCAAGATAATTGGTTAAATAATTACAACCCATCTAATGGAGATGTTTACGGACAATTACCGAACTCTACTAAAGAAGATGTAGAAAAAGCTTATTTAGCGGCAGAAAACGCTTTTGTTAGTTGGAGTAATACTACTCTACAAGAAAGAAGTAGTATCATATTAAAAATAGCAGAACTAATTATTAAGAAGTTAGACTTTTTAGCAGCTGCAGAATCTAAAGATAATGGTAAGCCAATTAGTTTAGCGAGATCTATAGATATTCCAAGAGCTGCAAGTAATTTTCAATTTTTTGCAAATGCAATCACACAATTCTCTTCAGAAGCTCACGAAAGTATTGGTATGAATGCAATGAATTATACGTTACGACAACCAATAGGAGTAGTGGGATGTATTTCTCCATGGAACTTACCTTTATATTTATTTACCTGGAAAATTGCTCCAGCAATTGCTGCAGGAAACTGTGTAATTGCTAAGCCAAGTGAAATTACTCCAATGACGGCTTATTTATTAGGAGAGATTTGTACAGAAGCAGGTTTGCCAAAAGGAGTTTTAAATATAGTCCATGGCTTAGGTAATATAACTGGAGAAGCGATTATTGATCATCCGAATATTAAAGCAATCTCATTTACTGGAGGTACAAAGACAGGTGCTTATATTGCTAAGCATACTGCGCCAATGTTTAAGAAGTTGTCTTTAGAACTAGGAGGGAAAAACCCAAATATTATTTTCGCAGATTCTAATTACGATAAAATGTTAGAGACAACTGTTCGTTCTTCATTCGCTAACCAGGGTCAGATCTGTTTGTGTGGGAGTCGAATTTTTGTAGAACAAAAAATTTACGAAAAATTTAAAACTGACTTTATAAAAAAAGTATCTAAATTGAAAGTAGGTAACCCAACAGAGGGAAGTACAAATATTGGTGCTTTGGTATCAAAACAGCATTTAGAAAAAGTAAAAAGTTATATAGATATCGCAGAAAAAGAAGGTGGAACCATTCTATTTGGAGGAAAAACAGTTACCGTAAAAGGAAGTGAAAATGGATATTATTTACAGCCAACTATTATTGAGGTATCTAGTAATAAATGCAAACTAAATCAAGAAGAAATTTTCGGACCCGTTGTTACCCTTATGCCATTTATAACAGATGAAGAAGCATTACAATTAGCAAACGATGTTAAGTATGGACTTTCTGCAACGCTATGGACGAATAATCTAAATAGAACCATGCAGTTTTCTAAACAACTACAAGTAGGAGTAGTATGGGTCAATACTTGGATGTTTCGTGATTTAAGAACGCCTTTTGGTGGGCAAAAAGCTTCTGGAATAGGTAGAGAAGGTGGTTTTGAAGCATTGCGCTTTTTTACGGAACCAAAAAATATTTGTATCCAATATGAATAAAACAAGTTATTAATATATAAGAATAATGAATTTAGAGCTAAAAAATAAAAACGCATTAGTTTGTGGTAGTTCACAAGGAATAGGAAAAGCGACTGCCATCCTATTAGCAAAGGAAGGTGTGAATGTTACACTAATTGCGAGAAATGAAGAAAAGTTAAAAGCAGTTTTATTAGAGTTACCGAATAATAATCAATGTCATAGTTACTTGGTTGCAGATTTCTCTAAACCAACTGAGCTAAACCAGGTTTTAAAAGAATCAAATTTAGAATTTCATATACTAGTAAATAATACAGGAGGGCCAAAAGGAGGTCCAGTATTTAATGCTAAAATAGAAGAATTTGAAAGTGCTTTTACTCAACATTTAAAATGTAATCATATCCTAGTTCAAAACTTAGTGCCTTTTATGAAAAAAAAATGTTACGGTAGAATTATTAATATAATATCAACCTCAGTAAAGCAACCATTAGATGGTTTAGGGGTTTCTAATACCATTCGTGGTGCCGTAGCTAGTTGGTCTAAAACTCTTGCAAATGAGTTAGGTGAGTTTGGAATTACCGTTAATAATGTATTACCTGGAGCAACAAATACTGAAAGGTTAAATGAAATAATAAAAAACAAATCAGATAAAACTGGTCTATCTATTGACACCGTTTCAAAAAACATGATGAACGCCTCACCGGCAAAGCGTTTTGCTACTCCTAAAGAAATTGCTAACGCAGTAGTCTTTCTGGCAAGTGAAAAAGCAAGTTTTATAAATGGAATTAATATTCCTGTAGATGGAGGAAGAACAAAAAGTTTGTAAATTCACAAAAACCCAAAGAATATGAGCAATCTAATACAACCTTTAAATTTTAAGAAGTGGATCGATGAGCATCGCCATTTATTAAAACCTCCAGTAGGAAATAAACAAGTTTGGGATAATGGTGAGTATATAGTAATGGTTGTTGGTGGACCAAATAATAGAAAAGATTATCATTATAATGAAACTCCAGAATTTTTTTATCAAGTAGAGGGAGATATGATTTTGAAAATTATAGATGATAAAGGTATTATGATTGATGTAGAAATCAATGAAGGTGATATTTATTTATTACCAGCAAAAGTTCCTCATTCTCCCCAGAGAAAAGAAAACACTATCGGTTTAGTTATCGAATACCCTCGATCTCCATCAATGTTTGATGCATTAGAATGGTATTGTGAGAATTGCGGAAATCAATTATATAGGAAGGAATTTGCATTAGAGAGCATAGAGACTGATATGCCAATTATTTTTGATAATTATTATTCAGACAAACAAAAGTGTACTTGTGCTACCTGTGGTACTTTTATGGAAAAGCCTAACAAAATTAAGTAAATGAAACGTAAAATTCGAATCAACGGGCATTCACACTTATTACCATATCCTGAACAAATTCCAATATTCATGAAGGATAAAGAAATCTTTTGGGTAGATAACGAGCGTAAGCACATGTTTCAAAAAGGATGGAAACGCCCTATAACTGATTCTAGTTTTTTCTTAGACGAGAAATTACTTTGGATGGAAAAAAATAAGATAGACCATGCCGTTGTTTTAAATTTATCGCAATTATACGGTAATGGTTTATCTAAAGAAGAAATGAAGAAAGCATTGCGTTTTCAGAATGATTTTAATGGAAAAGTACAACTTGAGCATCCAGATAAATTTACTTGTGGTTTTGTCGTAAATCCAATTTATATTCAAGATGCCTTGTGCGAGATTAAACGCTGTGTAGAGGAATTAGATATGAAGGTGTTATGTCTCCCTACACATTACATAGATAAAACCGGTCAGTGGCGATGTGTCTTTGATGAAGAGAATGATCAGATTTTTGCATTAGCAGATAAGTATAAATTAGCAATAGAAGTTCATCCGTATGATGGAGATAAAATGATAAAATTAGAAAACACTAATTGGCGTTTTCATCTAATTTGGATGTTAGCACAATGTGGAGATGCCTATCATTTTTATACTTTAAACGGAATGCAAGAAAGGTTTAAAAACATAAGAACTTGTTTTGCACACGGGGGACAAATGGCACAAATGAATTTAGGAAGGCGTATACAAGGTTTTGATGGAAGACCGGACTTATTTCAAGGAAAAACACATCCAAGAAAATCTGTAGGTCATAAAAATATCTTTTTTGACACACTCGTTCATGACACAGACTCCTTAGATTTAATGATAAAAAAACAGGGCTCTAGTCAGATTATAATGGGTCTAGACGACCCATATCCCCTTGGAGAAATGGAAAACAAGGAGCAGTCCTCTTACCCAGGTAAAATTTTAGATTTAGCAATAGAAAGAAATTTGATAAATAAAACACAATATGATCAGATTTGGAATGATAACACATTACAGTGGTTATTTGGAGATAATATAGAGGCGAAGGAAAATTTGATTACTAAAATTTTAGGAACATATTAAGGAGTTTTCTGTTTTAATAATATGAGTAAGAATAAAAATAAGTTGGCA
>CAJWTV010000024.1 GCA_913047375.1 uncultured Polaribacter sp.
TTTTTGCTGACAAAGCAGTCAATAAAAAATAAAAAAGTTAAGTATTTTAAAAAAACTGAACAAATTGTTCAGTTTTTTTTTATGAAAATTTTAAATAAAATAGAATCTAAATCTCTTACAAATAAAAATACTTTATTCTAACTCAACAATTACTTCATTTCTACGGAAAAGTATTTCATAGGGTGGGTTATAACCTAAAACAGAGAAATTATTTGTGTACTTAATTCCCTTTTTATCTAAAAGGTTTTTTAATCGTATTTTATTATTTTGGATCTTTTTGTCATTTGCCCACCCCCCAAAGGTAATAGCTGCAATCATCTTTTCTGGAACTTGTATGAATTGGATATCTTTATTTTCGGGTATAGGTAGAGACTCTTTATTATATTCTTTAGGAACTAAAAACATCATCGTAGATTCTTTTTCTAAAGTCATAGCGACTGGCGATGTCATAGAAATAGATTCATTTTTTTTATTATTTCCAAAAATATAGCCTCCTAAAATAGAAAACCCTTTGCCAGATGCAGCACTGTAAGAACCAGTTTTTAACTTTATCGAAGTAAATAAACTTGATTCATATTTTCTAATTTCAAAACCTTCGTAATCTTTAATAACAGAATATGAATATTCTTCAATATTATTACTACTCATATAAAAGAAAATTTGACTTCCTAAAAAAAGAAAAAATAAAATACCTGAAATAATTGCTGTAGTCTTCATGATCATGAATTTAATGTAAAATTTTGAATATTAATTCCTTTAAAATATCTTCGTTTGTTTGATTTGCACCTACTCCTTTGCTCTTTATATCTGCCTCTCTTAAAAAAGAAATGACTTGAGCTACTTTTCGCATTGGATAATTTCTTGCAGCTAAAAAGTATTCATCTACAAAAAAAGGATTGACAGCTAAGCCTTTAGCAACAGAGTTCTTTGATTTATCATTTAAACCATGAAATAGTAAAAGTTGCGTGAAAAAATTATTTAATAACGAAATTGTCATTACTAAAGGATTATTCTTTGGATTTTCAGCAAAGTAAGTAATTATTCTATTCGCTTTTATTATATCCTTCTCTCCTATTGCTTTTCTTAGCTCAAAATTATTATAATCTTTTGAGACACCTATATTATCCTCAACATGAGTTGGGCTTATTATCGAATTTAATGGTAAAATAAGCATTAATTTATCTAATTCATTAGATATTTTACTTAAGTCTGCTCCTAGAAACTCTGTAAGCATTTGAGCAGCTTTAGGCTCTATTTTATAATTTTTTCCACTTAAAACTCTACGAATCCAATCTGAAACTTGATTTTCATATAGTTTCTTGCTTTCAAATATTAATCCTGATTTTGCAATTACTTTATAGAGTTTTTTTCGTTTGTCTAATTTTTTATACTTATAATTTAAAACTAAAACAGTTGTGGGTTGTGGATTTTCTGCATAAGATATTAATTTCTCTATACTCCTACTTAAGTCCTGTGCTTCTTTCACAATTAATACTTGTCGCTCTGACATCATTGGATAGCGCTTAGCAGATGCTACAATATCTTCTATACTTGAGTCCCTACCATACATTATTTGTTGATTAAATCCTCTTTCAGATTCATCTAGAATATTTTGTTCAATAAAATCAGAAATCTTATCTATATAGTAAGACTCTTCTCCCATTAAGAAATATATAGGTTTTATATTTCCTTTTTTTATATCTGAAACAATCGTATTAATTTCGTTCATTTTCTTACTTTTGATTGATGCAAGACCTCAATCTACCAACATATAATTTTAAACTCAAAAGTAACGAAAATAAGACGCTTATTTTCGATAATATAAGAAAAAAATATGTTGTGTTGACCCCAGAAGAATGGGTTCGACAGCATTATATTTATTTTTTAATTGAAGAAAAGGGATACCCAAGATCATTAATTGCTCTAGAGAAGCAATTAGTAATTAATAATCGTAAAAAAAGAACTGATATTTTAATTTTTAATACAAGTGGAAATCCTCAGATTATTGTCGAATGTAAAGCACCATCAATAAAGATAACTCAAGCTACCTTTGACCAAATAGCTAGATATAATTTAAAATTAAAAGCTAATTATTTAATAGTAACTAATGGTTTAGATCATTATTATTGTAAAATGGATTTTGAAAAAGAATCTTATATTTTCTTAACAGAGATTCCTAATTATAAAGAATAGAGATATTTCATAAAGATCTAAAAACCTCACCTTAATACCTTAAATTTGTATTATTGAAAACTGCAATTATCATATTAAATTGGAATGGAGAAAAACTGTTAGAACAGTTCTTACCGTCTATAGTAAATTTTAGTTCAACTGAAGCTGATATTTATGTTGCTGATAATGCATCTACAGATAATTCAATTCAATATGTTAGAAAATTTTTCCCTTCAGTAAAAATTGTAGTGAATACTCTTAATGGAGGATATGCTAAAGGATATAATGATGCCTTACAATGTATTGAAGCAGATATTTATTGTCTAATTAATTCTGACGTAGAAGTTACTGAAAATTGGTTAAATCCTATATTAAATATTTTTAAAGAAGAAAAAAATACAGCAATTATTCAACCAAAAATTTTAGACTTTAAGAACAGAACAAAGTTTGAATACGCCGGAGCAGCTGGTGGATTTATAGACTTTTATGGATATCCCTATTGCAGGGGTCGTATCTTTAATGATTTAGAGGATGATAATAAACAATTTAACGATATAACTAATATATTTTGGGCTTCAGGAGCATGTTTCTTCGTTCGTTCTAAAGTATATCATGAATTGAATGGTTTTGATGAAGATTATTTTGCTCATCAAGAAGAAATTGATTTATGTTGGAGAGCTAAAAATGCTGGATTAAAAATTAAATATGTTGGGATGTCAACTGTTTATCACCTTGGTGGCGGAACTTTACAGGAAACTAATCCACACAAAACGTATTTAAACTTTAGAAATAGTTTATTAAATATATTAAAGAACATTCCTAATAAATATTTATTATTTGTAATTTTTTCTCGTTTACTTTTAGATGGAATCGCCGGTATAAAATTTTTAATAGAATTTAGACCTATACACACCCTTGCTATTATTAAAGCCCATTTTAGCTTTTATAAAAACTTCTTTAAGTTTTTAAAGAAAAGAAAAAAACTTATAAATAAAATTGATTATGGTTTACATACGAGTATTGTTTGGCAATACTTTATACTATTCAGAAGAAAGTTTAAAGAGTTAAAGTGATTTTAATGCAGAACATCAAGACTACCTTTACCTACTCTAATTACATTTGGTATTTCTGTCGTTAGATCTATAATTGTTGATGCAATATTATCTCCATAACCTCCATCTATAACTACATCAACAATATTTTTCCATTTTTCAAAAATTAATTCTGGATCAGTTGTATATTCTAATAAAGTGTCATCATCTTTAATAGAAGTAGTAATAATTGGATTTCCTAAAACTTTAACTAAAGTTCTAATAATATTATTATCTGGGACTCTAATACCTACAGTTTTTTTATTCTTAAATACTTTTGGGAGACTCTTACTACCTGATAAAATAAAAGTATAGGGACCTGGTAAAGCTTTCTTCAAGATTTTAAATACTGGTGTATCTATTTGTTTGACATAATCTGAGAGATGACTTAAATCATTACAAACAAAAGATAAATTAGCCTTATCAAGTTTGACTCCTTTAATTTTTGCTATTTTTTCGATAGCTTTTATTTTAGTGATGTCACAGCCTAAACCGTAAACAGTGTCAGTTGGATAAATTACCAATCCTCCATTTTTTAATACTTTTATGACTTTCTCTATTTCTTTGTCATTGGGATTTTCATTGTAAATTTTTATAAAGTCTGCCATATTGTAAAATAATGATAAATTTTATAATCATCGTTAAGTATAAAAAAACCTGCCAAAATACTTTTAACAGGTTTTTAATAAATATGATTTATTTATTCTTTTTCTAGCAATCTAAAACCCTCACCATGAATATTTAATATTTCAACACCTTCATCAACTTTTAAATATTTACGAAGTTTCGCTATGTATACATCCATACTTCTTGATGTAAAATAATTATCATCTCTCCATATTTTAGTTAATGCCAGTTCTCTTGGCATTAGATCATTCTTGTGTATAGCTAACATTCTTAATAATTTACTTTCTTTCGGAGATAATTTTTGAATTTCCCCATTTTCTCCAATTGATAGGTGGCGTAATTTAGAATTGAAGAAAAATTTCCCAATATTAAATTCAAATTGCTCTGATTCAGAAGCTTTATCTGACTCCTTCCTTTGTAAAATAGCTTTTATCTTATATAGTAAGACTTCAGAATCAAATGGTTTATTTAAGTAATCGTCAGCACCAACTGAATAACCCCTCAAAACATCTTCTTTTAATGTTTTTGCTGTTAAAAAAATAATAGGCACATCTTTATCTGTAATTCTAATATCTTGTGCTAAAGAAAAACCATCCTTTCGAGGCATCATTACATCTAAAATACACAAATCATAAGAACTATTTTTAAACATAATTAACCCCTCTATACCGTCTTTAGCAAGAGTTACAGAATAATCATTTAACATTAAATAATCTTTTAGAACTGTTCCAAAATTTGGATCATCTTCTACTAATAAAATTTTTTTTCCTAACATAATTTCTAGTTTTAAATTATTGGTATTTTAACTGTAAATAAGCTCCCTTTTCCCTTTTCACTTTCAACAAAAACTGTTCCGTGATGTTTTTCTATAATTTCTTTAACATATGCGAGACCTAATCCGTGACCTTTTACATTGTGAATATTCCCTCTTTCTTCTCTATAAAATTTTTCAAAAATATTTTTCTGAATATTTTTATTCATTCCAATCCCCTTATCTTTAATTTTAAAAATAAAAAATTTATTTGAAGTATCTGTATATATATCAATTTCTGGTACATCTTCAGAATATTTTATGGAATTTTCTAACAAATTAACTATTACATTAGTAAGATGAAATTGATTACCCAAAGTCTCTGCATTTATAGCCTTAAAGTGAGTATTTATAATTCCATTTCTATCTTGAATCAATAAACTAATACGAGAAATACCATCTTCTATTAGTTCATGCATATCAATTGTTTCTGTGCTGATATCCAATTGGTTTTTTTCTAATGTTGAAATTCTTAGTACATTTTCTACTTGTAAATGCATTCTTTTGTTTTCATCTCGGATCATTTGTACATAACTCAAAACTTTGTCATTATCATTTATAATTTTCGGGTTTTTAATTGAATCCAGCGCTAAGTTAATAGTAGCTATTGGAGTTTTAAACTCGTGGGTCATATTATTGATAAAATCTGTTTTTATTTCTGATATTTTTTTCTGTCTTACTAATTGATATAATGAACTTGAAAAAGCAATAATGATAATTATAATAAAAAATAAAGACAATAATAAAATATTAGAAATTCCGGATAAAATAAGATTATTACGAGTAGGGAAAGTTATATATAATTTATAAAAATTTCCTTTTCCCATTTTTAATAAAGGATACCCTTGACTCTCTTTAGTGTTTATTGTATAGTAACCGGATTTAAGAGGAGTAGCTAATCCGTCTTTACTATAAACACCATATTTAAAATCTATATTGATATTTCTTTTTACTAACTCTTCTTTAAGAGTTTCATTTAACTCTCGATTAGATACCCTCTCAGTAATTGGCAATCTATCTTTTACTTCTTCAAAAGCCTTAATTAAATTCTTTTTATCTTCTTGTTTATTATTGAAAAAATATGAAAATCGTTCTATACCCTCAGAACTGAACAAATCTCCCTCTTTTTTTATAGATGAAGTTCTAAAAAAATCTTTTTTGGTAGTAAGTCTTTTTACTAAAATGGAATCATTGTCTAAAAACTCCGTAGGTATTTTAAAATTTTCTTCTAGAATAGTAGTTCCGACTGAAAAGCTTTGTTTACCTCTTTTGTCATATTGCTGAAATAAATAGTTATTTAATTTGGCTTTGTCAGCTAAAACAATATTTTCAATTATACCTTTATGATCTTCGTATAGTTTGTCATTTTCTCGTGTTTTAATTCTGTCAGCTGTAGAAACTAATGCTTTGAATACATCATTATTAAATTGTTCTTTTTTATTTTTAACAGCATTTTTTACCCAATAAATTTGTACGGCTATAATACCAATGAGAGAGATACTCATTAGAAAAACAATTAAAACAAATATTTTTTTGGACAACTATATTAAATTTTATATTAGACGATTTTATTAGTAAAAAGTTTAATTTATATAATATTATCTTCTAACTTCTATTATTGTAGCTAATTTAGCTTAATAAATATAGTTTTTTGTGAATTTTATTGTTTTTTAACATTAAATTTAATTAATTATGATTTTTTTAAGAATATTTATATATTAACTGAAATAAATTAATATTTTTCTGTTAAAAATTTATGAATTCTACCAACTTCTATTTCAGTAGTCTTTAAAGATATATTTTTAATAACATAGTTAGATTGAATCATTTTTTTTTCATCAGAAAACTGATTTTTAATTCGATATATAACGTCATTTTCTGAAAAGTCATCTCTTTCTAAAACTCTTGAAATGCGAAGTTTTTCAGGAGCAAATACAGTAATAATATAATCACAAAATTCATTGTTATTAGTTTCAAATAATATTGCATTTTCATACAAAATATAGCCTTCCTTCGAATTTATTTCAGCAAATTCTTTAAAGTGCTTTGCAACTTCTGGATGAACTATACTGTTAAGGGCCTTAAGTTTTTGCTTGTCTTTAAAAACAATATTAGATATATATTTTCTATCTAATTGATTATTATAAAACGCTTTTTCACCAAATTCTTTTTTAATTTTATTTCTAATAATTAAAGACTTATTCATTAAATTCTTAGCTTCAGAATCTGCGATATAAACGGAAACGTTTTTAAATTCTTTAAAAAAGTTTACAACTGTTGTTTTACCACTACCGATACCTCCCGTAAGTCCGATTATCATTTTATTTTTGAATTAAATATTCGATTTTATTAGGAATAATTTTGACATTTTTGACGAATTCTGGTTGCAAAATTATTTTAGGAATTAAATATGAAAAACCATTTTTAACTGAAATATTATAATCACAAATAATATTGAAAGAACTTTCCTCCACTTCATTAAATCTAGGTAAATCAACTTTATAAAATACTTTAACTTGTTTTGGAAAAAGTGTTAGATTAATGTTTTTTGGTAAACCATTAACTGTAAATGATTTCATCAAACTACCTTCAGTATATTTTTCTACAAATCCGTTTACTAAAACTTCTTTTGTAGTATAATTTATGTTTTTAAGTTTTTTTGAATCTAATATTTTAAACTTCTTAGAAAAATTAGCATCAACATTCTCAAGAGATTCTGTTAAGAATGTTAAACTATTTATTTCATTAATTTGGTCTTCTGGTCCAGATACCACAATACTATCGGGTATTATTTTAATCGGTTTAAGAGCATCAAATCCAGAACTGTAATTAATAATTAAACTTGAAATAACTGGCACTTTTTTTGAGGCAAATTCTCCAATTTCTAAATATATTGTGTCTTTTAAAAAATCATCTAGTTGCAAGCCAGAAACCAGTTGTTTTTGAATATTATTTTTTTGACTAGATGTTAAAAAGAAATATTTTTTATTTGTTTTTTTTAATAACTTATTAGTTTTTAATTGAATATTATGATTAAAAAAACGGTTAGATAGTAATTTAAACCCCGTGCCTTTGGCTATTATTTGTAACTCCTTCTCTGGAGCCTTTCGAAACTGTTTATCTTGTGGTAATTCATCATAAGAAACATTTAAAGAAATCTGTGAAATATATTCTTTAGATAATGTAATTAACAACCAAATTAATATTGATAATATTAAAAAAACAATAAAACTTTTTGGTATATTTTTAGTAGATTTCAAATGAATAATAATTTTTAGCAATTTACGTAAAAAGTAAATACAAAAAAAGTGAGCAATTTGCTCACTTTTGAATTATTTATTTTAAAAATAATTATTTTTTTCCCTTTGGGAGGTATTTCTTGCTTAGCTCCATAGAAATTGCAGAGCGTTCAAATTTAATTTTGCCTGCACCTGTTTCTATAGTAACGGTATTATCTGAATTATTAATTTCTACTATCCTACCGTGAATACCACTTGAGGTTACAATATTTTTGCCTTTCCCTATTTCTGATTGAAAAGTTTTTTCTTTTTTCTGACGACTCATCTGTGGTCTAATCATAAAAAAGTAAAGTACTAAAATCATTGCTAAGAAAGGAAGCATACTCATTAATCCACCTTCTGAACCTGGAATTCCTGAAGGTAGTGCTTGTAAAAAAATTACTTGAAACATATATTTATTATTTAGTTTTTGGTGATACCATTCCTGATATCTTTAATATTTCTCTCCCTAAAGCGGTATTAGTGGATAAGGTTACTGTCTTTGACTGTCTATTCGGTTTTCCAGTTGTGTTGAATTTTACACCTATGTCTGCAGTCTCTCCTGGCTTAATTGCTTCTTTTGGCCAAACTGGTACAGTACATCCACAAGAAGCTCTGGCGTCTGTGATAATTAAATCGGAAGTACCTGAGTTAGTAACTTTAAAAATTGTTTCTACTATATCACCTTCATTAACCGTTCCAAAATCATATTCGATTTTGTCAAAAGAAATAGTTGCTGCTCCTTTACTAATTTCTACATCTCTTTTTTTAGCCTGATCTAGATTAGACTTGTCTATTTTTGATGATGCAGTCGAATTATCACAGGAAGTAAAAATCCCTAAAGTGATTGTAAAAGCTAATAAGATTGTTGATGTTTTCATAATATTTGTTTTTGTAAATTTAATAAATTCTTATTTATAATAATCCCCTACCAATTTTATTTATTTTTTTTTCTTTTGTATATTCTTTAGAAAGCTTGTCTAAAACACCATTAATAAAATAACTGCTTTTTTCTGTAGAGTAATCTTTGGCTATTTCGATAAACTCATTTATAGTTACTTTTATCGGTATTGAAGGGAAATTAAGGAATTCTGTGATTGCCATTTTAATCAAAATCATATCTATATCAGCAATCCTGTCAGATTCCCAATTAGGAGTCTGATCAGCTATATCTTTTTGATAATCTTGCTGTTTTAAAATTGTTTTTCTAAATAAATCTGACACAAATTGCTTATCGTCATTATCTTTATAAAGACTATCTAAAATAAATATTTTTCCTTCCTTCAGCTTAGATAAGGATCGGACTATCCAAGTATTTACAAAAGGTATATCATCTACCCACGAAATCATTTTATCTTCAAAATATTCTGCTAATTTTTCGTCTGGAGCTATAGTTTCTTTAAAAAACTCAAGAACAAAGGTTTTGTCTGACTTAAATGAGTTGTCCTCTTTATTTATGTAGTTATTGTAAAAATCACTCTTTTGTAATTTTTCTAAAATAATTTTAACATATTCAACATCAAAAGACCAATTATCTATTTTGTTTAATTCTATATATCCGTCAAGACTGATACTTTGCTCTAGGATATTAATTAGTTTATTATTAATAAATTTTGTGTTGGGATTTAGATCCTCATTGGTTGCAAGAATTTTCTTTTTTGATAATTCTAGTTTTTTTGCTGCTAGTTTTTTTACTTCAATAATCAATTGAACATTTAAAACATACAAATCAAACATTTTTTGGATGCTAAGTTTTAAAAACTTCTCTTCTTTAATGACATCATCATTAAGAGACTGTTGCATAGCATAGACTGATTGCATTACCTTTACGCGAATATGTCTTCTGTTTATCATTTAAAGAACGTATTTAAAAAAAAGCGATAGATTATTTTCTAAGCCCAGCAAAAATAGTGTTATTTATTTTTTTCTTCTATCAATTTGATTCTTTTTTTTTGGTATTAATTCTTTTTTTTGCAATATTAAAATAAGCCTGTTTTAAAGGGATATATTAAAAAATAAAGTAAATAAATATCTTACATATATTTTAAATAACTTTGAGAAAATATAAATTAATTTGATGAAAAACTCTTTAATAAAAACTTTTGTTTTTTTATTACTTTTTGGATGTAGTAAAAACAATAATGATTGGCAAGTATATGATGAATCTTCTGAAATTAAATTCAATGAAAATCATACTATTGAAAGAATGCAATTTAAACTCATTCAATCTAAATTTAATGACAAAAATAATTGGTTTAGATTAATAAATAGCTATTTAGTTGACTTTAATGAAAAAGATTATCAAAGTCTAAAACCGTTAATAATTGAGAAAGACATACCCTCAATTCAAAAAAGTATTCTTTCAGGTGCTTTAACTTATGAGAAACTAACTCTATTTTATTTATATAGAATAAAAAAAATAGAATTTAATAAAGACACTTATTTGAATTCTATTATTTCATTAAATCATAATATTGTTATAGAAGCTAGAGAAAAAGATAAAAAAAAGCCTAATTCAATTTATTCTCTTTATGGAATACCTATTTTATTAAAAGATAATATCAATTTCTATGGTTTACCTACTACTGCAGGATCTGTTCTACTTAAAGATAA
This sequence comes from uncultured Polaribacter sp., assembly GCA_913047375.1. Classification (GTDB taxonomy): domain Bacteria; phylum Bacteroidota; class Bacteroidia; order Flavobacteriales; family Flavobacteriaceae; genus Polaribacter. The sequence goes on from CAJWTV010000024.1 coordinate 10,593, forward strand.
TATTTCTGAGGATTCATATGTAGTAAAAAAATTAAAAGAAAGTGGAGCTATAGTATTAGGTAAAACAAATTTAAGTGAGTGGGCATATTATTTTTGTGCGGGATGTCCACTAGGATACAGTGCAATTGGAGGGCAGACTCTTAATCCATATGGGAGAAAAATATTTGAATCTGGAGGGTCTAGCTCTGGAAGTGGAGCGGCTATATCTGCTAATTTATCTTCTGTAGCATTAGGGTCTGAAACGTCTGGGTCTATTTTATCCCCTTCATCATTAAATTCTATAGTTGGTTTAAAACCAACCATAGGGCTTGTTAGTAGAACCGGTATAGTTCCTATTTCAAGTACCTTAGATACTTCTGGACCAATGACTAAAAACGTAATAGATAATGTAATAGTTTTTAATAGTATTATGGGCTTTGACAAAGAGGACAATTTTTCAAAGAAAAAAATTGAAATAGATTTTGATAATATAACAAGTGCATCCTTAAGTGGAGTTAGATTAGGAGTTTTCAAAGGATTACTAAGCGAACCCTTATACAAAAATGCGATTCAAGATATTTTAAATGCTGGAGGGATAATTATTGAGTTTGATCCTCCTGAAATTAATTTCTCAGGGTTTAGAAAAATTTTGGACTTTGACATGAAAAAAGAATTACCTGAGTATTTATTAAAATATTCTAAAAATAATTTAAATATTGAAACCATTTCTGACATTTTAAGTTTTAATTCAAAAGACAGTCTAAAAAGATCACCATACGGACAAGATATATTTAAAGGAATTATTTCAGATAATACATCAAAAGAGGATTTTGAAATATTAAAAATTAGATTAAAAGAAGAAGGTAAAAGATATTTTGATGAATCTTTAAAAAAACATTCTTTAGATGCAATTTTATCAATTAACAATTATCATGCTGCATACGCTGCAGCTGCTTATTACCCTTGTCTTACTGTACCAATGGGCTACAGAGACTCTGGAGTTCCAGCAAATTTAACTTTTATCGGTCCTTCTTTTAGTGAAAACAAACTATATCAGCTAGGATTTGCTTACGAAAAACAGACTAAAAATAGAATTCCTCCTTTGTATTGAAATATTTAGATTTTAAGTCGTTTTAAAAAATTATCTTCCCTTCTAATACTAATCCTAAAACTGTATTATGGATAACAATTATTGTTTTTTAATCCTGTATCTTCGTCATCTTAAAATAGCAATTTACTCGAGATAATCGAAAGATATTTGATTAAATACCAGATCATTTTTCAATGATTTTACTAACAATTTTTCAGATTTCATACAATTGTTTTTAAATTAAGTAATTCTTAAATTATATCCTTTAAGACTAGATATTGATAATTAACTGCAAATAAAAAAATAGAATTTAAATTGAAAGCATTAAAATACTTAAACAAATACTTTTTAAAATATAAATTTCGATTTCTAGCTGGATTATTAATAACAGTTTTTTCCAAACTTTTAACCCTTCAAATTCCTGGAATTATTAGAAACTCTCTGAATGCTGTAGAAGATTATCAGAAAGGAAAAATCACAGAATTAGCGGCTGTTAAAGAAGAATTATTCTTTAACATTATAATTATAATTGGAGTAGCAATTGTTGGAGGATTTTTCACGTTTTTAATGCGTCAAAAAATCATAGTAACTTCTAGATTAATTGAATTTGATTTAAAAAATGAAATATATAATCAATATCAACGATTATCACTAAATTTTTATAAAAAAAATAGAACAGGTGACTTGATGAATCGTATTAGTGAAGATGTTTCTAAAATACGCATGTATGTTGGTCCAGCAGTAATGTATACTACAAATATGATGGTTCTTTTTATAGTAGGGTTCACACAGATGGCTAGAGTGGACGCAACACTTACCCTCTATACATTATTACCATTCCCTATTTTATCCGTTTCTGTATTTTTATTGAGTAGAGTAATCCATAAAAGAAGTGCAATAGTCCAGCAATATTTATCAAAACTAACAACTTTTAATCAAGAATTTTTCTCAGGAATTAATGTAGTAAAATCATATGGTATAGAATCATCAATTATAAAAGACTTTGACAGAATAGCTGATTTAAGTAAAGAAAAGAATATTGATTTAAATAAAGCTAATGCTTTCTTTTTCCCTTTAATGATCTTATTAATAGGTATTAGTAATTTAATTGTTATTTACATAGGAGGACAACAATATATAAATGGCGAAATTCAAATAGGAACTATTGTAGAATTTATATTGTACGTAAATATCCTAACATGGCCGGTGGCAATTGTTGGATGGGTAACATCTATGGTTCAACAAGCAGAAGCTTCTCAATTAAGAATTAATGAGTTCTTAGAACAGGTGCCAGAAATAAAAAATAATAATACATCACATTTTAATCTTCAAGGTGAAGTTACTTTTAAAAATGTAACCTTAACTTATGATGATACTGAAATAACTGCATTAAAAAATATAAATTTTACAGTTAAATCTGGAGAAACGGTTGCTTTATTAGGTAAAACAGGATCAGGAAAAACATCAATTATAAACCTAATTTCTAGATTATATGACTCATCAGAAGGGTTGATTTTAATAGATGGAACACCTATTAAAGAAACAAACTTAGACGAGTTAAGGAATCAGATAGGTTTTGTACCCCAAGATCCTTTTTTATTTTCTGATACTATCGAAAATAATATAAAATTTGGGATGGAAGAGGCTACAAAGGCAGAAATCATTGATGCTGCTAAAAATGCTGTGGTGCACGAAAATATAATTGATTTTACAAACGGGTATAATACAATTTTAGGAGAAAGAGGTGTTACGCTCTCAGGTGGACAAAAACAACGAGTTTCGATAGCAAGAGCTATAGTAAAGAGTCCTAGTATCTTAATATTTGATGACTGTCTCTCAGCTGTTGATACAGAAACAGAGGAGAAAATCCTTTCTAATTTAAATAAATTTTCAAAAAATAAAACCACATTCATTATTAGTCATAGAGTTTCATCTGCAAAAAATGCAGATAAAATTATTATATTAAATAAAGGTATTATCGAACAAGAAGGAACTCATAATCAATTAATAAACATTGATGGTTATTATAAAGAATTATATGACCAACAACTTTTAGAAAAAGATTTATAACCTTTAACATTTACAAATGAATTATTTTACTAGATTTGTTACTCAAACAAAAAGTCTAATAATTATTATTTAAAAAACTATGGCAGAAAGAGTTGAACAAGAAGAAATTTTTTCACAAGTTCTTAGAGCTGGAAGAAGAACCTATTTTTTTGACGTAAGAGCAACAAAAGCAGATGACTATTATTTAACAGTTACAGAGAGTAAAAAGTTTACACATGATGATGGGTCTTTTCGTTATCAAAAGCATAAAATATACTTATACAAAGAAGATTTTAAAGATTTTCAAGAAATGTTAGGTAAAGCAACAGAATATATTTTGAATGAAAAAGGAGAAGAGGTAATTAGTGAGCGTCATAAAAAAGATTTCAAAAAAGAAGATGAAACTGAAATAATTTCTGAAACTGAAATAACTTCTGAAACTGAAATAACATCTACAGAAAGTTTTACAGATATTTCATTTGATGATATCTAAAGTAACTTTTTAATTGATTTAAAATAAAATTATTAAAAGGCTGAAAGCTTTATGTTTTCGGCTTTTTATTTTATAAAACTAATTTCATTATTTCACTTTTAGAAACAGTTTCTTCCCACTCTTTTAAAATAGAACTTTCTTTTGTAATACCCCCACCTACATATATAATGGCTTCTTTATTTTTAATCTCCATACATCGTAAATTCACAAAAATAGAAGACTTTTTCGTTTTTTTTATTTTATCTTCTAAATTTAGCTCTCCTAAATAACCAGTGTAATATGAACGATTATAATTTTCATTATTTAAAATAAATTCTTTTGCTTGTGATCTTGGGAATCCACAAACGGCAGGAGTTGGATGTAAGGCATTTATTAGTTGTTTTAAGCTTGATTTTTTTTGCAAAATTTCACCGGAAATCTTTGTTCTTAAATGAAGTAGATTTCCTGCTTTAATAGTTTCTTTTTTATTGATTTTCAAATTAGTTGCAATCTCATTTATTTGTGATGTTATAAAAGTAGTCACCAATTGCTGTTCTTCTAATTCTTTAGCTTGCCATGATACATCTTTTATCTTTTTAAAAAGCTGTGTTCCTGCCAAAGACATTGTACTAAAATTAGTGCCAGTAATATTTAATAATGTTTCTGGTGTTGCTCCCAACCATAAACCAATATCGGGATGATACCAAATATATCCAAAAGCATTTTTATAATTTTGAAGGATGCTCTTATAGGTATCTACTAATTTAAAATTGGGAACATTTTGTATTTCTCTCCTTGACGCTACAACTTTCTGAAATTGATTTTTAGATATCCCTTCTAGAATTTTTTCCACAAGATTAGTGAAATGTAATTTAGAAGAATCGTCAGCTTGTAAATCTTTATTTATATTTAAGGAAAGAGAAGATAAAATGAGTTTTTCTTGATAGAATTCAGATTCATTTTCTGGAATTAAAATCGATTTCTTTTTATTATCGAAGGGCGAAAAAATAAATCCTGAACAAGTAAAATCTTCAGTAAAAAAAATTTCTTTTGAGTTTTGAAAAAAACCAGAAATAATATTTTCATTTGGCTTTCTGTAAACAACAAAGGGAGTCTGAGCTTTAAAATGATTTTCTATTTTATCGAAGATCGTCAAATTAATAAATGTTTTAATAGTTGTTATTTTTGTAAAACGATGTTAGTCATTTTAGCTACTGAAATCAATTGGTCTTTTTCATCTATAATTGTAACCTCCCATAAATGAGTGCTTTTTCCTTTATGAATATTTTTTGCTGTGGCATAAACTATACCCTCGCGCTTACTCTTTATATGATTTATAGAAAGTTGAATTCCATTTATAAATTGATTATCCGTATTAATGAAAAAATTAGAAGCAGCACTCCCAACACTTTCAGCTAATGCGGCAGTTGCCCCACCGTGTAATTGCCCATAAGGCTGATGTAATTTTGGAGTTACGGGCATCTTGGCAGTTAAATAATCTTCACCAACATCAATATACTCTATATCGAGGGTTTCCATTAATGTATTTTTAGATTTTTTATTAAAAATCATTAAAATTTCACTTTTATCCATATGTTGTAATTCTATCGTAAAATTACATATAAAAATTTGTATTTTTGTTGTTCAATAGTTAAACTATTCCATGTATAAGATACGCGTAATTTTAGATACTAAAGAAGATGTTATTAGAACTCTTTTGGTAGATGATAAGAAAAATTTAGAAAGCTTACATCTAACAATAGCAAAATCTTTTGGATTTAAAGGTCAGGAAATGGCGTCATTCTTCAGGACAGATGAGCAGTGGGTTCAAGGTGAAGAAATCCCATTATTTAATATGGCCGAATCAGGTGAGGGGATTTCTATGCAAACATGTATTTTAAATTCTACCTTGATAGAGGAAAATAGTAAGCTTATTTACGTTTACGATTTTCTAAACATGTGGACATTCTACGTTGAAGTTATTCAAATTTCTTCTCAGGAAAAAGAAGGTTTACCTCAAATTATTCTCACAGTTGGAGAAATTCCTGATGAAGCCCCAAAAAAAGAGTTTATTTCTGAGAATCTGGAAGGTAATCAAGACTCAGATGAGATAGATGATGAATATGGTGATTTTGATGAATACGACTTTAACGAGTATTAAAATCTAATTCTTTTTTATTCTAGCAATATTTGGTGATTTTTAATACCTCCCTTTTTAATCAACTAACTTATATTCAATTATTTAAAATAAATTAATTGAAATTATTCTCCAGAATTGAAAATATTATTTTACGAAATTTAAAGATATAATAATCGAAATTATCTAGATCTCTCATGTATAATTACTCTACATTTCTAATGTTAAAAAAGATAGAATTGTAATACTTTTTAAATATATTTGATTTCTTAAAATTAACATCATATAAATGAAATTTTCTCTATCATTATTAATTATATTTTTCTCAATTAACTCATACTCGCAAAAAGAAACTAACATTTGGTATTTTGGAGAAAATGCAGGAATAGATTTTAATACATCTCCTCCCCGAGCTCTATCAGACGGACTTTTAAGTACTAGGGAAGGATGTTCAACATTTTCTGATTCAAACGGTAATCTTCTGTTTTATTCAGATGGTACTACTGTTTATGATAAAAATCATGATATAATGAGTTATTCGGATGGAAGTCTTGCGAATAATTTAAGAGGAGATTCATCTAGTACTCAGTCCGGAATGATTGTTCCTAAACCACAATCATCAACTATTTTTTATCTTTTTACAGTAGACAGTAACCAAGGAGATAATGGTTTTAACTACTATACTATTGATATGTCCGATGGTATTGGAAAAATTATAGATGAGGATGGAGATGGGATCTTTTTTAATGCCTTATCTGGTGGACAAGCTTCTAATTGGTCAGAAAAAGTTACTGCTGTTAGGGGTTCTGAGTGTAACGAAATTTGGGTTGTATCGGTTGTTGGAAATGAATATCATTCATTTAAAGTTGCCGATAACGGCGTTGCCTCTACCCCGGTAGTATCTAATGTTAATAGTTTTAGTGAAAAGAGAGGATATTTAAAACTTTCCCCCGACGGTAGTAAATTAGCAAATGCTAGCCAGGGAGATTGGGCTATATTATATGATTTTAACAACACTACTGGAGAAGTTTCAAATAATGAAACTTTTCTTATTCAAAACTTAACTCAGGATGGACAACCTTATGGCCTAGAGTTCTCTTTAGATTCTAAAAAACTATATGTATCAACAACATCCGGATTTAGAAATACTCTAGGTAGTCCAGCTGAAAGTTACAAACTTTTTCAGTTTGATCTAACACAAACAAATATTCCAGACACTAAAACAATTATTCATAGGCAAGACGCTAATAGTGCTGACTTTCCACAAGGAGGTTTTAGAGGTGCTTTACAAGTTGGTCCAGATGGTAAAATTTATGTTACTATCCCAATAGCATATAATGATGTCCCTAATGGTGATGCTAAGTTTTTAGATGTAATTGAGAATCCTACAGCAAATGCAAGTGATATAATTTTCACAAAAGACGCAATTAGATTGTCAGAAGGAACATATGCAACTCAAGGTTTACCTCCATTTATATCATCTTTGTTATTACCTATAGAAATAATAGACACAGAAAGTTCAACTATTGTCAATAACCAAGATCTAGAATTATGTGTTGGAGAAAATAAGATTATTGGTCCTGAACCTGTTACTGGAGATAATGTTCAATACGAATGGAGTTTTAACGACGGTACAAATACGAGTATAATTTCTACTGATCGCTTATTAATCTTAAATAATTTAGATTTAATAGACTCTGGTAATTACTCTTTAAAAATCGTATTAACTGACCTGTGCGGGGCACTAACACAATATAATGGAGAATTTAACCTTAATGTATTTGAAGCTGCTGTTGCGACTGAAATAGCAGCAATAGAAGACTGTGATGATGATAGTAGTGGATCAAATTCGTATGATTTTTTAAACGACATAACACCTCTAATATTGGGTGGTTTAGATGGTGATATTTTTGAAGTTCTCTATTTTAATAGTTTAATAGAGGCTAATGCTAATGTTCGCGATACAGATTTACCTAATACTTTTGTCGGCGTAACAGGAATTGTAAATATTCTTTTTGCCAGAGTTAATAATAAAGATGCACCCTTAGCTTGTTATGATATCACTAATTTTTCAATTGCTGTAACAGAAATACCATCACCTACACAACCAACTATTTATCGTTTGTGTGATGACACTGATACTGGATCAGATATAGATAATAAAAGTTATTTTTTATTAAATACAAAGGACAATGAAATTTTAGGATCAATTTCTCCAACAGACTTCGCTGTTTCTTACCACACCACATTGACAGGAGCTCAGACTAGTTCGACTCAAGATGTTATTGATAAATCAATTAATTATACAGTAGATAATATTGAAGTAATTTTCGTACGTGTAGAAAATTCAGACAATTCTGATTGTTTTATCGCATCTGATGATAGCCCGGGTAGCACATTCACTTCTTTTGAATTAAAGGTAGATCCTTTACCAGTCATAGACAGTCCAACTGAATTAATACAGTGTCACAATAACCCAGATTTAAATACAACCGTTAATCTAACATTGGCTAGAGCTAATATTTCTCCAAACTACATAGTAAACAACGAAACTTTTGAATATTATGCTACAGAGGCCGAAGCAGAGTTAGGAGCTACTCAAGTTACAGATGAACTCAGGTATCCTGTAATTATTAATGGTGAAGCTTGGGTTCGTATCTATTCAGATCAAGCATGTTATCGTATTGCTAAAATTAATATTACCGTTAACTTTAGTGCCGATTTAGACTATGATAAAATTTTCACAGAATGTGATGATTTTTTAGATATTGATGGGAACGATACCACTAATAATGATGATACAGATGGAATTTCTACTTTTGATTTTTCTGAGGCTACTCAAGAAATAAAAGATTTTTTCCCCATTGCATCGCAATCAGATTTAGATGTTTTCTTTTACGAATCTATTGCAGATAGAGCAGCTTCTGTAAATGATATTAATGCTAATATTTCAAACCATAGAAACAATAATAATCCCACTTTTGCTAATAACCAGACTATCTATATAAAAATTATAAATACAACTAATAATGGTTGTTCTGGTACCGCTAATATTATTTTACAAGTAGACAATGTGCCTTTGGCGAATGATTTAGCCGAACCACTTAATTT
>CAJWTV010000025.1 GCA_913047375.1 uncultured Polaribacter sp.
TATAAAGGGAAAAATCTTTTGCTTTATCAAAGAATTTTTGTTCTGTTAACATGCCATATTCAATAAATACTTTAATATCATCCCATTTTTGTTCAAAGTCTTTTCTGTCTTTTTTGAACATTCTTGATAGCTTATCAGCTACTTTTTTAGTAATATGACTTGCTATTTTTTTAACATTCCCATCGGCTTGAAGATAAGATCTAGAAACATTTAAGGGAATATCTGGAGAATCAATGACTCCATGTAATAAAGTTAAAAACTCGGGCACAATATTTTCTACATTATCAGTAATAAAAACTTGATTACTATATAGATTGATTTTATTTTTTTGTACTTCTAAATTATTTTTTAATTTTGGGAAATATAGAATTCCAGTAAGATTAAAAGGAAAGTCTACATTTAAGTGAATATGGAATAATGGGTCAGAAAATTCCATTGGATATAGTTCTTTGTAAAAACTATTATAATGTTCTTCTTTTAGGTTTGAAGGAGTTTTAGTCCAAGCTGGATTTGGATTGTTAATAATATTATCTGATATCTCACTAATTTTAATAACATTTCCTTTGTCATCTTTCTTTCCTTTAGGATCGTCAATTTCATTAGTCTTAGTTCCAAATTTAATTTCGATTGGAAGAAATTTGCAATATTTATTTAGAATAAAAGTAAGTCTATTTTCATCTAAAAATTCAATTGAATCATCTGCTATATGTAAAATTACATCAGTTCCTTTTGTTTTCTTCTTTGTTTCTTCAACAGTATAGTTTGGGGAGCCATCGCACATCCACTTAACAGGTGTACTATTAGGCTTCTGACTTTTAGTGATAATCTCAACTTCCTTTGCAACCATAAATGCGGAATAGAAACCAAGTCCAAAATGACCAATAATTGAATTCTTTGTATCAGCATCTTTATATTTATTTACAAACTCTTCAGCTCCAGAAAATGCAATTTGATTAATATACTTATCTAATTCTTCTTCAGTCATGCCAATACCATTATCTCTAATAGTAATTGTCTTTTCTTCCTTATTAAGTAATACCTCAACTCTTAATTTGCTAATATCAGAATCTAATTCTCCAATAGTTTTTAATGTTTTTAATTTTTGAGTAGCATCTACTGCATTTGAAACTAACTCTCTTAAGAAAATTTCATGATCTGAGTATAAAAACTTTTTGATTATTGGAAATATATTCTCTGTTTGAACATTAATACTGCCATTCTTCTTCATATCTTATTTTTAATTGATTATGTTTAGTAATTATATATGCTAAATCTGTGCCAAAGTAAATTTTACGACATAATGTCATTCCGAAAATTTATAATCAGTACTAATTTTAGATTTAAAATAGAATCTAATATATTATTAATATAATATTTTAAACATTTTATTAAGAAAGATTATTTAGAGATTACTTTATTAAATATTTGTAAATGGTATCGGCTCGTTATTTAGAGCATTTTTTATTGCACCATAAACCTTTACACTTTGATTAAAAGCACTTTGTTATAGTTAAAAGAAACTAATAATTAGAATATTTTTTTATATGCATTATAAAAGATTATATTTTAAGTGTGAAAATATAATAAACCTACTATATTAAGTTCTTTGTGATTTTCTTGTTTTAAGTTTAATTTTTTTTAAAAATATATTAAGAATGCTGTAGTTGTATTAATAATTCATTTTATTAATTTCTGTTGTTTAGGGCAAAACCAAGTTTTTCGAGAGTCAGAAGTTTTTTGAGATGTTACTAAATTATTTAGTTCAGTATATTTCTTGCCATAAATTTGTAATCTAAACTTAGATGGATTAAATAGATTTTTAAAATCTTTAAGTTCTGCTCCACCTGATTTGTAGCTATTAATCATAACTCTTTGTATATTTGTTATTAAATTAGTTTTCATAACTTCATTAAGATTACCCCATTTTTCTTCTGGGTGTACTTTTGAAGCGTACAGGCTTTCTGATTTAATATAGTTTCCTACCCCTGGAAAATATTTTTGATCCATAATTATTGAGCAAATAGATTTTTTTGCTTTAATTTTTGTTTCTAAATAATTTAAATGGATTTTTAAATTATATGATTTATTGAGGAGATCATAATTAGGATTAAATTTTTCATTAAATTGAGATTGCGTTATTATCTTCATATTTCCAAATTTCCTCACATCTTTAAAGAAAATTTCGTTGTTGGAATCAAAAACACGAAAATGGCAATGTTTTATTAAATCATTTGACCAGCCCCCTGTCATTCCTAAATGGAAATTGAATATTTGATTGTTTTCTAAGTCTAAAAATATATTTTTACCAACAGTATATGTTGGTTTAATGATTTTTAAATTATTGCTAATAGTATTAAATATATCAAAATATTTATCTTGATAATATTCAGAAATAATTTCAAATTCTATCTGTTTGCTGTTTAAAAAGAATTCATTAAAATAATCTGAAGCTATTTTTACTTCCGGACCTTCAGGCATTGGCTTTTATAACGTAGGAATTATTTTAGATTTTTTAATTCAGGATCGTTCTTCATATCCTTTTCTTGAGATCTATGAGAATAATTTATCATATACAAAAGTCCAAATATGTAAATTGAGAAAATAACAAACCCTACTATAAGCATGCCTGAATTCATGACTTTCTTCTTTGTCTGATGGCTATTGCAAATAATAGAATTGTTCCTGGCCAGTGCGCAGAGTATTGAGCCTCTTCAGGAAGACCAGATATGTGTAAACCAATGGAATATAGCATACAAATAAATGCTAAAATTATAGGATAATAAACGGCAATAAATGGTTTCATTTTTTTATTTTAATTACTAGAGCGTAAATGTATTACTTATTTATTAGAAAGCTATACAAAATACTGTTTTCTTTAAATTATATAATAATGTCTTAATAGTTGGTTTACGGCTGAACTAACTGTAGTTGATGGTGACACGGCGCCAACAGGAACATATAGCGAGATTCGCTGTTAAGAACATGCTGATCATTAAGATAAATATTTAAATATCTGATTAATAATTAAATAACAGCTGTTCTTCAATAACGCCACTTTCTTAAGTGGGCTTTATTTTTGGTGGGCTTCTAGGTCGTTATTTTTTAACTTTTTTCAGAAAGTATGTTTATATCTTTGTTTTCTAAGTGTTTCAAGTTTTGAGGAAAAAATAATGAATTTATCATTGCTTGTCCAAACTTTGTAGTAGTAGTAATATTATTACTTTTTTTCAATATTGGAAATATAGGTTTTGTTAAAACATAAATAAGGTTGTACCATTTTGTGCTAGATTTTATTCCTTTTTCAGGAATGATAGCTCCAGGTCTAAACATATATACATCTCGAAACCCTTTATTTAGGATATAGTTTTCTGTTTTCCCTTTTATTCTGGCCCACATTGTATTTCCTTTCTCAGTACTATCAGTTGCAGTCCCTGAAACATAATTGAATACAATTTCTTGATTCAAACTATATAATACATCTGCAAATGCCTTTGTTATTTCATATGTTAAGTGAGTGTAATTTCTTTCACTCATTCCAATTGCAGATGCTCCCATACAGAAAAAACAGGCATCATAATCTTCTAACTTATTTTTTATAGTATCAATATTCATAAATTCAGTTAGTATAATTTCCTCAACTTTCGAATGATTTATGTTTAGTTTTTTTCTGTTAATTAAAAGAATTTTCTCAACTAATGAATTGTCTATACTTTCTAACAAGACACTTTTACCTACCATTCCTGAAGCTCCTGTTATTATAACCTTAATTTTTTTCATAGTACCAAAGATAATAAATATACTAAAGTCTTTGTTTTAATTGATAAACTAAAATCTATTAATTTTTAGACACTATAGGTTCTATATATTTGATGAGTTGATAAATGTAATGTATTGAAAGTTATAATTAATACTAGTTAGCTTAAAGAGTATAACTAATTTTAAAATTATAAAATCTCCCTGGATTATAGCTTTTAAAAATTTCTTCATTTGCATTGTATGATGATGTAACCATATTTTTGTTTTGATTTAAAATATTATCAGCACTAAATCCTATAGTGATATTAGAATTTATTTTTTGATTTAAATTGAAATTCACACTATGAAATGAGGATGTATAAATATCTGGATTTGCATTCATTGAAACAATAGAAAGTGTTCTGCCTTGCACGTTATAATATAACCCTGATTGGAGACCAATATCTTTATTCTGATACGCTAGTGAAATATTTATTATATAAGGAGCTTGACCTTGCATTTCTCTATAATATTCTCCATTGTGTTCATTTAGTTTTTCACCAATTCTTAGGTTATTTAGCCTTGAATTTAATTCCTCTCCAACAATATATGATTTAGAGTTTATAATTGAAGTATTCAATGTTAAGCTTAAATTATTTACTAAATCTGAATAGATATTTTTACGAAATTCTAATTCTACACCTGAAATGTTTACTTCTTTTGAGTTAATGGGTTGCACATTATCTGGGTCTGCACGGAATGATGTAATCTCTATTGGATTGTACATTTTTTTATGAAAAAAGCTAAATGCAGCTGTTTGATTTCCCTCCCAATAAATTTCATATCTAAAATCTATATTATCAATCTTTGAAACTTGTAGATCAATATTTCCATTAAATGTGATCGTTGAGATTCCATCATATATTGTTGCTAATGATTTTTCTTTAAAAGAGGGTCTTGCAGTAGTTCGAGATATTGCTGTTCGAATTTTTGTTTTCTCATTTATTGAATAAATTAAATTCATACTTGGGAAAAACCCAAAGTCTTTTAAAACTAATTGATTATTGTATTTTTCATTTGCTTGATTCTCTCCTGTATAGTATTGAAGATAATATTCTGTTCTAATACCAAGAATAGACTTCAATTTTTTTGTTATAAGGAATTCTTCAGATATGTAAGTGGCTGTATTTGATATTTCACCTTCATATTTATTGCTTAGTTGTTCTCCTCCAATAACATGAAATCCTACTTGCGAATTTGTTTCATTTAATAATGTATTCATTATCTCGTCAGGATTTCCTGTATATGTCATTTGCCCTCCAGATTCATAAGCAGTTAAGCTATATCCTAAAACATTATAGTTTCTATATTTATATACATAGTTGAATCCAGTTTTAAATTTTGCTTTTTTATTAAAAATTTCATGATTACTTAAAAAATTGCTAGATGTTGCAATGTTAACTTCATCTAGGAACCTCCACATTCTAGTTGGATTTCCAACATTACTTACATCAATAGAATAAGACGTGTCTGCTGCTGATATACTCATTAGATAAGGAGTTTCTCTTAAATCATTATCTCTTATTTGTGAAAAAGTTGGTGAGATTTTCCATTCAAGAAGTTTCTTTCCATTTTTAAAATTATGTGCCCCAGAAAGAATTATATTTGTAAGAGATCTTTCAGAATGTGCTAGTATATCCTTTTTAAATAAATTTATGTTTGAGAAAAAATTTTCTCCATAAAAAACGCCGGCTTTCTTTTCTGTATTTTTTATGTAAAGTAGATTGATTTTAAATTTAGAATTTTTTGTTTTTAAACCTGCACCAGTCATTAAACTAAGATTAACATTTTGAGACCCTAATTTCCCTTCAATTTTTTTTACTGGCTCTAAATCATAAATATTTTGATCTATTGATTTCCTCCAATAATTTTGATAAATTTTGCTATAATAATCATAATCAGTTTTAAATGAGAATGCCCCTATATATCCTATTTTTTTTTCTTTGATTTTTATTTGGTTGCCTCCAGAAATAGTAAATCCACCATCCATTAGGCTCATTTTTTTACTTGTTGATAATGTTTTGCTAAACGCATTACTCCACTTTAATAAATTTTTGTAATTGTTTATTCTATCTACTTGAGTGATTTGTAAATCTTGACGAAGAGGCTTTGTGTAAGTGCCATCATTTATACCTAAGTAATCGTATTTTCCGCCATTATATGTTAGGAAATTTTTGTTGAAATGCACGTTAGAATTATACCCAATACTTGATGAAATATTTAAATTTTTATTTTCAGGAAATGCTTTAGTTTCAATATCAACCACTCCGCCTGCAAAGTCAGCTGGAAGGTTAGCCGAAAAAGATTTATAAACTTTTATATTATCAATAATATTGGTTGGAAAGATATCTATTTGTATAGCATTTCTATCAGGATCCAACCCCGGCAAATCCATTGAATTTAGTTGTGTTTTGGTATATCTATCTCCTAGTCCTCTTACGTAAACATATTTACCATTGGCAATTGATACACCAGCCACTCTTTTTACCGCCGCAGCTACATTTCCGTCTCCAGATTTTTTAATTTTTTGAGCCGAAATTCCATCCATTAAAACTGTTGATTTTCTTTTTGCAGTTAATATTGCAGCTTCAGTATTCCTTTTTGCTTCTGCTGCAATGGTTACTTCCTGTAATGATATGGAATTTGTTTTAATTCTAATATTATCTAAAACAGTAGCTTGATCAGTTAAAATATGTACATCTTCAATTTCTAATGTATTATATCCAATAAATGATATTGAAATTATTTTTTTACCTGAAGGTACTGAAAATTCAAATTTTCCGTTTTGATCAGCTGCCGCTCCAATTGTAGTTCCTTTTACAACAATATTTGCAAAAAATACAGGTTCTTCAGTTTCATAGTCTACTATTTGACCTCTAATAATTCCTGTTTGTTGACTATATAACAATGTAGTTGTAAATATAAATACTATTATAAATAGACTTTTCATTTTTCTTAGTTTTACCGATTCGTTCATTTTTCTTAATACTAACTTAATATTTTCTTTTAAAGACTTAAAAAAAAGCCCTTAGGCTTTTTCTTAAATCAATAAAGATTTTGTAGATTAATATACTCCCATTGTACTTGCACACGTCCAGTTATTAAAATTATCTAGATTTGCTCCTCCATTAGAACTAGTATTAGCATCAAAGTCAATCCCTACTAAGCCATCAATCAAGGTTGTTGAAAAATCTGTACCAGAATCAAATGATATATTTGAGAATGTAATGCCTGTTACTCCAGCATCTACGGTTAAAGTTGCACCTAACTTCATGTTAGTAAACAACATATTTGTAGCGCTACCTGATGCATTGCTTTTAAACGTACCACAATTGTTTTTTTCGCCAACAGCTCCTATTATAGTTCCGTTTGTAAGTGTGAAATCTGCCTGCATAGTTCCTTCCCAACCATCAATTTCTAATCCTTGATCACCATCTACTAAGATGCCTAAAAAGTTATCTATATTACCGCTGTACGATTGATCAATATCAAACGCATCATCTCCTTGCCCCCAAACCAGTACGTTACTAATGTCAACACTACCACCAAAACATTCAAGTCCATCATCTAGGTTAGCAATAATTTCAACATGATGAATTGATGTTCCTGAGCCAACACCACCAAGAGTTAGACCATTGATTTCATTTCCTTCTCCAATTTCTGCACCTCCATGTCGAATTTGTACATAATGAAATACTCCGGAGTTATCATTATTGTTATTTGTGTTTCCTCCACCATATAATCCATTTGTTTCTTCAACAGGTATTCCTTCAATTTGTTTAGGATTTGCATCTGCTGAAATATCAGCTTTACCTAATATTAAAATACCACCCCATAAACCTTGATCAGCTGGTGAAAGCCCTGTTCCAAAACCACTCTTCCCATCAGTTATGTCATCAGCAATTGAAGTAAATACTATAGGATCTATTTCAGTACCATTAGCCATTATTTTACCACCTCTAGCTATAACTAAACAAGAAGCATCTGCTCCAGTTCCAGCAGCTCCTTTAATTATTGTGCCTGATTCAATAGTTAAAGTAACACCATCAATCACCATTACTCTACCATCTAATGTGTAAATATTGTTTGATGTCCAAGTAACATCTTCAGTTATATCTCCTTGATAAGTTGTATTAACAACTGGTGTTGGGATAGGAGCAGGGTCAGAATCATTTCCGCATGATGTTAAGCTAATCATAATAACTGATGCCAGAAATATATACCCATATTCTTTTACTGTTTTCATTGTCTTTATTGTCTTCATTGTTTTCATTTTTTTTATTGTTTTTATTTGTTTAATTGTTTTCAGTTTTTGATAATTAGTGATTGTTTAATAAGCTCTTTATTGTTTCTTACATGTATTAGTTTTTTTTATTTTCAATTAACAAGATTATATTTTTTAGATTCTTTTACTTTATATCCTATTCCTCTATAAGTCTTAATTTCACTATTTGGTATTTTCTTTCTTATACCTCTTATATGAACATCTACTGTTCTACTGTATGGATGCATCTTTTCTTCCCAAATTTGCATATAGATATATTCTCTTGCAAATACTTTTCCTGGCTTGCTACATAGTAAATTGTAAATTAAAAATTGTTTTTTAGGAAGAGTATATTCTATCTTATTATGATATACTGTGTATGAGTTTTTATCTATAATTAATTCGTTGTAACGAATAATGAAATTATTATTTAACATTTGTAATTTTTCACAGATACTTCTTATTCTCTGTTTAAATACTATTGGGTTTATAGTGCTTTTTATAAAATCATTTACTCCTGATTTATATGCCGCTATTTCTGTATAATCCTCAATCCGTTTGGAGAAGATAATTGTATGCACTTGTATGTCAAGCTCTTTTATCATATTACAGACTTCTATTCCATTTAAAATCTCAGTTTCAAGATCTATTATTATGATATCTTGACTTCTCATTTTAATATAATCAATTGCTTTTTTTCCATTAGATAATACGGTTATTTGAGTTTCAATTTCTGAACTTATATTATCTTTCAGGAAATCTATAATATGAGTATCGTTACTTGCAATTAATATTTTCATAATCTATATTTATTTTTACTTGTTTTGATGCCGCTAAATTATAACTGTGCCATGCGTTTTGTGTTAAGAGAAGTTAAAATGATCATTATCTATCTATTACTATTTCAGCTTATTTGTTAAGTTTTTGTAATGAGATTTTTTAAAACCCCTAGCAGGATTAACATAATCGGTTTATAAATTTTAACTTGAGAAAAGTAATGTTATTAAGTACGTCATATTACTGGTGTTTCAATTGTAAAAATTATGCTGATTAATATTAAAGTATTTGGTATTTACTTTAGTAGCGTGTTCGATATTTGATATGTCATTATTTAAGATTAATGATATATTTAAGCTGGTTAATTTACATATTAAAGCAAGGTTGATAAAAGAAATATATATTATTTTATATCTATTATTATTATTATTCGGTTGTAGAAAAAATATTTCTAAAAATTTTAAAGTTATAAAACAAAATTTTCTATTTCTGTTGATGCTTAATTACCTTAGCTTCAAGATGAAATATTATTTCTTCTCCAATATTTTTTATTGAATCTCCAGCTCTTTCAATTTTGTGTACTGTTGATAAAAGGTATAATAGATTGTTCCTGTCAAATTTATCTAAGTTATTCTCTATTATGTTATATGCTTGAGAGTTGTATTTATTTATTATTTTATCTTTTGTAAATATTTTTCGAGCAATTTTGGTATCCTCATATTCGAATGAGTTTTTAACATTTTTTAACATTGAATCTAATTGAATCATCATATTTTCTAATTGTAATTCAATAATAATTTCTTTTGGATATGCTTGATTATTATTAACAACATAATTAGCAACATTCTCAGCAATATCAGCAATTCTTTCTAGTTCATGATTAATCTTATAAACAGACAATATAAATCTCAGATCAATTGCAACGGGAGATAATAATGCTAAAATATTTTCACAATCATTGTCGATTTTTAATTCTAAGGCATTAATTCTTTTTTCATTAGCTATTATTTCCCCGGCAATATCTTGATCAAAATCTATTATTGCAATTCTGCATTTTAGCCATTGTTTTTCCACTTGAAAAAACATGTTTAGCACTTCTGACTTTAGGTTTTTAATTTCTTTTTCTAAGGTATTCATATTTTTTATTTTTTATCCAAATCTACCTGTTATGTAATTTTGGGTTCTATCATGTGTTGGGTTAGTAAATATGTGTTCTGTTTTATTATATTCTATTAAGTCTCCCATGTAAAAGAATGCAGTGTAATCTGAAATTCGTTTTGCTTGCTGCATATTATGAGTTACAATAATTATTGTATACTCTTTTTTGAGTTCGTAAATTAATTTTTCAACTTTAGCTGTTGCAATAGGATCCAATGCTGATGTAGGTTCATCCATTAAGACAATGGATGGTTCTACTGCAAGTGTTCTTGCTATACATAATCTTTGCTGCTGACCTCCACTTAGTGTAAGGGCAGACTTATCTAAATCGTTTTTTACTTCATCCCATAAAGCTGCTTGCTGTAAAGCTTTCCTTACTTTAATTCTCAATATAGCCTTATTTTTTATGCCTTGAATTCTTAAGCCATAAGCAACATTTTCAAAAATAGATTTCGGAAAAGGATTTGGCTTTTGAAAAACCATTCCAATATTTTTTCTAAGATCTTCAACAATAATATTTTTATTATATATGTTTTTTTTATCTATAAGAATTTCGCCTTCAAGCCTAAATGATTCAATATAATCATTCATCCGATTAAATAAGCGTAGATATGTTGATTTTCCGCATCCAGATGGGCCTATCAGTGCAGTGACTGCATTCTCTTCAAAGCTCATATTAATGTTATTTAGTGCTTGAAAATCGTCATAAAAAACAGATACATTCTTAGCTTCTAGTTTATTTTTCATAATTACCAATTTATTTTTTTCTGCCATTTATTTCTAAAGTATACAGCTATTCCATTCATTGTGAATGTAATAATTAGTAGTACAATAATTGCTGCTGCCGCATTTACTGTAAATTCATGTTGTGGGCGTGATATCCAATTAAAAATTTGTATTGGTAACACAGTAAATTCATCCATTGGGGAACTTGGAGTGAAAGGGACATAAGCTAAAGCACCTATAACAATAAGTGGTGCAGTTTCACCAACTGCTCTTGAAATTGCCAGTATTACCCCAGTAAGTATTCCTCCAAATGATGCAGGTAATACTTGATGCCAAATTGTTTGCCATTTGCTGCTACCCAAGGCAAATGATGCTAATCGTATAGATTTAGGAACTGCTTTTAAGGCCTCTCTAGATGATACAATTACTATTGGCAGAACTAACAAAGCTAATGTAAAGCTACCTGCTAAAATGCTATTACCCATCCCCAGTACTCTGACAAAAATCTCAAGTCCTAATAAGCCATAAATGACGGATGGAACTCCAGCTAAATTAGATATATTTACTTCTAACAATTCAGATAATTTTGATTTCTTACCGTATTCTTCTAAATAAATACCTGCTGCAATTCCTAGTGGAACCACAATAAGAAAAGTGAAAACTACAATCCAAATAGAACCTACCCAAGCAGTTAATATTCCTGCCTTTTCGGCTTTTCTAGATGGTAAAGCGGTTAGAAAATCCCAGTCTATCCGAGTTATACCATCATAAAAAATATTACCAATAAAAAAGGCAAGAATTACTAATCCAATAAGCGTGCAAAAGATTCCAAAGTAATTAAAAGCTTTATCTTTTATTCTGTTTACTTTACTATTATTCATATTGTTCTTTAAATTTTTTGCGGATATAATAACTTATATTATTTAAAATAAAAGTAAATAAGAATAATGTTATTCCAGCTGCAAAAATTGTTTTATACTCTAATGATCCATGTGCAACATCCCCTAAACTTACTTGCACAATGTATGCCGTAATTGTTTCAATTGGAACTAGTGGGTTTAATGTTAATCGGGGCTGTTGTCCAGCAGCTATAGCTACAATCATGGTTTCGCCAATTGCTCTTGAAAACGCTAAAATAATTGAAACTATTATACCTGAAGATGCCGCTGGAACCATTACTTTAAATGCAGTTTGAAGACGAGTTGCACCCATTCCAAATGATGCATTTCTTAATGCTTTTGGAACAGCTCTAAGAGCATCTTCACTTAAAGAACTTACATATGGAATTATCATTATTCCCATAACAATTCCTGCTGATAGGGAGTTGAATCCTGACATTCCAGGAATAAAAGATTGTAAGAAAGGGGTAACGACAACTAATGCAAAAAACCCATAAACTATAGTTGGTACAGCAGCCAAAATTTCTAAAAGAGGTTTTACAATTTTTCTGAATTTATTAGGAGCATACTCACTTAAATAAATAGCTATTGTAATGCCAATTGGTATTGCAACAGATACTGCAATAAAGGTAGTTAATAATGTACCCATTACTAAAGGTAATATACCAAAATGCTTATTAACAAAAAGTGGTGTCCACTCTTTATCTGTTAAAAATTCTAATATTGAAACCTCTTTAAAAAAGGAAATACTTTCTGATAATAAAACATATAATATTCCAATAGTAGTTAGAATAGTTATAGAGGCGGATAATTTCAATAATCCTTCTATTATTTTTTCTTTATTCATTGTTTTTTTTAAATAAGTTCAAGCAAATGAGAATTCAATTGGTTTAACTCATAATAGGAACATTCATTTTTATGTTGCTATATTAATATGATTGTATATTTGTTACTTCAAATACTATTAATTAACTTAGTATTTAAATGAATATATATTAATCTAGTTTTTTAAGAAATTATTAAATTTCGTTATTTCTCTATTATACTCTGTATTTGTTAAAGGAATGTAGCCTACGTCCTTTACTATAGAAGCAGCATTATTTAAATAGAATGAAACAAATTCTTTTACTTCTTTTCTTTTTTTAGCTGCGTCATTTACATAGATAAATATTGGTCGAGAAAGGGGTGCGTAGGTCCCATTGGAAACTGTTTCCATAGTTGGAATAATTATACCTTTTCCATTATCAACTCCTACTAGTTTTAATTTTTCTTTATTCTCTTCATAGTATGCTAATCCAAAAAACCCTAATCCATTTTTATCAGTTGCAATCCCTTGTACTAATATATGATCATCTTCTGAAGCAGTGTAGTCGCCTCTAGTTCCTACTTTCTTTCCGCAAATTGCTTCTGAAAAATAGTCATATGTTCCAGAGGCAGTTCCTGGTCCAAATAAATGTAATTCCTCATGAGGCCATCCTTCACGAACTTGATCCCAATACATTATAGTGTTTTGAGCTGCGGGATTCCAAATCGTGTTTAGTTCTTCTACTGTTAAAAAATCTACCCATGTATTTTCAGGATTTACTAAAACTGCTAAACCATCATATGCAACTGAAAGTTCTAGATAGGGGATATTATTTTCACCACAATTTTTTGCTTCCTGATCTTTAATTGATCTTGATGCATTAGCGATAGCTATTTCACTTCTACCAAATTTCTTAAAACCACCTCCAGTGCCGGAAACTCCGATTGTTACTTTTACCTTTGGCTCTACATCTCTAAATTCTTCTGCTATAGCTTCTGTAATTGGATAAACAGTAGAAGATCCATCAATTTTAATACTTCCTTCTAATTGATCAGTTTTAATAGCTTTTTCTGAATTGCCTGCGCAACTTATTATTAGCACACTAGTGCAGATAAATAAAATTGTTTTAATTTTTTTTTTCATTTTTCATTTTTTTGTTTTAATTATGTGGCAAATATAAAATGATGCTTTAGCTTTTTGATTAAGAGAAATTTATGAAAGTATTAACTAATTGTAAACAAATTATTTTAGTTTTTATCTGTTTTATTATAATCCGCCTTACAAAATTGGACTGCTTATTTTGACTAATTACAGGAGATGAGTTAGTTAATGATAATACTAATATTTTAGCTTTTAGTCTTAATAGAATGATGAAATAATATTGAAATGAATAGTTGTAGGTTAACAAAAGATTAACAAATAATAATGATAGAAAATAGAGGGTTCAAACTACAGAATAGAACTCAGATTTAATTTTGGATTAAGAAATTGATTAATGGTGCAAATTTTCGTTTTAAAGTTTGATGTAATTATTTAATTACTGAATTAGGGGAGATGCTTAAAGCCTATATTTTCTTATCAACACCTTGTTTTCTTAGGCTTCTTTTTTAGTAATTTTATCACTCCAAAAAAACACTTACTAATGAAGCTGAAACACCTTAAACATACTGATTTATTGGACATCTTTTCCATAGAAAAAAATGTTTTTACTGATATCCCTATGTTTACTGATAGTGTACAGGCTGGTTTCCCTTCTCCAGCTGAGGATTATATGGATTTGGATTTAAACTTGCAAGACCATTTGATTCAAAACCCTTCAGCTACTTTTTGTGTTCGTGCAGTTGGCGAAAGTATGAAGGATGCAGGAATTCAAAGTGGAGATATTATGTTGGTGGACAGATCCCTTACTCCAAAGAATAGAAGTATTGTGTTGGCAGTAATTGATGGAGAGTTTACAATAAAGCGAGTAAATG
>CAJWTV010000026.1 GCA_913047375.1 uncultured Polaribacter sp.
TACTTTTTAATTTTTTGAATGATCTATAGAAAGTTTGATTAGATTTAAAACCAGATTTCTCCCCTAGACTACTAATTAAGTGTGTTTGTAAATAGTTAGACGACATTAATTCAATAGAATAATCAACTCTATATTTATTTACGAAATCATTGAAGTTTAAATTAAAATTATTTTTAATAGATGCTCTTATTATATTTTCACTTAAACCAGTCAGCAAGGAGACTTTTCTTAAATTTAAATCTGGGTTAAGAAATATTTTTTCTTCTTTAAAGAGTAAATTTATTTTTCTTCCGTGTAATATATTGTCATCTAAAAAATAAATAGTTTCTCTTTTTATTTTAGGTAAATAATATATCACTGAAGGTAAAGCGATAAAATAGAATGTATTAGTAATAGCAAGAACAGAGTTTAAATCCTGAGAGAATGGGACGTATTTTATATTGATAATATCAAAAAACAATAAAAAAGTATTTATTTTAGAAATAAAGAAAATCATAAAATATACGTATATCCATAAATTATAAATTTTTTTATTCTTAATCCTTAAAGATGATTTTATATTTTTAGTGTATATGTAAATGAATTCAACAACAATAGGTAAAGTAATAATCAATTTGCACACCAGTAGATTCGTAAAAGAAAATTTATCAATTAATACAAAATCATACCACATATCCTGCGACGTTTCATATTCGATAAGATAAATACCATTATAGCCTAAAATATTTAACAAAATCAAAGTAGCAATTAAAAAAATATGGTATTTCCGTATTTTAACTTTATATCCTTTTAATGTAGATTTTACATGATACATTATTGAAATAAGAGACGCAGTATGAAGCACTCCACCAATCATGTACTGAGTTTCGTTAAAGTCAAAATTAAAACCTTGAATTAAGGTGTATAATAATGGCAGAAGAAAAAGAAAACATACATGGGCTAAAAAGTAGTCTAAATGAAATTTATTATGATCCGATCTTTTCTGAAAAACAAAAATGATCAAACTGATATAAAAAATAATAATAACGTAGTTTAAATACATATTGGCGGAAATTTACGGATAATAACCTAATGTCTCAAATTATTTATTGAGATATGTATCAAATTATTTTTTTGGTATTTATAATTTTAATGCAATTATTATTTTTTATAAAAATCTTTTATTTTCGTGCTTTAATAATATATACAAATTGTTTACTTAATTTATTTCGGTAGTATCTCAAATTATTATATGGGAAATTTGCTAATTGAAAAAGAAATATACACTACAAACAAATAAAAAGTAAATAGGGGCCAACTCACTAAAGTCTAAATAACTTTAGTGATTGTATTCTAATATTAAAAAATCACTTCTCTAAATAATTTCATTTTTAAAATCTGTTCAGTATATTTACTTATATTGTAGAATAATTTGTTTGTAGAATGAAAAAATGGCAATCTAAAGTAGAGTATTTATTTGAAATAGTTTTTTCAGAAAAAAATCAGAAAAAACTTGAAAAGGCAACTTTATGGCTTTCAATAATTGGCTTTATAATTCACTTACTACTTATTTATGCAAAAAAGTTTGACTTTTTTGTAACTCCCTTCGAGGCAGGACTATTAAATAATCCAATATCTGCTATTTATACTCCTTTTACAATAATTTTAATCTATGAGATTTATTTACTTGTATTAAACCTACCTCGTTCTTTTACGACTTCAGTCTCAAAGCAATTCGAAATTATTTCTTTAATATTAATTCGTAGAATTTTTGCTGATATTCCAAAAATAGATCTTTCTAATGAATGGTTTTCAACACAAGCAAACATGCAGTTAATTTATGATGTCTCGGGTGTTTTAGTCCTATACTTCTTAATCCATCTTTTTAACAAGGGGAGGTTAAAGTTTCCAAATAAACCAATTAGTCCAAAAATTAAGAAATTTGTGAGTTCTAAAAAAGTGGTAAGTCTGGTGCTACTATTTATACTTATAGTAATGTCTTTTACCAGTGTTTATAACTGGGCAAATAACCTTATTTATAAACATATTAGTGCCGATATAAATGCAGTGTTTTACAATGAGTTTTTCTCTGCTCTTATTTTAGCAGATGTATTTATTCTATTACTCTCTTTTCAGTATACAGAAAGATATAATCAAATTATAAGAAATACTGGATTCATAATTTGTACTATTTTAATTAGATTGTCTTTTGGAGCACCTGGCTTAACGAACGTAGTCTTAATAATATCAAGTGTTTTATTTGGGCTTCTTATTCTATCTATTTACAACCTCAGTGAAAAAAATATTATAGAGGAGTAATCAATTTCCTGTTAATCTTGCTACATATTTACCAATAACATCAAACTCTAAATTAACCTGAGCCCCTACTCTAAGACTCTTGAACATGGTGTTATCTAAAGTATAAGGAATAATGGCAACACTAAATTCGTTTGACTTAGAATTAACTACAGTTAAACTCACTCCATTTACTGTTATTGATCCTTTTTCAATAGTTATATTTCCTAAATTTGAATGATAATGGAAAGTGAAAACTGTGCTTCCATTTTCATCCTTAATAGATTTACAAACAGCAGTTTCATCAACATGGCCTTGAACCAAGTGACCATCTAGTCTATCCCCTAACTTCATTCCTCTTTCCAAGTTAATAAAATCGTTTAGACTTAAGCCTCCAATATTTGTTTTAACAATTGTTTCTTTAATAGCGGTAACCTTATAAGTATCATTAACAATCTCAATAACAGTTAGACATACTCCGTTGTGAGCGATACTTTGATCTACTTTTAACTCGTCTGTAAAACCACTCTTAATCTGTAAATGAAGATTTTCTTGATCTCTCTCTAACCCAACAACCTCTCCAAGGGTTTCTATAATACCTGTAAACATATTAGTAAATTTTAACTACTTTTGTAGCATTCAAAAATACGAATATTAGACAGTAAAAAATGGATAAAGTGAATAAAATAATTGTAGGAATTTCTTTAGGTGATTTGAATGGAATCGGTGTTGAAGTTATTTTAAAAACATTTGAAGATAATAGAATGTTAGACTTTTGTACACCTGTAATATTTGGGTCTTCAAAAATAATCTCCTTTCATAAAAAGGCTTTAAATAATTCAATACAAATTAATGAAATCACATCCATAGATGAAATAAATCATGCTAAATTAAACTTACTTAATATCTGGAATGAAGACGTTGAGGTTGAAATAGGAAAGGCATCAAAAGTGTCTGGTGAATATGCTGCAAAGTCCTTAGAACACTCTGTAGAGCAGCTTAAAAAGAATAAAATTGATGTATTATTAACGGCTCCAATTAATAAAGAGACTATACAATCAGAAACATTCTGCTTTCCAGGACACACAGAGTTTTTAGAAGAGAAATTAGATGGTAAAAGCTTAATGATTTTAATGACAAATGAATTAAAAATTGGACTAATTACCGGTCATATACCAATTGCAAAAGTTGCAGAAACTATTAGTCCAGAGCTAATAAAAGAAAAAGTAGAAATAATGCATCAATCTTTAAGACAAGATTTTGGTATTAATAAACCTAAAATAGCCGTATTGGGACTAAATCCTCATTGTGGTGATAAAGGTGTTATTGGAAAAGAAGAAGACTTGATTATAAAACCTACCATTGACCAGATTAAAGAAAATGGTAAATTGGTTTATGGTCCTTATTCTGCAGATGGTTTTTTTGGATCTAAGACATATGAAAAATTTGACGGAATTTTAGCGATGTACCATGACCAGGGACTGGCTCCTTTTAAAGCTCTATCATTTGGTAATGGAGTAAATTACACCGCAGGATTATCTGAGATTAGAACCTCTCCTGACCATGGCACAGGGTTTGATATTGCCGGAAAAAATATTGCAGATCCTTCATCATTTAAAGCAGCATTATTTACTGCCATAGATGTTTTTAAATCAAGAAAAGAGTACAAAGAACTTACTAAAAATCCTCTAAAAAGTAAATAGAGATAAGAGTATCGAATTTTTAACAAAAAAGAGGGTATCATAACAATTTTTTATATCTTCGCACGCTCAATTGATAATTGATAATGAAAGACTTGAAAGAATTTAACGTACACTTTGTAGGTTTAAAAGAAGGCGGTCATTTATTTGAATACACAATTGATAATACGTTCTTTGAGTTTTTTAATTATGATGAATTTTTAAAGTCAAAAATTAAAATACAATTAAACTTTACAAAAAAAAACACTCATTTTGAGCTTGATTTTATAGCAAAGGGATATGTAAATATACCTTGCGACACAACCAGTGAGTTATTTGATTTAGATGTAAATCCATCTGTTTCTATAGTTGTAAAGTTTGGTCCTGAATTTAATGATGATAATGAACAAGTCATAATCATACCATATGAAGCAAATAAAATAGATATTTCACAATATATTTATGAAATGATTATTTTATCTATTCCATACAAAAGAGTTCATCCAAAAGTTTTAGATGGTACAATGGAATCCGTTGCTTTATTAAAGCTCCAAGAACTAAAGATCAAAAAAGAAAAAAGTGTTTCAAAAGAAACAGACCCAAGGTGGGATAAATTAAAGAATATAATAACAGAAAAAAAGACATAAAATGGCACATCCTAAAAGAAAAATATCCAAAACAAGAAGAGATAAAAGGAGAACACATTACAAAGCTGCTTCTCAGCAAATAGCAACAGATCCGACAACAGGTGAAGCGCACTTGTATCACAGGGCGCATTGGCATGAAGGTAAATTATACTATAGAGGTCAAATAGTATTAGAATCTGCTACTGCAGAAGCTTAAAAAAAAACTTTATTTTTCAAAAACCCTCCATTTTGAGGGTTTTTTTGTGTTTTAGAGCAAAAATCACTTGTTTTTTGCTGTTTTTTGCTGTTTTTGATCAAAAATTGAAATATATTTCATTTCTTTGATTTTCGAATTTTTCACTAGATAGAAAAAAATATTATGAATAAAATCACTGCAGCAATTACAGCAGTTGGGAAGTATGTTCCTGAATATATTCTTACTAATAAAGAATTAGAAACATTAGTAGACACTAATGACGAATGGATTTTTTCAAGGACAGGAATCAAAGAAAGAAGAATTCTTAAAGGTGAAAATAAAGGAACTTCCTTTATGGCCATTAAGGCAGCAGAAGAATTGATCCGGAAATCTAAAATCAACCCTGAGGAAATAGACTTAGTTATAGTAGGTACTGCAACACCTGATGTCATGGTCGCTTCAACTGCTGTATTTGTAGCATCAGAAATTGGGGCAACAAATGCTTTTGCATACGATTTACAGGCAGCATGCTCTAGCTTTCTCTATGGAATGTCAACAGCAGCAAGCTATATAGAATCAGGAAGATATAAAAAAGTACTTTTAATTGGTGCTGATAAAATGTCTTCAATCATTGATTACTCAGACAGAGCAACGTGTATTATATTTGGTGACGGAGCTGGTGCAACTTTATTTGAGCCTAACACAGAAAATCTAGGCCTACAAGATGAATATTTAAGGAGTGATGGAGTGGGAAGAGATTTCTTGAAAATAGCCGCCGGTGGATCTATTTTACCAACATCAGAGGATACCTTAAAAAATGGTCAACATTCTGTTATTCAGGAAGGAAAAACTGTTTTTAAACATGCTGTTTCTAATATGGCCGATGTATCAGAAAAAATGCTAATAAGAAATAATCTTAATAAAGATCAAATTCAATGGTTAGTTCCTCATCAAGCTAATAAAAGAATTATAGAAGCTACTGCAAATAGAGTTGGTTTAGAGTCCGAAAAAGTAATGATGAATATTCATCGATATGGAAATACAACTTCTGCGACTTTACCGTTATTATTAGCAGATTACGAAAAACAATTAAAAAAAGGAGATAATTTAATTTTTGCTGCATTTGGTGGAGGCTTTACTTGGGGAGCTATCTATCTTAAATGGGCATATAACTCATAAAATAAACAACTAAATAATAAGAAATATGGATATTAAAGAAATTCAAAATCTTATAAAATTTGTAGCTAAATCTGGCGCTAGCGAGGTAAAGTTAGAAATGGAAGATCTTAAAATCACTATCAAAACAGGCTCTCAAAAAACTGAGACTACTATTGTGCAAGCAGCCCCAATGGGAGCGATCCAACAAGTAGCAGCCCCAATTCTACCTATTGCTGAAACTCCTGTTGAGACTGAAGCTAAGGATAATAACGAGAATTATATTATTGTAAAATCTCCGATTATTGGTACCTTTTACAGAAAACCTTCTCCAGATAAGGCTAACTTTGTAGAAGTTGGAACAGATATTAATGAAGGGGATACTGTCTGTGTTATTGAAGCTATGAAACTTTTTAATGAAATTGAATCAGAAGTTTCTGGTAAAATTATAAAAGTTTTAGTAGATGATTCATCTCCTGTAGAGTTTGACCAGCCACTATTTTTAGTAGATCCATCATAAAAATTTTGACATTAAATTTTAAATGTAAAATGACAACTTTAGAATTGTTTCATTACAACATTTAGACTTTTAACTTTAAAAATATGTTTAAAAAAATATTAATTGCCAATAGAGGTGAGATAGCACTTCGTGTAATAAGAACCTGTAAAGAAATGGGTATAAAAACGGTTGCAGTATATTCTACTGCAGATGCGGAAAGCCTACACGTTAGATTTGCAGATGAAGCTGTATGTATTGGACCCGCTGCTAGTTCTGAATCTTACTTGAAGATGTCTAATATTATTGCAGCGGCAGAAATCACAAATGCTGACGCTATTCACCCTGGATACGGTTTCTTATCAGAAAATGCAAAATTTTCAAATTTATGTGAAGAGCATCATATTAAATTTATTGGTGCTACAGGTACGATGATAGACCAAATGGGAGATAAAGCTAATGCTAAATCTACTATGAAAGCTGCGGGGGTTCCTTGTGTTCCTGGTAGTGAGGGTGTAATTGCAGATTTTAAAGAATGTGAAAAACTAGCGATAGAAACGGGATATCCCGTGATGCTAAAAGCTTCTGCAGGTGGAGGTGGTAAAGGAATGAGAGCTGTTTGGAAATCAGAAAATTTAAAAGACGCATGGGATTCTGCCAGACAAGAATCTAAAGCTGCTTTTGGAAATGATGATATGTACATGGAAAAACTGATTGAGGAGCCAAGACATATTGAAATTCAAATAATTGGAGATTCATTTGGTAAAGCATGTCATTTATCTGAAAGAGATTGTTCCGTTCAACGTCGTCACCAGAAACTTACTGAAGAAACACCTTCTCCATTTATGACAGATGACTTGAGAGAGAAAATGGGAGATGCAGCTGTGAATGCCTCAGAGTTTATAAAATATGAGGGAGCGGGTACAGTAGAGTTCTTAGTTGATAAAAATCGAAATTTCTACTTCATGGAGATGAATACTCGTATACAAGTAGAACATCCAATTACAGAGGAAGTTGTTAATTATGATTTAATTCGAGAACAAATTTTAGTGGCTGCAGGTACGCCAATTTCAGGAAAAAATCATTTTCCTAAAATGCACTCAATTGAGTGTAGAATAAATGCAGAAGACCCTTATAATAACTTTAGACCATCGCCAGGAAAAATAACCACATTTCATGCTCCGGGAGGACATGGAGTTCGAATAGATACTCATGTTTATGCTGGTTATATTATACCATCAAATTATGACTCCATGATTGCTAAGTTAATTACAACAGCGCAAACAAGGGAAGAGGCGATAAGCAAAATGAAGAGAGCTTTAGATGAATTTGTAATTGAAGGTGTCAAAACTACAATTCCATTCCACAGACAACTAATGGAGAATAAAGATTATGTTGAAGGTAATTACACAACAAAATTTATGGAAGATTTCGAAATGAAATAAAATTGAATATTTTAGGACTAAAAATTAATAAAAATAGAGAATACGGTTTGTATTCTCTATTTTTTTTATATTTATAGCTTATATATTTAAAATGAAAATTGACGGAATAGATAAAATCATAATAAGAAGATTAGTGAAAAATGCCAGAACACCAATTTTGAGTATTGCTAGAGAGGTCGGTATTTCTGGAGCTGCGATTCACCAAAGGTTAAGAAAGTTAGAGAAATCGGAATTAATAGATGGATTTAAAATGACCTTAAATCCAAAATCGTTAGGTTATAATACTACAGCTTTTGTTGGAGTATTTTTAGATTCTTCCAGCCAATACTCATCAGCTATCAAAAAGTTAAAAGAAATACCTGAAGTGGTTGAGAGTCATTACACAACTGGGAATTATGCTATTTTTATTAAAATTCTATGTAAAAATAATGAAGATTTAATGGAGCTTTTAAATAAAAATATTCAAAATATCAAAGGAGTATTAAGAACGGAAACATTTATATCATTAGACCAACAAATTGATAGACAAATAATGATTTAAAAATTTATTTTATGAATTTTTTATAATCTCCAATATTAAATGAAACTATCTTATACCGTGCATCGAAAGTAGATTTTTTTACAACTAAAAAATCAGATTTTATTCCTGTAAGTACTTTCATTTGAAAATTAATTTCTTCTAAATATTGATTCTTTATTCGTTCATTTTGAATTTTACTTAAGTGCTCTTTTTTAACTAAATCATATATATAAGATAGGTCAACATGTCCTAAAATCACGTTTTTTATAATAAGTAGGGAAGTCTGGTCTAGCTCAATAAACTTACTCTTTAGCTTGATACCGTTATCTAATAGAGTGATTGTTTCCCTTAATTTTATTTTATTAAATACAAGAAATAGGGAGAATAATAATAAGATAACGACAAAGAAAATTAAGAATGTTTCAGTTGTTAATTTCTTAGAGTAAAACTGAGTTTTATTTACAACTTTTGGTAATATCTCATCAATCAAAACTCTATCAATATTTTTATTATTTGACGTAAAATAAAGATAATTATTAAATATTATTGGATCAACACTTTTTTTAAATGTATGTATCGAAGGTGAGACTCTATAGTTTTCAATTGTATTATTTTTAATATCTATCTTCTGAACTTTTCCCAATTCACTAATAAGATATACACAATCCCCGATAATAAAGCTCTCAGATCTAACATCCAATAAATCAGAGTTTGTTGCACCTAAATAGCTCCATGATTTAGATTTAAAATCAAAAGACCACGCCTGTGAATTTGGCAAATTATATCTGTATCCTGTTTGGGATAAACGAGTACCACCAAAAAAATAGAAAACATCATTAATAATAATTGCATGATGATCATTTACTGAGATGGGTATTTCTGAATTTTTAGAAATAGGATATATCTGCCATTCTTCAGTTCTCTCCTCTAAATAGGTGAAAAAATTAGATTGCGACCAAAATCCATAACCTCCGTGCCTAAAAAGAGTGTCGTTTTTTATAAATATTGAGCTTCCAATTAGAAATTTATTGATATTTGATTTATCAATCCTAAGTAAGCTATCAGTTTGTGACAACTCAAAAACGTCTCCACCCTGCTTGTCTAAAAAAATCAATTTATTATTCTTAAAAATTGGCTGGAGTTCTAAAAGTTTTGGATTATCAATATTTCTGGCGCTAATTTTATCTAAATTATCAGCACTATATGTGATTAAAGAATCAGGTGTTATGAATAAAATATTATTGTTAATAGAATCAACTAAAATATTAATATACTTATCTGGCATTGATCTTGTCTGAGAAAAAGACAGAAAAGGTATCATTATCAACAGATTAAATATTAGTTTCATTGAATTGGTATTATATTTAGTTGTATTATAAAAGTAAACAAATAAATTCAATCTATTATTATTAATAATATCATTATAATGATATTATTATATTTCGTTATGATGAGTTAAATTTACTTAGTAGAAATATAAGACACACATAATTTATTTTCTGTATAATTACAGAAAAAATTAAATCTTAGAAAAAGGAAAAGAGTGTTTTATTAAAAGCCCAAACATTGTTTGGGCTTTTTTGTATTATAAAATTATTAATTAGGTAGAAGATTTAACAATATGGACTTTATATTAAAAAAGGTATGAGTCAGCACTAAGAAGCCCTGAACTATTTTGTTTTCTTAAGTTTTTTGCGCTGTTTAGTTTTTTCTGAGACATACTAATCACTGCTATAATTCATAGGTTCAAAAATCGAAGCTGCTTATTTATAGTTTGTGAAAAGAGTAATCATTTTTTTACTGTTCAAAAAGCTTGATAGTTGGAAATCTATTTCAAATTTTTCGTTTAAAATTATAGTAGTTGGATAACTAATTATTTTATTTATTGCCCCTAATTCATAAGCTAATTGATGAGTTCCAGTAGTTGTTCCTGTAGGATTGAATTTGAATTTTTTTCCTAAAAAAGTAATAGTTTTTTTTTCTTCACCGTTTAATTGAACAAAATAGAACTTTTCATTTAAAAGCTGAATTACTTTTTTATTTTTAAAAGTAGTTCTTTTCATTCCATAGCAAATTTTACACCAATCTGTATAGATAAAAACAAGTATAGGTTTCGCTTTTTGTTGCTGTAACTTCTCCACTTCTTCAAAAGTAAAAATAGTTAAAACTTCTTTTTCATTACTTTCTTGCCCGAAGCTTGTTAGGTATACAAAGAAAATAAATAAAAAAAGAAGTTTTTTTGTAAAATGCATAATTAGCTTCCTAATATATTAAAAAAGTGTGAAGCGAACTCCAGCAAAAGCTCTAATTCCTTGGTTAGATGCGTATACATAACTTGGGTCAAAGGCGCTTTCTGGGTTTAGTTCTGTGTTAACACCATCATCAAAAGGGTTGTTTGCACTATTAATACTATTCGCAGCAGGCGTAAAGTTTAACAGGTTTTTTACACCCCCATAAATTTCCCAACTGTTGTTAAATTTTTTGCTCAATTGAATATTTTGAATGCTAAACATAGGCGAATATTCATCTCTTGAGTCATTTTCACCTAATAAAGGCAAACGCATTGGTCCATATAGATTTCCTGTATAATCGATGCTAAAGTCATTATTGAATTTATAAGAAATAGACCAAACTCCGCTAAAACCCTCAGTTAGTAATTGTTTTCTTTTTACACCATCTTCTGTAACAGAAACTTCCATTAAGGTGGCCCCAGCATTGACCATCAATCCGTTTGTATGTATAAGGTCTGCATTTAAGGAAATCCCTTGCGAAACTGAAGACCCTTCTAAATTCGCATAGATAATTTTATTAGGATCTGATTCGTAATCTGGTAAGATTCTATTATTGAAATAGGTGTAAAAAGCACTTGCATCTATCGTAATAAACGAATTTTCAGTATTTATTTTCTTTACATAATTAACGTTTCCATTCCAAGAGGTTTCTGGATCTAACGCTCCATCAAACTCTACTGTTCTTGCGCCGGTTAAAGCTGCATGATCTTCTGTAAAAACATTTGCAACTCTAAATCCGTTACCAGCACTTAGTCTTACAATATTAGATTTATCTCTAGAACTCCATTTATAATTTACCCTTGGTGAAAAGATATTTCCGTGCACACTATTGTTATCCCATCGAACCCCTAAAAGTAATTTTTTTCGATCACTCAAACTTATTTCATCTTGTGCAAAAATACCTGGTAAATGAATTATTGATGGGCTATTGTCAACACCGTTTTCATTTAAAGTTGCAAAGGTGTTATCATCATAAAAAGTATAACGATAGGCTGCACCAAGCAA
Source organism: uncultured Polaribacter sp. (assembly GCA_913047375.1). Classification (GTDB taxonomy): domain Bacteria; phylum Bacteroidota; class Bacteroidia; order Flavobacteriales; family Flavobacteriaceae; genus Polaribacter. Next base: position 11,688 of record CAJWTV010000026.1, read on the forward strand.
TAAATCGTGTTTTTTTCCTAATTGTTTATTGTAAATTAACTGACCAAAACCAATTACCTGTTCTGCATCATAGGAAGTTTCCCCATAAAAAGAATCTTGATAGTGCCCATTTGCACTAAATTGGAAACTTAAATTTTCTGAAGTTGGTAATTCGTACGTTCCAAAAGTTTCCCATCTGTTGGTGTAAATACTTTCTCCATAAATTTGGTTTCCTCCTCTAAATTCTTTTTCCCAATCCATTTCTCCTCCCCAACGATCTTCATACACATAACGGCCAGCAATAGTAAAAACCTTATTGCTTTTTCTTTTGATGTTTACTTTATTAAATAGAGAGATTCTATTTTGTAAAGTCATATCGGTAAAGTTGTCATCATTATTATCAATTCTATTTTGATAATTGAAATAATTCACACCTAATAAACCTTGCACTTTTTCTGATGCATTGTAACGCAAACCAACATCTAAATTCACCTCTCCCCAAGAACTTGCAAAGGTATCTGTTGACAATAATGGTGCATTTGCAGGTTTTTTAGTGATGACATTTATTATTCCACCAACTGCTTCCGAACCGTATAAAGTAGAAGCTGGGCCTTTAACAATTTCAACTCTTTCTATTAATGCTTGCGGAATTCCCGTTAACCCATATACGGTAGAAAGCCCACTTACAATTGGCATTCCATCAATTAAAACAAAGGTGTAAGGTCCTTCTAAACCATTAATATGAATGTCTCCTGTATTACAAACACTGCAATTTAATTGCGGACGAACTCCGTTTACATTTTGTAAAGATTCGAAGATAGAAGGCGTAGGATTTTTTCTAAAAAAAGTTTCGCTGTAAACTTCTACAGGAACAGGACTGTCAGATTTTGAAACAGGACGTAATGTTCCTGAAACTACAATCTCATCTAGAGAATTATCAGAAATCAATGAAAAATTTCGAGTAATATTTTCACTTTTATTGAAAGTAATTTTAACTGATTTAGTCCTAAATCCAATACTGCTAATAACTACTGTATAGGTTCCTTTAGGGATGTTTTTAATTTGATAGATTCCGTTATCATCAGATGCAGCTCCAAGTTTGGTGTTTTTTAAATAAATATTAACAAAGGGAAGAATTTCTCCATCATTAAATATTTCTCCAGACAAAGTGTTGTTTTGAGAATAACTGGCAAACAGTGTCCCAAAAAATAATATTATAAATATGTTAAATGAAGTTTTCATTAATTTCTTTTTTTAAATTTTGACAAATATAAATAAAAATTTAGTCTAACCTAAAAAATATTATATTTAAATTCTAAATTTAGTAGTTATTGAAACGAATCATAATAAAATAGCTTAAAGCTTAATGATTTATTTTGAAAAATTAAATAAGGAAATTAATTTGTAACTTTGAAGTATATGGAAACTTATGCGAATGTATTACTAATTACTTTACCGATTTTTATGGTATTAGTTTTAATAGAAATTCTATATGGATTATGGAAAAATAATCTAACCTATAGTTTGATGGATACCATCTCAAGTTTAAGTGCTGGTTCTACAAATATGATAAAAGATCTTTTGGGAATTGGATTCATTATTATATCCTACCCCTACATATTAGATATGATCGCTCTAGTTCAACTTGAAGAAAGTATTGGCTTATACATCATTGCTTTGGTTTGTATGGACTTTGCTAGTTATTGGAATCACAGATTGAGTCATTCAATAAATATATTCTGGAATAGACACGTAATCCATCACAGCAGTGAAGAATTTAACTTAGCTTGTGCTCTTAGACAAAGTATATCAAAAAATATTATTGGTTTTGGAGCATTGTTTTTAATCCCAGCTGCTTTATTTGGTGTCCCTCCAAAAATCATTATTGTTCTTGCTCCTCTCCATTTATTTGGCCAGTTTTGGTATCATACTCGTCATATTGGGAAGTTAGGGTGGCTTGAATATATTTTTGTTACACCTTCGCAACATCGAGTTCATCATGCCATAAATCAAGAATATGTAGATAAAAACCTATCTGCAATTTTTTGTGTTTGGGATAGAGTTTTCGGAACCTTTCAAGAAGAATTAACAGCAGTGCCTTGTGTTTACGGCTCTCTAAAACCTGTAAAAACTTGGAATCCAATAATTATTAATTTCCAACATAACTGGGGGCTTGCAAAAGATGCCTGGCATACTAAAAACTGGGGTGATAAATTTAAATTATGGTTTATGCCAACAGGTTGGCGTCCTAAAGATTTAATAAATCGTTTTCCTAAACCTATAGCTCAAGATGTATATGAACAAAAGAAATATGCACCAAATTACTCAACTTTACACAAGGTTTTTGCAGTCTTTCAATTTATATGTTTGAATGTATTTATTTATATTCTTTTATCATCGTTTGGTGAGCTTAGTGTTAATTCTCAATTGAGTTTTGGGGTACTAATTTCAACTACTATCTTTGGTTTTACCTCATTAATGGATGGACATAAATGGGCTTTTATCTTTGAAATATCTAGAGGGTTTTTAGGACTAATTATTTTATTTTATCCTTTTAAATTGACTTTATGGGAAAGTGATTTTCCTCTTGCTATATTTGCAACTTTCTACTTCATAATAACACTTATAACAACATTTTGGATTTATAAGTCACTTCCTGAACGTTATTTAAATATTTAATATAAGATTAACGGAACCAAT
>CAJWTV010000027.1 GCA_913047375.1 uncultured Polaribacter sp.
GAAGAAGCATTGCGTATGCCATTTATTATTCGTTATCCAGGAAAAATAAAACCAGGGATTATTGTAGATGATATTATTACAAATATCGATTTTGCCCCAACTTTATTAGAAATGGCAGGTATTCCTGTTCCTGAAGCGGTCCAAGGCAATAGTTTTTTTTCTAATCTTAAAGGGAAAACCCCTCAAGATTGGCGACAATCTATGTATTATCATTACTACGAATTTCCATACTATCATCGCGTCCAACCACATTACGGAATTAGAAACCAACGCTATAAGTTAATTCACTTTTATTATGATGTTGATGTTTGGGAATTTTATGATCTACAAAATGATCCGTCAGAGATGAATAATCTAATAAATTCTGATACTCATGCTGAACTCGTTGATAGTTTGAAAATTGAATTATACCGTTTAAAGAAAGGTTACGGCAATAATATGTCATTGACTGAATTGAGAAGAATTTCCGATACTGACTTTGGGGGTTTAGAATCAACTAAAAAATAGACTATATGCTTGGTAGATACGAAGATCAAAAAAAATTTAATAAAATTAATAGACGGCTGAAATTGAGGATAAAAAAAGCCTTTAATGATAACAATATAAAAAGCGTTATGAGTTCTAATACAACGAGTAATATATCAGAATCTTGAAGTATTTAGTATTGTTTAATTTTATTAGTAAACTCAAATAAAAAGTGATAATCACAATTAAAAATTTTACATTTTTTCTGTTTTTTTTAATTAACAATTTTTTATTCGCTCAAGATTATTATTGTACAGGCAATGGGGTGATGATGATTTTTTTAATGAATCCAACTGGTCTGACCCCAACTCAGGACAATCTCCTAAATCAATATCACTTTAAATTTTTAAAACAATAGAAATATTGTAATGTCTTTTGATAGCAAAAATAATATTTAACAAAATAATAAAACAATTAAATGAGAATTCTAAGAGAAAAGCACCCACAAACAAACACAGTAAAAATAATCGTTTTAAGTGCCCTACTAATGCTACTTGTTTCTTTTAAAACAACTAAGGATGACGATCTTATATATTTAGACCCCTCTAAGTCGGTAGTAGCTCGTGTAGCTGATTTAATGAGTAGAATGACTTTAGAAGACAAGGTATATCAAATGAACCAATTTGTTGGATTGGAGCATATGAAACGAGGTAATCCTAACGACGATAAAGAAAATAATGATGCACAAGGCTTTTATAAAACACTTTCGATAAATGGTGTTTCAAAAATGTGCGAAGAAGGAAAGATAGGTTCATTTTTACATGTATTAACAGCTAAAGAAGCAAATTACTTACAAGAATTAGCTTTAAAATCACCACTTAAAATTCCAATTCTAATTGGGATTGATGCCATACATGGTAATGCTTTGGTATCTGGTACGACGGTATATCCATCACCAATTGGATTAGCATCCACTTGGGATGATGATTTTTTGTATTCCGTAGGGAAACAAACGGCCAAGGAAATGCGAGCTACCGGAAGTCATTGGACGTTCACTCCAAATATTGATGTATTACGCGATCCTAGATGGGGAAGAGTTGGAGAAACATTTGGAGAAGATCCTTTTATGGTTGGTAATATGGGAGCTGCTATGATTAAAGGATTTCAGCAAGGTGATTTTACAGGAACTCAAAAAGTAATTGCATGTGCAAAACATCTTCTTGGTGGAGGTGAATCAATCAATGGATTAAATGCAGCTCCTGCAGATATATCTCTTAGGACTTTAAGAGAAGTACATTTGCCACCGTATAAAAAAGCTATTGATGCTGGTGTATATTCTATTATGGCTGCACATAATGAGCTCAATGGAGTTCCTTGTCATATGAACAAATGGTTAATGACAGATATATTAAGGAATGAATTCAATTTTAAAGGGTTTTACGTAAGTGATTGGTTAGATATTGAACGTATTAACACATTACATCATACCGCAAAAGACATGAAAGAAGCCTCATTTTTGTCTGTTGATGCTGGAATGGACATGCACATGCATGGACCAAAATTTACAGATGCCATTATTGCTTCGGTAAAAGAAGGTAAACTTTCAATAAATCGTGTCAATGATGCTTGCCGTAAAATTTTAAAAGCGAAGTTTAAATTAGGGTTATTTGAAAATCGATTTGTGGATTTAGAGAAAAAGAAAGAATTACTTTTTACAGAAGAACATAAAGCTACCGCTTTAGAATCTGCAAGAAAAGGGATTGTATTACTTAAAAACAATGGAATATTACCTTTACAAAAAACGACTTCAAAAAAGAAAATATTCGTAACAGGTCCCAATGCAAATAACCAATCTATTTTAGGTGATTGGCATGCAGTTCAACCAGATGAAAATGTGACTACTATTTATGAAGGAATTAAAACTTTAGGTGAAAACAAAGGCTATGCTGTAAACTTTTTTAATTCTGGAGAAAATATTAGAAATATTCAAGGTTCTAAAATTAAAGAAGCTGCAAAAAAAGCAAGAAATGCTGACTATGCAATTGTTGTTGTAGGAGATAATTCTATGCGCTACAAATGGAAAGATAAAACGGCTGGTGAAAATATGGCTAGAGCGTCTTTAAATTTATTTGGAAGGCAATTAGATTTAGTGAAAGCAATTAAAAAAACAGGGACACCAGTCATTATTGTTTTGGTAAATGGAAAACCAATTTCTGAGCCTTGGCTTCAAAATAACATCTCTGCTATTCTAGAAGCTTGGGAGCCAGGAAATTTAGGAGGCCAAGCAGTTGCAGAAGTTTTATTCGGAGAGGTGAATCCAAGTGGAAAATTACCATTAACTGTTGCAAGGAGTGTTGGACAGTTACGAATGATTTACAATCACAAACCCTCTACTTATTTTCATAAATATGCTGATGAGAAAAAAACTCCATTATATCCTTTTGGCTATGGTTTAAGCTACACTAACTATAAATATAGTGTGCCTTCATTGTCAAATAATACTTTAAATAAAAAAAATGAAATTACAGTTACTGTTGAAATAACTAACACTGGCGATGTTGATGGAGAAGAAATTGCTCAACTTTATATTAGAGATAATGTAAGCAGTGCTACAAGAGCTGTGAAAGAATTAAAGGGGTATAAACGAGTGGCACTTAAAGCAGGAGAGACAAAAAAGGTAACTTTTTCATTAAACGCAGAAAGTTTAGCATTTTATGATATTAATATGGTCTACTGCTTAGAACCAGGTAAATTTACTATTATGACAGGTTCTTCCTCAAATAGTAAAGATTTAAAAAAGGCTATTTTAACAATTAATAATAGAATTGAACTGTAGATGAATTATTTTTAAATAATCAAGAATAACTGATCAATAAAGAAAAATTTACTCTTTATTGTGGTCGATGACCTAGGCGCAGCCCTAAGTAATTTGGCGAAAACAAAATTAAAAATTAAAAATTAAAAATTATGAAAAAAATATTTTTCTTATTAGTTTTTTTACCCACGATGGTCTTTTCACAATCTAAAACCATAACAGGAACTGTAAAAGACGAAACAGGATTGCCCTTGCCAATAGTTACCATTCTAATTAAAAACTCTAAAAGCTTAGGGACCACCACAGATTTTGATGGTAATTTCAGTATTAAAGTACCTACCAATCGAACTAAAATTTTAGTATTTTCTTATCTAGGATATACAACCCAAGAGGTAAACGTTTCTAACACTGCAAATGTTAATTTAATAATGATTTCAGACCAAACACAATTAGATGAAGTTATTGTGGTGGGTTATGGAACCGTGCTTAAAAAAGATGTTACAGGAGCATTAACATCTTTGAAAGTTAAAGACAATGTAGCAAATCAATCAGGTACCATAGATCAACTATTACAAGGAAGAGCTGCTGGTGTTCAAGTAACTCAAAATGCAGGTGCTCCTGGATCTGGTGTTAGTGTAAAAATCAGAGGAACCAATAGCTTACGTGGAAATAATGAGCCTCTTTATGTCATTGATGGTATCATTATCTCATCAGCCGGAGAAGATGTAGCAGAAGCTGGTGGTGTTGGTAATTCAGGGCAAGAAGCTCAAAATGGATTAAATGGTATAAATCCCCGCGATATTGAAAGTATACAGGTTTTAAAAGATGCATCTGCAACGGCTATTTATGGGTCTAGAGGAGCTAATGGAGTCGTTTTAATAACGACTAAACAAGGTGTTAAAGGGAAAGTGAAAATTAATTCCTTCATGACAACCTCTATAAGAACTATGGATAAAAAATATGATGTTTTGGACGGTAATGGCTATGCTAATTATCAAAATGAAATGTCCTTACTTGAGGGTCTTAATCCCAGATACCAAATAGACGGTTCTCAAATATTTGGAATTACCTATGATTCTGCAGGTAATCCAAATTTATCAAACGAACCCGCTCAAATTTTAAATTGGCAAGATGATTTATACCGACAAGGATTTAGTAGAAAAGCAGGTTTTTCAGCCTCTGGAGGTAGTGATAATGGTAATTATTATATTTCAGCAGGATTTGACGATCAAGAAGGTATTGTAAGTAATTCAAGCCTTAAAAGTAGTGATCTCAGAATTAATTTAAATCAAGACCTTACAAATAAATTAAAGTTAAAAGCTAGAATTAGCGCTTCTTTTAATAATACAAACTTTGCGGAATCTGGAGATTTAATTGGGGCCCAACAAAGTTTTGTTAGAAATGCTATTTTATTTAGACCTATAGTTACTGGAGAAGTTCAAGATTTTGGAGAAGATTTAGAGGTTGGAAACCCTTATTCTTGGGTAAATGATTTTGAAGATGTATCGAAAGAAAAGCGTTACATCGCATCTTTAGGACTGACTTATAAACTACCTATAAGAGGACTAAAATATCAAATAAAAGCAGGTGGTAATGTTAGAAGTAAGGATAGAAGACGTTTTTATGGGTTAACAACATTTCAAGGTGCTAATGGTAATGGAGCATTGCAAATATCTACCTTAAACACCACATCATATCAAATAAATAACTTTTTAAGGTTTAATAGAACATTTAATAGAAAACACAGAATAAATGCTGTCGCAGGCGCAACTTATGATGTAAGAAATGTAGAGAGAAGTATTTATGCAGTAGAAGATTTTGTTACCACTGAGCTTACAATTCAGCAACCTTTTTTGGCTTCGCTAGTTACCCAGCCATTAAGATATTTAAAAGCTGATCAACAAATATTTTCTTTATTGGGTCGTTTAAACTACACTTTCAATAACAAGTACATACTTACAGCATCTTTTCGTAGAGATGGTGTTTCTAAATTCTCAAAAGAAAATAGATATGGTTTCTTTCCGTCATTTGCACTTGCTTGGAGACTTGATAAAGAGCGTTTTTTTAAGAATCTAAATATTTTTGAAGATTTAAAATTAAGAGCAGGTTGGGGGCAAATAGGAAACCATGGTATTAGGGCATATGGTACTTTATCAGATTATGGTATAAATGGTCAACTATATGGAACTCCAGGAAATGGATCTAGTGTGGTTATGACACTTAATAATATTGCAAACCCTCAATTAACATGGGAAACAACTGAACAAGTAAATTTAGGGCTTGATTTTGAAAGTAAAAACACTAGAATTTCTGGTAGCCTTGATCTTTATGACAAAACAACTAAAGATTTATTACAAAGCGCTCCAATTCCAACTTCCTCAGGATTTAGTAATATTCTTGTAAATAGAGGGACAATTTCAAATAAAGGATTAGAAATTGCTTTGAATATTGCTGCTGTTTCCACTGAGGATTTTCAAATTAATATTGGTGGAAATATTGCATTTAATAAAACAAAGATAGAATCTCTAGGTATCCCTCTAAAGGATTTTTATATTGATGGAGTTGCGCAACAGCGCTCATTTTATTTAGGTAGTCAAATCAGTCAAGGTGTGTATTTTAGAACACCTGCTAATGTATTTGTTGAAGGGGAAGAATCCAGTCTTTTTTATGGTTTAGAAACTAATGGAATCTATCAAACAGAAGACACTGATCTAGTTGCTGGCGCTGTGCCAGGAGATGTAAGATTTGTAGATCAAAATGAAGATGGTATTATCGATATTTTAGATAAAACCTTTATAGGAAATCCAAACCCTGATTTTGTTTATGGGTTTAATGTAAACTTTAAATTGAAACGTTTTACTGCAAACTTCCTTTTCAATGGAGTTTATGGAAATGATATTGCGAACGGAAATTTAATTAAACTTAATAATGCTGAAGGATTAGGTACTAATATTAGTCCTAATGCATACAACAATGCATGGAGGCCAGATGCTCAAACAAACTTATACCCTAGATTAGGTTATAAGGCAATTCCTAATCAATCAATAGCAATGTCAGACCGTATTATTGAAGATGGTAGTTATTTAAGATTAAACAATGTGACTGTAGGTTTTGATGTTCCTGTAGAAAACAGCTCATTAATAGAACGTCTTAATGTATATATCGCTGGACAAAATTTATTCACTTGGACAGATTATAGTGGTTATAATCCAGAAGTTTCAAGCTTCTTGAATAATGGCCTTAAAAACGGAGTAGATTGGAACGGCGCACCAAATGCTAAAACTATTTTATTAGGGTTAAATATTAATTTCTAAGTACAATTGAATTATTAGACAAAAAGTAAAAAATAAAACAGACACACATGAAAAATTTAAAATTTATTTTAGTATTGATTTTTGGTTTTTTATCTAGTTCATGTAACTTAGATGAAGAACCAATATTTCTAGATGAGACACTTTATGATACTCCAGAAAGTGCAATCGCTGCTTTAGATGGTATTTACGAAAAACTAACAACGTATGATTCAATGGAGAGACGCTATTGGATTAACAATGGTTTTTCAGGACTTTTTATAACTCACAGACAAGGAAATAGTGTCAACAATCCTCACAATAGTAGTCTAATGGCCTTGAAACCAACTCAAGATCAAGATTCAGAACGGTTTTGGAGAGGTTTGTATAGGGCTATTGCACAAACAAATGCAGCTATTGGAAATATTACAGTAGTTGAAGACCCAACAACAAATGATGAATTACTTTTTAGCGATATAGCTGGACAAGCATATTTTGTTCGCGCATGGGCATATTTTGATTTAACTCGACTTTTTAAAGACATTCCTTTATGGACCGAGCTTCCGGATCAAAACAATCTAAATAAAGCAAAATCTACAACAAAGGAAATATATGCTCAAGTTATTAGTGATGCTAAAATGGCCGCTAGTTTAATAAATGGTTCAAGAGGTATCGGCTATCCAAAACAATATGCTGCGAATATGTTATTAGCAAAATTGTATATGACATTAGCTACCAATCCTGATTTAAGAGAAGGGTCTTTAACAGAAACGGATTATTGGCAAATGGCATACGATCAAGCTATTAAAGTTTACGGTAAATATTCTTTAGTTACTGATTATAGCAGCATATTTACAGATTCTAATGAAAATAATTCAGAGTCTATTTTTGAATTACAAATTAGTCAAGCTGCCAGTAACTCTCAAATGGGAAGAAATTTCACACCAAACGGCTATAAAGCGGCTCAAGCTTACGGATTGCTTAGGGTTCATGCAGATGTTTTTGAAATTCATAGAGATATGTATCCAAATGATCCTAGAATTGATGCTACTTACTTATATGATTACACAGCTGCAAGGAATGGAAATCGTCTACGCACATATCCAGCGGTTACAAGTCGTTTAAATGTAAGAGCAAGTCACCCTTTCTTATTTAAGTTTGCTGAAAAAGATAAGACGCATACCAACCAATTCAATAGCCAAAATATAGTTGTTTACAGATATGCTGATTTACTACTTATGTTAGCTGAAATCTCTAACGAATTACAAAACGGCCAACAGTTAGGCTATGTTACAGAAGTTTTAAATAGGGTTGGTATGACCCCGCAAGTTGGTTTTTTAGGTTCGAAAGAAGAGTTTAGAGACGCTATAATGAATGAATATCGTTTTGAATTAATTGGTGAAGGTGAAGACTCTCATAATGGTAGAAGACGGGGATTTGATTATTTTCTAAATAAAACTATTTTAGTACATAATACTAACGTAAACCCTGGTTTTAAACCTTTAGTTGATATTCTTTTAAGTACAGATCCAATAGGGACAATGACTTTGCCAATTCCACAATCAGAAATTAATACAAATGAATTAATTAATTAATTAATTAATTGAATTATGCTTTTTCAAATAAAATAAGGCACACAGGATTTTTAGAAGGATTAAACTAATTTCAACTATGAAAAAACATTCATTTATTTTTTTAATATTCTTAAGTATCATTAATATTCAAGCACAAGATCAATCAAACCCAAATATCCTATTCATTGCGATTGACGATTTAAAACCGACCTTAGGAATTTACGGAGATTCTTTTGCTGTCACTCCAAATATTGATGCCATTGCTAAGAATGGAACAACTTTTTTAAATAATCATACTCAACAGGCAATTTGTGGGCCATCTAGAGCAAGTTTACTTTCGGGTAAAAGGCCTGATTACACAAAGGTTTGGGATCTTAAAACTAAGATGCGAGATGTAAATCCAACTATTTTAACAATTCCACAATATTTTAAGCAAAGTGGTTATGAAACTATTGGTGTGGGTAAAATTTATGATCCAAGATGTGTTGATAATCAAAGAGATAAGCCCTCTTGGAGCGTTCCTTCTATTAAAGAAAATGAGCTTGAATATCCAAAAGGATATAATAAACCCGCATTAGGTTTTTATCAAAATAAAGAAAATTTAAAGACTATAAGAGGTCTTAATAATAGTGCATTAGCAAAAAATATACAAAAAAATAAAATTTATAAATACATTACGGATCGCTTTAAGCCACCATATGAAATGGCAGATGTACCTGATGAAGCTTATGTTGATGGCGCAATTGCAAATAGGAGTATTCAGTTATTAGATACAATGAACACTTCAAAACCATTTTTCCTGGCAGTAGGTTTTAAACGTCCTCATTTGCCTTTCGTTGCTCCAAGAAAGTATTGGCAGCTGTATGATGAAAGTAAAATTAAGTTGGCTGCTTATCAAAAAAAATCTAAAAACTCTATTGATGTTTCCTATCACAAGGCAGGTGAAATGCAGAAATATATAACACCTGAAATTACTTATAAATTAAATAATGATGGTTTATTAGAGCTAGATAAAGAACTTCAAAAGAAACTGATTCATGGCTATTATGCAGCCACCAGTTATATTGATGCGCAAATAGGTAAAATCATTGATAAATTAAAACAAAAAGATTTAGATAAAAACACTATCATAGTTATTTGGGGAGACCATGGTTATCATCTTGGGGATCATAGTTTGTGGAATAAACATTCTAATTTTGAGCAGGCAACTCGTTCTCCTTTAATTATTTATGACCCAAGAATTAATAAAGGATATAAAATAAATTCTCCAACTGAGTTTGTAGATTTATTTCCAACATTAAGTGATTTAGCAAACATAGGAATTCCAAAAAATTTAGATGGTGTAAGTTTAAAAGCACAAATAAAAGGAGAAGTGAATACCTCAAAAACATATGCAGTTAGTCAATACCCAAGAAAAAATAAAATGGGGTATAGTTTTAGAACTAAAGAATATAGATATACGGTGTGGATCAATAAGAAAAAAAGTACAGTACCTATTTTTAAGGAAGATATTCATGCAGAGGAATTGTATGATTATAAAAATGATCCTTTAGAAACTGAAAATAAAATCGATAATGAAAAATATAAGCAGATAAAAATTACTCATCAAATGTTAGCGATACGTTATTTTAAAGACCAAGTAGCTGCCTTTAAAACTGCCGGAGAAAAGATTAAAAATCTCGATAAAGTTAAAAATAATAACACTCATAAACGTGCTCAGGTTATTTCAGAATTCGTAATTAATACGATGAGTTTAACCAATACTAAAGGTCAGTTTTTACTGGAAACTTTATCTGAAAAATACGCTCATAATGCAGCTCAAACTAAAGGTAAAAACCTTCCGAAAGCAACTAAGAGAGAGATTTATAAAGCTACATTTATAAAGACTAGAAATAAGCTTTCAAAAATATTTTCAAAGATTGAAATTACTCAGATTAATAAATTAGAAAAGAGGAAGATGAGTGAATTAAATAATAACTAGAGCTATTTTAAAATTAAGGAATGAAATTATTCATAAATCTTTTTTTATTTTTTTATCTGCTAAATTTTAATGCTTTCACCCAATCTAAGGATTCTTCTAATTTAATTGTCGGTGCTACTTTAAATTACAGAGAGTTAAACACGATTAAAGAAAAACTTTTTTTAAAAGACTTTAACTATTTAACGCCTGCAAATGCAGCAAAACAGTCAAGAGTTCACCCAAAGCCAACTGTTTGGAATTGGCAACAAATAGATGATTTTATAACTTTTTCTAAAAAACACAATTTACAAGTACGTTTGCATGGACCGATCTCTCCTCAGGCATCGAAATGGGCAAAAGAAGACCAAAGAACTATTGAAGAATTGGAAACAAATATGATTGAATTCACAACTGCATTTGCCGAAAAATTCAATAAAGAACCTACAGTTAAATGGATGGATGTGGTAAATGAAACCATACTTCCAAACGGAAAGTGGTTTGGACCAAAAAAAGGTAGTAATAAATGGGAGAACCCTTGGCTAAAAATAGGATTAGATGATAATGGATTTCCACTATACATATTAAAAGCTTTTGAAATTGCAACAAAATACGCTACCAATATCAAGTTAGTTTACAATCATAATGCAGGTATGGAAAGTCTCATGTGGGATAAAGTCAAGGAAACCATACTTTATATTCGTTCTAAAGGGTACCGGGTTGATGGTATTGGTTGGCAAGCTCATATTGGACCGAATGCTTCGACTAAAGCTATTTTAGAAAACACAGATCAAGAACTAAGAAAGCTTTCTGACTTGATAGACTGGGCTCATAAAAATAACTTAGAATTCCATATTACTGAACTAGACTACTTTGTTAAAGACAATAATAAATTATCAGAAGAATATCAAAAACAAGCCGAAATCTATGCAAAAATCGTAAATATATTAAGAGAGAAAATCAAATCTGGGGTAGTAACATTGAATTTTTGGGATATGGCTGTTCGAACAAGAAAAGGGAAAGAAGGAACATTTCACTCAATTTATGATTCAGATTTTAAACCAACTCCAGCATATAAAGCTATTAACTTATCATCAAAAAATTAAAAATGATTAAAAAAAATATTCAAATATTTACAGTGTTCACATTTTTTTTATTCGCGTTTAGCGCTTGTAATAAATTTAAAAGCAAAACAAATACTATAAAAGTTCCTGAAGGTATGGCTTGGGTAGAAAACAAAACATTTTTACAAGGAGCTAAAGAAACAGATAAATACGCTATGCCAAGAGAAAAACCGGCACACGTGGTTACTGTTGACGGTTTTTTTATAGATATTACAGAGGTGACCAATAAACAATTTAAAGAGTTTACTAAAGCTACTAATTATAAGACTATTGCTGAAAGAAAAATTGATTGGGAAATACTTAAAAAACAGTTGCCTCCAGATACACCAAAACCCCACGATTCTATTTTACAACCTGGTAGTTTAATATTTAATAAAAACGTGAATGCGGTTGTAAATATGAATAATTATCACCAATGGTGGACATGGAAAATTGGTGCTAATTGGAAACATCCAGAAGGACCAAATTCTTCAATTGAAG
>CAJWTV010000028.1 GCA_913047375.1 uncultured Polaribacter sp.
AAATAGAATACGATACTTTACAGAATGGTAAAATTATTCCAAAAGACTTACCTGGCACTATAAAGTATGCTGCTATAACTGCAGATGACTCTACTCTTAGAAGAAATTTTGATCGCTCTGATAATAAAAATGTTAATGATGGTGATATGGATTCTTCTCTCAACTATGATAAAAAAGAGGATTTTAAGGAGAAAGTAAATATGTATAATTCTCCTCAAAGACCAGAAAAAATTGATGGTGTATTGAAGTATGACTCCGAAAAGAGAACTACTTTAATTAGTGACGAAACAAGAGTTTATAAAGGTGGTTCTTGGTCAGACAGAGAATACTGGTTAGATCCAGCTCAAAGAAGATATTTACCTGAATATATGGCCACTAGTTATATTGGCTTTAGATGTGTGTCTGATAAGCTTGGACCTATGAGTTCAAAAAGAAAAAAACCAAGAAATCCGGCCAGATAATATTTACCCTAATATTTATAAAATATTATAAACCTCATTGCTTAAATTCAATGAGGTTTTTTTTATCTTTAAAAAATGAGAATCGAGGAAATATATAAACTTTATAAACAAAATTTCTTAATAGATACAGATACTAGAAGTATCCGAAAGAATTCAATTTTCTTTGCTTTAAAAGGAGATAACTTTAATGGGAATACTTTTGCTAAAAAGGCTATAGAAATGGGAGCTTTGTATAGTATTGTTGATGAAAAAAAATATGTAACTAATTCTAAAACCATACTAGTAGATAATGTTTTAGAGACATTACAAAGTTTATCTAATTACCATCGAAAGCAATTAAATATCCCAATTATTGGCTTAACCGGAAGTAATGGAAAGACCACAACAAAGGAATTAATTAATACTATTCTATCTAAAAAACATAAAACAACTGCAACAATAGGAAATTTAAATAATCATATTGGGGTTCCAATAACATTACTATCTATGAATTCAGATACCGAAATAGGTGTCGTAGAAATGGGAGCTAATCATCAAAAAGAAATCGAATTCCTTTCAAATTTATGTGAACCAGATTTTGGATATATTACAAATTTTGGGAAAGCACATTTAGAGGGGTTTAAGGGTATTGAAGGTGTTATTAAAGGGAAATCAGAATTATATAGATTTCTAGAAAAACACAATAAATTGGCTTTTGTAAATCAAAATGACACTCTTCAAGTTAAAAACACTAGTGAAATAAAACGAGTTATTTTTGATCAAAGTTTAGCTTTAATAGAATTAGACCCCTTTATAACACTCGAGTATAAAAAAGTAAAGATTAAAACTAATTTAATCGGAGAATATAATTTCGAAAATATTTGTGCAGCAATTACAATTGGTGCTTTTTTTAATATTGAAGTTAATGATATCAAAAGTGCTTTAGAATCTTATGTGCCAAACAATAATAGATCTCAAATTATAGAGAAAAAATCTAATAAAATTATTTTAGATGCGTACAATGCAAACCCAAGTAGTATGCGTGCTGCTTTGGAAAGTTTTCATGCTATGAAAGCAGGAAATAAAATTGTAATTCTAGGTGATATGTTTGAATTAGGTGATTCAAAAATAGAAGAACATCAAAAAATTATAGATCTAACCTTGGAAGCAAAATTTAAAACTGTTTATATTGTTGGAAATATTTTTAATCAAGTAAAAACAAAATCAAAAAAATTTAAAGATTTTAAAGATTTACAACTATACCTTAAATTAAAAAAAATAAATAATAGTACAATACTTATAAAAGGATCTCGTGGAATGGGTTTAGAAAGAATAATAGATTTAATTAACTAATATTATTTTTATGAAATTCTAATAAATTATCTATGGGTCTCTGTATTATCCCATAAATTTTTAAATTATTCTTTTGGGCCACTTTCTCCAAAATTCCTCTAAAGTAAAAAGCAATAGATCCAATAAAATAGATAGGTGTTTGATCTGTTTTGCCAAATGGTAGAATTCTATATTTAAAGAATTCATTAAAACCTCTCTTTATGATTTTTTCAATGTATTTATCTTCTTTAAATTCAAACATAAATTTAGCAAATGTAGCCAAGTACATATTCGGATTTGGTTGCCTATATAAATTTAATTTAATCTCATCTACATCTAAATTATAAATTTCTTCAAATTTTTGCGCAATTCTTTTAGGCATTTTAGAATAAAAATATTCTCTTAAAAGCAACTTCCCAAAATAATTACCACTCGCTTCATCCATTACAGAATAGCCTAAAGAAACTGAATTTGTATGTAATTGTGTACCATCAAAATAACAACTGTTAGAACCAGTTCCCAAAATACAAACTATTGCAGGATTTTTTCCTGACGCTGCATAAACAGCTGCAAGCATATCCTCTGCTACATTAACTTTTGAATTAGTAAATATATTTTTTAGTACATTACTTAAAATATCTATTGGCTTAGGTGAACCACAACCAGCACCATAGAAATAAATATCTGTTACTTCTTCTTTAATATTAATAAGCTGAAACATATTTACAATCCTGTTCGTCAACTCTTTCTCAGATATAACAGCCGGATTTAATCCTAAAGTTCTTACTCTGAAGACTTCATTCTTATCATTATCTAGAGCTATCCAATCAGCCTTAGTAGAGCCTCCATCTGCAATTAATATCATGTAAAAAAATATTTAAAATCAAATATATTATATGTTTTTTATCTGTGCAAGTATGCCGAAAAAATCAATCGTTTTCGTAATAAAAAATAATGAAGTTTAATTTATTTTGATGAGTGGTGTAAAAAATAAATCCTTTTTAATTATCGTTTAGATTATACTTTTTTTCATAATAATGCTGATAAGCACCTGAAGATATATTTTCTAACCACTGATCATTCTCTAAGTACCATTGAATTGTTTTCTCTATACCCTCCTCAAACTGTAATGATGGTTCCCAAGAAAGTTCTTCTTTTATTTTTGTTGCATCTACTGCATAACGCTTATCGTGACCAGCACGATCTTTTACATAAGTGATGAGTTTTACAGAAGTCCCTGCCTTATTCCCTAGGAACTTATCAACTACTTTAATTAAAATTTTAATTAAATCTATATTTTTCCATTCATTAAAACCTCCAATATTATAGGTTTCACTTAGTTTTCCATTATGAAAAATAACATCTATTGCTCTAGCATGATCTTCTACATATAACCAATCACGTATATTTTCCCCATTACCATAAACAGGTAATGATTTATTCTTTAAAATATTATTTATAAATAATGGTATTAGCTTTTCAGGAAACTGATAAGGTCCATAATTGTTAGAACAATTAGAAATTACAATTGGTAATCCGTAAGTATCTGAAAAAGCTCTTACAAAATGGTCAGATGATGCTTTAGACGCAGAGTATGGAGAATGGGGTTCATATGGTGAAGTCTCAGAGAAAGAGCCTTCCTTACCTAAAGAACCAAATACTTCATCTGTAGAGATATGATAAAATAATTTATTTTTAAAATTATTCGCCCAAACATCTTTAGCTGCTTGTAACAAACTTAAAGTCCCCATAATATTTGTTTGCGCAAAAGAAAATGGATCTTTAATAGATCTATCTACGTGAGATTCTGCTGCTAAATGGATTACATGGGTAATTTTATATTTTATAAAAATGGCCTTTATTTTATGAAAATTACAAATATCCTCTTTTAAAAAATGGTAGTTTTTTTTATTCTCTAAATCTTTTAAATTCTCTAAATTACCAGCATAGGTTAATAAATCTAGATTATAAATATTATAATCTGGATACTTATTTAGAAATAATCGTACCACATGAGAACCAATAAAACCAGCTCCACCTGTTACTAATATATTAGGCTTCATTTTTTAATATTTTTATACATTTTTCTAAACTAATTTTGTGAGGAGGAACTTCTATCTTAAAAGTTTTTTTGATTTTAGTTTTATCTAATAGAGAATATTTTGGTCGTTTTGCAGTTGTTGAAAATTCTTCTGAAAGAATACTATTAATGTGAGTTTTTGAATCAGTTAATTCTTTTATCGATTTTGCAAATTGATACCAAGAAATTTCTCCCTCATTAGAATAATTATATATTCCTGGAATCCACTTATCATTATTTATGATAACAAATATAGCATTTGCTAAATCGGCAGCATAAGTAGGTGAACCTATTTGATCATTTATTATATTAAGTGAATCTTTATCTTTCATTAAAGCTAAAATTGTTTTTACAAAATTGACACCGAAACTAGAATATAACCAAGATGTTCTAATAATAATTGTGTTAGGGTTGTTTTTTAAACAAGCCTTTTCTCCTAATAATTTTGTTTTGCCGTATACATTGATCGGTTTAGTAGTTGCTAATTCTGTTAAAGGGATTTTTGAAGTCCCATCAAAAACATAATCGGTAGAAATATGTATTAATTTACAATTATTTTCAGAAGTCCATTCAGCTATCAGATTTATAGCTCTATGATTGATGGTGTCCGAGAGAAATAACTCTTTTTCAGCATTATCTACAGATGTATAAGCAGCACAATTGATGATGATATTTGGTTTAATAAGATTTAAACTAGATTTTATACTGTTTAAATTTAAAAAATTTAACTCATTACTGTTTGTAAATACAAAATTATAGGGGTAGTTGCCAGATAACTTTCTTACTTCTGACCCTAATTGTCCATTTGCTCCAGTAACTAATATCTTCATTAAAAAATATTTTTATTTTTCACTAGCGGCAATAAGTTTTGATCTTTACTAGATATTATTAATTGATCTGGATTAATTACCCAATCTATATTTAATGCTGGATCATTCCATAAAATACCACTATCATGGGCATGAGAGTAATAATTATCTACTTTGTAGGAAATTAATGCTGTATCACTTAGTACTACGAAACCGTGTGCAAAACCTTTTGGAATGAATAATTGTTTTTTATTTACTGATGATAAAATTATTGATTTAACACTACCATAACTTGACGAATTTTCTCTTAAATCCACTACAACATCTAATATCTCTCCAACTATACAACGAATTAATTTAGCTTGTGCAAATGGTGGTTTCTGAAAATGTAAACCACGTAATACTCCCCTAGTAGAGAGAGATTCATTGTCTTGTACAAAATTAATACCACCTAGCAAAGTATTAGTTTTTTGCATATTATAAGATTCCATAAAATAACCTCTTTCATCCTCAAAAATAGTCGGTTCTAATATCACTAAATCTTTTATCTCTGTTTTTACAAGATTCATTTTTTTAGTTTTCTTAGTAAATATTGTCCATATTCATTTTTAGCTAATGGTCTTGCTAAGGCTTCCAATTCATTATCTGTAATATAACCTTTATCATGAACAATTTCTTCAAGACAAGCAACTTTCAAACCCTGTCTCTTTTCGATAGTTTGTATAAAATTAGATGCTTCAAGTAAAGAATCATGTGTGCCTGTATCTAACCAAGTAAAACCTCTCCCTAATAACTCTACATCTAATTCTTCATTCTGTAAATATTGTTCATTTACAGAAGTTATTTCTAACTCACCGCGTTTACTGGGCTGTATTTTTTTAGCTATTTCTACTACAGAGTTCGGGTAAAAATATAAACCGACAACTGCATAATTACTTTTAGGTGATAAAGGTTTTTCTTCTATAGATATAGCCTTTTTATTTTTATTGAATTCAATAACACCGTAACGCTCAGGATCATTTACATAATAGCCGAAGACAGTCGCTCTTTTATTTTCTAATAGATTGTTAACTGCATTTTTTAAGATACTAGTAAAACCATCACCATAAAAAATATTGTCACCCAAAACTAAACAAACATCATCAGAACCTATAAAGGATTTCCCTATGATAAAAGATTCTGCTAATCCATTCGGATTAGGCTGTTCTATAAAGGATAAATTAATACCTAATTCATTCCCAGAGCCTAATAATCTTTTGTAAGCAGGCAAATCTTCTGGAGTTGAAATAATTAAAATTTCTTTAATACCTGCTAATAATAACGTAGATATAGAGTAATAAATCATGGGCTTATCATAAACGCACAACATTTGTTTAGAAACTCCTTTTGTTACGGGATATAATCTAGTACCTCTCCCTCCAGCTAATATAATTCCTTTCATTATTATAACTTATTTAACCTTAATAGTAAAATTTACACTTATTATAAAATAAACTTTAAACAACTCAAATCAAATTTATAAAAAAATTACTTACTTAAGAACTAACTGATTTCTTAATTTATCTCCCAAAATCATCCTGAACTCTTATAATATCTTCTTCATCAGAAGGGTTGTTTTTATCAGTATGTTGCCATATTTCTGCTACCACACAGAAATCTTTTAAACCAATCAAACGATGTCTTTCACCTTGTTTTAAAATAATTTGATCTGTTTCACTATAAACTCCCATGTCATTTTCAATATCAGAATCACTTCTAATAATCCCTGCTTCCCCTTTGAATATTTGCCAAATTTCAGCTCTTCTGTTGTGGTATTGCCATGACAATCTAGCATTTGGTTTTACTATCAAAATTTTTGGACTTAGTTTTCCTCCAATTTTAAGAGTATTTACATCCAATCCTTTAAAAAATTGATTTGAAAATTCTTGTGATTGATTTTCATCTATTACTAAGAACCCTCCCCATGGCCTTTTAAAATCTTTTGAAACAATATTAAACCCGTATGATTTAATTAACTTCTCTATATCTTTAAACATAATATTTTAATTAATTTTTAATCTTTATAACTGAACTTTAATACTATATTTAAATATTAGAATTGATTTTTTTTTCCCATTCCCATGCTGAAAGCATCGCTTCATTTAAACTTAACTCTGATTTCCAACCTAAAATTTTATTTGCTTTTTGTGTATCTGCAAAAGCTGCAGCTATATCTCCAGCTCTTCTTTCACTGAACATATAATTTAATTTAATTCCACTGATCTCTTCGAAAGCATTGACAACTTCTAATACAGAAGAACCTTTACCTGTTCCTAAATTAAAAACTTCATAATTATCACTATTATCTTTTAAGATTATGCGCTTCATAGCTATTACGTGAGCTTTAGCTAAATCAACTACATGAATATAATCTCTAATACACGTACCGTCAGGGGTTGGATAGTCTTTACCAAAAATAGAGAGCTCTTCTCTAATTCCAATGCCAGTTTGAGTGACAAAAGGAACTAGGTTTTGAGGGATTCCTATAGGTAATTCTCCAATTTTAGCTGAAGAATGTGCCCCTATGGGATTAAAATACCTAAGTGATATTGCATTAAGATTATTATTTATCTTACAAGTATCTTCAATTATTTGCTCTCCAATTTTTTTTGTATTGCCGTAAGGTGATTCTGCTTTTTTTAATAAAGTATCTTCTGTTATTGGTGATTTGTCTACTTGACCATAAACAGTACAAGAAGAACTAAATATAAAATTTTGATCTTTTATTTTTTCTAATTGTTGTAATATATAAACTAAAGGAGAGATATTATTCTCATAATACTTAAGAGGATTATTAGAACTCTCACCTACTGCTTTTGAAGCCGCAAAATGAATAACTCCATAGATATCGGAATGTCTTTTAAAAAAATCAGACACCATATTTTTATCTCTTAAGTCAATCTTCTCAAAGAGTGGTGTTATTCCAGTAATTTCAATAATTTTATCTAAAACATCCATAGATGAGTTAGAGAGATTATCAATTACTATTACTTGAAACCCTTCATTCTGTAACTCTACTACTACATGAGAACCAATATACCCTAAACCTCCAGTGACTAGAATTTTTTTATTCATTTAATTTTTATTGTCTAACAACCAACTACTGGACTGTATTTTATCTCCTAAACCATCAATAAGTGATATTCCCATTTGATCACAGATTGGTCTCTCAGGAATTGTATTATTATTTTGATCACCCCCATTTGCAAAATTAAGATCATATTCTTGACCAAAATCTTGTGAAATTTTTTCAATAGTCTTTATAACGGTTCTATCTTGATCAATCGATAAAATACAATGATCTACCGATTTTATATTAGATACTATAAATATACGTTCTTGTTCCTTTTGAAATTCTTTACTTCCTTTTAATATTCTTTGAGAGTCATTATTAACAATCACAAACAATTCATCTGCAAGTGCTTTGGCTTGATTAAAATATTCAATATGCCCCTTGTGAATTGGATTAAAATAGCCCGATACAATAATTCCTTTTTTCTTATTCATTTTCTATATTTCAAATACCAATTGATGAAATTAAATACGCCTGTTTTAACTGAAGTTTTAGGTTGATAGTCAAAATCTCTTGTAATTTCATCGATGTTAGCCCATGTTTTTGTGACATCTCCCGGTTGCATTGGTAACATTTTTTTAATTGCACTTTTATTTAAATACTTTTCAATAAGAGATATAAAATCACTTAATCTTTCAGTTTTATTATTACCTATATTGTATATTTTATAATGCTCTCTATCTAATAATTTAGCTTCAATAATTTTAGTAACGCCAATTACAATGTCATCTATATATGTGAAATCTCTTTCCATTTCACCTTTATTAAAAACGTTAATAGGTTTATTGTTAGAAATCGCTTCAGCAAATAAATAGTAGGCCATATCTGGTCTTCCCCAAGGACCATAAACAGTAAAAAATCTTAATCCAGTTGTTTTGAATCCATATAGATGACCATAAGTATGGGCCATTAACTCATTACTTTTTTTTGTAGCAGCATACAAACTAATCGGACGATCTACATTGTCTGTTGTTTTGAATGGCACTTTTTTATTTTCTCCATAAACACTTGAACTACTTGCATATACTAAATGTTTAACCTGATGATTTCGGCACCCTTCAAGAATATTTAAAAACCCTGTTATATTGCTATCAATATATGCTTTTGGGTTTTCTATACTATATCTTACACCTGCTTGGGCTGCTAAATTACAAACTACTTCAAATTTTTCTACTTCAAATAAATTACTGATACTTATACCATCTACTAAATCTATTCTAGAAAATCTTAAACTAATATTTTTAGTGCTTTTAACTTCCTTATTGAATATTTTAGCTTCTGTTTGATCAATGCCTAATTCATTTAACCTATCAAATTTTATTTTTGAATTATAATAATTATTGATATTATCAATTCCGAATACATCGTGGCCTTGATTAATTAATTTTAAACAAGTGTGAAAACCTATAAATCCTGCTGCTCCAGTAACTAATATTTTCATTTTATTATTTTCCTATTTGATAATATTCGAATCCTTTTTGTTCTAAATTAAAAGTATTATATTGATTTCTACCATCAAAAATAATTGAATTATTTAATTGATTTTTTATTTCTTCAAAATCAGGTGAACGAAACTCTTTCCACTCTGTTAACAATACTAAAGCTTCAGCATCTTTTAGCACATCATATTTACAATCTACATATTCAATATTATCAACCCCCTTGAGATAATGTTTTTTAGCTTCATTGATTGCTTTTGGATCATATGCTTTTATCATGGCACCTCGCTTTACCAATTCTTTAATTACATATATTGAAGGTGCTTCTCGCATATCATCCGTGCCTGGCTTAAAAGCTAATCCCCAAACACCAAAAGTAAGCCCTGTTAAGTCTTCTCCAAACCGTTTAACTATCTTTTGAGCAATGATTAATTTTTGTGCATCATTCACTTCTTCAACTGCAGTTATCAAATGCGCTTGATAACCGTGTTCTTTGGCTATTTTAGTTAGTGCCTTTACATCTTTCGGAAAACAAGACCCTCCGTAACCTGCTCCAGGGTAAATAAAACCATAACCAATTCTTTTATCTGATCCAATTCCTATTCTTACTTGATTTGCATCAGCTCCAACTTTTTCACAAATATTTGCAATTTCATTCATAAATGAAATCTTAGTTGCCAACATAGCATTTGCTGCATATTTTGTCATTTCTGCTGAACGAATATCCATAGTTATAAACCGGTCTCTTGACATACAAAAAGGATGGTATAATTCTTTTAGTGTATCAATGGCAGAATCTGAATCTGATCCAATAATGATTCTATCAGGTTTCATGAAATCTGCTATTGCAGCACCTTCTTTTAAAAACTCTGGATTAGAAACTACATCAAATTTTAATTCTGAATTTCGTAGGTCTAATTCTTTTTTAATAGTATTCTTAACTTTATCTGCTGTTCCAATGGGCACTGTAGACTTATCCACTATTATTAATCTTTTTTGCATGCATTGTCCTATGGATTTTGCTGCTGCTAAAACATATTTCAAATCGGCAGATCCATTTTCTCCCATCGGAGTTCCTACTGCTATAAAAACGATTTCAGATCCTATTAATGATTTTGTTAATTCTGTAGTAAAAGATAAATTTTTATTTTTTACATTTTTCAAAACCATTTGCTCCAACCCAGGTTCAAAAATAGGAACAACTCCTTTATTTAATTTTTCTATTTTTTCAGCATCAATATCTATGCAAGTAACCCTATTGCCGATCTCCGCAAAACAGGCTCCTGAGACTAATCCTACATATCCTGAACCAATAATTGTAATATTCATTAAGTTTATTATTTAGTTCCTTTTATATTTTTTACTTGTTTCCTAAGTCCACTTGATGAAAAACGATGATCTCTAGAATTATAATAAATTACAATACCTTTAGACTCACAATAATCTCTACCTGTGTAATGTTTGTCTTTGTATTCATCTCCAATAATCCTTACATCTATCTTAAAAGACATTAAAATATCTTCTAAATCTCGCTCTGACACATAAGGCACGATTTCATCGATGTGCTTTGAGCCTTTAAGCTGAATATATCTTTCAATGATAGATTGAGAAGGTGAATTTTTTTCAGGACGGTTTAGTGAAGGATCTAACTGTAATCCTACAATTAAATAATCGCACTGTCTTTTAGCCTCTTCTAACATTTTTACATGTCCAGCATGTAGAAGATCAAATGTTGAAAATGTAATTCCTACTTTCATAACTTTGTTTTGACGACTATAGTTCGAGCGCTAATTTACTATTTATTATTGTTTTTTGATAATACATACATAAATATATCAGCTTATGTATCCATATTTACATTTTCACCAACAGTATAAATTTTATATATTCGCTTAATAATTGATCCGCTATGTTATTGAAATTTAAACAACAGATTGTTATTATTACAATCACATTATTTTCCTTGTTAAGTATCCAAGCTCAAAAGGGTTTTGATTTGTCATCGGTAAATTATACCAATATGACTAGCAAGCAGTTACAACTGTTATTTCAAGAAGCTTCTTCAAAAGGGTATAAATATAATGATATTTTAAAAGCAGCCGAAGCACAAGGGCTTTCTACAGAAGAAATTGCGACACTTAATAAGCGTTTAAATTTGGTAAAAACACCAAGGGCGTCAAAAAACAGCAATGTTCCAGATCAAGAATCAAGGTTACGAAATACTAATTATGATAATACTACACTTCAAGGGTCACAATTAGGTAGTCTTAATAATGAGGAGGTAGAATATCCAAAAATGAAAAGTGATCTTTTTGGTTTTGACGTTTTTAAAGGAAATAGCTTACTTACATTTCAATCTAATTTAAATATACCGACCCCTGTAGGTTATATTTTAGGCTCTGGAGATAAATTATTTATTGATATTT
>CAJWTV010000029.1 GCA_913047375.1 uncultured Polaribacter sp.
TTTTCAATACTAAATTGGAAAATGTGCTGAATAGCAAAGTAATGTTCTGAATATCAAGCTAAATATTGTCTTAGCTAGTATTAGATATCTCGAAGCATGAAGTAATTACGAATTTAATAGAAAAAATTACTTGACAATGTGTAGGTATTTTCTAGATACAGGAATTATTTCTGATTGGTTTATAAGCTCAAGTTTTAAGCCTTGTGCATTTCCGGATATATTTTTCACTTTCTTTAGGTTTACTATATAGGAGCGATGGCATCTTACTAAATTAGAAGCTTCTTTTAGTTGTACTTCAAATGAAGAAAGTATAACTCGATAAGTTACTTTTTTTAATGTGTTTTCGGTTAAAGTAGAATAATATTGCAAAATATCTTCTTAAATTTTAACTCTACTTTTCTCTTTTAATAAAAAGAGTATCTAAAACTAGTTCTCTCTGAAGCCAAGATCTTAAATCTCGTTCTTTTAATTTTATAATACTATCTGTTAATGATATATTCCATTTAATAGTTGTAACGGGAATTGTATCGATTTTTATAAAATCTTTAGAAGACAAAACATTTGAAAAACCAATAGATTCTATATCTACATATCTAATTTTTGCATCTTTTGCAATTCTACTAAATGCAATAATACTTTGATCTTTATTTAAAGCATCTTGCTCTATTCTATTATTTAGATCAGTAATTGTTTCTTGTAAACTTGTAATCTGCTTTTGTAAGCCTTCAATAATATTTTTACTCTCTTGTAATTCCTCTCGCTTTTCCTTATAAGCATAGGTGATTAACTCAAAACTTTTAGTATCACTTCCCTTAATACTTAAATTGAAATCACCGATATTTGGGTATAATAGAGTATTAGATAATTCATTTATTAAATCATTCTCAGTTGCTTCAGTTATTTCATTGAAAAAATTTAAAAATATTTCTTTTTTCTCAATGTTCTTATCCCAATCTATTAGCTGTAAAGACTTATTCCCTTTTATTTCATTTTTAATAAAACTATTTATTTGTGTATTTGTTCTAGTATCCTGTAAAACATTAATAAAAGTAATAATTGCAGGTATCATTACTGAAATTCCAATTACTGTAGCTATCGTTGAATATTGTTTTCTTTTGGCAGCATTTGCATATTTATGCATTGGAAAACGCAACAATTTGAATACTAAAAATGTAGCTAACGCTATAAAAATAGTGTTAATAATGAATAAATACATTGCCCCAAAAAAATATGTGAAATTCCCTATTGCTAAGCCGTAACCTGCCGTACAAAGGGGAGGCATTAAAGCTGTTGCAATAGCAACACCAAAAATTACAGAGGCTACAGTCCCTTTTTTAGTTCTTGCAACCATCAAAGCCAAACCACCAAAAAATGCAATTAAAACATCTCTAATATCTGGGCTAACACGACCTAATAGTTCGGAATTATCTTCACTTAATGGAAAGAAATAAAAGAATAAAAAAGAGGCAAATAAACTAAGTCCAATCATGGTACCTAGGTTTAATAAAGATTTCTTAAAAGTATCAATATCATTTAAGGCAAATGACATTCCAATTCCTAAAATTGGCCCCATTAAAGGAGATATTAGCATAGCTCCAATCACAACTGCAGTAGAGTCTGCATTTAAACCAATAGAGGCCACAAATACAGCAAAGAGAAGAATCCAAGCAGTTGCCCCTTTAAAAGGGATATCTGCCTTAATAGCTTCTATAGTTGCTTGATGATCTGTATCTTCTCTAAAATCAAAAAGTTCAATAAGAAACTTTCTAATACTTTTGAAAAGACCTTTTGCACTGAGTTGAATATCCTCTTTAGTTTGTTCAATCTCTTGATCTTTGGTTACATTTTCTCTCATAATTGATTTAATATTAATATTAAATATAAAATAAAGGAAACTTATCTATTTTAAAAAAATTACATCTATTTCTAATAGAAATTTTTCAGCCCTTTTATTTCCTATTAAAAAAGCGATTTCTTCAATTGTGTTTGGTTTAAGATTATCCATATTTAAAACTCTTCCTCGAAAAGCAGGATACATGTCTTTCATGTCCAAAATAAGATCCTGCCAATCTTGTGTGCTTTGAAAAGTTGTTATAAAAGAATAATAATCATTATTTTTTTCTTTAATTCTAAATTGATATTTTTTACCATCCCCTCTTACACGTAAAACAACTTGAGAGTATTGGGAAATATCTTTTTTCTTAAACTGATGCCTTATAGAAGAAAATCCACCATAATTATCTAAAGAAACCTCTCCTGAAAAAATTGCATTTCCATTATCATTAATTGAAAGTTTCCCTTTTGACCTTCCTCCCATTACACCGTCATCGACAACATACCAAGAAGAAAGATTTGCATCTCTAGTAAAATCAAAAATAATTGAATCAGAAGTATTCATAAATAGTAAAAGCGTAAGTGATAAAATAATTTTATTCATAGGTTTTATTAGTGATTACTAAATTAACCATTTTTATCTAAAAAAAGACAAAAAAAAACTCTGTACATGTTGTACAGAGTTTTTATAGTGACCGGGCTGGGGCTCGAACCCAGGACCCTCTCCTTAAAAGGGAGATGCTCTACCAACTGAGCTACCAGGTCATTTTTCTTAGCTTAGCGGCTGCAAATATATAATCTTATTTATAATAAACAAATGTTTTTTTACTTTGTTTCACTTAAATAAGTTTCTCTTACTTTCTTGAATAAATTAGAGGAATAAACAAAGTCAACAATCGCCTCATTATCAGTTTTAAAGATTTCATTACTACTTCCTTCCCATGCTTTAATACCATTTTCTAAGAACACAATCTTTTCTCCAATTTCCATTACAGAATTCATATCATGAGTATTTATTACTGTTGTAATTTTATATTCTTTAGTGATTTCTTGTATTAAATTATCAATTACTATAGAAGTCTGAGGATCTAAACCAGAGTTAGGTTCATCGCAGAAAAGATATTTGGGATTCATCACTATTGCTCTAGCAATTGCTACCCTTTTTTGCATTCCACCAGAAAGCTCTGCAGGGAACTTTTTATTAGAATCAGATAAATTTACACGATCTAAAACAAAATTCACACGATCTAACATTTCTTTTTCTGACTTTCTTGTAAACATTTTTAAAGGAAACATAACATTTTCTTCTACAGTTTGAGAATCAAAAAGTGCACTTCCTTGGAAAACCATTCCAATTTCTTGACGCCATTCTCTTTTTGCTTCTGTCGTAAATGCAGTATTTATTCTACCATTAAAAGAAATTATCCCAGACTCTGGTACGTGAAGGCCTATTAAAGATTTCAAAAAAACTGTTTTACCAGATCCGCTTTGACCAATAATAAGGCTTGTTTGCCCTGGATGAAAAGTAGTAGATATTCCTTTTAGAACTTCTACATCTAAAAAACCTTTATATAAATCTTTAACTTCTATCATCTATGTTAAAAGCATTTGAGTTAAAAAATAATTAGCAATTACTATTAAAACGGTCGTCCAAACGACAGCTTGAGTACTTGCTTTACCCACGGCTAAAGAACCTCCTTTGACATAGTAACCATGATAAGAAGGGACTGTAGATATTAAAAATGCAAAAACTAATGTTTTAATCATTGCATATACTAATAAAAATGGCTGAAAATCAGATTGAATTCCTATTATATAGTCCGTTCCAGCAAACAAACCTGACATAACTCCAGCAAGCCATCCTCCGAAAATACCTAAAATCATACCTAAGCAAATTAAAAACGGATAGAAAAAAACTGTTGCTATAATTTTTGGTAAAACTAAGTAATTAATAGAATTTATTCCCATTACTTCAAGAGCATCAATTTGCTCAGTAACTCTCATAGTACCTATACTAGAGGTGATGTAAGATCCAACTTTACCTGCTAAAATTATAGAACAAAAAGTGGGTGCAAATTCTAAAATAATAGATCTCTTTGCTGCAAATCCAATTAAAGTATCTGGAATTAAAGGATCATCTAAATTTAGTGCTGTTTGTAATGCAATTACACCTCCAATAAAAAAAGAGATAAACATAATAATCCCTAAAGACTTAAGTCCTAATTCTTCAATATCTTTAAATAAGGCTTCTCTAAAAACTCTAGGTCGTTGAGGTTTTTTAAAGACTTGCCCCAACATCATAAAATATTTACCAGTATGCTCTAGGTAATTCATAAAGTTATTTTTCTTTTTGCTAAAGTATTAAAAAAACCACTAACCTTGAGTTAATTTATAGCTATCAAAATTAAAAAATTTGTACTTTTGAAATTAGTTTAATTACTTCCACAATGAAAAAATATAAATATATAGTCTTATTCCTTATTTCATTAGTTATCATTTTTTACAGTTGCAATAAAACAACGTCTACTTTTAAAGAAAAACCTAAATTGGTCGTAGGTATTGTAATTGACCAAATGCGGTATGATTATTTAACACGTTTTGCTGACAGGTTTTCTGAGAACGGATTTAAAAGATTAATAAATAAGGGTTTTTCTTTAGAAAATGCACATTATAACATGATTCCAACATACACTGCAGTTGGTCATGCATCTATTTTCTCAGGAACAACACCATCTAATCATGCAATTATTTCAAATTATTGGTATGACCAAAATGAGAAAAAGTCAATTTATTGTGTAGATGATTCTAATTATAAAACTGTTGGAAATAACAGTAAAGAAGGTGAGAAGTCACCTCATAGAATGCTAACTTCGACATTAACAGACCAGTTACATTTAGCACAAAATATGAATGGCAAAGCTATTGGCATTGCTATAAAAGATCGTTCCTCTATTTTATCAGCTGGTCATACAGCAAATGGTGCGTATTGGTTTAGTGGTGGGGATCATGGCCAATGGATTTCTAGTTCATATTATATGGATTCACTGCCAAATTGGGTAACAAAATTTAATAATTCCGGTAAAGCAGATGAATATCTATCCAAATCATGGAAAACACTTTACAATATAAATACTTACAAGCAAAGTATTTCTGACAACAACCCTTTTGAGGGTCTTAATAAAGGAGAGAAAACACCAACATTCCCACATGATATTCCAGCAATAAATCAACAAAATGGTCATTACAGTATGATAAAAGAAATTCCGGCTGGAAACTCAATTACATTAGATTTTGCAAAAGCTGCAATAATTGGAGAAAAGTTAGGAAAATCTAAATTCACGGATTTTTTAACAATTAGTTTTTCGTCAACAGACTATATAGGCCACCAGTATGGACCAGCATCTATAGAAATTGAAGATACTTACCTTCGACTTGACAAGGATTTAGAGGAGTTGTTAATTACATTAGATAAAGAAGTTGGTGAAGGAAATTATACGATTTTCTTAACAGCAGATCACGCAGCAGTTCACGTACCTGCTTATCTTCAATCTTTAAAAATACCAGCTCATTATTTCAATACTGAAAAGTTTAAAAACTATGTTTCAAGCATCTCAAAAAAATACTTTAATTCTGATTTATTAGTAGAAAATATATCAAATTTTCAAATTTTTTTAAATAAAAAAACTTTAACCTCTTTAGGTCTAGACAAGAATATCGTAGCACAAAAATTAGCTGATAAAATTATTGAATTTGAAGGGATCTATAAGACAGTAACAGCCAAAACACTTCAAACTACTCAGTTTTCTGAAGGTATTTTAAACTCATTACAAAATGGATATAATCAAAAATTTTCTGGAGATATCATGATATTACCCTATCCAGCAACTCTAAAAAGAACTATTTGGGACTCGAGAAAAACAGGAACAAGTCATGGTTCTGGCTATTCTTATGATACACATGTACCGATTATTTTCTATGGAAATGGGATTAAGAAGGGGGTTTCTAAAAAAAGACATAATATCACAAATATTGCACCAACTATTGCCAATCTTCTGAAGATAGAAGCACCTAACAGTACTTCCGGAATAATTATTACTGAAGTTTTTGAAAAATAATTATGCTTTAGGTAAAAAAACTTCTGCCATCATACAACGCACACTGCCTCCGCCACAGGCCTCTATAGTATCTAAAGAACTTGAAATAATTTGTGTGTGTTTATGAATTTGTCCGATTTGTTGTTTTGTCAATGAATCGTATGCTGCTTGACTCATCACTAAAAACATTTCATCATCTAATCCACGAACTTGTAACATATTTCCCGCAAAGTTATTTACTTGTTCTTCTGTAATAACTATAATTTGTTTACCATCTTCTTTTAAATTTTTTAAAAGGTTCTTACGTTCTCTCTTATCATCAATTGAATCTAAACAGACAATAGCAAAAGTTTCTGCCAAACACATCATTACATTAGTATGATAAATTTCTTTTCTCTTACCATCTACAGTTTGATTTGATGAAAAGACAACAGGTGTATATTCAAAATCTTCACAAAACTCGATAAATAAGTCCTCTTCAGCTCTTGGTGACAAAGCACAATATGCTTTCTTATTAATACGATCTAGCAACAAGCTCCCTGTACCTTCTAAAAATAAACCAGAGTCCTCTGCAGAAGTATAATCTATAATATTATCTATTCTAAAACCTTGCTTTTCTAACTCTTCTAAAACATCTTCTCTTCTTTCTAATCTTCTATTTTTTGCAAACATAGGATACAATGCAACTGTACCATCTTGATGAAAAGAAATCCAATTATTAGGAAAAATAGAGTCTGGAGTATCAAATTGCTCTGTATCAGAAATCACGATAACATTAACCCCATGACTTCTAAGTTTATCAACATGTGCATCAAATTCTCTTTGTGCATTTGTATTTACCGTTGCAGGTAATAAATTATCAATTACTTTTTGATAATAATTATTTACTGCAGTCTGTTCATTCATCCTAAAATTGATAGGACGAATCATTAAAATAGTATTAGTCGTTTGATGCATTTTTTTATTTAAACGTGGAATTATACAATTTTTATTTTAATAATATCTTAGTTTTTAATTAATATAGACAGGGCAATTAATCTCTAATTAAGGGCATTGTAGAGCATCGAAATAAACCTTCTTGTTTTGCTATTTCCGAATAATGAACTTCCTCTACAGTAAAATTATTTTTACGAAGCCACTTGTTTAATCTGGTAAAATTTTTTTCTGAGATGACGATATCCTCATCTATAGAAAAGATATTACTATTCATATTACACATTTCTTCTTTTGTGATTTCAAAAACATTCTCCTCTCCGAAGAAGTTGAGTAACCAATTATATTCAGATTCTACTAAAAATCCATTTTGATGAAGTATGGCTTTACCTTGCCCTAAAGGCTGAAAACAGCAATCTAAATGTAAAGCATTTTCTTTAGGATTTTCATTATCTTTTCTGAGCTCAAAAGATTTTACAATTTTATTGGGAAATAATTCTTGTAAAGCAATGACAGCGTTTGTATTTGTTCTTGCTGTAATATAATTAGGATAATCTATACCCGAATAGGTTCCGATAAAAATATAATCTCCCCAAGGCATTACATCTCCTCCTTCTATATGGCATTCTTCTGGTAATTCTATTATATCACTTGAATTGATTTGTTTAATTATATAATCAATTGCTTCAAATTCTTTTGCTCTATCAGGTAAAATATTGGATTTTATTAATTTATCTTCAATACAAAATGCAATATCTCTAGAGAAAATTTGATTGTAGTCTTTTATGACTTCTGGCCTAAAAACAGTAACATCATACTTTTTTAAAATATTTACAACTGCTTCCATTTCTAAAATCATATCCTCTTCTTTTGGATATGTGCCTGCTAAAACATGTTGTTTACTTTTAGGATCATAGCAATCTTCAATTTTTGGGATTGGCCCATTAGAAACAGCAGTGCCTAAAATTACAGATACTAATTTAGAAGTCTCATTATTAATATTAATTTTTAACATATATAAATATAATAATAATAAAGATATTTAGAATATTGTCTTTTTATCTGTCAGAGATTGGAGAGTATGGCCTGTGTGTATCGCCTGTATAAACCTGTCTTGGTCTACCTATTGGTTCATTACGTAGCCTCATTTCCCTCCAATGAGCTATCCAACCTGGCATTCTACCTAAGGCAAACATAACTGTGAACATATCAGAAGGAATACCCATAGCTCTATAGATAATCCCTGAATAAAAATCAACATTTGGATATAAACTTCTATCCACAAAATACTGATCACTTAGAGCTTCTTTTTCAAGTCCCTTTGCAATATCTAGAATAGGATCTACAATTCCGAGGTCATTTAAAACTTCATCGGTTGCAACTTTAATTATTTTTGCTCGAGGATCGAAACTCTTATAAACTCTATGACCAAAGCCCATTAATCTAAATGGATCTTCTTTGTCTTTCGCTTTTTTCATGTACTTATTTGTGTCTCCACCATCTTCATTAATTGATTCAAGCATCTCTAATACAGCCTGATTTGCACCACCATGAAGCGGACCCCATAAAGCAGAAATTCCTGCAGAAATTGAAGCAAATAAGCCAGCATGTGATGAACCAACTATTCTAACCGTTGAAGTAGAACAGTTTTGTTCGTGATCAGCATGAAGAATTAAAAGTTTATTCAAAGAATTAACTAGAACAGGATTTTGGACATACTGCTCATTTGGCTTATTAAACATCATTTTCAAAATATTTTCAACATAGCCTAAAGAAGAATCACCATAATCTAACGGTAATCCATTCTTTTTTCTAAAAGTCCAGGCAATTAAGACTGGTATTTTCCCTAAAACTTTAACAATAGTTTCATACAGCTCTGATTTACTTCTATCATAATCTATATTTTTTGAACTAGGGTTAAATGCAGTTAAAGCACTAGTTAAGGAAGATAAAATCCCCATTGGATGGGCTG
>CAJWTV010000030.1 GCA_913047375.1 uncultured Polaribacter sp.
ATAGTGTTGCCTTAAGATACTTTAATCCTATTGGCTCCCACCCTTCTGCATTAATTGGCGATTGCTCAGCTGACAGACCAAGTAATTTAGTACCTATAATTACAGAGGTTGCAATTGGTAAAAGAGAAAAAATTACTGTTTTTGGAGATGATTACAACACCCCTGACGGCACATGTATTCGTGATTACATTCATGTAGTCGATTTGGCAAAGTCGCATGTACTAGCAATAGATTTTCTTATTAAAACTCCAGGAAAACATGCTTTTAATGTTGGTACAGGGATTGGTGTAAGTGTTTTAGATGCAGTAAAAGCTTTTGAAAAAACCAATAATTTAAAAATCAACTATTCCATTGGGCCTAGAAGAAGTGGCGATATTGAGCAAATATACGCAAATGGAAATTTAGTAAAAACTAAACTAGGTTGGGAACCTAAAGAAAGCCTAGAACAAGCTATGAAATCTGCTTGGGACTGGGAAAATAAGAAAAGGTAATGTTATTTAATTCAATTGAATTTGCAATATTTTTACCTTCTATATTTATCATTTATTGGTTTGTTACAAAAACAATAAAACAACAGAATATTTTAATTTTACTATCAAGCTATCTGTTTTATGGGTGGTGGGATTGGAGATTTCTAAGTTTAATATTTTTCAGTACTGTAACTGACTTTCTAATTGGTAAAGGTTTAGAAAAAAATGAAAAACCATTAACTCGAAAATATCTACTCTGGATTAGTATATTAATAAATATCGGATTTTTAGGTTTTTTTAAATACTACAATTTCTTTATAGATAATTTTATTTATGCTTTTTCAACACTCGGGATTGAATTAAGCTACCAATCACTTAAAATTATTTTACCAGTTGGAATTAGCTTCTATACATTTCAAACACTAAGCTATACGATTGATGTTTATAAAGGAAAACTAAAACCAACAAAAGAATTCATCACTTTTGCAGCCTTTGTAAGTTTCTTTCCTCAATTAGTTGCGGGACCTATTGAAAGGGCTACTAATCTATTACCTCAATTCAAAAAGAATAGAAAATTTGATTACAATCAAGCTACTGATGGTATGAGACAAATTCTTTGGGGATTTTTTAAGAAAATTGTAATTGCAGATAATTGTGCTGTTTTCGCTGATCAAATTTTTAATAACTACAATGACTATTCAGGAAGTACATTAGTTTTAGGAGCTGTATTCTTTGCTTTTCAAATTTATGGAGATTTTTCAGGGTATTCAGATATTGCTATCGGAACTGCTAGATTATTTGGATTTAATTTAATGCAAAACTTTGCCTTTCCTTATTTTTCACGAGATATAGCTGAGTTTTGGAGAAAATGGCACATCTCACTTTCCACTTGGTTTAGAGATTACCTATATATCCCATTAGGAGGTAGTAGAGGCACAAACTATTTCAAAATAAGAAATGTATTTATTATTTTCTTGGTCAGTGGGTTTTGGCATGGATCAAATTGGACATTTATTATATGGGGAGGACTAAATGCAATATATTTCTTACCAGTTATGTTATTAAATAAAAATAGAATAAATACTAATATTGTCGCTCAAGGAAAGTATCTACCATCAATAAAAGAAGTCTTCTCTATGACTCTTACTTTTTGTTTAACTACGTTTGCTTGGGTCTTTTTTAGAGCAGAAGACATTCATCATGCTATTTCATATTTATCTAACATAATACATCCATCTACATTAACTTTTCCAGAGTTAATTACTCCAAAATTAGAAATGGTATATACATTATTCTGTATCTTTATATTATTATTGATTGAGTGGAAAAATAGAGATAAGATACATGGTTTAGATATCGCTAGCTATAAAAAGAATAGTAGATGGATGCTTTATTTTATAATAATTCTCATGACTATTACATTTGGATCTTTTAATCAAAACTCATTTATATATTTTCAATTCTAATACTATATGAATAGATTTCTACGAAATATCTTAATTGCGTCCTTATGTATAGTTGCTTTACATATAATGTTAGGGATCTTTGCTGATGGTTCTACAGATAATTTCTATTTAAGATTCACATCATCAAAACAAAATTCATTAATAATAGGCACTTCTAGATCTGCTCAAGGAATACATCCTGACATTATTGATTCCGTTTTAAATTTAAAGGACAATAATAGTATATATAATTATTCCTTTTCTATAAATAACTCTTCATATGGAAAAGAATATTATAATGCGATAGAGAATAAAATCAATGAGTCAGTAACAAATGGTTTATTCATTATTACTATTGACCCATGGGCAATATCATCTGACTCAACTTTACATGATAATGAAATTGATATTAATAGTATATTATATTCAAAAAAATATTACAACTCCTATCCAAATTATGAATATTTAATTAAAAATTACAAAAAAGGTTGGGGAAATATATTATTAAAACGTATTGAATCAAATATTTTATTTCGAAATCAAAATTCTTTAAGTAAAATAAAGGGATCATTTACATTTTTACGGAAGGATGGATTACTTGAAGTTTATACATCAATGGATAGCGCTTATGTTAAACAGAATACTCAAAATAAAGTACATAGTTATAACATCTCAATGAGCAGAAATAAATTTTCTAAATTCAGATTTTTATACTTAAAAAAAACAATACAATTATTAAAAAAACATGGAGAAGTTTATCTAGTCAGGATGCCTGTACATACTTCTTTATTAACCATAGAAAACTCTTTTTATCCACTGTTTGATAAAAAAATGATAAATCTTGCCAATAACACTCATGTGGCATACTTAAACTTTGTAAATAGTTCCACTCAATATTCTTATACAGACGGGAATCATTTATACATAGAGGATGCAAAAAGATATTCTATTAAATTAGCAGAAAGAATAAAAAATTCTCAAAGATTAGTTGAGCCTTAAATGTATTATTGAGAAAAGATTATACAATTTGATTTCTAATTTGGAATAAAAAATAAATTAAACTTTCAAGTTTATCTTCTCAACTAATACTTTACTGAAACTGGTTAAATAATTTTGTTTATCTTTATTGTCTAAGCCCCAATAATCAGGTAAGATTATCTGATTGCAATCTAAAATAAAAGCGCTCACATCTTTATAGTCACAGATATTTACTATAGTGCCTTCCAAAGATTCTAATATCAGATTAGTATCTTCCAAAGAAATTGTATTACATCTTTCTAGACATTGTTTGAAATAAAAATAAAAATAGAAGAAATCAAATAAATTAGAATTCTTATGTGATTTTCTATCAATAAAAATTATCTCTTGCTCAATACCAAGAAGGATATTAAAATGTGTGAAATCACCATGAACATATTTATCAGTCATCAAATTACTCCAATGCAACTGGAATGCCTTTTCAATTAAGCTCAATTTTAGTTCAAATTCTTTTAAGGTATAAGCTGAAATTAATTGAAAACCAAAAAACTTTTCTTTAATCCATTTCTTTTCTCCATCCTCTCTCCAAACATATTTTGGAGAAGTATTATCCATTTCAAATAAAATCTTTTTCTGACCTTTTATTATACCAACATAATTTTTATTACTATCAGGTACTTGAAATTTATATTTAAATAAAGAAGACAATAAAAAACCAATATGAGTTCTTAACAACCTAAACCAAATTGAATTTTTAGGAGATGATTGAAGTACTAAATCATTAAAAAGATTTGATTTGAAAACAAGGTAGTTAGAATATATCAAGAAAGTACCCTTTTGTTTTTTTGGAAAACAATTAAATTTCATAAACTAATTTTTTCTTAATTTCCAATATAGATCTTCTTCTTTTTAAACTACCAGAAATCCTAAGAAGTTTAAAATAATATTTATCAAAGTAAAATTTAAAAATTAGTCTATTAGATATAATTGCTAAATTTTGTATTTTTTTATTATCATTTTTATTTAAGAGCATCATGTCATTCTTAAAAAATAGATTAATACAGTTAATTGCTATAGAATTATTTTTGTGAAAAATAAATTCAGTCCATTTTAAAAAAAAATCAGAAATTACAAATTTTTCCCAACTGGAAAAGTATAAATTTTTATACATCTGATAGGTAGAAGATTCTAATGGATTTTTTTTATCTAAAAAAATATGATAAGTCCAAAAAGTAAATAAGATTTCTTCTGTAACATCAGGATACAAATACCTACCATCTATAATCACTACTTTTCCATATGGAATATCATGTTTAAAAATTAAACTCTTTCTAGGCAAAAAGCAAATATCAAATTTAATATCCAATAAAATATTGTCTAAAAAAAGTTGAATAGATCCATTTGCATTTGAATATTTTAAAAACACATTCTGAAAATTATCAGATACTAAATCAAGTAATTTATTAAAGTCTCTATATGGAATTATCAAATCTACATCTTCAAAATCTTTTTCAAAGTCAATAGGACGTAATAGTAAATACTTAATACCATGATTATCTAGAAAACTAAATAATTGATTAACTCTACTGATCATATCTCTTATTAATCTCAAATTTAGCTAAGTTAAGAGTTTCCTCTATTCCATTAACTGAAGTATCAATGCTAAAAAAATCTAAATTATTCTTTGTAAGGTATTCTCTATACAGCAACATATACCTATCTATAATAGAAATTGATATCTCTTCTTTTCTGTGAAAGATAATTTCAGAATCACCTTCTAATAAGATAACAAAATTAGGATTAGGAAATAAGTTAAGAGTAAACTTATGAAATAAATTTCTATACTTATCTTCTTTGATAATTGTACCTATATATTTATCAATAGGGCATCTGTCAGATATTAAATTTTTCTTCTTTGCTAAATTATAATAGTAAAAATCATTAATAAAAATAAAAAAGTATTTTAATAAAGTATTAAGTTTCCCTGATTTCTGAGCGTATAGAAAGTCACTAAAATACTTATATTTTCTACTTTCAATATTATTTCCAAAATAAATATATTCAAGACTAGATATATCTTTAGCTAATTTCTTAGCTAGAGTTGTCTTACCAGTACCATCTGGTCCCAAAATTGTAATAAGCATAAATTATTTAATTATTATTTAATAAATATCAAGTAATGAATCATTAAACTTTATATGTTGCAGGAACTCCTCCGACTATTTCTCTCTCTTTAACATCCTTAACTACTACACTATTAGCAGCAATAATTGCATGTGATGCAATATTAATACATTCTTTAATAAACACATTATATCCAATAGCACAAAATTTACCTATCTCAACTTTTGATTTATCTCCAGAATATAACTGAGCACCAGCACCAATATAAGTTCCTTCAGATATATAAACATTTTTATCAATTAAAGAATCATTACCAATTCTCACTGATGAATGAATATTTTTGTTTTTCGATAACCTTCTTTTCTTAAAAGCTCTAGCTCTATTTAGGATAAAAGATGATAATTCATCAATTACAGGAATATATGTAATCTTTTCCATTTTAGTTTTTTAAAATTGAAAGTAACAATTTTTTTCTTTTACTAACTGAGAAATTATCTTTTATTCTTTTTCTAGCCCTTCTCTCAAAGACAATAGTATCTGAATTTAATGCCCCATTTATTAAATCAAATAGCATTTCAGAATTTCTTTTTTTCAATACAAATCCTGAATCACCAACAATAGTTGGTAAAAAATTCACATTTGAAACAAGAGGAATGCATTCACATAGCATAGCTTCACAAAGTGCAACTCCAAATCCTTCTGTATTAGAAAGTTGCAGATAAAATTGTGATTGATTATATAATACCTTTAATTCTTCAGGTTTTAATCTTCCTTTACAAATTATATTTTTAGGAACATCATAGCCTTTAATATTTTCAATACCGGCTAAATAAAATATCGAATTTGGAAATCTACTTGCAACTTTAATAATTAAATCAACTCCTTTAATCTTAATTTTCCCTTCTCCTAATACAGTAACAAATGAGGTTTCATTTCTAGTAATTGAATTATCTCTAACCCAACTTAAAACATTTAACCCATTATGAATAACTCTATAAGATGTTTTTATATTTGATAAATGATAATTATATCCAAACTTTAGAGTTGTAGAAGAATAATAATTATTCTCAGTATAAACCAGGGATTCACTAACAGGCAGAATAATGCTAGCCCATTGTAATGATTTTTTAGTTACAAAACTTAATATTATATTCCTTAGGTTTCCATACTCTATTTCAGGAAAAGATACGCAATCAGTTCCATGAACAATAACAGCAACTTTCTTATTAAATATTCTACCCAATAATGCTGGTAAAAAAGAACAATATCCTGCAAATGAAACAAGAATAGTTTCTACCTTATGCATATTTATCAATAAAAAGAAAAACTGATAAAAAATATTGATTGGTAATAATAATTTTCTTGACCAATTCTGATTTACTGTAATTAATTCAAAATCTTCAGACAGCAACTTAATATCTGTTTGAATAAAGGTATACAAACTTGGGTAAATAAATATTATCTTCTTTTTATACATTCTATTTTCTTTGAACCGTACAAAGATAAGCTCTAATTAATTAAAAATACTAAACCCTTAACCTTTTCCTAAAATCAACAACTAATTTATTAATGTCTTCTGATAATTCTAAAGACAATAGTAAAGGAATAAAAATTGCAACTACAACAAAGGTTTTCCAAACAACATCCAAATATAAATTACCACTCAATGGTAAGTAAAGACTAACACTATATATAGCTATTAGTATCAAAACCGTATAAAGAGTTTTTAATGAAAAAGGTTGCAAGTTCATTTTTAATTTAATCAAGATTAAACGAATGAGATTGAACAAAAGCACAGAAAGTGCAGTCGCCATAGCGGCTCCATTTATTCCATATTTTGGAATCAGAAAATAATTAGAGGTTAGAGTAATCACAACTAAAATCAAATTAGTGTATAAATCATATTTATAATATTTTGAATTGATAATAATTGCACCATTTACTCCAGTAGCACCATTAAATAACTGTGCTAATCCTATACACAATACCACCCATTTTCCATGAGAGAATTTTTCAGGAAGTATGCTGAAAATTGCATCAATATTAATCCAAACACATAAAAAGAATAAACCCCCAATTATTAACTGATTAATAGAAGACTTAGAATAAATAGTTTGAATTTGTTTAAAGTCTTGTTCCTCCCAAGCTTTAGCCAATAAAGGAACTGAAATAGAAAAAATAGATTTCCCAGGCACCTTAATTACTGAACCAATATAAAAAGCTAAGGTATAAAATGCTACATGTTCCAAGCCTAATAAAGCTCCAATCATAATCATATCTAGTCGGCTTACAAACATGACGGATGCTCCCCCTATCAATACATAAAAACCATAAACTATAATTTCCTTAATTTTTAAAGCTCCTAATGAAAGCTTAAAGTACAAGTTTCCTTTAATTAATTGGAAAATAAATAATAATAAAAATTTAAACAAAAATCCGCATAGATAAAGTTGTAAAAACGTAGTGAAATCAAAAAATTTGTAACCATGAAGAACTAGCAGGACTAAAGAATAAGATTTTAAAAATATTTCATTTAAAAAAATAGGAGTTGAAGCATCTAAATAGGACCGAGATATAGAAGTTAATACATCATAAAAACTAATGAAAAATACAAGTAAAAAAATGTAAAAGAAATTATCTTGCAAAAGTTGGCTTGCATTTAAAAGCACAAACAATTCTTCCTTAAAGAACCAATAGCCTAAACAAGAAAGTAAGAAACCAAACAAAGGTATAATCAAACTCAAAAAATACAACTGTCCTTTTTCCTTAATTGCAGGAAAAAAACGAATAAATGTTTTGGGAATTCCTAAGGAAGAAAACGTTCCTATTAAAGTAGCATAGGCAACTAAAATACTCAAAAGCCCCCAATGATCAGGCTGATCATTAAATACGTTAGGATAAATTAAAATTGTGTTAACAGCCCCTATTGTCATGCCAATATAGAAGCTGATTGAATTTTTAATACTTTGATTTCTAATAACTCCCATTATCTTAAGTTATTTAATAGGTTAGATAAATCATAGGTTAATTTTTCTCTGGAGAAACTTTCCATATTCTCAAAATCAAAATTATTTGGATTATTAAACAAATCTAGAATATCAATTTTTAAATTTGTATCATCATAAGAAAAATACTTTCCTGTGTTTGTCTTTTCAATCAAGCTTTCAGCATCACTACTTACAGGTCCGAAAGCTAAAATTGGTTTTTTTGCAGCAAAATATTCAAATATCTTACCCGGATAATTCCCTATCCCACTTTTGGAATTAAACAACAAAAGTAGTAATACATCAGCTTGATTGTACTGTTCTAAAACCTGTGCATGTGATAAGTAACCTAACTGTTTAATTTTCCCCATTAAACAAGAGTAAGATTCAATTTCAGCAATAACTTCAATATCAATATTTCCTGACAAATGAATTTCCAACTTAACATTAAATTCAGCATTTTCTTCACATAAATCAGCTAATGCTTTCCATAAATTTTTAGGATTTCTTAGGTGGTTCAACAAACCGTAATGTCCAATAATAAACTTGTCATTCGTTTTAGGTTTTAGCTCAAAATCAGTTGTATCATAACCATTGGTAATTAATTCCACTATATTCCCTCCTAGTCGTTTTAAATCTTCCACCCAAGTTTCACTTACGGTTAAAGTTACAT
>CAJWTV010000031.1 GCA_913047375.1 uncultured Polaribacter sp.
CATATTTTATGGACAATAGAAATAGACAAAATAATTATTGGTTACATCATATTATTAAACACGAATTAGGAAATAAAAAGTACCAACAATTAATAGCCGACAATAGTTTAACTGACTTAGAACAAAACATTAAAAAGGGCAGTTCTATTTATGATATCTTGGGAGATTTATAAATTTAAACATTCTTATTTGAAACTATATTTGAAGATATCAATATCTTTTTGATAAATTTGATAAACTTTATCAATCATTTCATCAGTATATACCTCTTTATAATCTACTTTCTTATTGTAGTTATGATGATTCAATTTTATATCCTTTTTTAATTTCTTAGACAGAAGAAGAATATCATTATCTAGATCTTCAAATCTACCAACAAAATCAACAAGAATAGTTCCTCTCTTATCACATAAATATTCATATTGAGGTATAAAATGGGTTATCTGATAAATTAGTTTATTATTAAGA
This sequence comes from uncultured Polaribacter sp., assembly GCA_913047375.1. GTDB lineage: Bacteria > Bacteroidota > Bacteroidia > Flavobacteriales > Flavobacteriaceae > Polaribacter. The sequence goes on from CAJWTV010000031.1 coordinate 469, forward strand.
CCATTTAAAACAAAATCTTTAAAATCTTTAAATTTTGATAAGTGCGTTTCAAAAGCTAACCTATCATAATGATTTATTCCTCCTTTCTTTAAAAATTTATATGCTGAATATAATCGATCAAAAGGATTTCGAACAAAAGTAAAAGAAAAATATTTCTCATTCTTAACATTTAAAGCAATACTATTAAAATAGAAACTTCTATGCCCCTCCAATGTAACATCACCATAGATAGCATTAGCTAAAGAAACTCCAGCAGTTTTTGGAATATGTATAAAAATAGTTTTTGATTTATAAAATGCATTTAATAAAGTTCCTTCAATAAAAACCTTCTTATGTTGAGATTTTGCATACTTCCAAATACGATATTTTTTAAAAATATTTTTAATCATATTTTTTAAATATATCTAATAATAAAAAATCACATATTGTATTTTTAATATCATATCTTGGAATAAAAGGATAGCTTTTTCTATTATTATACACTATCAATATTTTTTCCTTTAATGATTCTGTAGATTGTGCTTCTGCTAAAAGGGTTTTTCTTTCTTTTTTAGGTATTAATTCAGATATCCCTTGACCTTCAATTCCTACAAAAGGAGTATTAGTAGCCCAAGACTCTAAATAAACACAACCTAAAGCCTCATAATATGAAGGCAAAACAAATAAATCAACACTATTATAAAAATTATTTAATTTTTCATGAACAATCTCATTCTCAAAAAAAATATATTTTGTCAGATTATTATCAAATACATATTTTTTACAAGACATAAGAGTGGGTCCTGACCCAATCAATCTTAATTTTATTTTATTTCCATCTTCTAATATTTTTTGAGTTGACTTAATTAGAGTTAGTTGGTCTTTAATTTTCCAAAAATTTGCAACACATCCAATTGTGAAAATATCATTTTTTAGAGTTTCTTTATTAAAGAATTTTGATGTATCAACTCCATTATATAATACAAATTCATTTTGAGGATTATAAGTTTTATAATTTCTAAGTTGTTGCAAAACTAAATTAGAAACCCCTATATTTATGTCAGCATTATTAAGATGTTTTATAGTATTTCTAATTAAAAATCTTTTTTGGATATTTCTCATAAATTCATTTCTACCATTCTTTAGCTGAAGCACATCTAAGCCATGATGCTGAATTATTTTATTACAATCTAAATCCTCAACCAAATATGAAGATGGGTAAGAAACGTGAGAATGTGAAAATTTAATATTTACTATGTTCTTTTTTTTCAAAAAAAATCTAAATCTCATTTTATTTATGAAATTAAAAAACCCTGGGAAAATGAAAAATGGAATATCTATTGTCTTAAATATTTTAACTGAAAAATCTTTAAAAAAATAATCCTTTTCAACTGAAAAAATAGAAACTACTTTCACGACTTTAATATTGAAATTACTTTGACTTCTAATTTCATTTATTTGATCAAAAACATAACTACCAACAAAACTTTCGTTTGACGGGAAAAATGGTGTAATAACTAAATATGTATTGCTCTTACTCAATTAATTTATAATATATTTTCTTAAAATTAGAGGTTTTATCATCTTAAATTGCATATAACTTTCTCCCATTCTCTAATAACAATTTTCCAATCAAATTTCTTAGCCATTAAAATTGCACCTTCTGAGTTTCTTAGCAACGAATTGTCATTATCGATTAGGCCCTTTATGGTTGTAGTTAATTGCTTAAAATCATTTACAACAAAACCATTTTCGTTATTCACTATCCATTCTGACGCTCCATAATCAGAATAAACTATTGAAGGAATTCCTGCGGCTGCAGTTTCTAAAATTACCTTAGGAAACCCCTCCGATATTGAATGAAGAACATTCAAATCCATTTCATTAAATTTAGATGCTAATTCTTGTTGATTTAAATGACCCAAGAAAGTCACATTCTTAGTCGCCTTATCTTCTAGTAATTTCCTATCAATTCCGTCACCAATAATATTAAAATTAATATTTGGGAATTTTTTAGCTAATTCAAGAAACTCCCATACTCTTTTTCGTTTATTAAGATTCCCAATACAAACGATACTCTTTAATTTCTTTTTTACTTTCTGACTATAAAGATCTGATTCAACACCTAAGTATAATACTTTATTTTCTAATCTCACTCCGCAATTAGCATTATCAATTATATATTGTGTAATCCCAAAAATATTTGGTATACATTGAAAATAATTTACAAGATTACTTTTCCCTCCAAAAGAATTAAGCATACTTTCCTTTTCGAGATCACACATGTTATTTTCTATAGTAGTAAATACTTTTTTCCCAAGAAATATAGCTATATAAATAATCCAATTAGGATGAGATCTATGTTTTGGAAAATAAGCAATGTCACATTTAATAACCCCCCATAAGAATCCTAAAACAGAAGAAATTCTGAACGGATAGAAACAATTAAAAAGAATTGCTTGGCTTTTCATTTTAGGTGAAAAATAGACGCTTAAAGCATAAGTTGTGAACCTTGAAGAATCAAGATGTTTAGCCAAAGCTAAGCAATTTAAATTTTGAGCATTAGTATAATTTATATATCCTCCTAAAAATATTTTAATTTTCTTTTTATGCATTTTTTAAAGATTTTAAAAAAGATTCTACACAAAAGGGTTGATAAAATTGCTTTGCCCATTTTTTTGTCTCTAAGGAACAAACTGAATAATTATTATACAAATCAGATAATAAATACTTATAGAAAGGGTAATTATATTGTGTATTAAAAATACTCATTTTTTTAGCTTCTGATTGCAAAAAACAAGTTGGAATTCCACGTGAAGATGCCTCAAAAGTAACTGTAGAATAAGATGTCAAATGAAAAGAACATTTATCAAAACAATCTTTCAAATCCCCAGAGATTAAGGATACATTTGGTAGAGATAAAAATCGAGTTAAATCCATTTCATTATTAAACCTTGGATGGTTTTTTAGATAAAAATGGAAAGCTGACTCCTTCTTTATCTGCCTCTCCAGACTATCTGCAATTTGCCTGTTCTCATCTTTTGAGTGGTCATGAGTAAACTGCAATGAAACCAAAACATTTTTATTCGGTTTTGATGAAATAATATTATTATTAAAACTGGAAATGCCAATGACTCTTATATGATTCTGAAAATAATTTGCTATCTCATTTTTTGTTAAAATATCTTTATATGCATTGCCACTAAGCAAAAGGTTTACATCATTTTCCAATAAATTACTTGATACCACTCCTTCAAACAAATAACTTTCCTTTTCTGCATGAATAGTTCCGTGCTGCAAATCAAATAGTTTTGCCTCAGAATTAACTCCATTGAAAAAGCTTAACATACTCTGAGATATTGTAATATAATTATCAAAAGTTATGTTTTTGAAAAATATTTTTCTTACAAAACTTCCAATCTTTTTATCCTTATCAATATAAGACATCTCTGATCTCATTAATTTACGTAAGAATACAATCAAATAAAAAATAAAGTCAAAAGGAATAGCTTTTTTTGAACGTTTCTGATTGGAATAAATATCAGGCTCTTCTAAATATAAAAAACTTAAATTATGTGTTTTACATACATCTAATAAGTCTTTTAAAAAAATATTTTCAGAATTTTTTCCTCTATTAAAATGATGTGGTGAATAAAAAACAATACGGTAATATTTTTTTGTAAAAGCTAGTTTTATAAAATAAAAAACTGAATAGCAAAAATAATATACTCTCATATTTTATATCCAAAGTAGGGATTCAATTTTTCCATTTCCTTATTGCAAAATTTAATATCTTCAAATGTAAGTTCCGTAAGATATGATCCTTTTCTAGCTTTTCTTACTTTTAATTTATTCGTTTCTTTTCCAAAATCACTAAAACCTTCTAATTGATTTTTTTTTTCTTTTTCTCTCATTTTATGAGCAGTACTTTCTTGATAAATTCTTTCTATTGATTCATCCGAAATATCTACATTTAAAAAATGTATTACCTTCTTTAAATCTACAGTGTTTTCTAGTAGATTTTCATATTTAATAAGTAGAAAATCTTGAGGTATCCTTTTATTATTATACCACATATTGAAGAAATGTATAACTCTCTTAAATCCATAAACATCATGATTAACAAACTCTGATTTAGAATTAAATTTAAACGGATTTTTAGATCTATTTGTAACTTGATGAAAATTAGAAGTTATTATGTCTCTAGGATCTCTAGCTAAAAAAATAACTCTAGAACGCAAGTACCTAAATCTATTTGTAAAATTAAAAATTAAGTGAGGATCTTGCCTAGTTCCATTTTCAATAATTATTTCACTACAGTCATGCGTATCTTCAATATAAAGATTCTCTTTTCCTGCTTCTTTAAGTATGCTTTTCAACATATACATAAGCCAAGTACGACCTGAATTTGGAAAAGAAACTAAAAAAAATTGTCCAGAAGGATAATAAAAAGAAAGTACTATATCCTTAATATTTCGCCACCATTTCACTATTTAAGTATTAATTCAATAAACTCTCTAACTACTCCATCACCACCATTTTTATTTAACTGTATAATATTTGGAATAGCTTTAATTTTATCAACTGCATTATTTGGGCAAGCTGCAATTCCTACATGAGTTAAAAGACTAAAACAATTTACATCATCTCCTATATAAGCTACTTCATCCAGAGTAATATTTTCTTTTATGCATAAATTTTTAACTATTTGTAATTTATCCTTTGCACCATGGAAATCAAAGTCCAGGCCTAATTTCTTAGCTCTTCTTTTATTTAGCTCTCTGTCTTCAGTAGTTAAAATTCCCACTTTTACTCCTGTTTTTTGAAGAAGTTGGAATCCCATTCCATCATAAGTGGAAAATTTCTTAAACTCATCACCATTTTCCGTATAATACATTCCAGCATCAGTTAACACACCATCAACATCTGATAAAAATAATTTAATTTTATTAAAATTAAATTTATACTCAGAAGCATGATTTTTCATAAATAATTGCTCTGCCATTATCCAGTCTTCCACTTCATCAATCTCAACAAAAGTATATTCCGCCATTTCACAAATACCAATATTACCAGAAATACGATTATTGTGATTAATTATATCAGATACAGAACTGATACAAAATGCACCATTTTCCATAAACGTGCCATCAAAATCTTGTCTTCTTGGTCGATTATTATGATCGTAATTTAGAGGTATTCCTTCTTTATCCCAAATAAATCGTTTAATTTTTGCGCAAGAGAAAACTGTATCGTGCTTATTCATAAGTTTCAAACCATTATTAAAATCCTCTGTACGAGTAAAAGGAGATGTCGCCTGGACTAACATAAAAATATCAGAAGATGCTAATTTTGCATAATTAATATACTCTAACATAATAGCCTCAGAAGTAGAATGATCCTGTGCATTTTCAGCACTTCTTTTATACAATTTAACTTTTGAGAAGTTGAATTCTTCAACTTTTTTAAATATCTTTTCAGAATCGGTAGCAACAACAACTTCATCAATTAATTCTGATTTCTCAAGAGCTAATAAATTCCAATAAATTAAAGGCTTTCCACAGAAATTTTTAATGTTCTTTCCGGGAATAGATTTACTACCCCCTCTTGCAGGAATAAATGCTATAACACTCATTCCGATCTATATTTTTCATATCCCCCTTTTGGTTTTTCAATATCCAAAATATCTTCCTTTTTAAACGTTAATGCTTTTTGTACAGCTCTTAAATCTCTTGCTAATTTTCTCATTCCAGTTGGTTCTAATGAAAATACTTGGTCAGTTCCTTTCCAAATTCTGTCCATTGTAAAATGTCTTTCAAACCATTCCGCTCCTAAGGTATACGCAGCTATATCAATTGCTATACCATGATGATGACCAGAAAAACCGATTTTATCGACCCTATCTCCAAAAGTTTTTCTTAATCTTACAATTTCTAACAAACAAACATCCTCAAAAGGGACAGGATAACCAGAAGTACATGCATACAATACTAATCTGTTTCCTTGATTAGTTTTCTCAAAGAATTGCACTATTTCTTCTTCTTGTTTTTTTGTAGTCATTCCAAACGAAATGTGTACTCCTCCAGTATATTTATCCCTTAAAACTCTTAGCATTGCAAAATGATTATTACAAGCAGAAGGGACCTTAATATACTCAGGGTTTAGAGTGATAATCTCTTTTGCAGAGGAAACATCAAATGTAGAAGAAGAATACATAATCCCTACACTTTCGGCATAATCTTTAAGTTCTTTATGTTGATCAATAGAAAATTCTAAGAATTCTCTATGTACACCATAAGGTTCTCCAAATGAATGCATTTTGTTTGGGTGGGGAGCATCAAATTGCTTCTTAGTAAGAAACTCTTTATTATTTCTTTTCTGAAATTTTGCAACAGTTGCATTTCCATCAGCAGCAACTTTTATCATTTGTTTTGCAATCTCAATGTCTCCTTGGTGATTACAGCAGATTTCAGCTGCAATATTTGGATTTTTATAATTCATTTTCTTATTTTTTATTATTTTCAAAATAGTCATTTTTATTAGAATAGTCGTATCCATAGCTGTATCCATAGCCGTATCCATAGCCGTATCCATAGGCACCACTACCTTCTTTAACATCATTAAATACTAGTTGTAGATCTCCTACTCTATTTTTAACAAACAAATCATTTACATATGCTAATATACCTTTCTGAGTATAATTCTGTCTTACCACATACAAATTAATATCAGAATATTGCATTAAAGTTAAAGCATCTGCAACCAATCCTAAAGGAGGAGTATCCAAGATAATAATATCATATTGTTCTTTTAAGGAGGCTAGCATTTTCTTGAATTTTTCATTAATTAAAGCATCAGAAGGATTAGCTGGTACAGGACCTGAAATTAAAATATCTAAATTTTTAATATTAGATTTTATAATCACCTCATTCAATAATTTATCACCAAGTATATGACTAGTCATTCCTAAATCATTATTCAAAGAAAAATCAGTATACAGTTGTGGCCTTCTTAAATCGGCTCCAATTACTAAAGTTTTTTTACCCGATTTTGCAAAAACAATCGCTAAGTTTTCAGCAATATATGTTTTTCCTTCACCACTAATTGATGAAGTAACTAGATAAACTTTTCCATCAGAATTAGTGTTAAAAAAATTTAAATTAGATCGTAAAGCTCTGAACCCCTCAAAAACAGCTGATTTCGGACTTTGCTTAGAGAGTAAATTATGAGCACTATCATTACTGCCAATCATACCTAAAATAGGAATTGAAGAAGATATCTCCAAATCAGTTCGTGTAATAATTTTATCATTCAGCAAATCTTTAATTAATAACAAAAGTATAGGTAATACAAGCCCAAAAAGAAAAGCAAGTATGTAATTTTTTGATTTATCAGGTTCAATTGGTTCTTTTGCGAAAAATATGGCCGGCTCTAGCACCTTACTATCAGAAACATTTGAAGAAGATGTAATCTTTGCTTCTGCCCTTTTCTTTAATAAAAATATATATAAGTTTTCAGAAATAGATTGTAGGCGTTCAATACTCAATAACTCTCGCTCTACCTTTGGAATACTACTTAATGATGCTTCCATTACACTAACCCTAACTTCAAAATCCTTAATAATTAAATTATTAGCTGACTTACTTGTATTAATGGTCTCTCTAAGATTCAATACTAATTGCTTAATCTGACGGTTATATTGAGCAATAGAAGGATTATTAACTTGCCCTCCATCAACTAAAATATTCTTTTTAATCTGTACCTCAATCAATTGATTAATTAAAGCGTTTAATCCAGCATCATTAATTCCTAATGAAGTAGGAACACTAACGCCTGATAAAGAATTATCATCATCAATATAATTCTCAAGATAAGTATAATAATTTTTTAGACTTTTACTTTTTGCTAACTCAGTTTCAACACTAATAATATTAGTATAAATACTTTGCGCCTTTAAACTTAAATCTGTTATCTTATTATTATCTTTATACTCCTGCATTTGTTGTTCAATACGTGACAATGAATCACTCATTTCTTTTAACTGAA
>CAJWTV010000032.1 GCA_913047375.1 uncultured Polaribacter sp.
TCTTTGCAATTCCTTTAGCTGTAATTATTGCTATTTTTTCTGATGAAATTTTAGGGTTGTATACTCCTGAGATGTTAATCTATAAGAAATATTTATTTTATATGCTTTTTGGGGGTATACTATCATTAGCTGCTGGTAGTTCAGGTACTTTTATGGTAATGGCAGGATTAGAAATGCAAAATTTAAAACTCCAATTGATTAGAGCAATATTATTAATTTTTCTTTCCTTATGGCTTATTCCAATAATTGGATTATCATCAGTAGTGGGTCTTTATGTTTTTTTCATGCTTTTTATTAATGCAGTTCAACTGATTTATATTAGAAAATATTTACAAATATCTCCTTTCAGCAAAGAGTTATTTTTTTTATTTGGATTAACAGTTATTCTTATGTATTTCGCAATAAATCAGGAATTTATTTTTCAAATATATCATTTTATTACTGTACCATTTTTAGTTTATGTTTGTTATTTTGGTCTCCTTTTTCAGCAGTTGAAAAGATTAGCGAAAGAGATTTTATAAGATGAGATATTTATTATTATTAGGAAAGTTAGGTATTCAAGATGTCTGCTTAGCTTCAGGAGGAGATGTTATATTATGTGGCAATAGCTTTAGTGTTTGTGAAAAAGCATAATTCAAAGTTTGAAACTGAGATTGATTATGATGATGATTTACCAATTTCAATTATTAAAGAGTTAAAAAAATGATTAAATGGTTTTTAAAATATGGTTTTGTTATTTACCTGTTAAATACAGTATTGCTTTCTATTGAGGCAACTTTTAGTATTGGGTATAACATCTTTCTTTTTTTAATGACAATTTTTAGTTTGATAATTTTAATTAACCCTAAACAGATAAAGTTAATTATTTTTCATAAATCATTTAATTTTTTATTATTATTAAATTTAATAAATCTATTCTATTGGCTTGTATTTCATGATTTATCTGAATATGAAGCAGGAAAATATTTGATTTCTAAAGCTATGCAATTTTCTATTATTTCTTTTGCTATTGTTCATAATTATGCTTATTTTAAGAAAGAATTTATGAAGCATTTAGTTTATACTGTTCTTTGCGTTATTTTTTTAGGGCTAATAATAGATCCGTTTATTTTTTCAGGTAGGTATAGCGGTGTCATATGGAATCCAAATATGCTGTCGTCATTTACGACTATGGCATTTGGATCCTTATTTTTAATGAAAAAGAAAAATACAAACTTTGAAATAGCGGTATTATTTATTTTCCTTATTATCTCTTTAGCTACTGGATCAAGGGATGTGTTGGTTGCTATTGCTATAGCGTTTATATTTAAATATGGATTTTCACTTCGCAATATCGCATATCTTTTCTTTGCCATATTTTCTTATTTCATAATCATAAATTTTCAGCTAAATACAAGTATAAATCGTTTTGAATCTCAAAGTCTGTTTAATGATAGATTGTTGCAATATAAATATGCTTATGAGACTATTTTGCAAAAACCTTTTTTTGGTTTTGGACTTGATAAGTATGCCTTTATTAATAATGAAATTATTCCGTATTATTTAAAAGGTCATATCTTGTCTTCTCATAATGGATATTTAGCAATCTTAACTCAATATGGATTAATTTTTGGGCTAATTGTTATTGGTATTATCTTTTATAAAGTTATCCATTTGTTTATTAAGATCGATAAAAAAGATCCAGAATTATTGTTTTATTTATATATTGCTTGTTATATACCTATTGCAGCAATGTATGAGACATTCTTTACAGGAATTAATGAATTTCAGACAATCTTATTTTGGTTTTCATTAGCATTCTTATCATTTACAGTATTTAAAAAAGAAAATGGAGATTAGAATTATTTCAGATATAAAACAATTTAAGCAAATTCAATATGATTGGAACATCCTGTTTAACTTAGGGGGATATAGTGTCTTTCAGTCCTTTGAGTTTAATTATTATTCTTGGAAAACGGAGTTAAGTAAAAACAAGCAAAATATCTTATGTATTATTGAAGTAAGAAGTAAAGATATATTGTCAGCTATTTTCCCTTTATATATTGATTCTAGAAAGAGGTTAAGATTTCTTAATGATAAACATGCTGACTTTTGTGATTTCTTAATAAATGATTATTGTGACTTTGATATGATTCTATCTTATGCTCGCAAGAAAAGATTATATAATTCAGTTCATTTCATTAATCTAAAAGACGATTCGTTTGTATATAATTTCTATAAGAAGAGAGATGTAAATAATGGTTTTATCAAAGACTCTGTGAAGTATTCTGATTTAGTTCTTTCTGAGGGGTCTTTTCCTGATAATTATGATAAGTATAAATCAAAAAATAAATCAGTTTTTAGACGAGTAAAAAGAAAAAACAATAATAAATCACATTATCTTTTATCAAAAGATAAAGATGATTTTCCAATTATGGAAGTCAATGTTCTAAAAGAAAGAATGATTAAATTAGGGTTAAGAAGTCCTAATTTTTTAGATAATAATAGATTAATATTACTTGAGAAATTATTTAATTCAGATAAGCTAATTATTAGCATTATAAGGCAGGACATGAAAATACATGCAATTTCGTTTATATTAAAAAATTCTGATAACTATTTATTTTGGATATCTTTATTTGACAATAGTCAGATGATACATATTTATAATTACATTTTATTTATGGAGGCAGTGTCGGGAAATAATAAAGTGCAGATAAGTTTTGGTAGAGGTGATTATGATTATAAAATCACTAATTTTAAACCAGATGTCAAACAATTATTCGCTATTTTTATTTTTATAAATCAATTTGACAAAGTAATTTTTTGGTTTTTTGATAAGATGAGTAATATAATTAAGCCAATTTATAAAAGTATTTTAAGATGAGAGTTTTTTGTTTTTTTGTTGAGCCTGCATCTTATACACTTGATCTAACAAGAAATATTTATGATAAAAATAACATTGATTATTGTTTTATAAAATCAAAAACTTTAGCTATTTCTAATAGTAGTTCTAATAAGGTTTTTTTAGATCGATTTTCTTTTTTTAGTAAGTTAAAATTTGTTGTTTCACAATTTAAAAAAAATGATTTTATCATTATAAATGGGTATAATAATTACCCTTTTATATTTATATTTCTATTGAATTTATTTTCTTTAAGAAAAAGATTTATAGCGACAGATTCTGACACCCAACTATCCATACCTAGTAATCTCTTAAAGCGCTTTGTTAAATGGCTATATTTATCGATTGTTTTTAAGAATAAATATGTGTTAGGTTTTGCTGGAGGTAATAATTCTCATAAGGATTTATTCAGGCATTATGGAATGAAAGAAAATAGAATATTTTTGATGCCAATGATGGTTGATAATCAACAATATTATCAAAATAAAAAAATATTTCCAAAGATATTTACTTTTCTTTTTGTTGGCAGATTAATTGACACTAAAAATGTAGATGTACTTTGTGAGAAATTTTCTCATTCTTTTTCAGAAAAGGATGTTAGACTAATCATTGTTGGTGATGGAAAGAATCTACCAAAGTTTCAGATGAAATACTCACATAAAAATATTGTATTTAAAGGAAGTGTATTTGGTCAAGAACTCATACAGCTATATCATAACTCTTCTGTTTTTGTTTTTTCATCGTCATTAGATGCATGGGGATTAGTTGTAAATGAGGCTATGTCTGCTGGATTGCCAGTAATTTCGCATAATGAAGTAGGAGCAAACTACGATTTAATCAAAGATAAGAATACAGGAATGATTGCATCAGATATGGATGATTTTGGTGATAAAATGTTGGAATTATATAATAAACCTGATTTATTAATTCAATTCTCAAAAAATGCATCTGATTTAATGAGAGATAATTGGAATTATGATTTGTATAATAAGTGCTTGCAAGATGCAGTTAAAAAAGTTGAGCTATGGAGATAAGTAAGTTTATTAGGATTGCGTTAACTAGGACTTCTTCTTTGTTTTATTTTAAGAAAAGAAGTAAGGTGATTTTTTATCATGATATTGATTCAGGTAAGAAATATACTGATATGTCAACCTCAATTGAACTTTTTAAAAAACATATTAATATTTTAAGAGAACGGGGTTATGAAATTGTTGACGAGATAAAACAACCTTTTGGTCAAATTGAGATTTGTTTTGATGATGGTTTTTTGGGTCTATATGATAATATTGATTTGATCATAGAGCTGAATATTCCAATTCATTTGTTTGTAGTTTTTTCTTATTTAGAAAAAGAAAATCATATAAATAAAGAACAATTACTATTGTTAAATAGACTGAGACTGATAAAAATTTCTTCTCATACTGAAACTCACCAAGTTTTAAATTTGGCATCTGAATCTTTATTGAAAAATGAATTAAAGAATTCTAAAAATTTACTTGAAGGGTTATTAGAAAACTCAGTTGATTCTATCTGCTATCCAGAAGGCAAGTTTAATAATCGGGTAGTTGAATTAGCTAAGAAGGTAGGGTATATTAAGCAATATTCTTCATTGCCAGGGTTTTATTTTAATGAATTTCTTCCTAATGTTAAAAGAAGAAGTTTAGTTCAGTTTGCTGGAGAAAAGGAGTTTAAGGCAATACTAAAAGGAGGAGATCATGTTTTATTTTTTTGGTATAAATTTAAACATTATAAGAAATGAGAATCTGTCTAGTTTCATCATCATTTTACCCTGCTACTTTTTATGGTGGCCCTATTTCTGCAACTTGGGGTCTATCAAAGAAATTAGCCCAAAAGGGTATTGAAGTTTATGTTTCTACAACAAATGCAAATGGAGTTTCTAAATTAGATGTAAATGTAAATATGTTTATTGAAAAGGATGAAAACCTATTTGTGAAATATTATAATGAGCAGATTATTAATAAGCTTTCTTTTGCTTTTATATTTGGCATTTGGTCAGATATTAAAAAATCAGATGTAGTTTATATTCAATATTTATTTCATTATTCTGTATTTATTTCGTTGCTATTTGCTTTTTTGTTAAGAAAGAAAGTTATCCTCTGCCCTAGAGGGAGTTTATCTTCATGGGGCTTAAGTTATAAGCATAAGTGGATTAAAATGATTTGGTTAACTGTTTTTATTAGCCCTTTTGTTAAAAATGTAATTTGGCAAGCATGTTCATATTTAGAAATTGATGATATAAAGAATGTATTTAAAAAATCTAAAGTAGTAGAAATAAATGATGGAATTGATTTTGCTTCTTTTCAAGATTCAGAAAAAATATCAAAACTTGAGTTAGTTAATAGATTTTCAAATCAAGATTTTCAAATAGTTTCAGATGTGTTTTTCTCAATGGGAAGATTACATGAAATAAAAGGATTTGATGTGATTATTGATGCTTTTAATTTATTTATAAAGAATAATAAGGATGCCAAATTAATTATTGCAGGTGGTGATGACGGTATGGAAATGCAACTCAAGAATCAGATAGTAAAATTAAATCTTAAAAATTCAGTATTTTTAATTGGGGCTGTTAATTTTGAGGATAAAAAACTATTATTAAATAATTGTGATTATTTTACTCTAGCTTCTAGATTTGAGAGTTTTGGAATTGTTATTGCAGAGGCTCTTTCTTGTGGTAAGCCTGTTGTGGTTTCTAACAAAACACCATGGAAGGATATAGAAAAGAATAATTGTGGTATTTTTACCCAGAATCATAAAGTTAGTTTTTTTAATTCATTTTATGCTATTAAAGATAGAAAATTCAATGGTGAGATGATTAAGGAATTTGTAAAGTCTAATTTTGATTGGAATATAATTGCAGATAGATTTATTAAAACAATAAAAAAATAAATTCATTTTTTGAAAACAGATTTATCAAAATATAATATAAATTGGTATTCTCCTGGGAGTAAGTTGATTTGTTTCTTGTGGTTTGTTGTGAATGTTATTTTCATACAAAACAAGCTAAATCCTTTTAATTTTCTTAAAGTCATTTTGTTACGTGTATTTGGAGCTAAAATAGGAAGAGGTGTAATTGTGAAGCCTGGAGTAAATATAAAATATCCTTGGAAGTTAGAAATTGGTAATTATGTGTGGATTGGAGAAGATGTTTGGATTGATAATCTTGATGATGTAGTGATTGGAAATAATGTCTGTATATCGCAAGGTGTCATGTTATTATCTGGAAATCATAATTATAAGAAATCTACTTTTGATTTAATAATTGGTAAAATTAAGCTGAAGGATGGTGTTTGGATAGGAGCAAAATCTATTGTTACTCAAAATGTAGTTTGTGATAATCATTCAGTATTGACTGTTAATTCTGTAGCATCTTCCAATCTTGAATCATATTCTGTTTATAGCGGAAACCCTGCAAAGAAAGTGCGTAATAGAATATAATAAAGATGAATAGTAATTTTAAAATATCAATAATTACGGTATCATTTAATAGTCAAAATACTTTGAGGCGAACTATTGAAAGTGTTCTCTCTCAAAATTATGATAATATTGAGTTTATTTTGATTGATGGAGGTTCTACTGATTGGACTTTGGATATTATTGATAATTATAAAGATAGAATTAATTTTTTTATTTCGGAACCTGATAAAGGTATTTATGATGCTATGAATAAGGGAATAATTGCTGCTAGTGGAGATATTATAGGGATTTTAAATTCTGACGATTTTTATACGGATGAAACCATATTAAAAAAAGTTGCTGATAAATTTCATGAGACTACTTGTGATGCTGCATATGGTGATTTATTGTATGTTAAATCTATGGACGTATCTAAAATATTCCGATATTGGAAGTCAGGATCTTTTAGTGTTAAAAAACTTAGAAAAGGCTGGATGCTTCCTCATCCTACCTTTTTTGTTAAGAAATCAGTTTATGAAAAGTATGGGCTTTATAATACACAATTGAACAGTGCTTCTGATTATGAAATGATTTTAAGATTATTATATAATTGTAATATTAAAGTGAATTATATGCCATTAGTTATGGTGAAAATGCGAGTAGGTGGCACTTCTAATGCAAATTTAATTAATAGATTTAGGGCAAATAAAGAGGATGCTAAGGCTTGGGAATTAAACAATTTAGATCGGCCTATGTTTATTCGGTTCTTAAAACCCTTGCAAAAAATTAAACAATTTTTTCTAAGACCAAAGCTATAATTGAGAGTTTTTCTAATTGATAATAACGATTCGTTTACGTATAACCTTAAACACTATATTGAGCAGTTTGCTAGTGAAGTGGTAGTTTCCAGAAGTGCTGAAATCGAGTTAGATGATATTGAGCCCTTTGATAAAATAATTTTATCTCCAGGTCCAGGATTACCAAATGAACACCCAGTTTTGAAACAAATATTAGAGCGTTATTATAATAAAAAACCAATTCTGGGTATTTGCTTAGGGCAGCAAGCTATTGCTGAGTTTTTTAATGCTAATTTGGAAAACCTTAAAACTGTAAAGCATGGAGTTACTTCAATGGTACTGCATTTTGATAATTGTAAATTATTTAAAGATATCCCAAAAAATTTTAAAATAGGACATTATCATTCTTGGGTTGTTTCAAAAATTAATTTCCCAGTAGAACTAACGATTACATCAGAAAATGAAGAGGGGATTATTACTTCTTTAAAACATGAAAAATATGATATAACTGCAGTTCAATTTCATCCAGAATCAATATTGACCGAACATGGTTTGCAGTTGATTAAAAATTGGGTGTTAGCTTAATTATATTCAGGAGTGAACCAATCTTTCTTTTTTTCAAATTTTAAATCTCTTAATGCAGCTGCTTTTACACGGATAGTAAGCGAGTAGCTTTGGTGATATCCAATTGGGATATAGTTGAATAGTAATTCCCAGCAATGTAAATCTCTATAAATATCAATAGATGTGTAGGTAAGTTCCTTGGCGTCAAAATCATATC
>CAJWTV010000033.1 GCA_913047375.1 uncultured Polaribacter sp.
AGAAATATTAAGTTCTCTCTTGATAGCATTAATTGATGAAATTAGATCATCTTTGATATAAGAAACATCATGTAAAGGCATATGCATATGTGATGCGCTATGAAGCGCAACAGATCCACCTTCATTTATAAACTTCCTTAAATTATCCCAACTCATATAATTCCAGTGAGATTCGTCAATTACATCTGTGGAAACAAATAATGTTATTGGAATTTTATACTTTTTGAAAATGGGCCAACCATTTTTAAAAAAAGATAAAAATGCATCGTCAACTGTAAAGCCTATTGTTTTTGGTAAAAATAATTTTCCCCTATTTTTTTTTTCTAAAATATCATCAATAGTTTCAATATTAAAATCATTATTAATCAAATAGATTAAATGTTTTTCTAGTTGCTCTATACTGATATTCGTAGACGGGTATTTTGATTCATCAAATCGATGGTACATAAATATATTGGCACCATTTTTATCTGCAGTTTCTGCTAATAAATTGTTCAAAAAAATAAAATGAAAGATAGCAACGTATAATATTAGGTTTTTTAATTTAAATAATTGCATACTTTTATAAAAATCTTATTAAACTTCAGTAATAAGCATAAACCTAAGTGTAAAGATAATCAATTATATGATATTATTGATAGATTGTTCAAAAGGACTACACCTTGTTCTTGGCAACAAGCAAAAAATACTTGTAACATCCTATAAGCCAAGATTAAAAAAAGTATCCGAGGCTTTGGTTGTGGAGATAGAAAATCTACTTAATAGTGCAAGTATAAATTACAACAACTTAACAAAAATAATTGTGATGAATGGACCTGGAAGCTTTACAGGGATAAGAACAGCTGTAACAGCTGCAAAGGTTTTAGGACTTTCTCTTAAAATTCCTGTTTGTGGAATATCATTATTTGACCTTTTAAACTTGCATCATGCAAAAATTAAATCAAATAAAAACCAAAAATTTTTTATTCACTTAAATAATCAAAATTTTTTTATGCAAGATATTTTAAAATTAGGAAAAAAATCTGAAATTAGTATAATTAATTTTGAAATTGATTTACCAATAGATATCAACGGTTTTGATGTTATTTCAAGTGATAGAAAGATTATAAAACCCTTGAGAATAACTAGCAAACTCAGTCAAGAATCCAATATATTTATATATAATGATATATTTATTAGCAGTTATAACAATTTGATTGATTTAGCAGAAAAAAAATATATTCCAAATCCAATCTATGTTAGAACATTTTGATAATGATCAATTTAAAAAAAATATGCCAAGAAAAAGGCCTACGAATGACAGATCAGAGAAGTACTATTGCTGACATTATAACTGAATTAGGCGGTCACCCTGCTGGTCATCCAGATGTTAATTTGATTTATATGAAAGCATCTGAAAAAGATAATAATATTAGTATTGCTACTGTCTACAGAACAGTAAAGCTATTTGAAGAGTATGGTGTTATTGAAAAGCATGATTTTAAAGACGGTCGTTCTCGTTATGAGCCAATTCAAGAATCTAATCATGATCATTTAATTGATATTGATAGTGGAGATGTGTACGAATTTTCAAATACTGAGATTGAAGCTATTCAGAAAAAAATAGCAGATGAGCTTGGTTTTGAATTAGTAGATCATAGATTAGAACTTTATGGAAAAAAGATTAATAAATAAAGTTATTAATTATAGATTTTAATGAAAATTATTAGTTTCATATTATCATTATCGATAATCATAATTTTAGTCTTAGGAATTTTGCCAATTCAATTCATTTCAAATATTTTTAATTTAAAACTTAGATATATTGCACCATTTAATTTTTTTAAGCTAATAAATTTTTTTATAGGTATAAATATAATTTTAGATAAAGAAAGCTTAGACTATTTAAAAAACAAAAATGGTGTAGGAAATTTATATGTTTCAAACCATGTATCTTGGATTGACATATTAACTATAGGTTCTTTAATTAAATCTAGATTTATTGCAAAAAAAGAAGTTAAAGCTATGCCTATATTTGGTTTCTTAGCAACTTTAAATAATACATATTATATTGATAATACTAAAGCTAGTAAGTCACTAGGATATTCTAATGAGATTCAAAAAAAACTTTTAAATGGACAAAATTTAATCCTTTTTCCAGAAGGCACTACATCAGATGGGAGTAGTGTAAGAACGTTCAAATCATCTTTTTTTGAATCGGCTAATTCAAAATATATTTGTCCAATTTCAGGAGTGGAAAAATATATTAGAGTTCATCCAATTACATTAAGCTATTTAAGTAAAGATGGATTACCTATGGGGATAGCTACCCGGAGAGAGATCGCATGGATTGGCGAACATCCTGTCATTAACATAATGTTAAATTTTTTGGCATCTGGAAATGTTACTATTCGAATTAAAATCCATAAACCTGTTACTATTGAAGAATTTGGAGATAGAAAAAAATTAAGCGCATATTGTGAAGACACAATTCTTGCAAATTTAACAGATACACTTCATTCTAGCGCACTATGACAAATAAATCATTTTTCATAAAGTCTTATGGCTGCCAAATGAACGAATATGATAGTGAGAAAATAACCTCTTTATTACTAAAAGATGGTTATTCAAATAGTGATGATATTAATAAAGCTGATTTAATTGTCTTTAATACATGTAATATTAGAGAAAAGGCTGCTCAAAAAGTCTACTCAGATATTGGAAGAGTTACAAAAAAAAATAACAATAAAACCATTGCTCTAGTAGGATGTGTTGCTCAAGCTGAAAATGATGAAATTTTTAAAAAAAATAAAGATGTTGATATTGTTCTAGGTCCACAAAGCTATCATTTGTTGCCTAAAATGATTGATGCTCATAATGAATATCAAAAGAAACAAATTAATACTGATTTTATTATTAATGAAAAATTTGATTTTATTCATGAAGAAAAAAGCCCTAAAGGAGTATCATCTTATATAACCATACAAGAAGGCTGCGATAAATTCTGTGCTTTTTGTGTAGTACCTTTTACTAGAGGACCAGAGTACTCGAGGTCAGTTATTAATATTGTCGAAGAAACAAAATCTTTAATAGATCGGGGAACTAGAGAAATTATTTTACTTGGGCAAAATGTAAATGCTTACAGTTATTCTGATGAAGAAAATATGACTTATAGTATTTCAAAACTTATAGATGAGATAAGTAAGTTAGATAACGTTAAGAGAATAAGGTATACGACTTCACATCCAAACAATATGGACCAAGAGTTGATGAGGCTACATGGTTCAAATGAGAAACTTATGCCGTTTTTACATTTACCTGTTCAATCTGGATCAGACGAAATACTTAAAAATATGAATAGAAAATATAGCATTGATGAATATAAAAAAATTATAGATGGCTTAAAAACTTATTGTCCAAATATTGAAATATCTTCAGATTTTATTATTGGATTTCCTGGAGAAACTAAAAAAGATTTTCAAGAGACATTAGCATTGATTGATTATGTTCAATTTAAGCAATCATATTCTTTTATTTATAGTGAAAGACCTGGAACAAAAGCTGCAAACTTAGAAGATAATACCCTCTTAGAAGAAAAAAAAGAAAGACTAGAAATCCTACAACAAAAATTACAAAAGATTCAGTTAGAATTTAATACATCATTCTGTAATACAAATTTAACAAACGTTCTTATTGAAAATCAAAGCCAAAGCAATCCAGAATATTATTTCGGTAGAAGCACATTTTTACAACCAGTTTACGTTAAAGCCAAAAACCTAACCGTTGGTGACATAGTCCCAATTGGAATTGAAACTTGCAATCATAAGAGTTTATATGGTACTATAGCTCATTAAATGATGAGTAAGAATTGAACAAAATTCTAGCACAAAAATCAGATCACCCCCTTATAAGTGACAACAATTCAACAATTGTTAATCTAGAAAACTCTCTAATTGTAGAAATACTTGGCATTAACAACGAAAACCTCGATTATTGTGAAAAAAAACTTAATGTGCAAATTTTTCAAAAAGGAAATATTGTTATTATCAGTGGAAATAAAAAAGACAGATTTTTAGTAAAAAATACAATAATTCGATTATCTAAAGAATTAAAAAAAACAGATCAAAAAAAACAAGATAGCTTTCAAGAAATATTAAATATGGAAATAAATAATGACTCAGTGAACGTAAATATTCAAAATTTTACTGTTGCTAAAACAAGCAAATTATCTATCACAGGAAAAACACCTAAACAAAATGAATACCTAGAAGTACTACATTCTAAGCAGATAATTTTTGGTATTGGACCGGCTGGAACAGGTAAAACTTATTTAGCTGTTGCAGCAGCAGTAGCACAATTACTTGAGGGAAGGTATGATAGAATAATTTTATCAAGACCAGCTGTAGAAGCAGGTGAAAAACTTGGATTTTTACCAGGAGATATTAAAGAAAAAGTAGATCCTTACCTTAGACCTTTTTATGATGCTATTTATGAAATGCTACCAATGGATGAGGCATTAAGAAAAATAGAATCTTCAATGATTGAAATAGCACCTTTGGCATTTATGAGAGGAAGAACTTTGAATAATGCGTTTGTAATTTTAGATGAAGCACAAAATGCAACTAGCACACAAATAAAAATGTTTTTAACTAGATGTGGAAAAAATTCAAGAATGGTAGTTAATGGTGACCCTTCACAAGTAGATTTACCAAAACATATTGGATCTGGTTTGGTTGATTCAATGCAAGCTTTAGAACAACTATCAGAAGTTGGTATTACTAGTTTTTCTAAAAAAGATATTGTTAGAGATGAAATTGTATCGAAAATAATTGATGCTTATGATAATCACAATAAATTTAAATCTAATTTAATAAGATCTTAACATGGTGAATTTAGATTTTTCAGTCTTGGATAAACAATGGAATAAATCATTACCAGATTTTAAGCAAACTATCAGTAATGCTGCTAATCATATATTTAATGAATTAATTCAGTTTAAAGACAAGAGTTATGAAATCAGTTTTTTGATGGTAAATAATGATTATATCAAAGAATTAAATGTAAACTATAGATCTGAAGATAGTGCTACTAATGTATTATCTTTTCCAATGATTGATAGTAATTCACTTCAGCATGAAAATATACTAGGTGATGTTGTTATATCAATTGATAAAATATTGAGTGAATCTAATGAACAAAAAATTGAAGTAAATGAGTATCTTGCAAAAATATCTATACATGGAATATTACATCTCTTAGGGTATGATCATATTTCTGATAACGATTATGTAGTTATGAATCAACTTGAAGAAAAAATTATAAAAAAAATCAAATGTTAAAAAACTTTCTTAATAACCTTCTCTTTAAAAATACAATAGATAAAACTAATATTAAAGAAGATTTAGAAACAGTTCTAGATAATAGATCCAATAATACTGATGGTATTTCTAAGCAAGAAAGAATTATGCTTATGAATATTCTTAAAATAGATAAAATTCTAGCAAGAGATATTATGATCCCAAGAGCCGAAATCATTGCTCTCGACGAAAGTATTTCTTTTGAAGAAGCTATAAAAATCTTTGTTGATGGTGCTCACTCCAGAATACCAATTTATCACGAGCAATTAGATAATATAACAGGAATGTTACACATTAAAGATCTAGTAAAATACCAAATTGAAAATGATATTAAAAATAATTTTATTGATAATATTAAAAAAGATATTTTACATATTCCTCCATCAATGCCAGCTTTAGACTTATTAATAAAGATGCAATTAACTAGACTTCATATGGGCGTAGTAATAGATGAGTATGGTGGCGTAGATGGACTCATTACTATTGAAGATGTAATTGAGGAAATAACTGGAGAAATAGAAGACGAACATGATGCTAAGGATATTTCAATGTTTATTAAGCTTGGACCTAATACATTTGAATCAAATGCTCGCCTTCCAATTGAAGAACTAGAAAAAATATCTCAAGTTAAACTATTAAAAGATGATGATGATACTGATACAATTGGTGGTCTAGTCGCCTCTATTGCAGGAAGAGTACCTCAACGTGGAGAAATTATTAAACATGATTCAGGAATAGTATTTACTATACTTGATGCTGACCCAAGACGAATTAAAACGATAAAAATATTATTACCAAAATAAATGCTGTTAAAATTATTACAGCTTCAATCCCAAAAATATTTTTTTGCTATATCATTTTTTTTAGGTATTTTTTTATCTCTAGGGTTTGATCCTTTTAATGTACCTTTTTTATCTTTATTGGTCATAGGCTTACTTTTTAAATTAAACAATCAGTTTTACTTAAAATATAGTAATTCGTATAAGGGTTTTTTTCTAATTGGTTTAGCTTTTGGTTTTGGTTTTTTTATTTCAAGTACATACTGGATATCTAATGCTTTATTTGTTTATGGTGGAAATATTAAATATTTTTTACCTTTTTCAATTATTCTACTGCCATTAACCTTAGGTGTATTTTATGGAATTATGCAAATTTTTAATTGTTACTTTTGGAGCAATAGTAATGCAAAAATATTTTACTTCACTACTTCTTGGGTAATATTTGAAATCTTAAGAAGCCATATTTTTACAGGATTACCATGGAACTTAATTTGTTATAGTTGGTCCTGGTCTCCCCACTTTATTCAATCTTTATCATTATTAGGTCCGTACGGTCTTGGAATAATTTCAGTACTTTGTTCATGTTTAATATTTTCTTTTAGATTTAAACTTTTAGATTCAATTATATCCATATCAGGAATACTAATTCTAGTATTGGTATATTTATATGGATTTGAAAGAATTGAAAATTATAAAGAAACATACTCTTCCAACATTGATGTAAGAATAATTGGAACTAACATTAATCAAAAAGATAAATGGTTAGAAAGTACGAGAAGTATTGTTAATGAAATGCATTCAGAAAATAATTTAACTATAATTCCAGAGACAATGGCAGGATTAAAAAAATTTAAAGGAGATAATTTACTACAAGGATACCTTAGAAAAGAAGGAGGCAAATATTATAATTCTATTGCATATAACGGTTTCACATATGATAAAAAACATCTTGTGCCATTTGGAGAGTTTATACCCTTCTCAAATTTTATCGATAAAACATTTTTATCTAATTATTTTGATACTACTTCATTATCTAAAGGTGAGAATAAAGACTTTCCATCTATAATAGTGCCATTAATTTGCTATGAAGGAATATTTCCTCATATTGTAGGAAGTAATCGAAAGACTGGTGCAAAGTTATTAGTCAATATAACTAATGATTCCTGGTTTGGAGAAAATACTGGACCCAAGCAGCATTTTACTCATGTAAGATTTAGGGCAATTGAAGAAGGTTTGCCACTGGTAAGGTCAAGTAACATGGGATTTTCAGGACTTGTCAGTCCATTAGGTAAAGTACTCAATCAGGTAGCAAATAAAAGTAACTCTTACGTTGATGTAAAAATACCAAACGGTGTTGAAACAATCTATTCAAAATATAGGATTAAGATTATTTATTTTTTAATAGTACTTTTATTAATAATTGGTTATTTTACTGAAATATTATTTCTTAAAAATAAAAAAGTATTATGAACAATGAATTTTTATTTACTAGTGAGTCAGTTTCAGAAGGT
Source organism: uncultured Polaribacter sp. (assembly GCA_913047375.1). GTDB lineage: Bacteria > Bacteroidota > Bacteroidia > Flavobacteriales > Flavobacteriaceae > Polaribacter. The sequence continues at coordinate 7,627 of CAJWTV010000033.1, forward strand.
CATCCAGATAAAGTTTCAGATATAGTATCAGATTCGATAGTTGATG
>CAJWTV010000034.1 GCA_913047375.1 uncultured Polaribacter sp.
GAAGTTGTTTTCCAAAAGATGTTCAGGCTTTAGTTAATATTGCTAATGATCATGGATATAATCCTGAGTTAATTTCATCTGTTGAGCGAGTAAATAAACTTCAAAAACAAGTTTTATTTTCTAAGTTAGTTAGTCAGTTCGGAAATGATTTGAATGGTAAAAAAATTGCAGTATGGGGCTTATCTTTTAAGCCTGATACTGATGATATGAGAGAAGCACCATCAATTGACTTAATTAATTCAGTAGTAAAGGCTGGCGGAGAAGTAAGTGCTTATGATCCTAAGGCAATGAATGAAGCAGAATTTTATTTAAAAAATATAAAAGTAAACTATTGTAATAACAAGTATTCAGCCTTAGAAGGTGCTGATGCTTTGATTTTAGTAACTGAATGGAAAGAGTTTAGAAGTCCAGATTTTAATCTGATGAAATCAAAAATGAATGGAAATTTATTTATTGATGGAAGAAATCAGTTTAAATCAGATTTTATTAAAAGTAAAGGTTTTAAGTATCTTCAGATTGGTGTAAAAGTATAACTATATGCGTATGAAGAATTTTTTTGGTTCTGGATTGCTAAAAGATTTTTCAAATCTATTTTTCGCTAATATATTTCAGAAGTTTCTTGGTTTAATAAGAGAATTAGTTATTGCTTTTTTTCTTGGATCTTCAATTTTATATGCAAATTTCCTTTTATTGAGAGTTGTTGCTGATTTCTTTTCGCAAATAACAGCAGGAAATGCATTAAGGGCTAATTTGTTGCCAAAGTTTACAAAATTATATGAGAAAAATAAAGAGGTTTCACTGAGAGAGGTATTTAAGTTCTCACAGAAGTCATCTATTTATTTATTTTTGATTAGTCAAATTATTCAAACTGCAGTTATTTTTTATTTAAATCTAGAAAATAATTTGTTATTCTTTGGAGTCTCCTTTGTACTAAGTTTTAGCATTTGTTTTAACTTTATTAATACTATATTTCTTACTGTTTTTCAAGCAAGAGGCTTGTTTTTAAGATATTCTTATGCTTCAGTAACCAATTCATTAGTATTTTCCTTATTAGTTTATCCTTTAATTAGTCTTATTTCTGTTATTGGTTTGGCGGTGAGTAGGTTGTTTGGTATATTGATTATGTATTTTTCCTTTGTTAGACCCTTGAAAAAAGAAAATACTGGTTTTAAAGTTAGATTAAATCGCTCAGATTTTAATTTTCCAACTCTTATTCTTGGTAATTTTGCAAATATTATAATTATTTCCTCTCGTTTTGTTGCGGGTGCTGATGGTTCTAATAATATAACATTCTTTATGTATGCAGTTGTTCTCCTTAATGCATTGATGACAGCTGTTGTTGGTAATGTAAGTACGATTTTACTAAGAAAAATTGCAATTAAGAAAAATACAAAATTGATGATATATTCCTTGTTAATGTCTGTATTTGTAGGGGGTTTTATGGTTATAGGTTTATATTTATATAGTACAGAAATAGTTGAATTTGTTTATTTAAGAGGTGCCTTTAATATTTCTGATGTGCAACAGACATCAGAATATTTAGTTGAATTAAGTTTTGCTTTCTTATTGTTATTTGTTTCTACAATATTGTTTCAGCCTTTCCTAACATTGTCAATAGAAGAAACAAAAAAGGTTAGATTAGGAATGGTAATATTTTTCTTGTTCAGTATAGTTTTTTCTGTAGTTTTTGCAGAACTTAATTCATTTACATCAAAAGAAGGGGCATTTCTGCTGATGTATATTTCCTCAATAATAAGTGTAGTTCTTTCGGGGTATTCATACTTTAAATATATTCAATATGGGAGCTAGATCTATTTTGTCTTGGATTTTTACGTTTTCAGCTTGTGCTATTTTAGCTATTGGCCGTATTTATGATGAAAGATTATCTATTTTGGATGTTAATTTTTCAGTTATTATTAGTGCCTTTTATCTGTTTACAGCTTTAGCTATTTTGTTTTCTATTAGAAGTGTGAGTATCAATAAAACAAAATTTAGTTTTTACCTTTTTTACTTTTCCTGTTTAGTTATGCCTCCTATACTTTGGGTATTTTTTGGAGTGAATGGATATGGTACTGAAAAATACATTAATTTTTTACTAATTATTATTCCTATTTCTGTAATTATCTTAGAAAAGTATGAATTAAAAGATGTGTTTTATACTTTGTTAATTCTTGTTGGTGTAAGTTGCTTACTAGCCCTTTTAGCATTATTTGGATTAGCTTCATCTGATAGGGTGGATGGAAGAATGGCAGCACTTGGTGGTGGTCCTATAGTATTTGCAAGATGGATGGGATTAGGCTTGATTGTTTTGTTTTTTATGCCATTAAAGAGTAAGAAAATATATAAATATGTTATATTAACTATCTTTTTCATCTTGGCATTAGCTAGTGGGAGTAGAGGACCTATACTATCTTTGCTAATAACTTTTTCAATATTCATTCTATTAAATTTTAACAGAGTGTTCGTAAAACTATTAGTATCCCTGCTCTTTATTATTAGTGTACTTTTTATCTCAGGTGCGGGAAAACAAATAAGTGAAATTGGAGGTTTTGACAGAGTATTTATGAATGTTTCCAAAAAGGGAGGAAGTAAGCAATCGACAGGAACTCGGATGGATTTAGCCTTAGGATCTTTCGTTTTATTTCAACATTACCCTTTAGGAGTTGGTGCTGGAAATTGGAAATATACAGTAAATAAAATACGACCAGATCATTTAATTCCATTAGAGTATCCACATAATTTATTTTTTGAAGTAGGAAATGAGTATGGTGTTTTTGTGTTAATTATTTTGATATTTACTTTGTTATTTATTGCAACTATGAGTTATAAGAAAATGATGAAATATAGAGAGTACACTACTTTATACCCTGTGTTATTTTACTTGTTTATTTTTTTCTTCCTTAATTCATTAGTGAGTGGTATGATAAATGACTCTAGGATTCTTTTTGTAATTATGTCTATGATATTAATTAGCAAACCTTTGATTATTACTAAAAATAAGAAACAATCTTTTTTATTATGAAAAGCGTAAAAAGTATTGCAATTATAATTTCAACTTTTGATGGGGCGGAAGACTTATGGCAACCCCTTGAAGATACTTATAAAAAATTTTGGGCAGATTGTTCTTTTCCTATTTACCTAACTACTAATTATCAATCGCCTCTATTTGATTTTTTCGTACCTCTTTCCATAGGTCAAGAAATATCTTGGTCAGATAATTTAATTAAAAGTTTAATGAAAATTGAACAAGAGTATGTGTTGTTAACTTTTGATGATTTATTTTTGGTTGATAAGGTTGATAACCAAAGAATTAAAGGATTGATGAATATAGCAGTCGATAGAGAATATAACTATCTTCAGTTTTATCGTTCAATTTCTGAAGGTAAAAGTATAGGAGGGGAATTATTTAGAAAAGCAAAGAATGCAAAGTATAAAAATTCAACTATTTGGTCGTTTTGGAAAAAAGAGGTTTTAATAAGTTTATTACAAGAAGATGAAACTGCTTGGGAATTTGAGGTTAAAGGCAATGCAAGGTCAGCTGAAATAGATGATTTTTATTCAACAAAGTCAAATATTATTCCTTTTGTCAATGGAGTGATTAAGGGGTTTTGGAATCCGGTTGCAAAAAATAAAATTAAAAATCTTGGTATAGAACTTTGTGCTAATCGTAAATCGTTATCATTTTTTGAATCAATAAAGTATCAGATTAGAGATTTTCAGTTTAATGTTTATACTTATATAATTCATTTAATTTATTAGGAGTATGATTGAATGGAGAAAATATAATGGAGCATTAATTTCAAATCGAGCACCTCATATTGATTCGAATTCAGAAAATATATCTTTACTACTGAAAAAAGAAAAAGCTTTTTTAGCAAGATGGGTAACAGAATTTGATTGTAAAAGAGAAACAGAATTTTGGTATATTATCTGTGATAAAAATAAGGGTATTGAAGAGTATAGTGTCAATACCAGAAGTAAGATTAAAAGAGGGTTGAAAAACTGTGAGGTAAAGAATATAGGAAAACAGGAAATAATTGTAAATGCTTATGAAGTTTATAAAAAAGCATTCTTAAAATATACGACACATTTTACTTGTCAAAGTAAGGCTCTCTTTCTGCAAGAAATTGAATCCTTAGGATCTGATTGGGAATTTTTTGGGGTATATTATAAAGAAAAATTAGTTGCTTATTGTATGTGTAATATTAAGGATGATACTTGTAATTATTCCACTATTAAGTTTCACCCTCAGTATCTCAAATATTATTCAAGCTATGCATTGTTTTACACAATGAACCAGTATTATTTAGGAGTTCGAAAGCTTAAGTATGTAAATGATGGATCGCGTAATCTTGTTCATAAGACTAATGTCCAAGGTTTTTTAATCACTAAGTTTGGATTTAGAAAAGCGTATTGTAGATTGCATGTTAAATATAATCCTATTCTGAGATTTATTGTAATGTTTATATATCCTTTAAGATTTGTATTTTATAGATTTAATAATAAATTTGCGGTAAAAATTACCGCTCTTCTTTGGCAAGAAAAAATAATAAGAAGCTTTTATAAAAAATGAGTGCATTAGTATCTATAATTACCCCTTCTTATAATTCCGCTAGATTTATAAATGAGTGTGTTGGCTCTGTATTGGAACAAACATACACCAATTGGGAATTAATAATTGTAGATGATGCTTCTGATGACAATTCAAGAAAGTTAATCAGTAATATTGCAGCAAGAGATAATCGCATCAAATTTGTATTTCTAACTGAAAATATTGGTGTAGCTGGTGCTAGAAATATTGCATTAGGGAAATCAAAAGGGAGGTATATAGCTTTTTTAGATTCTGATGATGTTTGGAAAAAAGAAAAATTAACAAAGCAAATTGATTTTATGCAGTCTCATGATATTTCATTCTCCTTTTCATCTTACGAGCCAATGTCCGAAAACGGAATTGAAATTTTTAAAGAAATTAAGGCTCCTTTGAAAATAGATTATAATTCTTTTCTGAAAAACACTATAATTGGTTGTCTGACTGTCGTATTAGATAAACACAAGATAGGGGACTTTAAAATGCCCAACTTGAGGACCTCTCAAGATATGGCACTTTGGCTGTCAATTATGAAGGGTGGAGTAGTGGCTTATGGGATTAAGCAAAGTCTTGCATATTACCGAATTGTTGGTGAATCTAATACTTCAAATAAGTTTAAAGTTATTGTAGGAGTTTGGAGAATATATCGAAATGAAGAAGGGCTTGGCTATATAAAAAGTATTTGGTATTTTCTTAATTATGCATTCAATGCAGTAAAAAAACGAATTTAAATGTTAAAAAGAATATTTGATTTTATTAGTGCTTTAATTGGTTTAATAGTTTTATTGCCTTTTTTAGTTGTAGTATCAATAATAATTAAGTTAACCTCAAAAGGTAGTGTATTTTACAAACAAGAAAGGACTGGTCAGAATGCCAAACTATTTACAATTCTCAAGTTTAGGAGTATGATAGAGAATCATGGGGACAAGAATACAGTAACAGTTATTGGTGATCAGAGAATAACTAATTTTGGTTCCTTCTTGAGAAAGTATAAGATTGATGAGCTCCCAGGATTATGGAATGTTCTTAAGGGAGATATGAGTTTAGTGGGTCCACGACCAGATCTTCCGCATTATTATAATCTATTAGAAGGTGAGGATAGAAAAATACTTGATTTAAAACCTGGAATTACGGGTCCTGCTAGCTTAAAATATGCTAATGAAGAACAGTTGTTGAAATCACAACAGGATCCAGCAAAATATCATTATGAGGTCATTTTTAAAGACAAGGTGAGGATAAATCTTGCGTATTATAAAAATAATAATTTATTGATTGATCTGAAGATAATTTTTGCAACAATATTTAGATTTTCTTACGGCTCTCAAGAAATTAGAAGGATATGGCTTTCTCCTCCTAATTTTTCTAAAAGTGAATTAGATTTTGTTAAACGAGACTTTAATTTATCTTGGGTTTCTTCTTTTGGTCCTCATATTAACTCTTTTGAAAATTGTTTGTCCAAAATTTCTAAAGATTTTCATGTTGCGGCCTTAAATAGTGGTACAGCTTCCTTGCATTTAGCATTAATTTTATCAGGTGTAAAAAAAGGAGATAGAGTATTATGTTCCTCATTTACTTTTTCAGCCTCAGCAAACCCAATTGCATATGTGGGAGCAAATCCTGTTTTTATTGATAGTGATATTGATAGTTGGAACATGTGTCCAATTTTATTAGAAAAAGCAATTGAGGATTGTATTTTGGAACATGAAAAGCCAAAGGCAATTATGTTAGTTCATCTTTATGGAATGCCTGCTAAAATAGATGAAATAATGAAAATTGCTAATAAGTATGATATCCCTGTGATTGAGGATGCTGCTGAGGCTCTTGGATCAACTTACAAGAATAAACCCTTAGGGACATTTGGGTCATTTGGAGTTTACTCATTTAATGGTAATAAGATTGTCACAACTTCAGGAGGTGGGGCTTTAATTTGTAAGGATAAGGATTTTATTGAAAAAGCAAAATTCTTAGCTACCCAAGCTCGTGATGACAAACCTCATTATGAACATTCTGAAATAGGGTATAATTATAGAATGAGTAATGTTTGTGCCGCAATAGGTCTTGGGCAATTAGAAGTTTTAGAAGAAAGAATACTTCAAAAGAGGGCAATTAAATCATTTTATAAAGAGCAATTATCTTCTATTAAAGAAATTAGTTTTTTGGATGAAAATGAGGATAGTTATTCTAATTTTTGGCTGACTACTATTCTTTTATCAGAAAATTCAACAATAGATAGAGAGCAATTGCGTTTACATCTGGAAAAAGAGAATATTGAAAGCAGACCACTTTGGAAACCAATGCATTTACAGCCTGTTTTTAAAGAATACAAATCTTATGTGAATGGTGTTTCGGAAGATTTATTTAATAGAGGTTTATGCTTGCCCTCAGGAACCAATATGTCAATTGAAGATTTGAAAAGAGTGGTGAGTAAGATAAAGGAATTATATGAAGCTTAGATTACAAAATCTAGAGAGAATTTACAAGCAATTTATTATGTTGTTTGTAGATATTAGTACTCTGCTATTTGCATTGTGGTTATCTTTTGTTTTACGATTAGGAGAGCCATTTCCATTTGATTATATTTATGATTCATTATGGATATTTATTGCTGTACCCATTATAACTATTCCTTTATTTATTAAGCTTGGTCTTTATAGGTCAGTTTTGCAATATAT
>CAJWTV010000035.1 GCA_913047375.1 uncultured Polaribacter sp.
CTTGAGGATGCTCATTTAAATAATGATACAAAGATGTTGTTCCCGCTTTTGGAGCACCTACTATAAAAAAATCAACTTTCATTCTCTTATCACTTTAATCAATGTTAGACTATAGGGTTTTAATGAAAATTTATTGACATTAGACATAATATCTGTTGAGAAATGAATTACACCTTCCTCATCAGCTAAGGAGAACAATTCTTCTCCATAAAACTGATCTATTATACTTTTTGGTATTAGTTTTTCCAACTTTATTTTTCTTTCATTACCTGACCAGTTAATTAAAAAACTATATTTCAAAGCAAACTTATTATCTATAATATCATATTGAAAACATTCAAAGGATATCTCTTTTTTTGTAATAGAAAACGAACTATCTTCAAAAATATTACCTAACATCTGCATTGGGTAATAAGTAGACTGTTCTTGTAATTCACCCTGAAAACTTCTAAACACAGAACCTCCGTAATCCCTGCCAGCCAAATTATGAAAAGTAGTTAGTTCTATCGTGTTTAACTTTGATTCAGCAGCTAAGTCTAAAAAATAATGTGCTGAAAATAAACCCTGAAACAAAGTATTTCCTGTTAATTTAGAGTATTGTAAATTCCATTCAGTAATCCAAATCGGCTTATTATCAAACACTAAATTATATTTTTGAATTTTCTCAATAAATCCAGAAGAAAAGAATTTTAATACTCTTTTTTTATAAATATCAAAAGCTATTTTTTGCGAACCTGCTTCTTTGCTTTCTGTAATCATTTCCCCATACCTATCTTCCCCTGTAGTTACTTTTACATAATTATGAACTATTATTCCATCATAAAAAGTCTCTTTTGCTAAAGATCTATTCCACAAAGAATGTCGATTTAACGGATTAGAGACTAAAGGTGCAGCCACAACTGTTATTTTCATGTCAGGATATACCTCTTTTATTTTCTGAGTACATTTTTTTGCTAATGCAATATAGCTATCTCTATCAATCTTATGTTTATAGCTTTGATTAGATAATTCTGACCCCATCTCTACCCCTATAATTTCAATTCCATTTGATTTTATATTCTGAATAATCTGAATAATTTCATTATCCTTGGCAGTGATTATATTAGCTATAATAATTACACTCGCATTAACTTTCTTTGCCAAAAGAATAAAATCTTCTATATAGTCATGTTGATGTCCCCTTTGATTAGTGTTCCTTAACAGTCCTCTTGCTCTTTTTGGAAATCCTGCTCTATGCCAATCATCAATTTCTTCTAAATTCAGACCATACCCCACACCTCCAAAATGGTAAAAATTAGAACCGGGAAATCGCAATACTTTTGGTGAAATTTTCTTAACTTTATTTATGAATATACTATCTTTTACATTATTGAAAATAAAAGTTGTTTCAGTTGTTATTCCAAATAAATTAGCATTCACTTTTTGCTGAGATAGCAGGAGGCTACTATAAACTACACATAAGAGAATAATGCTTAACTTTTTCATTTAATTAGTCCTTTATTTTTTAATTCCTCTATTGAAGAATCATACTTATCCTCCATAATTTCTTGTGTTTTAACCCAATTAGCAAAAGAAGTTATACCAGACATAAAATCAAATTTTGGAATAAACCCTAGAGAATTTTTAATTTTAGAGAGATCTGCATAGTTATGGCGAATATCACCCAATCTATATTTTCCACTAATAGAAATTTTTACATTTGAACTATATAAGGATTTTAAAGCATTTGCTACTTGTAAAACCGTTACTGCAAGTCCAGAACCTACATTAAAAGTTTGATGATTTGCCTCATCTTTTTCTAATGCAAGAATAGTTGCACTAACTACATCATCAATAAAAACAAAGTCCCTACTTTCTTCACCATCCTCATAAATATCAATATCATTTCCGTTTAACAAGCGAGTAGAGAAAATAGACAATATACCAGTATAAGGGTTGCATAAAGATTGGCCTGGCCCATAAACATTCTGATACCTTAATGCAACAGCAGGAATATTTAACGTTTTACCCATAAGGAGAATCATCTGTTCTTGCTGTTGCTTAGTAATACCATAAATAGAAGATGGATGGATTTTTGAATCTTCATCTGTAGAGCATAATATTAATGACTCTCCACATTTATCACAAATCGGATTAAATTTCCCGACTTCCATATCACTATCTTTCCTTTCGTTAGGATAAACAATTCCGTCTTTCTCGCATATGTATTTACCTTCACCATAAATAGATCTAGAAGAAGCGATAATAATCTTTTTAATACTATGATTACCATTAGATAAAATATCTAACAAATGTGATGTTCCTAAAATATTAACTTCATTGTATCTAGAAATTTCATACATAGATTGACCAGTACCTGTTTCTGCTGCTAAATGAATAACTGCATCTTGACCTCTAATTGCTTTTTTCCAATCAGATTTATTACAGACATCCCCTTTTATAAAATTTGCAATATCTTTAATTGATTTATATAATGTTGAATTTTGAGTCTCTCCATGAATTTGCTTTGACAAATTATCAAGGATAGTAACCTTAAAACCTTTATCTACTAATTTTCTAGTCAAATTAGAACCTATAAATCCAGCCCCACCTGTTATTAAAATATTTTTCATTAGAAATTTTGTTTATGTGATGTAATCTTATAAAATGAGTGGACAAATCCTGATATAATCAAAATAAAGAAAAAGGGACGCAACAAAAGAGGAGAGGTCATTAATGACATAATGATTATGCTATACAATAGATACTTCCTTTCTACAAATAATTGTTGACGAAAAAACATATACATAAATAAAATAAATGTTGGGAACCCCATAGTAGATAATAGATACATGAATGAATTACTACTACCCTGATCGGTAATTTCCATCTTTAATTCAAGACCTACTTTATCCTGCAACGAATTAAAGACACTTGATTCAAAATAAAAACTTGACCTGTATTCTTGAAATTTAGAAAGATCCATACCTATTCCCGTAATTGGATTTTGAATAGCAATAAATAATGGCTGAATTAAATCAAAATAACGTTTCTGAAAAGAACCTTCTTTTTCTCCTGCAATTTTTTCCTCAAGGTTGTTGGCAAAAATCAAATAAATAGGAAAGGATATCAATAAAACAAAAGGAATTAAAATTTTACTATTTTTCAGTTCATATTTAATATAATAAGCGATTTGAATAAGAAGTATTGTTATGCCAGTTGTTGAGTAAGTAGTCAGTATTGCAAATACAGCTAAAAGCACCCATAGTTTATTTTTTTTAAAAATAAATAACTCTAAAAATAAAAAAATATTTAAAAAAACTTGCAAAACTCCAGGCTCCCAAAACAAACCTTGATTTCGATAAAAATCAAAGCCCATAAAGGAAATTAAAGCAAACTTCTTTTCTAAACCAGAATAAAAGAAAATATTTAAAAAAGTTTGACATTCATGAAATGAATTAGAAATCACAAATAAATTATTCTTAATAACACTAAAAGCCAAAACATTAATACTCGCATGAATGACAATAATTCTAAGAATAAAATACAATCTTGCAATAAAATAATCTTCTTGTCTATTGTTACTAAAATGCAAAACCGTTAATAAGCAAACTACTATTACCATCATATAATAACTATACTTATTCAAGGACTGCACTGAAATAGCTGATAAATAATTTATAAAAAATAAAAATAATAAACTAAAAAACCCTAATAAAGAAGCACTAAGCATGGATTTTGTTAATCTGGATATATTTCCAATAAATACAGATACCAATAAGAGTAGAAACACAGCATACATTACATTTCTATTAAAAACAAATAGCATTCCTCCAGAGCTCATAACTAGTAGGAACACAATAACATTATCAATAAATTTTTGTTTCAAAGTATAAATCATTTCTGCCAGTTCATTTTTTTATTAAGTATAATCTCTAAACTTAAAAGATCGTCTCTAAAATATCTATTATATAAATCTTTTTTATCCGTATCCGACAAAACATCATATGCAAATTTAACATTATTTGCCCTTTGAATTCTATTACGGATTATTCTCCTAAATTGAACAAATGGTATTAAATTCTTTAAAAGTAAGATCCACCATGAGGATTTATTCATTATATTCTTCAGCCAAATAAACCTAGCTTTACTAGCTATATTACTTACTATATCTATATCTATATTCTCATTCTTAACATTCAAAAATAACAATATTTTTTTAATAGATTCTTTTCTTTGCTTAACAAACTCGTTCTCAAAATTTAATATCAAAAAATTTTCTTTTGGAAAATATTTAAAGTATTCATTCAACATTTCAGCATATAAACCTTGTTGTATATAAGAGAATCTTATTTTAGACAAATAGTCCTGTTTTTCATTTGCTTCTTTTAGCCTTTCGCTTTCATAAGATAAAGCATCCTTAAATGACAATAACTCAAAACGATCCCTCTTCATATGTAAATATTGGGAATAAGCTCTGTCGACAGGATTTCTAAGAATTATTATAAATTTTACATTTTTTCCTAGATCAGAGTATATCCGTTTTGGAGCTTCTTTATCAAACAAATAAGTAGGCGAAAAATCTCCTATACATTTTTCATCTTTAACTCCCTTATAATATGTTTTACTATACCACTCAACACCCCTCATGTAATTGTCAGGAATATCAAAAAAATGCGGTTCTTTAAAGAAAGGCATATAAACATCAGAATGTTGTTTCAAAATATCATACAAACTCGTAGTTCCAGATTTAGCAGCTCCAATACACATAAAATTCGGTAATATCATTTTGTCCAATGGTTTAATTCTACATCTAATAATTTAGAAAGTTTTTCCACATCACCTTTATAATACGTTTTTAACCATTGCTCTGTATTAAGGTCTATTGCATTAACTTTAATTGTATTTTTATGTTGTATTAGAACTCTAATCCATTTTCTCAATTTCTTAAACGGGACTAATAATTTTACTATTGATTTAAATAGATTTTTCTTTATCATCAAATGCTTTAACCATTCATTTTTCCATTGCCACCCACCAACCATGTATTTTTCTTCAGCATCAATTACTACACTATCTATTTCTAAAAATTTAAAAACTTTTTGCAACTCAGAATTAAAATCTGCTTTATACGCGTCATAGATAATCACATGAATATTTGTAAATGCTTCAGAAAATTCTTTAACCTGATCATAATACATTCCTAACTCCAAATACCTTGAAGCAGGAGTCATATTTTTATTTTTAAAATATCTGTTTTCAGATTTCTCAACTGCATCTTTAAATGATAATAATTCCATAGTATTATATCTTTTAACATGTTGATAACCAGAATACGCCCTCTCAACAGGATTCCTTAGCATAATAATAATCTTTACATCATCAGATAAATATTTTTTAATATTTGCAATTGTAATTTCAGGAAATAATAAATACATGACACTAGATTCTCCCCTATATTTTTTATTGGAATACCCTTTAAAAAGCTGACTATACTCTTCAATATTTATAATTCCATTAGGAATTCTTTTCTCTCCAATTTCCTTATTAATTAAAAAATGAGGCTCTTTATGAGAAGACATAAAAATGTCAGGGTGTTGATTTAAATAATTATGCAAAGAGGTGGTTCCACTTTTTGCTGCTCCTACAATTAATAAATTAGGCAATTTATTTAACATCTGTTATTTTTTTAAAAGGATTATATATTGTTAAAAAACCAAATTCCTTTTTAACAAAATACACCATAGTTAAATTCCAAAAAATAACACTAGTCATACTTGCAAAAGCAGCTCCTTCAATTCCATAAATAGGGATTAATAAATAATTTAGTATAATATTAATAATTGCTCCAACAAATAATACATTCATAAATATAACCTGCCTGCCCGTCATCTGTAATATATTTCCTGCTGGACCTGAAAAAGCACTAATCATAGTTGATAAACTTAGTAAATAAAAAGCTTGTTTTCCAAGTTGGAATTCTTCACCAAAAAATCCAAGAATCATATTAGAAAACAAAAGCAATAGAATTAAAACGGGAAGACTTGACCAAAAGACAATTTTAGTTGATTGATTAACAACTTTTTCTAATCTCTTAAAATCTCTTAGTGCAAACAGTTCTGCGAATTTAGGGGCAGTAACACTTGTGATAGCTGTGAGAGCGATATTAGCAATCATTGACAGCTTAAAGGCTATGTCATACACCCCAACCTCTAATGAACTCATAAATCCTCCTAGCATTAACTTATCTGTCCATGCCATAATAAATTGTCCTGTTTGAGCAAAAAGTAAGGGTAATGAAACTATTAAAATTGATTTATAAGAAAGTAAAGAATCAATTGAAATATAACTTGAATTATTATAACTAGACTTTTGTTTTAATCGAAATAAAAATATTAAATAAGCTAATATTGAAACCAAAACCAGTGAAGATAAAAAAGCAAAAATAGGTATATTCTTATTTTGAGAAAACTGTACTGATATCACAATTATGATTGCAGAGAAAGCAACTCTAGACAACCAATAAAAGAATGAAAATTCATTTATTCTTTTTAGCCCTCTTAAACTTTGATAATTTAATATGAAAAAAGCCATTGGAAATACAAAAAAAGAATTCAAACGAATATATTCTTCTTTCGCTCCCACTATAACAGATATTAAATCAGCATACCAATACATACAAATTGAAGCTAATAAAGATGTAAATATCAATAATGAAACAACCTTTCGCCTATAATTTCTGATGTTTATCCATTGACTTTTTACTGAAAACTGAGCAATAAAGCGAATAGATGCTGTATCCATACCTAATTTAGCAAACAATACAAATATTCGTAATACAATGACAGACAACACATAATCACCAAGCCCATTCGCTCCAAAATAACGTGCAATAATAAAAGTGATAATAAAACCCATTATTTGTCCAGCAACCCTCATCAAAAAAGAGATTCCACCCTTTTTTAAAAGCTCAGAAAAATCCTTATCCTGCAGTGCGTTTAGAAATTTTTCTTTCATAAAATTAATTCACTAAAAACCAAGGATTAAGCAAGTTCTCTTTATTATAAATTACATCCTCAGTTGAAT
>CAJWTV010000036.1 GCA_913047375.1 uncultured Polaribacter sp.
GAGGTGATTTATAATGAATAAATTTTCTTCTGATACTACTTATAAAGACTTAGATTTTTCCGAAAATGAATTACTGCAAGAATATGATAACTGCACTTTCATAAATTGCACTTTTAACAATGCCTCTTCTGTTAAATTTGAAGATTGTAACTTTAATGCTTGTGATTTTAGCAATTGTAAACTTGATAACACCACTTTTAAGGAGGCGGTATTTCAAGATTGTAAATTAATAGGCTTACACTTTGATGATTGCAAAGAATTCTTACTTTCTTTTTCTTTTGAAAATTGCAACCTGCAATTCTCTACATTTTTTAGCTGCAATATTCCCGAAACAACATTTAAGAACTGTAACTTAACAGATGTAGATTTTACTGATGTAAAGCTTGCCAAATCAGAATTCATAAACTGTAACTTAAATTCTGTAATTTTTGAGAATAGCAACCTTCAGCATTGTGACTTTACGACTGCCTATAGTTTTAGTATCAACCCAACTAACAACAAGGTTAGTAAGGCCAGGTTTAGTAAAGGAAATAGTTTTGGGCTGTTGGATAGTTTCAATATTATTATTGATTAAAAAACTATTATAGCTGATATAAATCCCAATTACTAATAGTATTTAAATTATTATTTATAAAGCGTATTCAAATAGAGTTTATCCAACATCTGCATCCTAATACTTTTAATACTAAAAAAAGAAATTAAATCTGATTAAAATCAATTTGAATTCAAACGATTATTTAAGATAATATTCATAGTATTGTAAGCTTAAAGTTATAGGCGTGAAAAGTATTATGATATCTCAATCTAATTATATTCCTTGGAAAGGATATTTTGACAATATCGCTAAAGTTGATGAGTTTATAATCTATGACGAGATGCAATATACTAAGAGAGATTGGAGAAATAGAAACAAAATAAAAACTCCTTTAGGGTTAAAGTGGATGTCAATTCCGGTTGAGGTAAAAGGTAAGTTTTTTCAAAAAATAAGTGATACTAAAATTAGTGATACTAGTTGGTATAAAAATCACTTAGCATTATTGAAACAAAATTATTCTAAAGCACCTTCTTATAATAAAGAAATTTCTTTTATTGAAGAATTGTATTTTACTTCATTTGATTTGAAAACTATTTCCGAAATAAATTATCATTTTATTAGTAATATATGTAATTACTTAAATATTAATACAAAAATATCCTTTTCGAATGATTATCATTTATTAGAAGAAGGAAAAACAGAAAGACTAATCGAAATATGTAAGCAAGTAAAAGCGAATGTATATTATACAGGGTCGGCTGCTAAAAACTATATTGACACTGCTTTGTTTAGAAAAGAAAATATTGATTTACAGTACTTTGATTATTCTGGTTATAAAGAATATAACCAACTTTTTGGTGATTTTGAGCACTCAGTAAGTATCTTAGATTTGATTTTTAATGAAGGAAAAAATGCGATTCATTTTTTAAAAAAGAACTAATACTTTTAATGGAAAACAAACCTTATATATCAATAATATCACCCGTATATCAAGCAGAAGAAATATTAGAAGAATTAGTAAAAAAAATCACTATTTCTTTAAATGAAATTACTGCAGATTTTGAAATAATTTTAGTAGAGGATTCTAGTGATGATAATTCTTGGAATAAAATTGTTGAAATTTGCTCTAATAATCCATTTGTAAAAGGAATTAAATTGAGCAGAAACTTTGGACAGCACAATGCCGTTTCTGCTGGATTAGAATATGCCAATGGTGATGTTATTGTTTTGATGGATTGTGACTTACAAGATGACCCTAAACATATTGAAAAACTAATTAAAGATTATAAAAAGGGTAATGAAATCGTTTTCACTCAAAGAATAGCCAGAAAACATAGCTTTTTCAAGCGTTTAACAGCTAAAACATACAATGGTATTTTCAATATTCTATCAGACAAAAATTATGATTTAAATGTCGGTTCTTTAGTACTGTTTAGTGAAAAAGTGAAAAATGAGTTTATCAAATTAAAAGAACATGACAAGCTTTACATACAAGGCCTTAAATGGTTAGGGTTTAAACACTCTTATGTAAATGTTGAACATAGAGCAAGACATTCGGGAGTATCTTCTTACACTTTACCAAAACTTATAAACCTTGCAATTCAAGGTTGGATTTCTAATTCGGAAAAATTATTATACCTTTCAATCAAGTTAGGTTTATTATTCACCGCTATGTCTATTGGTGCTATTTTTCTTATTATTTTAAATTATTTTAAGGAAGGATACCAAAGTGGATGGCCTAGTCTAATTTCAACAATATTATTGAGTACAGGATTAATACTAACAAGTTTAGGTGTTTTAGGGATTTATATTGGTAAAATAATAAATGAGGTCAGAAATAGACCTAGATATGTTATTGACAAAAAAATAAATTTTAAAAATGAAAACTAAAAAAATAGTTATAATAGGAAATGCTGGGAATGCAAAACTTGCTCACTATTATTTTAGCAATGATTCTGAATATGAAGTTGTAGCTTTTTCAGTTAATGAAAAATTCATTACCAACAAAACATATTGTAATTTACCTGTTGTATCTTTTGAGAATATAGAAATTATATACCCTACAAATAAATTTGATGTTTTTGTTGCTATTGGGTACAATAAGATGAATAAAATTAGAGAACAACTTTATTTTTCTTGTAAAGAAAAAGGGTATAATTTACCTAACTACATAAGTTCTAAGTGTTCTTTTTTAAGTGATGAAGAAATTGGTGACAATAATTTAATATTAGAAGACAATACAATTCAACCTTTTGTTAAAATAGGTTCTAACAATGTTTTTTGGTCTGGAAATCATATTGGTCATGATACTTCTATAGGAAATAATAATTTCATCACTTCTCATGTGGTTATATCGGGGTTTTGTAATATTAAAAACAATACGTTTATAGGTGTAAACGCAACGTTAAGAGATGCCATTACAATTGAAAATGAAACCCTCATTGCAGCAGGGGCAATTATAATGAAAAATACAAATATTAAAGAAGTGTATTTACCTGCAAAAAGCACATTATTTGCAAAATTAAGTGACAAAATTACAATTTCATAAATATGCAAAATTGGAGAAAAATAGGATTATTACACAACTCTAATTGTTCACTTGAATGGCAACATACGCATGCCATGATGCCCTGTTTACTAATCAAAGATGATTATCTTGATGTCTACTTTTCACCTAGAGATTCAAAAAATCAGTCTAGACCTGCAAAATTAGAATTACATTTAATTGATGATACTTTCCATATTGAAAACTTATCTCAAACACCATTGCTAGAATTAGGTCAACTAGGTATGTATGATGACAGTGGTGTTATGCCAACATGTATAGTTAAAGATGGTGAGACATTAAGAATGTTTTATAATGGATGGACATTAGGTAAAAAAATTCCATTTACTTCATTTAATGGAATTGCTGAAAGTAATGATCAAGGTAAGAGTTTCAAAAAGATTTCCTTAGCTCCTAAAGCATTATATCGTAATGATATAGATCCATATTCTACATTTGCTCCATTTGTTTTGAAACTAAAAAATGAATGGCATATGTGGTATGTTTCATTAATCAAATGGGAAAACGAAGAAAATCAAAGCAAACACTATTATCACATTAAATATGCTAAGTCAAAAGATGGGATAAAGTGGAGTAGAACCGGAAAAGTATGTATTGATTTTTTAAATAAATATGAGTACGCTATTGCCAGACCATGTGTTCTATTTGAAGATGATATTTTTAAAATGTGGTATTCTTTCAGGGCTGGTAAAAACAATTTAACTTATCGGATAGGATATGCCGAATCCAAAAACGGAATCGAATGGGTAAGAAAAGATAATGAAGTAAATTTAACAACTTCTATTGATGGCTGGGATTCACAAATGATATGCTACTCATATGTATTTAACTTTAAGAATGAGAAATACATGCTCTATAATGGAAATAATTATGGGAAAACAGGTTTTGGTTTAGCAATTTTAGAAAAATAAAATGTACAAAATAGGATTTAATAAACCGTATCTTACTGGTAAAGAAACACATTATATATATGATGCAGTATCTACAGGGAAAATTTCTGGAAATGGAAAATACACTAAGTTATGCCAATCTTTTTTTGAAGACAATTACAAAATTAAAAAAGCATTACTTACTACTTCTTGCACTGATGCCTTGGAAATGGCTGCAATATTGATAAATATTGAACCCGGAGATGAAGTAATTATACCTTCTTATACGTTTGTAAGTACTGCAAATGCTTTTGTACTAAGGGGAGCAAAAATAGTATTTGCAGATAGTTATGAAAACAATCCTAACATTGACGCTACAAAAATAGAAGCATTAATAACTTCTAAAACAAAAGCAATTGTTCCCGTTCATTATGCTGGTGTTGCTTGTGACATGGATTTAATTATGGACATTGCTAATAGGCATAACTTATTTGTAATCGAAGATGCTGCTCAAGCTATTGACTCATATTACAAAGGGGCCCCTTTAGGAAGTATTGGCCACTTAGCTGCTTTTTCATTTCATGAAACAAAAAATATAATTTCTGGTGAGGGAGGATTACTTGCTATCAATGATTCTCAATTCATTGAAAGAGCTGAAATAATATGGGAAAAAGGAACTAATAGGGCTGCGTTTTGGAGAGGTGAAGTAGATAAATATAATTGGGTAGACATAGGGTCATCATTTTTACCTTCTGAAATTGTTGCAGCTTTTCTTTGGGCACAGCTTGAAAATTTAGATAATATTCAAACTAAGAGAAAAGAAATTTGGAAATTATATTTTGATGGTTTAAAGGTAAATCCCTGCTGTCAAATGCCATCTGTTCCTGATTACGCTACAAATAATGCTCATATGTTCTATTTAGTTTGTAAATCTTTAAAAGAACGAAATGATTTAATTAGTGAACTCAAAGAAAAAAGTATTGCTGCTGTATTTCATTATATTTCTTTACATGAAAGTCCTTATTTTAAAGGAAAATATGAAGGAGATAAATTAATAAATTGTGACAACTATAGTAATTGCATAATAAGATTGCCAATGTTTTTTGAATTAAATAAAGTAGCTCAGGTCAAAGTTATTAATTGTGTGCTTAACTTTTATTCTTAGAGATAGATGAGAAATAAAATAATCGAATTTTCATCAATCTATCTTCAAGAAAATTGGAGCTGGTTACTATTGATCACAATTTTCGTATTGATTATTCTTATACGGTTTAGAATGATGATTTCTAGATATATTCAGAAATATAAATGGGAAATATTAGTTTTTTCTATTAGCATGCTATTCTTTGGCTATATAATCATAAATCAAAGTTGGGTAGATATTCAATTACACTGTTATGCTCTTAGTGAGTATCTCAATAAAGGATCATTCCCGGGATATCCACTTTACTTTTTTCTAATATACGCTTTATCTGGTTTTCAGAATAATTCAACTCTATTTATTATCTCAAGCGCTATATTGCTCAGCTCTATATTTGTTCTTAAATACTACGCAATTAAACAATACTTTCAGATTAAAAAAGTTTTCTCTTCAGAACTCATTATATTTTTCTTATGTTTTATTGGAGTTATCTTTTATTCTGCTGGGGAACAATATATTGGTAAGCATTCTTTAACTTGTTTTCATAATTCTACTTCAATACCTCTATTGCCAATTAGTATCTTAATGTTGATGTATTCAATTAATTATCTTGAAGATAAAAGTGATCCAAAATTGATATTAAAACTTATTCTACTATCAAGTATTAGCATGCTTATCAAACCGAGTTTTATGTTAGTTTACTTACCTGTATTTATCTTATTTGTATTAATAATGAGAGAAAATAAAATAACTGAAGTAATAATAATTTTTCTTCCAAGCATAATAATACTAGCGTTAGAATACCTATTTATTTTCAATACCGAACAAGTTCTTAATAGTAATATTAATCAAAATCTAGATAATAGTATTGCACTTGGATGGCTTGATGTTTGGCATCAAAAAAGTCCATCTATTTTTCAAAAATCAATTGACATTCTGTTACCAATAATTTTTCCTGTAATATATTTAATCCATAGGCCTCAAGTAAGAAAGTGTTTAGAATTTAAGTTTCTTTTCTTTCTTTATATATTTTCTTTCTTTTTTGCAAACATAATTTATGAAGATGGAAACAGAATGTTGCATGCTAATTTTATGTGGCATATTCATATAATAAATATATTATTATTTCTTTATTGTGTCAGAGACTGGTTAGAAAATAAACTTAATTTTTCCAATTTTACAAATAAATTATTTAGAGTAATTATTTTAATTCATGTAATATTTGGCTTTTTAGCTATGTATAACTTTATTTTTCATGGAATGCGTTATAAGCAATGGTTTGATCCACAAAGAATAATAAATTTACTTTAGAAAAGTATGATACAGCTAATTAGAATTCTAAGCTTTTAAAGAAGTTTATTTATATTTTCAATTTGTTTTTTGGTAAGCTTTCCATTTAGCCAATCTTTACTAATCTCAGCATCAAAATTCTTGTAGAAATCTATTGCAGGAGTATTCCAATCTAATACTTGCCATGTCATTCCATTAAGATTTAATTTCTTGCAAATTTTGATTGTTTCTTCAAATAATTTAGATCCAATACCATGCCTTCTATATTCTTCTTTTATCACAAAATCTTCAAGAAACAAAAATTTACCTTTCCAAGTAGAATAGCGAATCCAATAAAAAGATAAACCAATAATTTCATCATCTTTTTCAGCAACTAAAAACCAATACCAAGGGTGAGTACCAAAACCATCCTGCTCTAAATCATCTAAAGTAATCGTTACTTGATCTGCTGCATTTTCATAATCAGCTAAATCTTTTATTAATTTTAAAACTGATGGTAAGTCCTTTTTTATTCCTTTTCGAATTATTGT
>CAJWTV010000037.1 GCA_913047375.1 uncultured Polaribacter sp.
AAAAGTAGTATTAAATTCCATGGAAAATAAAAAGCACTTTAAAAAGGATAGGTCTTGCTTTAGAAAAGCAAGGTCTAACGAAGTATTATTTTTATATTAAACTTTTAAGATTTTTTTAAGTCTAAAGGTTATTAATAAAGATTATTTTCGCTTAAAATTATAAAAATTATGAAACCATTATTTACATTGTTATTAGCTTTAGTTACCGTTGCCACTTTTGCTCAAAAGAATTTTCAGGGTAAGGCCACCTATATGTCCAAAACATCTATGGATATGAGTAGGTTTGATAAAATGTCGGAACAACAAAAAAAGCAAATGATGTCTCGTTTCAAGAGTTTTTTAGAGAAAACATATACATTAAGTTTTAATAAAACAACATCTACTTTTAAAGAAAATGTAAAATTAGAGGGTCCAGGGGCATCAGGACCAAGTTGGGGAAGGAGTAATGGACAAGGTTCTATTTACAAAAGCTTAACAGATAAAAAAATGATTGAAGATGTTGAGCAATTTAGTAAAAGGTTCTTGGTGGAAGAAAACATGGATCAACTAAAATGGGACATGGGAATGGAAACTAAAAAAATCGGGAATTACACCTGTTATAAAGCTACTTTAGTGAAAGAAGACACCAATGTAGACTGGGGAAGTATCTTTAGTAGAAGAGGGAGTAATAAGAAAAAAGATTCTGCAAAAACAGAAGATAAAATATCAGATAAAAAAATGTTAATTGTTACTGCTTGGTATACGCCACAGATTCCAGTAAGTTCGGGACCAGACAAGTACTGGGGGTTACCTGGTTTAATATTGGAATTAAACGCAGGAAGGATGACAATGCTTTGTACAGAAGTTTCAATAAGTTCTGATAAGACTCTCGTTATAAACGAACCTAAGAAAGGAAAGAAAGTTTCTAGAGAAGAATATACTTCAATAGTAAAAGAAAAGACTGAAGAATTAAAACAACGTTTTCAAAATAGACGTTCTGGAGGCCGCCGCAAATAATTTTACTTTTAAAAAAAAATATGAAAAAAATAGTATTTATTGCCATTTTTATGGTGACAGGGGCATTATCTGCCCAAATTACTTTTAACGGTATTATAAAAGACTCCATAGGTAATCCTTTAGAGATGGCGAATGTTATCGCATTGGATACTGTAGCTAAAAGAGTTGCTTCTTATGGTTTTTCTGATGATAAGGGTAATTTCAAACTAGAATTAAAGAATAATACTACTTATAATATTAAAATTAGTTATGTCGGCTTTAAAGACATTAGTGAGTTTTTAAAAACAAAAGAAACAAATATTTCTAAAAATTATACCATGTCTGAAGACACGATGTTAGACGGTATAAATATTGTTTCTACAATGCCAGTGACAATTAAAGGAGATACAATTATTTATAATGCAGATTCTTTTACAAATGGTTCTGAACGTAAATTAGAAGATGTTTTAAAGAAATTACCAGGTGTAGAAGTAAATGATGCTGGTGAAATTGAAATTGAAGGAAAAAGAGTCGAAAAAGTAATGATCGATGGTAAAGATTTTTTTGATGGAGATTCTAAATTAGCAACTAAAAATATCCCATCAAATGCCGTTGATAAAATACAGGTTTTAAGAAATTACAGTGATGTAGGTCAATTAAGTGGTGTGCAAAATAATCAAGATAGGTTTGCGATAAATATCAAATTAAAAGAAGGAAAAAAGAATTTCTGGTTTGGAGATATCCTAGCTGGTGCTGGTTCAGCTCCAGATGAGAATTTATATCTTTTGCAACCAAAATTATTTTATTACACCCCAAAATATACTATTAATATTATTGGTGATGTCAATAATCTTGGTGAAGTAGTTTTAAGTAGATCAGATCTTAGGAATTTTGGTGGAGGCTTTAGAAGCCAGAGTCCATCAAATGGAACAAATATTAATTTAGGAAATACTGGGATTGGATTTGTAAACGCAAATGCAAGAAATGCAAATAAAATAGAGACAAAACTAACTGCTTTAAACTTTAGTTATTCTCCAAATAAAAAGCTCGATTTAAGTGGTTTTTTAATATTCTCTAACAATAGTAATGGTCAGAGAAGCATTAATAATATTGATTATATATCTCCAAATACTCCAGATGATATTGTAGATAACTTATCGGACCAAACAAGTAATTCAGGTATTTTTAAGTTTAGTACCATTTATAAGAAAGATTTCAATAATCAATTAAATTACGATGTATTTGCAAATTTCTCAAATGAGTATACAACAGATGATGTTAATTCTGTTGTTCTGAGCAATATTGCTGAGAATGAAAGGGCAACTCCTTTTAATATAAATCAAAATTTAAGTTATTTCTATACAGCGAATGAAAAAAGTATTTTTGCTTTAGAGATGAAACATTTATTAAAAGATGAAGATCCTTTTTATGCTGCATCTCTAGAAAATGATCCCAATAATAATGATGATCTTCAAAATGACGGTTTTGATGATGCTGCAGAAACTTTAGGTTTAAACAGAGATAATACTTTTTATAGTCTTCAACAAGACAGACGTGTTAAGTCTAATCAATTAGATGCAAAATTAGACTATTACTATATTTTAAATTCTACTAGCAATTTAAACTTTGTTTCAGGAACTATTTTAAGTTCACAAAGTTTTAACTCAAGATTTTTTCAAACCTTAGATAATGGTTCAAGTTTAGATCCAAATCCAAATATTCCTGGAATTGATGACGAACAATCTACCAATGATACACAATATGATTTTGTAGATATTTATGCAGGATTAAGATATCGTTTGAAGTCCGGTATTTTCACATTTACTCCTGGCTTTACTTTACACTCTTATAATTCAAAAAACACACAATATGGTTCGGAAGTTTTTCAAGATAAATTTTCAAAATTTTTACCAGAATTTGAATTAATTGCTCAATTTAAAAGGAGCGAAAGCTTAACTTTTAAATATAAGAAAGAAGTTAATTTTACGGATGTAAGTCAAATTGCTAGAGGGATCGTAGCGAATAGTTATAATTCATTTTTTGGGGGTAATGCAGATCTAGTAAACGCTAGTTTTCACAACCTATCTTTAAATTACAGAAGTTATAACTTATTTGATGGTACTAATGTTTTTGGAAGGGTAAGTTATAGAAAGACATCTAATCAAGTTAATAGAAATACCATTTTTGAGCCACGTTCTGTTGTCTCTAGTAGTACATCGATAAACTCCCCTTTCGATAATGAGAATTTAAGCGCTTTCGGGAGTGTTGGTAAAACAGTCAAAAAAATTAGAACTTCATTAGGTGGTAACTATTCTTACAATAAGACTTATCAGTTCATAAATTCTACTGAAAATACTAACGAAAGTTTTACAAAAGGGTTAAATACAAGTATTGGTACTAATTTCACAAAAGCTCCTAATGTAAGTTTAAGCTATAGACTGAATTTAAGCGAACAAAAGAATAGCTCTAGAGATTTCAATATCAAAACGACTACTCACGCACCTTCAATTAATTTTGATGCATATATTTGGAATTCGGTAACAGTTCGTTCAGATTTTGCATTTAATGAAGTAAGGCAAGATGGGAATCTTCAAAATTCATTTAAAATTTGGAATGCTAAACTGGCATACAGAAAAGATAGAGATGCGAAATGGGAATATGAAATCGAAGGAAGCAACTTGTTAGCAACAGGATCTAGGACAACTGTAAGTCAAAATAATTTTTCATTTAATATTAATGAAACATTTATTCTACCTAGATTTATCAGCTTTAGAGTTCGATATCAGCTTTAGGGTATTAAAATATTTAACAAAAAAAAGGCTCAATAATTATTGAGCCTTTTTTTTGTTAAATATAAAAGCCTTTTTTATGGTATCTATATAATCTAATTTCTCCCAAGTAAAAGTTTCTACTTCTTGTGAAATAGTCTCTCCCATTGGATTTGTGAAACTCACAACTTTAACCTCAGGAGTTCTTCCCATATGTCCATATGCTGCTGTTTCAGAGTAAATAGGTGCCCTCAATTTTAAGCGTTGTTCTATAAAATATGGTCGCATATCAAAAAGTTTTTCAACTATCTTACTAATTTCTCCATCAGTTAATTTCACAGTAGATGTACCATAGGTATCTACATTAATACTAGTTGGTTCTGCTACACCTATAGCGTAAGATACTTGAACCAAAACTTCCTTACAAAGTCCAGCAGCAACTAGATTTTTAGCTATGTGCCTTGTAGCATATGCTCCAGATCGATCAACCTTACTTGGATCTTTTCCTGAAAAAGCACCACCACCATGAGCACCTTTTCCTCCGTAAGTGTCTACAATAATTTTTCTTCCTGTTAATCCAGTATCTCCGTGAGGTCCACCGATTACGAAAACTCCAGTTGGATTAATGTGATAGGTAATCTTATCAGTAAATAACTTTTGTATTTCAACAGGTAATTTAGCAACGACTCTTGGAATTAAAATAGTAATAATATCTTTTTTGATTTTTGTTAGCATGACTTGATCAGAAGCATCAAAATCATCATGTTGTGTTGAAATTACAATTGCATCGATTCTTTGTGGAATATTATCATCAGAATATTCAATAGTTACCTGAGATTTTGCATCAGGTCTTAGGTAGGAGATATCTTTTGTCTCTCTTCGTAATTCTGCTAGTTCTATAAGTAATCTGTGAGATAGCTCTAAAGCTAAAGGCATGTAGTTGTCCGTTTCATCAGTAGCGTAACCAAACATCATTCCTTGATCACCAGCACCTTGTTCCTCAGGATTTGATTTATCGACACCTTGATTAATGTCAGGAGATTGCTCATGAATTGCAGAAAGTACTCCACAAGAATTTCCATCAAACATATATTCTCCTTTAGTATATCCGATTTTATTAATTACATCTCGTGCAATTTTTTGGACATCTAAATAGGTTTTAGATTTAACTTCACCAGCTAAGAAAACTTGTCCAGTAGTAACAAGTGTTTCACAAGCTACTTTCGAAGTTGGATCAAAAGCTAAAAAATTATCAATTAAAGCATCAGATATTTGATCTGCAACTTTGTCTGGGTGTCCTTCAGAAACACTTTCTGAGGTAAATAAATATGACATAAAATTATTCTTTTAATTATCAGTAAAATAAATTGATTGCTTTGGTAGCCAAAAGAAGTAGTAATTACTGCTTTAGCATTTTGTTATGATAAAATTGTTTTTGTACTACAATTTTGAACAAAGAGGTTGCAATCAGTTCAAATTTCCTCTTAAATATACCGCAAAGCTACATTTAAATTTTAAAAACTATCATTATTTTTTAATTTTTTTATTCTATTATAAAGTAAGAAATTAATACTTGCTAGCTCCTCTTATTGAGTTTGAATACCTACAGAAATTTTTAAACTTATATTCAATTAAAGCAATATTATATTTCTTAAGATAGAGTAGATTGATAGATAGATAAGTAAAAGTAATTTTCTTAAAATTGTATTAGTAAATTATTTTATTACTTTTGTCCGATAATAAACTGAAATAACAATTTAAAATATAGATAAAAATGGCGTTAGAAATTACAGATGCAAACTTTGAAGAAGTAGTATTAAAGTCAGATAAGCCAGTACTGGTTGATTTTTGGGCAGCTTGGTGTGGACCATGTAGAATGGTTGGTCCAATTGTTGATGAAATTCATACAGAATATGAAGGAAAAGCAATTGTAGGAAAAGTAGATGTTGATGCAAATCAGGAATTTGCAGCTAAATATGGTGTCCGTAATATTCCAACAGTTTTAGTTTTTAAAAATGGGGAAGTTGTGGACAAACAAGTGGGTGTAGCACCAAAAAATGTTTATACTGGTAAAATTGATGCAGCTATGTAGTTGTTTTTTTACTTTTAAAATATAAAAAAGGTTTGACGTTCGTCAAACCTTTTTTATTTGTTGCTATGTTTCGTTAAGTTAAAATAAAATAGAATTATTTCATGTATTTTATTATTTAAATCAAGGTAAATAACAAGTTATGTTATAATGCATTTTTTTTGAAAAAAATTAAACTTTGATTTTACCCTTATCTCAAAATATTTCTAGATGTAGAAACATCAGAAGACATAAATTTATTTTAGAGAAATATTTAGATATGATATAAATAATTATTTTAAAGAGCTGAAAAGTAATTGTTTACAATTTAAAATAGATTATTTGAGCCCAGAAATTAATAATTGATTTAATAAGATTTCGAATACATATTTGATTAGTAGAAAAATAAAAAAATAATTAGAGCTTTCTGTTTGCATATTTAAAAATGTGTTCTATATTTGCACCCGCTATTAGCAACGGTTTGGTAGTTCAGCTGGTTAGAATACCTGCCTGTCACGCAGGGGGTCGCGGGTTCGAGTCCCGTCCAGACCGCAAAA
>CAJWTV010000038.1 GCA_913047375.1 uncultured Polaribacter sp.
AACGTACAGATATTTTAGATGCTGTTGGAAATACAACTGCTGCAACAGGTAAAGGATTTGCCATTGCTTCTGCTGCATTAACTTCTTTAGCTTTATTTGCTGCTTATGTAACATTTACAGGAATAGACGGAATTAATATCTTTAAAGCACCTGTATTAGCAATGTTATTTGTTGGTGGGATGGTACCTGTAGTATTCTCCGCATTAGCTATGAATGCTGTTGGTAAAGCAGCAATGGAAATGGTAAATGAAGTAGTGAGACAATTTAAAGAGATTCCTGGGATTATGGAAGGAACTGGGAAACCAGAATATGATAAATGTGTTGCAATTTCTACGAAAGCGTCTTTGAAAGAAATGATGTTACCAGGTATTTTAACAATCGGTTTTCCAATACTTGTTGTACTAGTAGGTAAATTAGTATACCAAGAGAACAATATGTTGGTAGCTGAAATGCTAGGAGGTTATATGGCTGGTGTTACTGTTTCAGGTGTACTTTGGGCAATATTCCAAAATAATGCTGGTGGTGCATGGGACAACGCAAAAAAATCTTTTGAAGCTGGTGTAGAAATTAACGGAGTAATGACATATAAAGGTTCTGAAGCACATAAAGCAGCAGTAACAGGAGATACTGTTGGAGATCCTTTTAAAGATACATCTGGACCTTCTATGAATATCTTAATTAAACTTACTTGTTTGATTGGTTTGGTAATTGCACCTATTTTAGGAGGACATGCTGAAAAAAATTCTCATAGTGAAGAAATTAAAAAAGAAGCACGTGTAGAAATTGAATATCAGTATACAAACGAAATTGCAAAAGCATTCATTACTACATTCTCTGTTGAAAATGGTATTGAAACTAAGAAAACAGAAATTTATGAAGGAACTTTGGAAGAAGTTAAAGCTAAAGTAGTAAGCTTAAAAGGTGAAGGTGTTCATGGAAAACCTCACTTTAAACTTGATAAAACAAAAGGAGAATATGGAAAAATGGTAAAGATTGAAATGTTGGAAAACATATAAATCCTTACTGTATTAAAATAAAAAAAGCATCCAAATTTGGATGCTTTTTTTATGCTTAAAAAAATTAAAGTGCATACCGCTGAGGGCCACCTCTTCTTATTTCTTCACTTGAAAATTCTTCAAATTGTTTAAAGTTTACTCTAAAGGCATTCGATAATTTAAACGCAGTTTTATAATATGATTGATCATTATTCCAAGTAGATCTTGGGCTTAGCAACTCTGAAGGAACACCTGGACATGATCTTGGCTGGGCAACTCCAAATACTGAATGTATATGATAATTTTCATACGTATAATCACCTAAATCACCATTTAAAGCAGCAGAAATCATAGCTCTAGTATATTTTAAAGGCATCCTTCTACCTACACCATATTGACCTCCAGACCAACCAGTATTTACTAACCAGACATTTACGCCAGCTTCTTGCATCTTTTCACTTAACATTTCGGCATATCTGGTTGGATGTAAAGGCATAAATGGTGCACCAAAACAAGCTGAAAAACTAGGTGTTGGTTCTGTGACACCTGCTTCTGTTCCTGCAACTTTTGCTGTATAACCAGAAATAAAATGATATGCTGCCTGACTAGGTGACAACTTAGATATAGGTGGTAAAACTCCAAAAGCATCTGCCGTTAAAAA
The DNA here is from genome assembly GCA_913047375.1 of uncultured Polaribacter sp. Classification (GTDB taxonomy): domain Bacteria; phylum Bacteroidota; class Bacteroidia; order Flavobacteriales; family Flavobacteriaceae; genus Polaribacter. The sequence goes on from CAJWTV010000038.1 coordinate 1,657, forward strand.
AAAGATATTTTTTGGATTTTTACCAATTGATGGTTCTTGAATATTATCTATATGATTAATAGGGTAACTAACTCTAGTATTTTGTGTGATAGAAGTATCTGAAAAATCTACAATACCATTATCATCCATTATTACATTTTCTAAAATAGCACCTTTTTTTATAGCTGCATAAATTTCTGGCTCTTGGTCTTTAGATAAATTAATTACTTTTGCATAACAACCTCCTTCAAAATTAAATACAGAATTCTCTGCTGTCCATCCGTGTTCATCATCACCAATTAAACTTCTATTTGGATCGGTAGATAATGTAGTCTTACCTGTTCCTGATAGACCAAAGAAAATGGCAGTATCTCCTTCTTTACCAATATTTGCTGAACAGTGCATTGGTAATGTGTTTTTAAATATAGGAAGTATAAAATTTAATGCAGAAAATATTCCTTTTTTAATTTCACCCGTATAACCAGTTCCACCAATTAGAGCAATTTTCTTTGTAAAATTTAAAATCGCAAAATTATGCTGTCTAGTTCCATCTTCTTCAGCAATAGCTATAAAACCTGGAGCATTGATTACAGTCCATTCTGGAATGAAGTTTATTAGTTCTTCTGCGGTTGGTCTTAAAAACATATTGTAAGCAAACATGTTACTCCAAGGGTACTCGTTTATGACTCTAATACTTAACTTATAACTTTGGTCTGCACATGCATAAGAATCTCTGACAAAAACCTCTTTATTTGAAAGGTAATCTGTTACTTTATTATAAAGTAAATCAAATTTTTCAGAATCGAAAGGTAGGTTAATGTCACTCCACCATATCTCATCTTTTGTAACATCATCTTTTACAATAAATCTATCTTTTGGAGATCGGCCCGTAAACTCTCCAGTGTTTACTGCTATTGCGCCTTGAGATGAAATTTTTCCTTGATTTTTTTTAATAGTTAATGCGTGTAATTCATCTGAAGTAAGTTGATATTGAATTTTGGCATTTTTGATTCCTAAATTATTTAACGAAATCGATTTCGTTTTAAAATCTATCATCACTTATTTTTTAGTTAATTTAGTTTAAGTAGACAAAACTACATAATATTTTATTACGCTCATATTAATTAATAAAATTATTTTATTAACATTATTTAAACATTTTTTTTACTAAAAAAATAATTAAAATGAACCAACCTGCGATAAAAAAAACTCCACCAAGCGGTGTTAAATACCAAATTGATTTTGCTGATATCGGAGTTAATTGAATGGCATAGATTGATCCCGAAAACAATATAATTCCTATAAAAAACAGATGACTAATTATATTTTTTTGTTTAGTAAAAAATCCATCATAAGTATTCACAAATAGAAGTACGATTACATGATACATTTGGTATCTCACGGCTGTTTCAAAACTCAAAAGCTGTTCCGCTGTTAAAACTTCTTTTAAAGAATGAGCACCAAATGCACCTAAAATGATCGCTATCATTCCTAGTGAACAAGCTATTACTAAATTTTTAAACATTTTTATAGGTTTTTGTTAAATTTTAAACAAATATACTATCTTAGTATCATCACAAAAATACAAGAATTATTTATGAAAAACATATTGATTATTGGAGCTGGGAAATCAAGTTCTGCTCTAATAAAATACCTTTTGGATAAGTCTGAAAAAGAAAATTTAAAATTAATCATTGGAGATATTTCGACAGAAAATGCAAAAAAAATAATCAATAATCATATAAATGCAGTTGCAATTATTTTAGATGTTTATAACAAAGAGCAACGTGAAAATGAAATTAAAAAAGCAGATATTGTTATATCTATGCTTCCTGCGAGATTTCATGTAGAGGTTGCAAAAGATTGTATCACTTTTAAAAAACATATGGTTACTGCTTCTTACATCTCTGAAGAAATGAAATCTCTAGATTCAGCTGCTAAAGAAAACGGATTAGTTTTTATGAATGAGATTGGTGTTGATCCAGGAATTGATCACATGAGTGCAATGCAAATTATTGATAGAATTAGAGATAATGGAGCAGAAATGTTATTGTTCGAGTCTTTTACAGGTGGGCTAGTTGCTCCTGAGAGTGATACTAATTTATGGAATTATAAATTTACTTGGAACCCAAGGAATGTAGTCCTTGCCGGGCAAGGAGGAGCTGCAATGTTTATACAAGAAGGTACTTATAAATATATTCCTTATAATAAATTATTTAGAAGAACCGAGTTTTTAAAAGTAAATGGAAGTGGAGATTTTGAAGCCTATGCGAATAGAGACTCTCTAAAGTACAGGAGTATATATGGCTTAGAAAACATATCCACAATGTATAGAGGGACTATAAGGAAAGTAGGTTTTTCCAGAGCTTGGAATGTTTTTGTCCAATTAGGAATGACAGACGATTCATATACAATTCAAGATTCTCAAAATATGAGTTACCGTGACTTTGTTAATTTATTTTTATCATATTCTCCATCAGATTCTGTAGAATTAAAACTTCGTTCATATCTTAAAATTGATCAAGATGACTTAATGTGGAGAAAATTATTAGAATTAGATATTTTTAATCCTAATAAACTCATCGACTTAAAAAATGCTAGTCCAGCACAAATGCTTCAAAAAATATTACAAGATTCCTGGACCCTAGAAAAAGAGGATAAAGATATGATTGTGATGCAGCATCTTTTTGGCTATGAAATTAATGGCAAGAAGGAACAAATTGAAAGTAGCCTAGTTGTTAAAGGAGAAAATCAAATCTACACAGCTATGTCAAAGACAGTAGGACTCCCAGTGGGTATTGCTGCATTAAAAATTTTAAAAGGAGAAATTAAAACTCCTGGAGTTCAATTACCAATTACCAGGGAAGTATACGAACCTATTTTAAAAGAATTGGAAGAGTATGGTATTGTATTTAAAGAAAAAAAGACTCCTTATTTAGGTTATAATCCAAAAAAATAAACAATTAATTACATTTTAAAGTAAAAGTCTTTTGTTAATTTAATATAGTCATCAGTGTATTGATGTCTAGAATTCTCTATAATTAAACTATCTATAGTAATTTCCTTTTTATGAAAAGAGAAGGTTAATAAACTTCTTTTTATTTCTGAGGTATTATTACCTCTAACTCTACAAATTTTATTTAAAAGTAAATTATTTCTATCTGCTAGACTGATAAAACTGGATTCTTCTTTAAAAGGAATTATAGTTGTAAAGGTTCCATTTTGTGACAAAATATTAGAAACTCCAATAATTAATTCATTAAATGACAGTGAAGAAGTAAAGCGTGCTTTATTTCTAGCATCGCTTTCGGTTTGAAAATCATCTGAATAAAAGGGGGGATTAGAAACGATTAGATCATAAGTTTGTTCTTCTTCAGCTATTTGTTTATAAAATTCCTGGAATGTTGAATTGTAACAATACAACCTATCACCCCAATCAGATATTTCAAAATTTTCTACAGATTGTTCATATGCATAATCATCAACTTCAACTGCATCTATTAATATTGCATCAGAACGCTGCGCCAACATTAATGAGATTACTCCAGTTCCAGATCCAATATCTAAAATAGTATTTGGAAAATTTTCCAAAGAACACCAAGCCCCTAGTAAAACTCCGTCCGTACCAACTTTCATCGCAGTTTTATCTTGATGAATTGTGAATTCTTTGAATATGAATGGTTTTTTGCTAATAATTTCTAATTCTTGAAAATTATAAAGCTCTATATTCATCAAAAATATAGAACTTTATAAATTTACTATTTTGCAGAAAGGAAGGGATTCGAACCCTCGATACGTTGCCGTATACACACTTTCCAGGCGTGCGCCTTCGACCACTCGGCCACCTTTCTATAAGTATAAGTCTATTAATCCTTCAGGAGTTTCAACTTCTATTTTTTTATTTACTCTATCTACCTTTTTAATAAAATCATCAATCATGGGTATGAAAACATCTTTACCATCTCTATCAATTTCAAATAGTGGTTGGGCGGCTTTATCATTTATATGAACAATACTACCTACTTCTCCAAATTTTAAATCAACAACTGTGAATCCTATTACTTCATGAAAATAAAATTTATTTCCGTCAAGTTTTGGTAAAAGACTCATTGGGAGATAAATTCCGCATTTTAAAATCGAATCTGCTTCTTCATCAGAATAAACATCTTCAAATTGAACACGAAGTTGATTTCCTTTGTGAAGTGAACTTTTTTGAATAAAAAATGGAACCAGGTTACTGCCAAATTCGACATATACTGATTCCATTTCTTTATACAACTCAGGCTCATCTGTATCTAATTTGATTACAACTTCACCTTTAAAACTATATTTTGTAACGATTTTGCCTAAATAAAAACAATCTTCTTTACGCATTATCGTATTAATTTATAATTTATTCTGCTGCTTTTTCTTCTGTAGCTTCTGGAGTCTCTTTAACCTCAGTAACTTCTTCAGTAACAACAGCTTCATCAGCAACAACAGCTTCTTCAACTACAACAGCTTCTTCAACTACAGCAGCTTCTTCAACTA
>CAJWTV010000039.1 GCA_913047375.1 uncultured Polaribacter sp.
AGACCTATCCTTTTTAAAGTGCTTTTTATTTTCCATGGAATTTAATACTACTTTTTAATAATTAAAATATGCATTTTAAATTCAGTATATAATTTAAGGTATAATTCGAAAGAAAAAAACAGTTTAAAAATTCACAAATAGATTGAAATATTTAAATATTAAAATATTAAAAAGAGGAATATAAATTGATATTGGAATGAACTTCTAATGATAAAAATTTACTACCTTTATCAATCAAAGTAAAATATTTAACATTTAATTTATGCACGTTGCAATTGCCGGAAATATTGGCGCAGGTAAAACCACGCTCACAAAACTATTAGCTAAACATTATAACTGGAAGCCTCATTACGAAGCTGTTGACGATAATCCTTATTTAGATGATTTTTATTCAGAAATGGAACGTTGGTCATTTAATCTACAGGTATATTTTTTAAATAGTCGCTTTAGACAAATACTAGAACTTCGTAAGACTGGTAAAAAAATAATTCAGGACAGAACTATTTATGAAGATGCTACTATTTTCGCTCCCAATCTCCACGCAATGGGATTAATGACAAATAGAGATTATAAAAATTATAGCTCTTTATTTGAGTTGATGGAAAAACTAGTAACCCCTCCAGATTTATTAATATACCTTCGAGCAGATATCTCTACGCTAGTGGGACAAATTCATAAAAGAGGAAGAGATTACGAAAATTCAATTAGTATCGACTATCTAAGTCGTCTAAATGAACGTTATGAAGCTTGGATCTCTAAATACTCAAAAGGGAAGCTATTGGTTATAGACGTAGATAATTTAGATTTTGTTGACAACCCAGAAGATTTAGGGTATATCATAGACAGAATTGACGCACAAATAAACGGGCTTTTTTAAAAATAAAATCATATAAATACTAAATGGGATCAATAATATTGATCCCATTTTTTATGAGCAAAAGAATTAAATATCAGTTATTTATAGAATAATACTTTTTTTTTGTAACAAAAATATTATTATCAACGTATAATAGAATGAAACACCATATTAATCTTTAATTTTTTTGATAATTAAATGAGACAGCTTAAAATAACAAAGCAGGTTACCAATAGAGAAACTGCATCATTAGATAAATATTTACAAGAAATTGGTAAAGTAGACTTAATTACTGCCGATGAGGAAGTAGAATTAGCACAGCTTATAAAGGCGGGAGACCAAAGTGCTTTAGAGAAATTAACAAAAGCCAATTTAAGATTTGTTGTATCTGTTGCAAAACAATATCAAAATCAAGGATTAACTTTACCCGATTTAATTAATGAAGGTAATTTAGGATTAATTAAGGCAGCAAAACGTTTTGATGAAACTAGAGGTTTTAAATTTATCTCATATGCTGTATGGTGGATTCGCCAATCTATATTACAGGCATTAGCAGAACAATCTAGAATAGTACGTCTACCCTTAAATAAAATTGGTTCAATAAATAAGATAAATAAAATGTACGCTTTCTTAGAGCAAGAAAACGAACGTCCGCCAAGTGCAGAAGAAATTGCTAAGAAATTAGACATGACTGTAAATGACGTGAAAGAATCAATGAAAAACTCTGGACGTCACGTATCTATGGATGCGCCTTTAATTGAAGGAGAAGATTCTAATTTATATGATGTATTAAATTCTGGAGAATCTCCAAATCCAGATAGAAAATTATTACATGAATCTTTACGAATAGAGATTAATAGAGCTCTAGAAACTTTAACTCCTCGTGAGGCGGATGTAGTAAAATTATACTTCGGTCTTGGGGAACATCAACCAATGACATTAGAAGAAATTGGGGAAACATTCGATTTAACACGTGAGCGTGTTCGTCAGATTAAAGAAAAAGCAATTAGAAGATTAAAGCATACTTCTAGAAGTAAAATTCTAATGACCTATTTAGGTTAAAAACAACTTAAAAAAACTCTCAAATTCAAATTTGAGAGTTTTTTTTTACCAATTATTTTAGACAGAGTAATGTGTTAGTTAAATATTAAAAAGATTAGTAAGTCTAATTTTTTCACATAGATGAATTAATTATCTTTGTAAGAGACTATAACAAAATAACAAACGAATGAGTAACTTAATTGCACCTTCAATTTTAGCAGCAGACTTTGCCAATTTACAAAGAGATATCGAAATGGTAAACAATAGTGAAGCAGACTGGTTTCATATTGATGTAATGGATGGTGTTTTTGTTCCAAATATTTCTTACGGTATGCCCGTTCTAAAAGCTATAAATAAGCATGCTACCAAAACGATTGATGTGCATTTGATGATTGTAAATCCAGATCAATATATTGAAACTTTTGCAAGCTTAGGAGCAAACATATTAACGGTACATCATGAAGCTTGTACCCATTTACATAGAACAATTCAAGCTATAAAAGCTGCTGGGATGAAAGCAGGTGTTGCTTTAAACCCACATACACCAATTGCTGTTTTAGAAGATATAATTACTGATCTAGATTTAGTTTGTATCATGAGTGTAAACCCCGGTTTTGGAGGGCAATCTTTTATAGAAAATACCTATAAAAAAACAGCTCAATTAAAACACTTAATTGAATTTTCTAAATCGGATTGTCTAATAGAAATCGATGGTGGTGTGACCAATAAAAATGCAAATGCATTAATTGAAGCGGGCGCGAATGTTTTAGTCGCTGGAAGCTATGTTTTTGGGGCTGAAAATCCAACAGAGACAATTGCAGATTTAAAAAGTATTATTGGATAATTTATACTCAGTTGTAGACATAGAGACTACAGGAAACGGATACAAGGGGCAAAAAATAACTGAAATTTCTATCTTTATCTTTGACGGAAAAAAGGTGATTGACGAATTTACAACACTAGTAAATCCGGAGTCACCAATACCTACATTTATTACAAATCTGACAGGTATAAATCAATCAATGGTTAGAAATCAGCCAAAATTTTATGAGATTGCCAAAAAAGTAGAAGAAATTACTAAAGACACCATTTTTGTAGCCCATAATGTAAACTTCGATTACAATATAATCCAAGCAGAATTTAAAAGTTTAGGTTTTAATTTTAAAAGAAAAAAACTTTGTACTGTTCGTTTATCTAGAAAAATAATACCAGGTCTAAATTCATATAGTTTAGGTAATATTTGTGCAGACGAAGGGATTCATATTTCAGCAAGGCACAGAGCTAGAGGTGATGTAGAGGCTACTGTAGAGTTATTTAGAAGATTAATTAAAAGAGATGATAATTTTACTATTAATTCTTTTTTGAATCCTAAATCTAGACAAGCTACACTTCCACCACTTTTAGATAAATCCACCGTAGATAATTTGCCCGAGAGACATGGTGTTTACTATTTTAAAAATGAAGAAAAAGAAGTTATTTATGTTGGAAAGGCAAACAATATAAAACAACGTGTTATTAGTCATTTTTATGACAAAAAAAAGAAGGAAATTTCAATGTGTTTAGAAACAGCTGATATTTCTTATACAGAAACTGGAAGTGAAATATTAGCTCTTTTACATGAGTCGTCAGAAATAAAGCAATTATATCCAAAATTTAATAGAGCGCAAAGAAGAGCTGGGGAGGCTGTTGGTTTGTTTTCTTATGAAGATCAAAAAGGAATTATTCATTTAGCTTATAATAGACTTAAACTAGCTCCTAATGCAATAATAAAGTATTACTCTGTTGCAGAATGTAGAAATCATTTAGAACTTCTGTGTAAAAATTATGAATTATGTCCAAAATATTGTCATCTACAAACAAACGTTTCGAGTTGCTTCCATTATCAACTTAAAGATTGCAGAGGGATTTGTTGTGACAAAGAAAGTATTGAGAGTTACAATATTCGCGTAAAAAAGGCCATAGTATCTGTCGGGATAGGAGCAAATAATTTGGTGATTAAAGAAAATGGGAGAAATGAAGGTGAAATTGGTTTTGCTTTAATTTTAAATGGAATTTATCAGGGGTTTGGGTATTTAGATAAAAAACAAGCAGAACAGTTATTACAACCTGAAGATTACCAGTTTTTTGTTCAACCCCAAAAAGACAATAGAGATGTACAAAGAATTATTTCTTCCTACATAAGAAAAAAGGAAAAACTAAATGAAATTTTAGATGGAGAAATCAGCATATAAAATAAATATTATTGGGGCAGGCGTTAGTGGATTGATTGCAGCTAAAGTTTTAGAAAGCAATGGTTACAAACCAACAATTATTGAAGCATCCTCATGTGTAGGTGGACGTGTAAAATCAGATATTGTAAATAATTACATTTTAGATCATGGTTTTCAAATTCTATTAACTTCATACCCTGCAGCAAAAAAATACTTAAATTTTAAAACTCTTAGTTTACAAAAATTTAAACCAGGTGCTACCATTTTTAAAAATGGAAAAACTCAAACTATCGGAGACCCTTTACGTTCTTTTTCTTTATTATTACCGACCTTATTTTCCTCTATTGGAACATTTTCGGATAAAATTAAAATATTAAAACTAACTTTTTTTCTAAAGAAAAAATCGATAGACGCAATTTTTAAAACAGAAGAAAAATCAACTTTAAGGTATTTAGAAAATTTTGGTTTTTCTAAATATTTTATTAATGATTTCTTTAAACCTTTCTTTGGTGGCATATTCTTAGAGCCCAATTTAGAGACTTCAAGTAGAATGTTTGAATTTATATTTAAGATGTTTAGTCAAGGCCTTGCCGTGCTTCCAAAATCTGGAATTCAAGCAATATCAAATCAATTAAAAGATAACTTAAAAACCACAAAAATTATTTTAAATACTCCTGTAAAAGAAGTGAAGAATAATATTATTATTTTAAAGGATGGGTCAGAAATAGAAAGTAATTTTTCAATTATTGCTACAGAAGCTAGCCATTTAGTTAGCAATTTAAAAAATCAAGAAAGTAATTGGAAAAGTTGTGATACTTTATATTTTGAAGCTCCATGTAAAGAAATAAAAAAACCATTAATAGGATTAATTGCTGATGAAAAATCATTAATTAATAATATATTTTACCATAATTCAATAGCCACTTCAACAAAAGGAAAAAACGAATTACTCTCCGTTACTATAGTGAAAAATCATGATTTTCCTGAGGAAGAGCTAATTAAAAAAGTTACTAATGAATTGAATTCTTTATGTAATATTTCAAATATAACATTCATTAAAAGATATCAAATAAATAAAGCTCTACCCAAATTAAATAATCTACAATACCAAATTTCAAGTACAGAAACAAAACTTACTTCTTCTATATTTTTAGCAGGTGATCAACTTTTAAACGGCTCACTAAATGCAGCAATGATTTCTGGAGAAAGAGCTGCAATGGGGGTTATAGGTACTATACAAGATGGCTTGATTGTAGATGAATTAAATTCTTAATATAAATCGTCATCACATAAGATTTAATTTAGCATTTCAATTGTTGCTACTGTTCTAAAGCCAACGTGGTCTGATCCTGAGTCAAAAGTTGTTCCCATGCGAGCAGAAATTCTATAACTTGCACAATAAGATTCATGACACAAAAAAGAACCTCCTTTAATCACATATTCTTTTTGATAAGGATTATTTGGATTGAAAGCTATTTTAGCGCCTGTTGGATTAATTATGCTCTTAGATAAATCTAGTTCTGAGTAATATTTAACATTAAACAAGTCGCTTGTTAACTCCCACACATTACCTAACATATCATAAATGTTATTACTGTTTGGGTCATACGATTTTACAGGAGCTATGAATTCAAAGCCATCAACACTTTCATTTTTTACAGGGA
>CAJWTV010000040.1 GCA_913047375.1 uncultured Polaribacter sp.
ATCGGAGGTGTTATTTTATCGAGGAGACTTTTTTTCTCATGAAATTGTTGATAGATTAACTTATGTTAGATTTAACAGAAGTTATGATTTAATAAAAAGATCCTTATTAATTGAATACACTTTTAATCTTTTATCAAACGAAGATTTAATTACAGTTATTGGATCATAATCTGTTTTTAATGATGATTTTATCTTGTAATTTATTTTATACAAAGTGTCATTTAATATCCTGGTTTTATGAGAATATTCCATTTGAGGTTTATTTATTAATGAGATAATATCTTTTGAATATACAGGTTCTTTTGAAGTCATTAAATATTTTAACAGCACTAAGCCTTGAGCTTCCAAATCTATTTTCTTCCTATTAAAGTATAAATTACCATCCTTTTTAATAAGTAACTTATTCTTGACCAATCTTCTTTTATATATCAAGATAGAAATAGGAATTAAGACTAAAAACCCCAAAACTGACAACATATAATTTACGAAATTTATTTCCTTTTCATAAAAACGATCTTCTGAAATAAGTTCCCCAAAAATTTCATCAGCATTTCTTTTTACTAAAGTTATTTGATTTAAGGAGTTATCTTCTTTAAAAAACCCATAAAACTCATTTTTATTGAAGAATATGGGTAAGGAAGGATTATTTACTTTTCTAGTAAATGAAGTTTTATTAAATAGACGCACAGAATTACGAACTAGGTCAAGTTCATATAAAATATCCTCATCGATATTGTCAATAATTAACTTGTCCTCGAAATCAATAATTGTATTTTTTATTAACTTATTGGACAACCCTTTTATTTCCCCCAACCTTTTCCATATGCCATTTACTAAATCAAATTTCCAAACATCATTATTATTCTCAAAAACTAGTGGGTTCAATTCATTTGGAGAAACTCCTCCAATTACATACAAATTATCTCCTATAACTTTTACAATAGATTGATGTCTTCCTTTTGGAACGGTCTTACTATTTAAGAAAGGAACTAGTTCCCATTCATTCGTTTTTATATCAAATCGAGTAATAAAATTACGGTCAGACCAAAATCCATAACCCCCATATTTATAAATATTTCCCTTATAAATAAATTGTGATGAATTAATTTGCATTTTATGTTGAAAGGAGTTGTCTTTTCTAGATAATATGTAGTTTTTAAATAAAAAGACACCTCCTCCTAAAGGATCTAAAAAATAATTTTGGGAGTATGTACTAATCATTTGAAATCTTTCAACATCAAGACCTTTATTGTCAAATACCGTGTCTTTTAATTTTAGTGTATTTAAACTAATAGTAGAAACATGGTCTCGATAAAAGACATAAACCCTTTCATCTCCTTTAGAAAAAAGGGTCTTGATAATTTCATCACTGTCTTTAATAATAATTGATTGAGAAAAAATCAAGAATGGGAAAAGAAGTAAAAAAAGTAGTTGTTTCATATTACAAGTATATGCAATATTTAAACACTTCCATTAATTTAGTTTTTTTTATAAAACGAACTATTATGAAATATAAATTTCTGTTGATATTTTCTTTATTTTTCCTAAAAGGAATCTCTCAAAATAATTTTGACAATGGGGATTCCCCATCTGTATTCCGATATTTTCACGAATACCAATCTATCCCTGGGTACAACCAATTTATTTTTCAAGTTGAAGGGATGGACGCTATAAATTATTTTGGTAGACGGCTTGCAGATGTTACCAATGATGGTAAGATCGACATTATCTACAGAGCTAAAGAACATTTAGAAGGTGATTGGGATTTTGCATCCACAGAACCAAGACCTTTTATACATCTAAATATTGACAATAATTTCGAAGGGAATTTAATTAAAGATACCCAACACCTCTTTACTGGACCAGATTTATTGTTTCATGAAAATGAAAAGGGAGAAAAATTCTATTATAATTTCAACTCTTTTGATCCCACTTTTATAGATGAAATTGGAGTAGACGATTACAAACAATATTTTGAAAATTATAATTTATTAGAAGGAAGAGATTATGTGGAGTCCTCCGAACCTAATAGTCGTGTTTTCATTGAGTGGATACCTCGTATTATTAAAATATTTGAAAATACTCGTACTGATGTAACACATGAATATTTGGAATTAGATGATGAACTTCAAAATTCCAATCAACAATATCCTTGGGATCAAACTGTTGGAATAGGCGATTATGATGGAGATGGGGATGAAGATGTTCTTATGATTGGTTCATCGATTATGGGGAATAACCCAAACCTTACTGACTATGATAACCAATACTCAAGGATGAACTTTTATTTTATGGAAAACCAAGGTGATGGTAAGTTAATTTCTTCAGTGTACTCTTACATTCCTAATAACGGAAAATTTTGGACTGTTACAGAATCGGTAAAAGGGATTTCAACTAATTTTGATGGAGATCCAAATGATGAATTTTTGCAGGAAATGGAATGGTCTAATGATGCAAGTGGTAGTGATGGTAATGAAAGTGAAGTGGGATACTTCAATATAAATAAAGAAAACAAATCAGTTGAGTTTGTGGTTCTATTAAATGAAGAACAATATATATCCGATCCAGAGTGGAATCTGTACCCAAGACTTTATCAATCTATGTCGTATAATTCATATCCAGGTAGGGAATTTATTATGACACTTGTAACTTCAATGGGAGGATCACCTCCAGTTAGACTCGATGGTAATACTAATTTTACAGATGGAGTTGTACAACAATATTTTAAAGTTTTTGAAAAGGTGATTGATGGATCAAATAATGGGCAATTAATTGATAGGACCACACTTTTTTTTGACCTAGAAGAAAGTAAGACTTTAAGCTTAGATAATAATGGGGAATTTTATTTTATAGACATAGATAATGACGGAGATCTTGACTTATTTCCACAGCTTCATCAGGGGGTAAATTCAGTTTTAGGCGGAATAGATCAGTTTTTAAATTACCCTAATTGGTGTGGGGACCCAAATAGTATTTGTTTTTTTAAAAATGTAGGAGATCGATATGAACTTACAACCTACAATAGTATAAAAGGGTTGTTTCCAAATAATTTTGACTTCACTAGTGATTACACCCTTTTTGACGATAATGGGGTTCTTAATTCTGGTGGGAAAGAGTACTATATTCAAGATTTTTTTATTGGTAATCGACTGTCCGTTAACGATATAAATAAAGATGGTGAAGATGAGTTTATAACAGCAGTCAACCCCGATTTCTTAACAATCTTTACAAAATCGAATGTTGTTCCAAATCCAGAAGTTTTTAATTTAAATCTTGACTATCAGACTGTACAACCTTCAGACTGGAGTACACTAAGTTATAACCATGAAGGAAATAATTTTTACCTACCTAAAGATACAATAAATATAAAATATGATACTAATTATTATCTTAAGTTGCTCATAAACGATAATGAACAATTACTTTCTCATAATCCAAAGATTATTGAGATAATAGATCCAGAACCAATTTACACAGCATTTCCTACTCAACAAAATAGAGATGGAGGATTGTTAAATAGTCCTACCAATGTTTACGAAATAGACTTCATGAATGATCCTAATGATATAGACAGATTCACTTCAATATCAGAACCCATTTTATCTGTAAATTTCAGAAAAGGGAATGATTTTTACATGAAACAATTTCCAGTAATAATAATAAATGAAAATATTAATCCGTTTCCTTTTGAATTAATTTCAATCGACTCATCTAACCCTTCTTTACTTTCCTTATCGTTTAACTCGTCTTTTGATTACAATCAAAATTATCATCAAGGGAATTCTAATTATAATGTTACTTTTAGAGAAGAATCATTGACTTCAGTGGATATTCCGGGTCCAAAATATGGATATAGAATTATTCAAAATGGAACAACTTCAGAGGTTGTTAATGATGTTAGTTATGATATTAACTATCGTCGTCCAGAATCTGGATCGGATAATTATTATATTGTCGATAATTTTAATATCGACATTTCTGAATATCAAAACACCGAGTTTGAATATGAAGTTTTCGCTATAGATACAGAAGATTCATCTTTAACTACTATAATGAAAAAAACAAAATTCTTAGATAGTGATGGTGATGGTATAATGGATGACGTAGATACGTGTTCTGATACTCCAACTGGAGAGACTGTTAATTCAACAGGTTGCTCTACTGCTCAGTTAAGTGTTGATGATGAAAAATTAGACAATTCCCTTAAATTATATCCAAATCCAGTAACAAATATTTTAACAATTGAATCTAAAAACGTTGCAATTTCTAAAGTTGAGATCTATTCTATTTTGGGTGAAAAAATAAAGGAGATTAATTCAAATTTCGGATCTATTGCAACTGATAATTTACCCAATGGAATGTATCTTATTAAAATCTATTCTGAAAAAGGAATGGTAATGAAAAAAACGATAAAAATGTAATATTTCATTAACCTCTTTAGGTTGTGTCAATAATTATATTAAGTTTTAGTGAAGAAGAGGAAGGTTAGTTGAGAAACTCATAACCTATCAATTATTCGACAGGTTATGATGTTTTTTTAAAGCATCTTTAAATCATACCAATATTCATTGGTGGCGTAAATACGCGGAGTTGGAGCGTAGGAAATGTTTTTGAAATACTACAAGTCTTTAGCTTTTCTTGAGGATAACTTTGGCCCATATCCAGCCCTACTTTTTCTTGATTTTCATTTTTGATTAGTGTAGGAACGATTTATACTAGGCCTGCCAGCTATTCTAGCGATATTAGTACAGTTTTTCCAAGCGAAAACTTGCTTTTGCAGGATGTTTTTACCAACTAATTGCTGTCTTTGCGCATTTAATAACCTATACTTTGAAGGACACAAGTTCCCAAAATTGTTTAGGCTAGAGAGCTGGTAGTAAGTGTCTGTTTCAGTTGTTAATAAGATGAAAGAAATTCTGATGAAATTTTGTATTCAGTGTATTTAAAGTAAAATGAATTCAGCTACTGCAAAGATCGAGTTAATTTTTTTTGGTGGGAGAAAATACTTTTCACGACTTTATCTAATGATTTTTTTCTAATTAGCACGCTATAATTTACTTCCAAATAATTATTTGGAAGTAAATTATAGCGTGTCTTGCACGGAAGCTGTTTTGGTTTTTATAAATTTACTCATTATTCCTTACATCAAATTTATTATTCACAGAATTTTAAATTGATTTAGAGTAATTGGAACAGCCCATACTCAGCCCATACTTTGTTGAAAGCAAAATAAATTAACAGAAGTACAAAGTATTGAAGTAAATTTAACCTCCCCAAGTTTTAGTTCAATTAATTCCATTCCTAATTAATATTTGGTTTCGGTATCGGTTTTGAAAAAAATTACAATGCAGTATTTAGGATACTGAGAATTATTATTATTAAATATTATTATTATGAAAAAAAAATTACTTTTTTTAGCGTTAACAGTTTTTACGTTATCAATTTTCTCACAATCACCCAGCATAGCAACTTCATTGGCTGTAAATGCTGATAATACATCTGCAACAATTACATTCAGTGAGGCAGTCTATAAATCAGATGGGGTAACGCAATTAACCGCAACCGAGTTAATTCCTACGATTGCTTCAGGAGCGGCAACGCTAAGT
>CAJWTV010000041.1 GCA_913047375.1 uncultured Polaribacter sp.
AATGTTTTTTTGCAATTAACACTTATATTTGTTAAAAATATAAACAGAATGAAAAAACTATTTACACTTATAGTATTAACTATCGCATTCAGTATAAATGCGCTACTTTTATCTTCATGTTCAGTAGCAGAAAAAAAAGCAGTTGCTAATATTGAGGCCAAAAGTGGAAGTACGGTTTCGGGTAAGGTCACTTTTATAGAAAAAGAGGGTGTTGTAACTATGAGCGCTCAACTTTCTGGACTTTCTAAAGGAAACCATGCAATCCATATTCATGCAATTGGCGATTGCTCTGCTCCAAACGGGAAATCTGCTGGAGGACATTGGAATCCAACAGCGGAAAATCATGGAAAATGGATGGAAGCCCCTTTTCATGTTGGAGATATTGGAAATTTAGTAGTGGGTGCAAATGGAACAGGAATGATAGAAAGAACAACAACACTTTGGTCCATTGGTGGAAAAGATATTAATAAAAATATAGTAGGACATGCAATTATTATCCATGAAGGACCTGATGATTTTAGCTCTCAACCCTCAGGTGCCGCAGGACCGCGCGTTGGTTGTGGTGAGATTTTACGAAACTAAGCTACTTCCCAAGTTTATCTAAAGATCTCCTAAAATTGAAAGTAAATTAGGATATTTATATTAATAAAATTAAACAATGAGTAAACCACAATTTATAAATGAATTAAACATACCTGCTGTTGCAGCACCAATGTTTTTAATTTCAGGCCCAGAACTCGTAATAGAATGTTGTAAAAATGGAATTGTCGGTACTTTTCCGGCATTAAATCAAAGAACTTCAGAAGGCTTTGAAGAGTGGTTAATTGAGATAAAATCAGAACTAGATAAGTTTGAAAAAGAAACTGGTAAAAAAGCAGCTCCTTTTGGGGTTAATTTAATTGTTCATAATACTAATCCAAGAGTTCAAGCTGATTTAATACTTTGTGTAAAACATAAGGTTCCTATCATTATAACATCACTTGGTGCCGTTAGTGAATTAGTTGATGCAATCCACTCATATGGTGGTTTAGTGTATCATGATGTTATTAAAAAAAGACATGCAGAAAAAGCTGCCGAGGCTGGGGTAGATGGACTTATATTAGTAGCGGCTGGAGCTGGAGGTCATGGAGGAACTCTTCATCCAATTCCTTTTATAGCTGAAGTAAAGAAATTTTTCAAAAAGACAATCTTACTTTCTGGATGTATATCTAACGGACGAGATATAGCATCTGCTAGGCAAATGGGAGCTGACCTTGCTTATATGGGTACTAGATTTATTAACACTAAAGAAAGTAAAGCTGACGATGCATACAAAGAAATGATAATAAATTCGAAAGCTGGTGATATTGTATATACAGCCGCTGTTTCGGGTGTTAATGCAAATTTTCTTCGCCAAAGCTTAGAATCTATGGGAATTACAGAAGATATGTGGGGTAATTCTAAAAAAGTTGATTTTGGGGATGAATTAGATGCTGCAAAATCAGAAGCAAAAGCTTGGAAAACAATATGGTCTGCAGGTCAAGGAGTAACTACTATTGAAGATGATCCAAGTGTTAAAGAATTAGTGGAATCTCTTAAAAAAGAATTTTTATCATCCATTAATGAGCAAAAGGATTTGTTAGATACTTATAATTAATACTTATAATGTGATTTTTATTTTCTTAAAGATTTAGTATTCTTATTAATTTTAAAATTCTAATAGGTGTTTATTGTATTAATTAGCCTTTGCTAGTTGATTTTTAGTATGCTTGTCCTAAACTTGTAAAAACTTCCCACCAATTACTATTTCCTTTGCTTTTTCCAAGTCTTACAATAACGAGGTTTTTTTCAGGATTTACATAAATATATTGTCCTAAAATTCCTTTAGCCATAAAATCTCCTGTCGGAGTTGGCAGCCACCATTGATATTGATAATACCGAACACTTTTTCTGGTAGTGTCAACTTTTGTGGATTTAGCTACCCAATTTTCTGAAACAATTTGTTTGTTATTCCATTTACCTTTATTCAAGTATAACCTTCCGATTTTGGCATAATCTCTTGCTCGTGCGTTGATACAACAAAAAGTTTTTTCCAACCCGTTTTTCTTTCTGTCCAAACTCCAGCTTGCATCAAATTCCATTTCTAATGGTTGCCAAATTTTTTCTTCAAGATATGATGAAATTGTTCTGTTTTTTAGTGCTCTTTCTAACACCAAGCCTAGAAGTTGTGTATTGCCGCTAAAGTATTCAAATTTTTCGCTAGGTTCAATATTCAATTTCATTTTTTTGATTGCTTTTCGCAAGTTTGTTCCATAATAAAAAGTTGCAGCATCTCCAAATGGGTTGTAATAGCTTTCATTAAATTTAAGTCCTGAAGTCATTTGTAACAAATTTTCAATCGTGACTTTGTCAAAGCCATTTTCTTTAAGTTCGGGAATATAATTTGTTATTGGTTCGTTGACGGATTTAATTAATTTATCATCAATAGCACAGCCAATCAAAATTGAAGTGATTGATTTAGCCATTGAAAATGAAGGAACAATAGAGTTTTTGTCATATTTATCCCAATATTTTTCATATTGAATTGTGTCATTTTGAATAATCAAAAAAGCTACTGTTTTATTATCTTTCAAATATTGGTCAAATGGATAACTTTTTTCTTTAATATTAATCTCTTTTGGTACTTTTCCTTTTTCTGCAATAGGGAACTGGAACTTAGTAGCTCCTTTATCGATAGATCTTGATGGAAACTTTTTATGATCGTTAATGTCTGCAAAATTATAAACAACAAACCTTCCTAGCATACAAGAGTTTAAAGTTGTTAGTGAAAATAAGATTAATAAAAGAAATTTTATTTTTTTCATTTTTTTATGGTTTAATAAAATATAAGACGCTATAATAAATAAAATATTGCACAGTACGAAATATTTATAATTGACCAAACTGCTCTTACAGCTTATATTTTGCCATCAAGATCAAATTGAGACACAAAATTCCAAATAATAGAGTTTGCGTTAATATCCATATTCCCTAATACTCCTGGCCAACCGTGACCTCCGTTTATAACTTTATAATGTTCGATTTCAACATTATTATCCCCATTGAAGTATTGAAATAAATCTACGGAACTTCCGTCTGTAGGATTGCTATTTGGCAAATTGGTTATAACCGCTGAGGTGTCAGTATTATTGAAGTCTATCCAATAATTTATCGTTTCGCTGTGCGATATTGTTCCTCCTGGTTCAGACCCATCGTATTGAACCACTGTATCCATGGTGCCACTAATTGTAATAATTGGCATAGGGTGAGTTGGGCTACATGTATTCCTTGTTCTTTCACTCATATTTGACGCAACGGCTCCAATAGCGGCTATTTTATCACTTAAATTACAGGCTAATTCTTGACTAAAGAACCCTCCATTTGAATAGCCACAAGCATAAATTCGGTCTTGGTCAATATTATAATTGGCAGTGATTTCAATTATTAAATCACCAATAAATCCTATATCATTAGAGCTACTTCCCGTTGTCCACGAACCAACATTCCAATGAGTTGAACCATAGAACAGAGATCCTTGCGGATAAACAAGGATAAATTGTTCAGATTCTGATAACGCACGCATATCACTCACATTCATTTGATCATTAGCGGACATTGTCCAACCATGAAAGTTTAACATAATAGGGAATGACTGAGTTCCATCGTATGCATCCGGTATGTGAATCAAATATTCACGAACTTCCCCATTAATATCAATACTTCTCATGTAAGTACCGTTGTCATCCAAATACACAGGGTTATCTGGTGCGTTAGCATCAGAAACTCCATCATCACATCCAAATATTAAACTTAATCCCAAAAATAAATAAAGTAGATTTTTCATAGAATTGAAATTTACTCAAAGTTAACTATAATTTAACACCCAATAATATCATTACTATGATGTAATAAGTAAACCTAATTAAGGTCTAGAAATAGCTGAATTGAAGGTTGAAGATATGCCTATAGTTTTGATTTCAATAAATTATCAGATAAGAGCTTCTTAATTTTAATTAAAGAATTATTGTATCTTTTTAGACCACCATTTTTCAAAATCATTGCCACTCTTTTTTCGTGGATAAAAGATTGAAGCGTTAATTCTGTATTAATTATTTTTTTAAGTTCTATATTATAATTTTCACTTTTTTCACTAAACTGACCATCTAAGAAGAACTTAGGGTAATTTAACTGAAAATAATCTACGATCTTTTTTTTGGCTATATTTTCATCCTCAACATTTGATTTAATATGATAAAAATGTTGAATGTGCATTTTACTTAATTCCTCTTTAATCTTTGAAGATTCTATAAGCCCTAAATTACCATCACTAACTAAAGAATTATAAACAGAATTCGGAGGACTAAAACCCCTGTAATTGAATAAAGTAACGGTAACCCTATTTAGTAACCTTAAACTATCTAAGTTAAATTTTTTATTTTGAAGTGCTATGATAGTTTTAGTATCAGAAAAAAAAGCGTTTTCCCTCTCTTTTATATATTTTTCAATTTCAATAACTTCATTTAAAAGGTTTTGTTGAATACTTATTGATAAAACTTTTAAATCTCTCTTTTTACTTATCTCTGATAAGTAAAAAGAGACTGAAACTCCCAAGACTATCACTAAAAATTCAAGTGAATATTTTACTAAATATTTATTTTTCATTCCCTAAATTTTTTTAATAATTCAAATATAAAAATTATATTTCTAAATGGCACAGTAATTGGTTTAGAGTGAAATTAAAATATGAAAACTATGAAAAAAATCCTTTTATTATCACTTATCCTTTTATTTATAAACAGTTGTAGCTTGTACAATAATGTTTCTGGTGTAACTAAAAATATTAAAAGTATTAAAACGACATTAAAAGATATTAATGGATCTATTAAAAATGTTTCCGAAGAGCTCCGTAAAACTAAAAATGAAATAGCAATGCAAAAAGATTCTATTTTAAAGATTGTAAAAAAAAGAGCTAAAAAAGATAAATACCCTGAAAATTAGAAACTCAAACATTTCTGAATGGGTTTCTATATTTAAAGTTTTTCTTTTTCTTTTAATTTAGTTGATTTTAGAAGCCACTTTATAAAGCAATAGCAGTTCTAACAGTAAAGTGACTTGTATTATACCCGACATTTAAATGACAAGCATAACCCATAGGCATATCGCTTTCAGTCAATTCAGCTATTTCTAAAACTCTTAATATAGAAACCCATTCAGCAATGTTTGGTTTTTTTATTGTGCTTATAACATCATACTAATGATATTATTGATTTTTACAATATTGTTTATATTTATGAAAATTTTAATGCTATGAAAAATCTACTTTATCTATTTGTTTCGATTACATTATTAGGTTGTAAAAATCAAACTAACTCTAAAGTTGATAATTACCAAAAAAATAATATTGATATAGCAAATCAGTTTATTGATGCATTCTA
>CAJWTV010000042.1 GCA_913047375.1 uncultured Polaribacter sp.
CCTAAAGCATCAACAACACGGCCCAAAAGTTCTTTTCCAACAGGCACATCTACAATTGAGTTAGTTCTTTTAACAGTATCTCCTTCTTTAATTCCAGAGTCACCTCCAAATAAAACCACACCAACATTATCACTCTCAAGATTAAGAGCCATTCCTTTGGTACCATCACTAAATTCGACCATTTCACCAGCTTGAACATTATCTAATCCATAAACTCTAGCGATACCGTCTCCAACAGAGAGGACTTGACCTACTTCGAGTATTTCGGAATCTGATCCAAAATTTTTAATTTCTTCTTTTAAAATTTTTGATATTTCTGATGGTTTAATATCCATTATGCTACCTCTTTCATTTTAGCTTTTAACGCGTTTAATTTACTTTTGATCGTACTATCAATCATTTGACTTCCAATTTGAATTTTAAGACCTGCAATCAAGCTTTCGTCTACTTCTGTATGTAAAATAAATTCTGAACTAAATTTTTCTTTTAGTTTTTGCTTAATAGAATTAATTTGATTTTCTGATAAAACTTTTGAAGCTGAAACATAGGCATTTTTAATCCCATTAAAATCAGAGACTAAATCTTTATAGCTCTTTATTATTTCTTGAATATTGCTCACACGACCTTTTTTAGTAACTACACCTATAAAGTCTTTAGTCAGTTTTGATAACTCAAGTTTATCAGCCAACATATCTAACAAACTTAATTTATTCACGTTTTTGATAGATGGATTTTCAATGAAAGATGCAAAAATTTTATCTGCCAATAAAAGTTCCAAAATCTTATCTAAATCATTAGAAATACTGTCCAGTACCTTAGCTTCTTTTGCTAACTGAAATAGCGCATTTGCATATCTTGATGCAGAGGCTGAATGACTAGATTTTGACATTAGTAGCTATTTTTTAGATTAAATTAAAGTCACTGCGTATCATTAAGTATAGTATTTTTCAAGCACTTGAATGTCACATATGCCCTTTTTATGTGAAGTTTTGTGGGTCAATATCGGTTGTAATAGTCACACCGGGCGTTTGAGGGACCTTAGATAGCCAATGAAGGATAATTTTTTGTATTTTTCTGCCTTTTTTTTCGTGAATCAGGAACCTCAGCCTATGCTTACCCTTTAATCTAGATAATGGAGCTGGGGCTGGTCCATAAAAATCTACATTATCAATTTTTGGAGTAGATTTAGATAACTTCAAACAAGCTTGCTGCACATCTGAAATGTTCCTACCAGAAACTATAATAGCTGCCATCTTTGATATAGGCGGAAGATTTGCTCTCATTCTAATATTTAATTCTTTTTTATAAAATTTTTCTCTATCCATATTTGTTAGGTCTTTAATTGTTTCATTTTCAGGAAAATAACTCTGTAAATAAACTTCGCCTGGTATGTCACCGCGACCAGCTCTACCTGCAACTTGATAAAGCATTTGATAAGTTTTCTCCGAGGCGCGAAGATCTCCACCTCTTAAAGTCATATCAGCATCTACTACTCCAACACATGTAAGAAATGGAAAATGATATCCTTTTGTTATTAGCTGGGTACCAATAATAATATCAAATTTATTATTATAAATTTTCTCTACTTTTTCATTTAGATCTTCACTTGATTTAATATGATCACTGGAAAAAAGACAAATTTTTGCTGTTGGAAAATCTCTAGCAATTTCATTGTAAATTTTTTCAATACCAGCCCCAAAATCAACAAATGATTCATCTTCATTATTACAACTCTGACATTTAATTTGAAACGAGCCTAATTTATATCCACAGTGATGGCACAATAATTTTTTATCTTTTAAATGTTCAACTAAATAACTTGAACAATTTTTACATGTAAATTTATGTCCACAGCTTTTACAAATAATCATTGGTGCATAACCTCTTTTATTAATAAACAAAAGTGATTGTTGATCCATGGATAATTTTTTTTGAATAGTCTTCTTTAATTCATCTGAAACCCAGTTATTTTTTTTGAGTTTGCTTTTTTTCATATCAATAACTGTTATTTTTGGTTCAGGTGTTATTGAAAATTTATTTTTAAGTTTAACATGAAAATATTTACTTTGATCAATATTATAAATTGTTTCAAGAGAAGGAGTTGCACTTACAAGAATTAAAGTAAATTTTTCTATTGATGCCCTAACAACGGCCATATCTCTAGCGCTATATATTCCTTTCTCTTCTTGTTTGTAAGACGGGTCATGTTCCTCATCTACAACCAACATACCAAGATTTTTATAAGGTAAAAATAAGGCTGACCTAGTACCTATCAGTATCTGACTTCTACCTGAAATAATTTTATGGATAATTTTCTTCTTTTTAGATGGTGTTATTTTGCTATGCCAAATATCAGGCAAATAACCAAACCTTTTTTCAATTCTTTTAATAAAATCATTAGTTAAAGATACTTCAGGGAATAAAATTAAAGATTGTTTTTTATCTAAGATATTTTTTTCAATTAAATCAAAGTAAACTTCAGTTTTTCCTGAGCCAGGCATACCATCCAATAAGATTGTTGAATATTCATTATGAGAAATAATATCCTCTATTTTTTCTCTTGCTTTAGTTTGAGTATCATTAAGCTTTAAATCATTAGGTGTTAAAATATTTTCATTATTTTCATATTCATTTTCTTTATCAAAGTAGGCTTCACTTTTAGGTAAAATCATCTTTAATACCATCCCTTTAGGTATTAAATTATATGATGCAATCCATTCTAAAAATTTTATCATTTTTTTGGATAATGAGTATGAAGATACATCAACAATCAATTTAATCTTTTTTAAATCAAAGTTTGTTTTATCACTTGTATCCCTTACGACACCCAAATAATTTTTATTTCTAAATGGCACTAAAACAATGGATCCTACATTGATTATTTGATCTTCTGTAAAGCTATATGTAAATTCTTGATCAAGTGGGTAAGCCACTAAAACGTTGGCAAAATAAATTTTTTGTATCACTGAATTCATATGTATTATTTATTTTTCATGTTATAAGTATAATACTAAATATATACTAAAATAATATGGACTTTTTTTTAGATACAGCAGAAGTAGATGTTATCAAAGACCTTAGTGAAACAGGTCTTATAGATGGCATTACTACAAACCCATCACTTGTTGCAAAATCTGGACAAGATTTTATTACCGTATTAGAAAAAATTGCTACAATTGTTGATGGCCCTATTAGTGCTGAAGTTACCGCAGTTGATACTGAGGGTATGATCAATGAAGGTTTAAGATTATCAAAAATAGCTAAAAATATTGTTGTTAAATTACCTCTAACTTTAGATGGCTTAAAAGCTTGTGTTGCACTTACTAATAAAAAAATATCTACGAATGTCACACTCTGTTTTTCTTCTAACCAAGCCCTAATTGCTGCCAAAGCTGGTGCAACTTACATATCCCCTTTTATTGGAAGGTTGGACGACATAGGTGAAAGTGGTTTAGATCTAATTCAAGATATAAAATCTATATACTCTAATTATAACAAGCTTAATACTAAGATCTTAGTTGCCTCGGTAAGAAGTTTAGATCATGTAGCAAAGTCGGCTATTATTGGCGCAGATACAGTTACGCTTCCTCCAAAAGTTTTTATGGAAATGTATGAACACGAATTAACAAAAAAAGGTTTAGACGCGTTTCTTAAAGACTGGGCTGAGACTAAACAATCAATTTTATAATTTATTCATAAGTGGAAGAATTCATTATACAAAAAGAGTATCAAGACTGGCTCTCTAACTTAAAGAATCTTAAGGGACTAAGTCCAAATACTATCTCTGCATACAAGAGAGATATTAAAAAATTTATTTTATTTCTAAGGAATTATCTAGGTAATGATCCTTCAATAGAAGATTTTAAAAGACTGAACAATAACAGCTTTAGAGGATACTTGGCAGAGCAAAAAAACTTAGGAAATTCTAACGTTTCAATTGCTAGACAAATATCTTCTCTAAAGTCATTTTTTAATTATTTAATAAAAATAAAAAAGTTTAATAGCTCCCCAATTCTTAATTTAAAAGGACCTAAACAAAAGAAAAGTTTACCCCGCCCAATAATTGCAGACCTTGCAATTCAAGTTATAAAAGAAGCTAAAAATATTGATGATGAGAAATGGATTGGTCAACGGAATCAGACAATTTTGATTTTATTATACGGGTGTGGACTAAGAATCTCTGAAGCTTTAAATCTAAATTATTCAAATTTTACAAATGAAGACTATTTAATAATAAAAGGTAAGGGCAATAAAGAACGAATTGTTCCAATGATGGATTATATAAGAAAAAGTATAATGAATTATCTAGAAATTTGCCCTTATGAATTTACTAATGATGATCCGTTATTTATTGGCAAAAGAAGAAAGAGACTTAGCCCTAGAATAATTCAATATGCATTAGAAAAAATTAGAGCATCACTATCGTTACCTGAAACGGCAACACCTCATGCCCTAAGACACTCATTTGCTACACATTTATTAGAAAATGGTGGAGATTTAAGAACTATCCAAGAATTACTTGGTCATAGTAGCCTATCAACAACTCAAAAATATACTAAAGTTGAGAACTCTCAGCTACTTAATATCTATACAAAAACACATCCATTAGCTAAAAATAAATAAATGGAAAATCCAATAAATAAATGGCACGAAGTTGTAGATAAACAAGATCACAACTTATTAAAATCTATTCTAGCTGAAAATGTAACTTTCTATTCTCCTGTTGTCTTTACTCCACAAAAGGGAAGAGATTTAACATTGCTATACTTAATGGCTGCAGCTCAGGTATTTAATAATAAGTCTTTCTCATACACTAAAGAAATTATTAATGAAAATCATGCAGCTCTTGAATTTAGATTAAGTATCGATGGAATTGAAATTAATGGTATTGATTTAATTACCTGGAACGAAGAAGGCATGATTATTGAATTTAAGGTTTTTATAAGACCCCTACAGGGTGTCAGCGTAATTCACAAAATGATGCAACAAATGTTAGAAAATTTTTCAAAAAAATAAAATATTTTATAATTATTATTTATTTTTTAGGATTTGTATTTCTTGAGAAGGTTTTTTTCTTGTAAGGTTTTTTGAA
>CAJWTV010000043.1 GCA_913047375.1 uncultured Polaribacter sp.
TAATGGATAGTGATAAAAAAATTGCTGCTTGCCAACCTAAATTATTAGATTATAATAAAAGAAATACTTTTGAATATGCTGGTGCTAGTGGTGGTTTTATTGATAACCTAGGATACCCGTTTTGCAGAGGAAGAATATTTGATGACCTAGAACAAGATAAAGGACAATACAATGATGTTATTGAAGTGTTTTGGGCAACAGGTGCTTGCCTTTTTGTAAGAGCATCACATTTTAATGAGATTGGCGGTTTGGATGAAGATTTTTTTGCTCACCAAGAAGAAATTGATTTGTGTTGGCGATTGAAAAACAAAGGATACAAAATTATGGTTCAGCCAAAATCGGTTGTTTATCATGTAGGTGGCGGAACATTGAATGCAGGCTCTGCTTTTAAAACGCATTTGAACTTTAGGAATAACCTATTCATGTTGTTTAAGAATTTACCTACTTCTTCCCTATTTACAACAATTCCTACTCGCTTAGTTTTGGATGGCATTGCTGCTCTTACTTTTTTAAATAAGGAAAAGGGCTTACAACATGTATTGGCGATTGCAAAAGCACATTTTGCATTCTATTTTGAAATACCTAAACTGATGGCTAAGCGCCAAAAGATAAAGCAGAGAAATACCTTAGCAGGAAAAGTAGATTATAGTATTCTTTTTAGGAATAAGATTAAAGGGATAAAGAGGTTTTCGAATTTACAGATTTTCACTTATGATATTCATAAATAAGCGTTTATAAATAATAATAGTTTTATAGTTATAGTCAATGCCTTTAAACACATCCTTTTTTTTTACTAACATAATATGAATATCATTTGCATATTTTCACTAAAGAGATATTGTATTTTAAACTAAGGAATATAATAAAAAATTATTTTGTGTATATTTGTTGAAAATCTCTATTAAATGAAAATCAGAAATATATTAGTATTATTATGTTCTCAACAATATATTAAAAGTTTATTTATTTTCACGCCAATTGTTTTGTCGCTACAAATACGAATAAAGGTATGAATCTTTCAAAAGAATTGACAAAAAACCCTGATGAACTATCTAAAGATATTTATAATATTCAACATAAAGACAAGAATACACTCTCTACTGAATGGATTTGTAGATGCGTGATATTGGTTATCCTTAATATTCCGGAGTTGAAGTTTAAAGGGATGAGTATATGAGTGCAAATAATCTTTCATATAAATTTGAATGGTTTTATTTTTTGTTTTCATTTTTACTTATTACCTACATTACAATAGGTGGTTTTTATACATATTGGTATCCAACATCAAATGATATTATTGGTGTTTTAAAAATTTCGGCAATGGATGACTTAGGCAAATGGAAAAATGGTTTCTATGGCCCAGGATATACTCTTCTTTATAATGTAATTGGTGCAGAAATACTTAATTGGGCATTGTTTTATATCGGACTCATGATTGTTTCACTTAGTGTATCAATGATGTATATAATGAGATTATTTCCCAAAATTGATGGATTAACCAATTCTGTAAAATATTCACTTGGTTTTGTAACCATTTTTTTTCATCTGTTTCTGTATGATACGGTGGGATTAAACTATACTGATGGAATTTTTTTATCTTTATTATTTATAGGATTAAGTCTCTATTTTTCATCTCCTATTAATAGTAATTACTCAGCATTACAAATTATTGGCCTATTGGTTGTTGCTACAACTTTTTTATTTCGTTCACATGCAATTATCTTTGGTGTTGTCATGATTCTAACATTATTCTTATTTCTAAAAGTTTCCTATAGACATATTTTATATACATTGATAATTTTATTTATGCCCTTTGTTGTATATCTATTAATCTTATATGGTTATAATCTTCAATATGAGAATTGGCAACGCTTTAATTTGTTTAAATTCTTTTATGGCGTAGATTGGTGTAGAATTGATGAGTTATTAGATACACCGAAATATATAAATTTTAATTTTTTGGACACTTTACTGAATAATCCTTATTTAGTGTTAGTCACTATTTTAAAAACAATTAAAAGTTCTTTCTTTTCTATTTTCTTAATATTTTTAATACCAGGAGTAGCATATTATTCCACTAAGAAAAGAATCTTTATTGCCATATTTATAATTTGTGTATTATATTTCATATTAATTCTTCCGGGATGGGTGCGTGGCGTATACCCCCTTTATATTCTAATGTATTTCACAATCATAAGATTGTATCTGTTAACTATCAAAAAAAATAGAGTATGGTTTGTCCTGTTTGTATTTATGTTTCTTTATTCTGGGGTGAATGCATATAAACGAGTTAAACAGCTAAACAACGACCATCATTACGCACAATATATCAAGAATAGTTTAGAACCTACTCTAGAAGAAATAAGTGTAGAGAATATAAATAGTTGCTTTACTGATGACTATAATCTTTATTTATATAAATACGATATTTTATTAATCAATAATTTTTTAGGTTGGGGTAATTTACATCCATACTTCAGAAGTAAGAAACCTAATTCGCTTTTTAAAACATCAAGTTTCTTAAAAAATGATATTAGATACATAATTGCGAAAAAAGGTGGTTTTATTGAAATGTCTTATCCAGAAATAGAATATAAGAAATATATATCACTTAAATTTCATAATATATATGTATTAAAAGAACATAAATTAAAATAGCTTTTATCTAATTTATAGAAAAATAAACTAAAAAATGTCATTTTTAGCAAAGCAGAAGGATCTGCAATTACTCTACAACTAACTTCCTCTCCACAGTCCCATCATCATAGATGTAAAACAAGGGTGTGTTTTTTCTGTAAGGCGTTTCTAGTCCTAATATATCAGTAATCTTAATTAGGTTGCTTTTACCTTCCTAAGTAAAGAAAATGGTTTGCAACATGTATTGGCGATTGCAAAAGCACATTTTGCATTCTATTTTGAAATCCCTAAACTATTGGCTAAGCGCCAAAAGATAAAGCAGAAAAATAACTTAGTAGGAAAATTGGATTACAGTATTCTTTTAAAAAATAAGATTAAAGGAATAAAGAGATTTATAGCTCTATAACTACTCAGCCAATATTCTTTTCTCTACTGTTCCATCATCATAGATGTAAAAAAGGACTTCATTCTTAGTGCCTTTTGTTTCTCTTCCTAATAGGTCTGTTATTTTAAGAAGTTCTTTGTTTGATTTGTAATTTTCTATAATTGATGATGGATTGCTATTGTAATAGTAATACCAAGTATGAGCTAGTGACCCATCATCTTCATACGATTGTTCCGTCAATATCCTATCAAAGGAGTCATAAGTGTATGAATACCTTTCTTCTAACTCTAAAGAAGGAGTACCTCCTGAACACTCATAGCTTTTTAAATGATACTCTTGTAGCCTATCATTACTATTAGCAGTCACATAAAATGTGTATTCACAGACTGTATCAATAAATATATTATCAATGGATAATAATATTGATTCGCAATATCCAGATGAAATATTATAATTATACTCATATTTACGGCCATCTGAGATAGATACATTATCTAAATTTCCATTACCAGAATAAGTAAGAATATCTGTTCTATAAGAAGTTGTACTGCTACTAGGAGTAAAATAATTGATTTCTATTAACTTATTAGATGAGTCATAACTAAAATCTTTTGTCCATATCAGATTTGAACTAAAGAAATCTGTTCTTTTTTTTGTTACTAATTGCCCGCTATTATATGTGTAATCATCAGTTATACCATCATTGCCATAACCAATCATTGACATATTATATGAGTCAATCTTATTATTTTGATATGTACAGGCTAGTTGAACATTAACAGGCCAAAAAACAGTAGTAATATTAGTGGTCAAAGAATTTAAGGTATCATTAGTATAATTTATTGATCCAGATGTTGAAATTTCCAAAGGATCTAGAACATCAACATAAAATGAATCAGGAGTGAAAACTGGCCTATAACCAAAATCTACATAATCACTTATTAATAAATCAAGTTGAGAATGAGTATATAATCCAAGATCTTGATAGGGATAATAATACGGTTGATGATTTTCATTTGCTGGACAAAACAAGCTAGGATTTCCATTATCATCAGTGAATTGATCTATAGAGTTAAATTGCCCAAACCCAATCATAGGCAAGCAAAGTAATATAAGTAACAGTTTTTTCTTCATAATTTTTATTTTAAAGTTAATAACCCAGCCTTGTAAGAATCTAAGCCTAAGCCACATACAATCGCTTTACAGTTTGGTGAAAGTAAGGATTTTTGTCTAAACTCTTCCCTAGCGTAAATATTGGAAATATGCACCTCAATTACTGGGGTTTCAATTGCCTTTATACAATCCGTTAACGCAACTGAGGTATGCGTATAACCACCGGCATTAAGCAGAATATAATCGTAAGTAAAACCTACTTCTTGCAATTTATTAATCAGTTCCCCTTCAACATTACTTTGGTAATAATCAATTACCAATTTCGGAAATTCATCCTTTAAAGTTTTTAAATACTCATCAAAAGAAATATTGCCATAAATAGCTTCTTCTCTTTTGCCTAATAAGTTTA
>CAJWTV010000044.1 GCA_913047375.1 uncultured Polaribacter sp.
ATGAGTAAGGCTGCAGGATTATTTGTTGATCCTGAAAAAGGACCAGTATTACTAAACTATGGAATTGACGAGTGTAGATTCACCAAACCGGTTTACCCAGGAATGACTGTTGGAGTTCGTTTTACTGCAAAAGAAAAAATAAGTCAAGAAAAAAGAGAAGATAACGATATTTCAAAAGGAATTGTCAAGTTCTTGGTTGATGTATATGATGAGGAAGGAGAAACAGTAATGCTTGCTACCATCTTAACTATGGTGCGTAAATTAGAACAAGCATAAAACTTTAGATAATATTATGAAAAAAATTTTAGGAATCTCTGCATTTTATCATGATTCTGCTGCTGCTTTAATTATTAATGATAAAGTGATTGCTGCAGCTCAAGAAGAAAGGTTTACAAGGGAAAAACAGTCTTCCAAGTTTCCTGTGGAAGCAATTAAGTATTGTTTAGAAGAAGCGGGAGTTGAGATAGATGAATTAGATGCTGTTGTGTTCTATGACAAACCATTATTAAAATTTGAACGATTATTAGAAACTTATTACGCTTTTTCTCCAAAAGGTTTATTGTCATTTATAAAAGCTATTCCTGTATGGTTAAATGAAAAATTATTTATAAAAAACAATATTAGAGATGGATTAAAAGAAGTTGGTGAATATAATATCAAAAAATTAAACTTATTATTTTCAGAACATCATTTATCACATGCCGCAAGTACTTTTTATTCATCTCCATATAAAGATTCTGCGATTATTACAATTGACGGTGTTGGTGAATGGAGTACAGCATCTATAGGTTTTGGAAAAGAAAATAATATTAAATTACTTAAAGAATTACATTTTCCTCATTCCGTTGGTTTATTATATAGTTCATTTACATATTTTTTAGGATTTATGGTTAACTCTGGGGAATATAAATTAATGGGGCTTGCTCCTTATGGCAATCCTAAATCTAATCAAACTCATAAATTTATACAGTTGATTAAAGATAATTTAGTTGATATTAAAGATGATGGATCTATTTGGCTTAATCAGAAATATTATAATTATGCAACTGGATTAACAATGGTGAAATATAAAAAATGGGAGGATTTATTTGGTTTTGCTAGAAGAGTAGAGAAAATTGATATAGAACAACATCATTGTAATTTAGCATTAGCAATTCAAATTGTTACTGAAGAGATTGTACTTAAAATGGCTAAGGAAGCAAAAAGATTAACAAATTCAGATAATTTATGTTTAGCGGGAGGCGTTGCTTTAAATTGTGTTTCAAATGGTAAATTACAAAAAGAAAGTGTTTTTAAAAATATATATATTCAGCCTGCTGCTGGTGATGCTGGTGCTGCTTTAGGAGCTGCTCAAGCTATATATCACATGTATTACAATAAAGAAAGAGTTGTTGATGGAATAAATGATGTAATGGAAGGCTCGTATTTAGGTCCTAGTTTTTCAGAAAAGGAAGTTATGTCTATGAATAAAAAAACAAAGGCTATTTTTAAACATTATTCAGAATTTAAAGAAATTAATATCGATATTGCTAAAGAAATAAGTGATGGTAAAGTAGTAGGATGGTTTCAAGGAAGAATGGAGTTTGGTCCACGGGCGCTTGGAAATAGAAGTATTTTAGGAGATGCTAGAAATCCTGAGATGCAAAAGAAGTTAAATTTAAAAATAAAATATCGAGAAGGTTTTAGACCTTTTGCTCCTTCTGTATTAGCAGAAGATTCTAACAAATTATTTGATTTAGATGTTGACTCGCCTTATATGTTATTAGTTGCTCCAATAAATGATTCAATAAAAAAGAAATTACCCGAGAACTATTATGACCTCCCATTGTGGGATAGATTATATACTGAAAGGAGTGTTTTACAATCTATTACGCATCTTGATTTTTCTGCAAGAGTCCAGACTGTTCATAAAGAAACAAATCTTAAGTATTGGGAATTAATAAAAGCTTTTAAAAAAATTACAGGATATGGATTGGTTGTCAACACAAGTTTTAATGTTAGAGGCGAACCAATAGTATGTACTCCTTATGATGCATATAGATGTTTTATGAGTACTGAAATGGATTATTTAGTAATAAATAATTTCGTATACAATAAAACTGATCAAAATGATTGGAGAAACAAAGACAAATGGATGGTAAAATTTAAGATGGACTAATTATGAAACTTAATAAAGAAAAGAAAAATACTAATAATAACTTTTTCAATAGAAACCCATGGATTTCATTAGTTATTTTTAATTTATTTCTATCTGTTTTAATCTTCTCTTCAGTTGAATATGCTTTAAAAGTTTTTACACCAGATTGGTTAGCTAATAGAATGATATACTTAAATCCAAATGCTAAATCAACTATTGTTGAATTTTCTGATAATCCATTAAAAGAAATACAAAAAAAGAATGAAAAGAATGAATTTATTTCATTTGAACCAAATTCAAAAATAAATTTATCTCATTATGAATATTCTAATGAATTTAATATGGATAAATTTGGGGGTAGAAAAGTTACATCAGAAAGTAATAATGACATAGATACTCTTGAGAAAATTATTTTCATAGGGGATTCTTTTACATTTGGAGTTGGAGTTGAAGATAATGAGGTTTTTTGTTCTTTAGCACAAAAAGATATTAATCCTCAAATACTAAATTTCGGTCGGCCTGGATCATCTCTTCCAAGAGATATTAACCTAATTAAATTAAGACTACCTGATTTAATTAGAAAATATAAAATTAACAATATTATATTTTGTTGGTTTCTTGGTAATGATGCAGCAGACATTTTAAATTTTAAGAAAGTAAGAATTGAAAATAAAGATGATTTATTGAATCATGATACTGATATTCTAACTAAGTTAAATAAATTTGTTTTTTATAATAGATTTCTTAATAAAATTTATTTAATACAATATGTGAGACAAAAAGTGATGAACATAATTAAAGACGAGAAAAATATGGACCCAGTCTTTCATCTTTTTAAGAATAAGAAAGAATATACTAACCGATTCTCAAAACTTACAGACAACTATTTAAATGAGTTAAATAAAATTTCTAAAGAATATAATTTTAAATTAACTTTCTTATTAATTCCCGACAGATATCAGATTAATGATAAGAAACGAGAATTGTTAAAAAAACAATATAATATCAGTCCAGAGTTACAAATTGATTATTTAATGCCAAACAAATTATTAACATCATTACTAATAAAAAATCAAATTGATTTTATTGATCCAATTGATTGCATAAAGAATGAATCAAAGCAAAACAATGATATTTATTATATTCAAGATAATCATTTTACTAAGAAAGGCCATCAATTATATTACAACTGTATAAAAGACAAATTATTAGTTAACTTAAAAAAATAAAAATTATGGAAATTCTAAAAGATTTATGGTACTTTTTAAAGGAAAGAAAGAAGTTCTGGCTAGCACCTATGATATTTATTCTTCTTTTACTTGGAATACTAATTGTATTTGGTGGCAGTAGTGCTTTGGCACCATTTATTTATACATTATTTTAAAATGAATAAAATTAAATCTAATCCTTCTCAAACTATTTTGGTTATTGTTTCTGGTTTATTATTTTTTCATCTTTTCAGTAAGATAGATCTACTTTTAAATATAATTTTAGTGTTATGTTTAATAGGTGCTTTTTCTTCCTATTGGAGTAGAAAAGTAGAGATTATATGGTTTAAACTTGCGTATCTATTAGGATTAATCATTCCAAATATTACCTTAGGTATAATTTTCTATTTCTTCTTATTCCCTATTGCACTATTATCGCGTATCACTTCAAATGACCCTCTTTTTTTAAAAAATAATTATAATACAATTTATAAAAATGTAAATAAATCATTTAATAAAGAATCTTTTAAGAATCTATGGTAATTGAATTAACAAATATTTCAAAACAAAAATTAAAATTGAGTCATTCTTACGGCTCCAACACTCCACTATTTTATATCTTTGATGATGGGACACTAGATAAAAAAATAATAATTGAATAAATAATTAACAAAAAACTAAGATGAAAAAACTATTACTGATATTATTTTGTTTGCCTATGATTGGGTTTGGGCAACAAACATTTAATTTCATGCATAATGGATTAAATAGAGAATATATATATTATGCTCCAGCAAATTTACCAGTTGATGCTCCTCTAGTTTTTGTTGCACACGGTTTTACAGGTTCGGCTCAAGGCATTATGAATTATTGCGGAATGAATACAATTGCAGATCAAAATAATTTTGCAGTT
>CAJWTV010000045.1 GCA_913047375.1 uncultured Polaribacter sp.
TTGTCTCTATTATAGTTAGTGACAGCCTTTTTAAAAATATGACAGAAAATTGAAATTTTATTTTGGGGAGTATGCTATATTTAAATTATTGCCAACGTTGTGGTATAAAGTTATTTGCGTGTTTTAAGCACTAAAGTTAATAAATAAATCACAGATAGAAAGTCCGCGAGGACTTTCCTAAATAAGCGATTTGCTAGCAATTAATTTTATACGGTGTTAGCTGTAGTTATTTTTTTTATTCCAAATAATGTTAATATAATTCCTATTCCAAATAATATCCAATAAATTAAATTGTATTCAAGTCCGAAACTCCATTCATAAAATGATGCACCATAATTCACTAATATTAGTACAGTTAAGTTTGCTAAAAAATGTAGTATAATTGTGTAAAAGATATTCTTGGTTTTTCTATAAATCAAGCAACATATAATTCCAAAAATAAAAGTTGGGATTAGATTTCTGTAGCTTGGTAAATGAATTAAAGTAAAAAAAATACTTGATATTACGATTGATAAATTCGATGAGTATTTTTTTAATAATTCTGTATACATATATTTTCGAAATAGTAGTTCCTCAAAAATTGGTGCTATAATTAAAGCTGAAATTCCTTTATAAATTATTGAAATATTTGATTTTTCAGATTTCGCATATGGCTCAATTGCAATATCTTTAATAAAGTCAACTATTTTGCTGAAATCGAAAAATGGCCTATCGAATAATTCAAGTCCGATTGTCAAAATTAAAATATAGAATAGTATATTCAATTCGATTGTTCTTAATTTATTTTGTGTGTTTTTCCAATTGAATTTTATTCTGAATATTTTAAAAATAATCAGATATGCAATTATTCCAGGGATTAAAGACATTAATTTGAAGTAATGAATTAAATATTCTGTTGGAATATATTCTTCTATTAATGCAGAAATTCCGAGTCTAATTATAACTTCAAATGTTATTAATAGAACTGTAAGTAATAAGGCTTTGAGGATGTTCATTTTAATTACAGCTAACGTCTCTGTATATGGCTCGTAGCGTGCAAATAAGCTGTTGCCATTCGGTCGAGTACAAGCCAGTCTTTTAAATTTAGTTATATTTACTTTTTCTCAAATATAACTAAATTTAAAAGACTGGCGACTTCGCAAATATACCTTAACTTCCTTTAATTAAATACTTGGCTATGAGATATATATGTTGTTACCCACCGTTTTTTTAACGATGCCTTTCAGCTTTATGGAATTTACGCACTTCAGTTATTTTATTGTTCTGTAGTTGTAATATATTAATTTTTCTTCTCTCTTTCTCATTAAGAATGATTAGCCAACTAAAAAAAATGAAATATTTTGTGCTTTTTTTAAGTAAGTACATACTAATAGAGTATAGCGAATAATTTATGACACAAGAAAAACAGTTTGTAGAAGTAATTCAAGAGAATGAAGGCATCCTCTACAAAATGACAAGGTTATATGCCAATAATAAGGAAGACCAAAAAGACTTATACCAAGATATTGTATATCAGTTATGGAAATCATTTAACACATTTAGAGGTGATGCAAAGCTAAGTACTTGGATTTATCGCATCGCATTAAATACAGCTCTTTTATATCTAAAGAATAATAAAAGAAAAGGAAATAAAACGTCACTCGATGGAATAGTATTGATTAATGAAAATTACGACCCAGTTCTTGAAAAGCGTCTTAAAATATTATATGCTCACATTAGAAAACTGGGTGAGATTGATAAAGGAATTGTTTTTCTTTTTTTAGAGGGAAAAAAGTATGAAGAAATATCAGATATAACAGGTATGTCCACCAGTAATATTGGTACGCGTATGGTACGAATAAAAGGAAAATTAAACAAACAGATAACAAAAAAATAAAATTATGGAACTCGAAGAAATGCAAGCGACTTGGTCTCAGATGAGCGACCAACTGGATAATCAAAAAAAAATAACCAATAAATTAATTATGGAAATGACCAAAGAACGTTATAAAAATAAAATAGGTATACTGTCAAAGTATGAAGGAATAGGTGCTGTTATCTGTTTTATAATGGCGATTCTCCTAATTTCGCGGTTTTCTGAGTTGAATACTTGGTATTTATTGGTCTCTGGTATTTTTACTGTTTGTTATATGATTGTACTTCCATTAATCGTGTTGCGCTCCATTAGAAGTATGAAAAGTATAGACTTAACCAATAATAATTATAAAGAAACCCTTATCGCTTATGCTAAAAAGAATAGACAATTCCTACTAACACAAAAAGTTGGTATCTATCTTAATTTTATTCTTTTGGTTGTTAGTTTACCCGTTATCATTAAAGTATTTAAAGGAAAGGACATATTTGTTACAAACATCAATTTGGTTTACTGGTACATTCCTGTAATGGCAGTTTTTCTAATTTTATTTTCTATTTGGGGATATGGCAAATATAAAAACGTAACGGATTCCGCATCTCATATTCTAGAAGAGCTTGAAGATACATCTTCTTAAATAACAATCAAAGACCAATTTTATTAAAAATTCAATTACAATTTTATGCTGAAAAATTTCAGCAAGCAATACTCTATACTAATTTTAAAAATTAAAACTATGAAAACAAACATAATCACAATCTGCCTATTGTTTTTAACATTAACGGCACTTTCGCAGAATATAACAGGAATATGGAATGGTGCTATTGAAGTGGATAAAGACACAAAATTCAATTTTATATTTAACATTAAAGAAAATGGAAAAACATATCAAACCACCGTTGATATTCCAACACAAAGAGTAAATGGAATTAAAGCACTAAAGACATTAGTCACAGCTGATAGCTTAATAATAGACTTTTCAAATGTGGGAATGAAATATAGTGGAAAATTTAATACCAATCGTACGTTAATTAACGGTAAATTAGTTGAAGGCTTAAATTCCTTTTCCCTAAATCTCTCAAGGAATTCGGTGCTTGAAACACCAAAACTCAATAGACCTCAAGAGCCACTAAAACCCTATTCCTACATAGAAGAAAAAGTAAGTTTTGTAAATAAGGACGCCAAAATAAAGCTGGCTGGTACATTTACACGTCCTAAAGAGAATAAAAAATATCCTGTTGCTATATTGATAAGCGGTAGTGGTCCACAAGACAGAGACGAAACCATATCACAGCACAAACCCTTTCTGGTTCTGGCAGATTACCTTACTAAGCAAGGCATTGCCGTACTGCGCTATGATGATAGAGGGTTTGGTGCATCAACGGGCAATCATTCTAGAGCAACTACTTACGATTTTGCTTTAGATGTTATTAGTGCTATCGATTATTTAAGAACAAGGGACGATGTTGATGCAAATAAAATTGGTTTGATAGGACATAGTGAAGGTGGTATCATTGCGCCTTTAGTAGCCAATAAAGCTGACAATGTTGCTTTTATCATTTCTTTGGCAGGTACGGGAATTTCTGGAACAGAACTTTCAGTCATTCAGTCCAAAACGATGAGACCGTTCCCTGTACCTGATGAAGCAGTTTACGAAAAGGCAATTAGAGAAGCAATTAAAATAGCAAAACAGAATAAGGATATTTCTGTAATAAAACCAG
This sequence comes from uncultured Polaribacter sp., assembly GCA_913047375.1. Lineage (GTDB taxonomy): Bacteria > Bacteroidota > Bacteroidia > Flavobacteriales > Flavobacteriaceae > Polaribacter. The sequence goes on from CAJWTV010000045.1 coordinate 3,574, forward strand.
AATTGATGGAACACTATAATGAGACTATAGCGCCCATACTTAAAAATCTTGGTGTGCCAGAAGTTAAAGTGAATGAAATTATTACAAGCTTGGTGGCTATGCGAACCACAAAATGGGTTCGTTATTTTTATGACTATAATCCAGCCGATGAATACGAGAAAGTTAATTGTCCTGTTTTATCGTTAAATGGTAGCTTAGATACACAAGTAGAGGCAAAAATCAACCAAAATGGTTTACGCAATGCATTGACCAATGGAAAAAATAAAGATTTTGAAATAATCGAACTCGAAGGCTTTAATCATTTATTCCAAAAAGCAAAAACTGGTAAAATGGATGAATATTCTGATATTGAAGAAACGTTCTCTCCAAAAGTTCTCAATATAATTTCGGATTGGATTTTGAAACGTGTTTAAGGCGAAATGAACTATTTTTTATATTAGAATATCGGAATAAATCATAAGATAATTCGTGTTCGGGATGTTTTTTTAAATGGTGGGTAACGTGTTTGTATATGGTTTGTTGCGTGTTTTAGCACGTAATTGAGCAAATAAAAACCGAATAGAAAATCCGCGAGGATTTTCGTAATTAGGCTGGAACTAGCAATAAATTATATACGGTGTTGTAGCCAGTTTTTCATTCCGAATTTTCTTTTAAATAACT
>CAJWTV010000046.1 GCA_913047375.1 uncultured Polaribacter sp.
GGTCAATTTTCTAATTTACCAGGAACCCCTTTTATTAAAAATTTTCCTCAAAAAAAATTAAAAATATTTGATACTTCTCAAAATATAAATGGAGAAATGTATTTTGCAACCGCTGGTTCTTTAGTCGAGTTTGACGGTTTTAGATTTACAAACTATAGCATTAAAGAACAAACAGATCTTAGAGCTGTCTTGTATATTGATGATGAGCATATTTATACTTCAGGTCACGGTGGATTTGGGTTATGGTCTAAAAACAATAAAGGTATTTTAGAATATAAAAGCTTATTTTTCAAATATCCAACTAAGACAGAACAATTATTACCTACTTTTTCTAATATTATAGAGATGGATGGAAAGATTTTGTTTCAATCTTTTTGGCGTATTTATATATACAACCCACTAAGTGAAAAATTGAGCAGTATACAAGCTTTTAAGGGATTTAGTGGTCTTTATTTTTCGAATAAAAGAGCATTCGTGCAAGATGTTTCAATAGGATTATTTGAATTAATTAATTTTGAAAAAAAAATAGTTAAAGGAACGGAGACAGTAGATATTGAGGTTGTTGGTGTTTTTGAAGAAATAAACAATAGTCTTTTAATTGCAACAAAAAATAAAGGCTTTTGGACTTCTAAAGATGGAGCTTTAATAAAAAAGGATTGGGAGATTAACACTGAAATCGAAAAATTTATAATTACTGATGTAGAAGCATATACTGAAGGTAAATTTATTGCAGGTACCTTGAGAAACGGATTTTATATTATTTCAAATAAAGGAGAGAAAATTGCTCATTTTAATAAAAGTAATGGACTGGAAAATAACGCTGTTCGCAATGTTTTTAAAGATAGCAATAACAATGTTTGGGTAGCCACAGAATCTGGAATTAGTTACATAGAAGTAAATAGTAGGACAAAATATTTATTAGACACAAAAAGTAATTTTGGTACGGTTTACACAAGTTTATTAAAAGATTCACTTTTATATTTGGGAACTAATCAAGGGTTATTTACTCTTAACATTAATGAAGCTCTTTCTGAACCTAAATTAATCAGTAAAAATATACAAGAAATTTGGCATATTGATGAAATTGACGGCCAAATCATAATAGGTAGTCATAACGGAGTTTATGTTTTGGAAAATAATATTTTAAAAACAATTCATGTAGAAGGGGGTGGGTGGATCTTTAAAAAACATCCAAAAATTAGTAATATTTTATATGTTGGATTTTATTCTGGAATTGCTGTTTTTCAAAAAATAGATAATCAGTGGAAGTTTCTTGAAAAATTTGATACGTTTGGTGAATCTTCGCGTTTTATAGAATTTGATGAATATGGACAGTTATGGATTGCACATCCATCAAAAGGATATTACAGATTAAGATTGTCATCAGATGGTCTTAAGCTGAATGAAGTGGAATTTTATGGTGTAAAAACACCGAATGTAGAAACGTATGCATATTTCTGCAAAATCGATGGTAGTTTGGTCTTTTACAATCCAAAAGGATTCTTTTATTTCGAGGCTTCAGAAAACTCATTTACTAAAGCAAAGTATCCTTCCGAGATTTTTAAGGGGTTAAATAATATAAATTATATCCATCAAGATAATAATGTTTTTTGGTACGCTACTCCTAATTTATTTGGATACCTTTTAAGAAGTGGTAACCTTTTTGAAAATACTAATGAACCTTTTTATACTTTTTGGAGTAAGCACTTAAATGATTTTAATAAGTTTAAAAAAATAAATAAGAACAGTTTTGCGATAGGAATAGATAATGGTATTATTTTTCATGAATTTAATTCAAAAATAAAGAAATCAATAAAGACTTCTTTAACACTTAAATCATTAAAATTTATAAGTGCTACAGATACTATTATTGGACCTATTACTGGTAAAAGTGAGTTGAAAATACCTAATAGTTATAATTATTTAAAAATAAAAATTGCGTTACCTAACGTACCTTTAAGTAATTCCAAGCAATTTCAATATAAATTAAAAGGATTAGAAGATTTTTGGTCTCCTTGGATTTATGATTCTGAAATTAACTTTCCAGGTTTAACTGCTGGAGATTACATATTAGAGCTCAGAACGTCAAAAGAAGAAGGTAGTATGTCTAGAAAGATAGAGATTCCATTTCATATAGCGTATCCGTGGTATATAAGTATTACTGCAAAAATAATTTATATTTTATCTTTCTTATTTATCTTTATTGGCTATCGAAGTTTTTTACAGCGTAAAAACGAGAAATATGTAAAAAGGTTAAAGCTTTTAGAAAACCAGAAAAGAGAAAGGCAAAAAGAGAAATTTGAGCTAGATAAACTCGCAATAGATAAAGAGTTATTAATTTTAAAAGAAGAAAACTTAAATTTAGAAATTAAAAAGAAAAACTCTGCATTGGCTTCTTCTACTTTAAATAATATCAAGAAAAATGAATTGTTAGCAGATTTGGTAATTGATATAAGAAAAATTGATAAAGAATTAGTAAATAGTTCTTTACATTTTCCTGTAAAAAAAGTAATAAAAAAAATTAACAATCATCTGATAGATAAAGAAGATTGGCTAACCTTTCAGCTTCATTTCACAAATACACACGCTAAATTTTTTCAAAACTTACAAGAAAAACATCCAGAACTATCCTCCAATGAAATTAAGCTAAGTGCGTATTTAAAACTAAACCTTTCAACAAAAGAGATTGCTTCATTAATGAATGTTGCTATAACCAGTGTGGAGCAAAGTAGATACAGGTTGCGTAAAAAAATCAATTTAGATAAAGACGTAAACCTTGTAAACTACATTCAGAAAATTTAGCACAATTACTAAACCTTTACAAGAGTAATGTTTGGATCACTTCACAAATTTCTGTGTACACAATCTAATTGCATTTTGTAAAACTCTTTTCTAATAACAATAAACATCGTTATTTTTCTTGAATCAAATAGAATACTTATTAAATGTATTATTACAATGATTTACTTTTTAGCTCTATAAATCACAATTTTTAAATTTTATATAAAATTAAAATACTTAAAATCATTGCTTTAATTTTATTAACAAAGCTTTTGTAGAGGTGTTTGTCTTGGGTGACTAATTTTTGTAGAGGTCATATAGTTGTCAGAAACGTAGTTTTAAGTGAGATTTACCTCAAATAATAATATTACATTATTTACTATTTGTGGAAATTTAGATATTTAAACCATTTTAAACAACAATTTAATTAATGAGTTTAGATGTCATTTTAACCTAATTAATATTTATCATGAAACAAAAATTACTTTTAATTCTATTAACCACTTTTAGTGTTGTTAAGGCGCAAGAAATTACACACGTAGATTTTGACACAAACAATGAAAATATTGTTTTTAATAGTTGGAACACCTCTTCGACTTTTGCCAAGATTTCAAATCCAGCACCCGATACTAATAATTCATCGGATTATGTTGGCCAGTTTACTGCTGGTAATAATAATGATATTGGAATTGGGGTTCTTGAGCCAACTACTGTCTTTACTTCACCTTTCAATTTAGGCTCTAACTCTATTTTTAAAATGAAGGTATTTGCTACGGAGGAAATAGAGGTGATTTTCCATTTAGAAAATTCTCCAGATTATGGAAATAATATTGAAGTGTCAGCATCTGTTGGAGCTTCTGACGTTAACAAATGGGTAGAGTTAACTTTTGATTTTAGTGGATTTTCTAATATTTTCATGAACAATATTGTTATTAAAATTGGGGGAAATAATGTACAACAAGACGATATTTATTTTTTTGACGATATAAAAGGGCCTGAATTATATAGCACACCGGCTCAAGAATATAATCCTGTAAATGCATCTGTTGACAATTCAATAACTACAAACTTAGAAATTGCTACAAACGGATTTTTTAGAAATTTAGATGATTCTACACTTTCAGATGTTTCGAATAAGGTGGCTGTAAGAATTGGTGATGTTAATGGTGCAGATGTTTCTTTTTCAGCAACTATAAACGGAGATAAAAATAAAATTATAATAGATCCTGTTGATGATTTAGATAATTCAGTGACGTATTGGTATGGTATATTAGATAATGTAATTGAGTATTCAAATGATACTGCCGTAGCCGGTGTTGCTGCTGTTTTTACAACGAAGGCCGCCGTTACTGGCGATATTAATGAAATGCTATTTGATTTTGA
>CAJWTV010000047.1 GCA_913047375.1 uncultured Polaribacter sp.
CGAACAGCCTTGATTTACGGCGTTTCACTTTTGGATATCGTAAAAGTAAATATAGAAAACCTGGTGCTTTGGCGGGTTTTTGAAACTAAAGAAGCTAAGCTAAAAATGGATTGTTCTTAATCAGCTTTTAGTCGAAAATTAAGAAAGAAATAAATATGTAGAAAGCTTTTTGACTGCTTGTTTGGACCCGAGTTCGATTCTCGGCGTCTCCACAAATAAAACACCTAATCAATTATAATTTAGTTGGTTAGGTTTTTTTATACCCTAAAAACAGATATTTTGTGTCCGTATTTGTGTCCGTTTTCAATCTGTTTTGGAATTAATTAGACTTATGTGTCCTTTTTTATAGGTGTGAAAAACAATACACACGCGAACAGATAACCACGAAGTATTAAAAAAACCCTCGCACGTTTGAGCGTATCGTTTTACTTTTATGATACATTTTAATTAACAACTAAACGCACAACAGATAGGAATGAAATCTTTGAAAACGGTTTCTACCAATCATTATCTGTTTTTTCTGCTAAACTAAACTTTTCCAAAAAATGTTTTTGATAGTAGTTTAAGTCCTTTATAATTGTTTTACTATTCTTAATTTTGTTTTTCTCAGTGACAAAATCTTCAATTTTAGACTTCCCTAAACCTGTATTTTCAAAATTTACTGTAATTTCCTTTATAGTAATTCTATACTTATTCTCCTCAAAATCTATAACAACGAGATAGTTTTTAGGCTCTTGAACGTGAAAACTATCTCCTTCAGTACATTAATAAGGGTATCGGACGCCATCCTCGTAGAGGTACATTGTGTTTCCTTCTGGAACACTTCCTTCAACTACCCATTAACCTTCCATTGTTTGAGCCGGTAGTGGGTTGTCATCTGATTCATCGTCACAGCTAAAAGCAAAAATTAGTAAAATGGAAAGTAAGAGTATTTTTTCATAATCAAATATAATAAATGTACGTTTAACTTCCCACACCTAAATTAATTTATACTTGATAAAAAAGATTTAATCTGAGACATACCCGGAAACTCCTCCATCATTATCTTGAAACATAGATCTTAAAATGTTAATCTTCGGCTTCGACAACACTGGAGCCATATAATTATTAAACAATGCATAGCCAAGGGGGTTGTTTTCCTGAACACCCTCTGGAGTAGTGGCATTGTCATTCCATTCTGGTGCAAGAGATCCATTTTCCCAAAATTCTGGTCCAAAACTCCACATTCCAAAAGTTAGTAAATATTGATACTCTTTTAGCATTACAGGCCAAGCATCACGATTTGTTATATCACCTCCATATCCTTCAACATCAAAAACACCATTTGTATGCGCTTCAATCATTGCCAAATACAAATCGGTTTTGGTAATATCCTCTTCTTCTGCCTCCATATTTAATCCATTAAATGAGCCTTCAACAGCCCCTCTTACTCCAAATCTGTGTAGCGTGTGTAAAACATGTTCTAAAAGTTCATTTATATCATCATCACCCGTAAATTGACTGTCTATATTTTTATACCAAACCATATCATCTAGTGCCATCGAATCAAATAGGGTCTGCAATCCGGCATAACTACTTATTCCTTGGTCTGTTAAAGGACTTGGACTGTATTCATTCCCTCCTCCATAAGCAATTCTTTGACCAGTTGGATATCCTTGATGCCAACCTTCTTCTCCTAAAAGAATTTTTATCATTTTCTCTTGCGCAAAAGAGTCAATTCCTAGTGACTCTTTATCCATTAATAATTTAAATACTTGTGCTGTTTTTTTAGCCCATTCGTCAGGAACAGCGGGCTGACCTCCAACATTTCCAGCTACAAGTAACGTAACTCCATAAACATCCAAAGACCTGTCGAACCAAGCAGAAATATTATTATTTTGAATCAGATCACCACTAGAGTAATAATTCAAGGGTTCTTCTATATCGGTAAAATCTGGCTCTTCAGTCGATGAAGAACAAGAAATAAATAAAATTATAAATATCGAAATAGTTATGTTTTTGATTAGATTCATAATGATTTTAATTTAGTATTAAAAAGTAAGTTAAAAGAGTAACAACAGAAAACGTACTTGTTAATAATTTTTTCATAATTAAATAGTTATATCACAGGTAAATAAGCTACCTATAATTTAAATTTAGAGTATTAGTCACAAATTCCATCTGAATAAGAAATAACTCCTGCAGAACTTGCTTTACACGCATTACTATAAATGATTCCATCACAACCACAAATCGGAAAATATTCTTCAATGCATATGGCGTTTTCATAAATTAAACTTTAGTCAATACATCCCTTTATACCCTGCTCTTTATTTGAAGAACATCCTAATAGAGTTGTGCTACAAAATAAGTAAATGAGTTTTTTCACTGTATTAGATTCGTACAATTAAGAGATTAAAAGTATTGGACTAAATGAATTTACTTTACAGAGAAAAATTTTCTGTAAATATGTTTATCTAACATCTTCTCATATTTAGGAGTGAAATAATTTACCCAAAAATCATCTATTTCTTCAGAGTGTGCATTTTTATATTCAGCATCATCAGACCAAGTACTTAACCACATATAGCGATGTTCTTTGGCTTCGTCATCTGAATTTACTTGATAAACCTTGTATTTATTGAAGCCAAATCCATTTTTTTCGTAAATATTATTTGCCTTATCAAGATCTTTTTGAAATTCTTCAATGGTTACCCCAGTAGGGAGGTCAAAGAGATGCAAACTGATTCGCTCTTTAGATTGTGAAAATGCTAGTGAAGAAATTAAAAACACGAAGAGATAAAGTTGTTTTTTCATAATTATATTGGTTTTTATTTCAAATATAGATTTTATTTTAAAAGTAATGTAATAATCTATATAAATATTTAAACTTACAAACTCTTTAACCAAGCTTCAGAAAGCTATGAGGCATTTATCTATAAATGTAAGTTTAACTTATTTACGTGGTTTAGAAATAGTAGAACTGAAGTAAGTAAATTACCTAAAAGTAAAAATCAGTAATGACCAGAGAATTTTTATAGAATTTTATCAATACAAGAAACGCTTCAGACTATTTACTGTAAGTAAAATTAATTTAGAAATACATCCTAATTCTTATCCTATTGGAAGAAGAATAGAAATAGGCAACTAATTAGCCTCTGAAGTTTATTATCTTTTAACTAAAGGTATTTCTATAGAAATGCTTAAAACCTCTCTTGATAGTAAACCAAATATGAGCGATATCGACTAAATTAAAGTCGCTTTAGAAAAAAAGTTAAAGTAGAATTATTCTGAAAAATATAAGAGTATGTTGAGATTTTCTTATCGATGCTTATTAAAACAGATGAAAATATGAAAACTATACTTTTAATGGTACTTCAAGTTTTGAAAAATTAACTAATACATCAAGTACGCCTTTAGGAGCAAGAACAGAATACAATTGCTTTGTTAAAATTGATATTAAAGAAAATAAATATAGAATTACAATAGAGAACATTAAATTTATACCCATCAATTTTAATTTTGATGGTGTCGGAATAAATCATTCTTATTCTCTAGAAGAAATGGTTATTCGCAATGCTAAACACGAAATAAGAAAAAACAGAAATTCAAGAAAGATGTTATCAAATTTTAATAAAGGCTTATTCAATTACTAACTTTAAAAAGTAAAAAAAAAGAGGATTGGTAAAGTTTAAATAATTTTATTAATGATTATCTGTTATAGTGTTCTATTTATTAGACTCTTATCTATGGTTTTGCCAAAACTCTTTTGCGCCATCAAATTACGAATGACACTAATCCGTCAAGAAGTAATAGATTAAGACTTAGAATAAAGACAAGGTAAAGAATATTAAAAAAATGATCGGAATAGAAGTCAACTATTAATCTTTTTAAGTGTAAAAAAACACATCTATGAATTGGCTCGAAAAAGTTATTTTGCGGTTTCCGAATAGGGAGATGGTGGCCTACAGGACTTTATTCATACCTCCAATTTTATTTTAGTGATTCAGAAAAACAAACCTGTGGTATATATGATGGCACTGACAAAGGTGCCGTTTCCCAAAATATCACAGACATCAAAACACGACTCAACAAAAAGAGCTCATAAAAAATATGTGTATGCTATTTTGGCGCGTATATTTTTTTTGCTGTTTTTAATACAGCTGCGCGCT
>CAJWTV010000048.1 GCA_913047375.1 uncultured Polaribacter sp.
TAAATTGCAAATAGATTTAAACCTTTTAACGTTCATTTAACAATTATAATTAACACTGTATTTTGTCTAACGAGTTACAATGTATCGAATACAGGAATAAAGGATGGCATGATTTTAGTGTAGTTATTAATTATATAATATTTTAAAAATTGTAAAAGGAAACAAAAATATAACGATTTTGTTGCCATACTTGCCACATACCAAAAGTTAATAGAATAATGGAAATATATAACGGACCTCATTTATTAGTCAAACATGAAGAAGCGAATTCAAGGCTAATTTGTAGTTGGAAATCTAGTCCACTTAATGATTTAGACTACAGAAAAGAGTTGATAGAACATCTACATATAGCTATGAAAATAAAACCTTCTCAAATAATGTGGCTCTTAGAAAATCTCACTTTTAAACCAAGTGATGTTACAAAAAAATGGGTAGATGAGAACATTTCAAAACCGATATTTAAAGCTGGATTTATAGCTAAAAATCAAGATGGTTTTGATCAAGTTGCATTTGTTGTTGGACAGGATGTATTGGCTTACATTGAAGTAATGGGCATATTTAATGAGAATTCGACTAGTGGCTTTAATGTAAAATATTTTGCAACTGAAAAAGAAGCTAGAAATTGGTTGAATGAAAAATTCAACACTAAAGACACTAAAGACACTAAAGGCCAAAATCAGAATTTAGCCATCACTTTCAAAGGAATAGATGATAATGGAGAAGTAGTTTTTGAGTTGCGCGAGCAGGCGACTAATTTTGATAGCACAATAAGTTTATTTAAAACTATTCTTGAACAAAATCTTTTTGTGAAAAATAATGCTAAAAAATATTATTCTTTAACTAAAAGAGAAAAAGAAATTCTCAAATTCATTGTCAAAGGATATAGTAATAAGCAGATAGCTGAGAAAATACATATTTCTTTCCATACCGTCCGAACTCATAGAAATCGAGTTTGGAAAAAACTGGATATTACGCAAAGCACAGAATGCTTGAGCTACCAATACTTTTTTGTTTAACATTTTAAATTACGCCCTTAAGCGTATTTCAGGGCCTATCGCTTTAACTTAAATTTGTAAAAAATTATAATCAGTAGTTAATTTTAAATATAAGTTAAAGTTTGATTATAAATCAATAAAATCATCTAACATAATACCATTCCTTTTAAAAAATAATATTGTGAAAAAACTATTTTTATCAATTGTTTTACTTTTATTTTGTTTTACAGTTAATGCTCAATTTGGCGCATCACTTGGATATGAAAGTAGTAAAGCAAAAGTTTCCGGAGATGAATCTTTTACCACAGGTTACTCAGGATCTTTGTCTATAGGTTTATTTTATGAATCTGACATTTCAAACAAATTAGATTTGCTTTCATCATTTGATTTTGGTATCGGGGAGAAAGTTGGAGATGAATCTAACAACACAATTGCTGTTGGTTTAGATCTACAATATTATCCTGCGGGTAAAGAATATTATGATGGTTTCTTCATCCAACCTGGAATAGGGTTTGGATATTCACTAAGAGATATGGATGATGGAAGAGATGCCATTGTAGGAATAGGTTTGTCAGGTTCTATTGGACTCGGTTTTGATCTTTCAGAAAAACTTACTGTAATAGGTTCTTATAGAATTAATTTATCTGATTCGTCTAATATAGATGGAATTACGACTAAAATAAGTGGTTTTGGAGCGTCTTTACTTTATAAATTTAAATTTAGGAATAAATAACTTCTTACCATTTAATTCATGTTTTGTTGAAGGGTAATCAGAAATGGTTACTCTTTTTTTTACTGCCAGTTTAACCTAATTTGGTGGCAGTTTTTGTGTATATTTAATTTTTAACCAATTAATCATTTCGAAGAAACTTTCGACTTGTTTTTGCAATAGCTTTTATAGCTTTTTTTGACAATTCTAATTGAGAATTAAGTAATTCGATATCAGAAACCATATCTACTGTAGTACTAATTGCTTGCACATACCAATCTTCCCAAGCATTAATAATTTCAATTTGAGTCTTAATAGATTCTCCATTTTCAATAGCTAATTCACTTTGTATTAACTCCTCTTCTAATCTTAAAATTGCAGCCTTTTCAATAGTTAATATTACTTGTTTTGCTGTATTCTCATTAGAATTAATTAATTCTAAAGCAGAAACCAAAGAAGCAACTCCTACATTCTTTAAAGTAGATATAGAAACCTTATCTATTCTGTCGTTATCTGTGTGATAAAATTGATCTGTAAAGTGCCAAAATAATACACTAGGTATACCTTCTCTTAAAAATGGGACGTGATCACTCCCCCCTTCAAATGGATTTGTTTCTACAACCCAATTTGTACGTTTTCCTTGTGCTTTAAATATATCAATCACGAAATCATTTAAATAATGAGGTCTCATGTCTTCCAATTTTAACTTAATACCTCCCCAATCAGTATGTTTATCATTTCCACGAGTCCAAATCGCACTGGGGTCTGGCATTTTCTCAATTAAAAATGTCCCCCCAGTGAGGGATGTGTTTTCTCCAACCATATCTAAGGATATTCCCCATTTGATATTTTTACCTCGCAGACTATCATCTTGTACATATCTCTTGGTAGATCTAATTTCATCCCCCCATAAAAAAGTCAAACTTCTTTTAGGAGAGATTTTTCCTTCTTTAATTAACTTAGCAGTCACAGATGCCATTTCTAATGCAAGACCAACCCCAGTTGCGTTATCATTAGCACCAGGCTCCTGTATATGTGCGCTAAAAACCAAACGCTCTCTTGGTAGTTCACACCCTTTAACATCAGCTATAATCGTTAGTTCTTTCGATTCGTAAATCTTAGTTTGAATATCAACATTTAAACTTACTTTTCCTTTAGCTAAAGCAGCTAATAAGTGCTCTTTTGCCTCAAAAGACAGAGCTATTCCCCATGCTTTGTGTACGGTATCTAATGGTATTGTGCGAAACTGAATTGAAGTTACATTAACTTCCGGCTGTAGGTATTTTGGATTGTCATAGGTAATAATCCCAACTGCACCCCCATTATTAATTGTAGCTTCATATAGACTTCTTGGACTAGATTCTGCAAATACAATCTTTCCTTTAACATTCGTAGTTTTTAGTTTTTTTAGATCACGAATGTAAATTACTTCAGCTGTTACTCCTTTTTTTGGAGTACTAAAAGAATTTAATGCAATCATATTTCTATTGGTTGCATACACTAAAAGCGGCTCCTTTTCACCAATAATACTCACAGTAGCATTCACAGGCTCCCAAGTTGGACTGTCTAAATGTCTAGTTTCAATCCTATAAGTAAGGTGATCTTTTGCAGTTGAGTTTTTCTCTAATACATATCCGTCATTCTCAAGTTGTTTAGCAACTTTATAGATTGTTTTATTAAAACCAGTGTTTCCTGGAACACGCCAATATTTTTCAACAAATGAAGTAGTTTCATAAGCCAATTCTCCAGTAAATTTTTGATTGAATAAGTCAGAATATTCTATTGACGCAGTAGTTTCTTGTGATTTTACTTGACTAAAAGCAACTACAAAAATTATCAATGTTAATACTAACTTTTTCATAGTTAAACAAGATAATGAAATAAATAGTTTCTTAAAATTATTAAGTAAACATAATAATGTGTAATAATCTCTGGAGAGATCTTCGATTAATTATTTGGATAACTCAAAAAAAAAGAGTTCTTCTATAGTTATCTTAAACAACTTTGACATTTTAAATGCAGTAGGTAAACTTGGATCAAATTTTTCCTTCTCGATTGCATTTATTGCTTGACGTGAAACTCCAATTAATTGAGCTAATTCTTCCTGAGTTAGTTTTTGATTTTTTCTTAATTCTCTAACTCTATTTT
>CAJWTV010000049.1 GCA_913047375.1 uncultured Polaribacter sp.
TTAAAAACCATAAGAATTCTAGTAAATCTATATACCTTATAAAAACCAAAAAAAGTAGACGTGATTAACCAAAACAAAGATATGTATGACATAAAATAAACATTAAAATATTGTTTATCATAAACAAAATAGATAATAAGATTAATAAGCAGAATATCTATACTTATTTGCAAAGGTCTTATTAAATTAGAATATCTTTTTTTCAAGCTATAAAATATTATATAAATGTATTATACTAACGAAGAATTTTAAGAATCATTTTATCAATTGTAAAGTTTTTTTCAGCAACCTTCCTCTGATGTACTGCATCAATTTGATTGGCAATTAAAAATTGTAGTTTTTTTACTAATACATCGATACTCCAGTTAGTGGAAACTAAACCTAAATTGTTGCTTTTAAAAAAATATTCAATCTCGCTATTCGCATCTGTAATTAACAAGATCTTACACCCTGAAGCCAATAAATTTGGTAGTTTTGAAGGTAAAGAACCTTTTGATGTATTTTCTTTTTGTGGTACTACTTGAACAGTACTTCTAGAATATAATTCTTCTAAATTTTCTTTAGCTACTAAACTATGAAAAAGAATATTTTTATTTTCATTTACTTTCTTTAACTTATTCATTGTTTCACCCTCCGAAAAGATGTGAAATACAGTATTCTTAATTTGTTTTGATGCTTCGGAAAAAAAATTCAGAAGCTTCATAGGATTTTGTTTTTCACCCAAAGCGCCCGAGTAAACAATATTAAGTTTACTGCTATCAAAGGTAGATTCTAAATCATTAGATACCTGATTTTGTAATGTAATAAAAGGATATTGAACTTCTAATTTATCATCAGTTAAATGATATAATTTTTTAGCTTCATTTTTCATTTCATTCGATAGAAATAATAATTTATCACAATTTTGATAACATTTTTTTTCAACCTTATGAATAAAGAATCTAATTAGAGAATTTAAAGCGCCTGATTTACCGTCAGAGTAAACCTCTTGTAAATCATGAACCATACCTACTTTTTGTATTTTTTTATTTAAAAAGGGTACTATAAAATAAAAAGCAAAACTAGGCGGAAATATCGGAATTACTAAATTTTTATGTTTTTGATGTTTTCTTAATTTTCTTAACACAAAAAAAGCAAAACTAAACTCTAAAATTAACCTTCTAAAAATTGTTTTTTTTGTGTAAAATAAATGTTTACCCCCTCTTATTATTTTCACTCCCTCTAATTGAGCAATGCTTCCTTTGGCTTTCCAACCTGGATAAAATGGATGGAAACACAGCACTGTTACTTTATGACCTTTTGCTACCAAACCATTTACAAAATTGGTGTTAAATTTTCCTGTAGAAATTGGTTCAGGGTAAAAAAAGGGAGATATGATTAATATGTTTCTTTGCTTATTCAATTTTTCTTTCTCTAATTACTTTTGCAGGGTTACCTATACAAATTTTATTTTCTGGTAAATCTTTATAAACACTACTTCTAGAACCTACCACGGTTCCTTTATGAATGGTAATTCCTGGCGCAACATAGACATCTGTTGCCAACCAGCACTCATCTTTAATAGTAATTTTCTTTGCAAAAATAGGAAAATCTGGCTGTAAATAATCGTGAGAACCTGTGCATAAGTATGATTTTTGAGAAATAACTACATTTTTACCAATTTCTATTTCTCCTAAAGAGTATAAAACTACATCATCTCCAATCCAAGAGAAATCTCCTATAACTAATTTCCAAGGATATGTTATTCTTACTGTAGGCCTAATAATAACGCTCTTACCAATTTTTGCTCCAAAAAGCCTTAACAAAAACCGTCTAAAACCATACAAAAATTGAGGAGAATTTTTAAAAAATAATGATTGCACTAACCACCATAACTGAACAACAATTGCATTTCTGCCTCTAAAATTATTTGGGAGTTTAAAAGAATTTAATTTTTGCATGATTAATAGAGTTTCTTTGGTTGATTATATTCACCCATAAAAGCTGGTCTATTAGATAATGTTTTTTCATGGACTAATTGCTGAGCTATTGAAAATCTTAACTTAATGACTTTAGCTGGGTTACCACCGACAATTCCATAAGGAGGAACATCTTTTGTTATTACACTTCCAGCAGCAATAATTGCACCCTTTCCTATAATTACTCCTGAATTAATAATAACTCTATAACCTATCCAAACGTCATCTTGAATAATTGTCTTTTTCGTATCTGGTCTGCCACTAAATATGATAGGAAGCTCTGGTAAGTTATAAATATGATCGCCACCAAGTATTGCTAATTTAGGTGCAATTATAACATAATTACCTAAAACAACATTTGGACAGATCCAAGAATCTTTACCAATAAATCCATATTTCCCCATCCTTAAATCTCTACTAATATTTATAGGTCTTTGTATATCGTAAGTATAATCTATATACTTTAGTTTATAGATTATATTTCTAATCAAAGACCTAATATACCTATAAATTATTTTAAGTTTATTTTTCATTTATTATTTTCATAACAGCCTTATTAATCAATTTTGATTGAATATTGGGATTATAATAATCATATATTATCTTAGAACAATTATCTTCTATTTCTTTATAATTATCTTTAGCTAACCATTCTTTAACCTTTAGGAGCAAAGACTCTAATGAACCGTACTTGAATAACCCCCCAGTAATTCCATCGACTACAGCTTCGTATTCTGGCATTTGAAATTCCTCACAATCATGAGTAATTACAGGAGTTCCGTAAACCAAACTATGCATTGCAGTTAATCCAACTTCACCAGGACTCACACAAATGCGAGACATAGTGATTAAATGAGCAAGTTGAGACTCGTCGTGACATTCACCAAAAAATGAGAAATACTCTAATAAAGAAGATTTTTTCACACTTTCTAACAAATCATTTTTCATTAAACCATCACCCACAAATAGGACATTAACTAAAATTCCTTGATTATGCAGTTCTTTAGTAATTGATACTATATTATTTAATTTTTTTTGACGAGTAAGTCTTCCTATAAAAATAATTACTGGCAAATTATAATTCTTAAATAATTTCTTTTTTAATTCAAAAACATCCTTATTATTAATACTATTCTTAATTTTTATTTGTTTATCATAATCTAATGAGTTGTATATAACAAATAAGTTGTCACTTTTAAAACCATGAGAAACTAGATTATTCTTAGCTTTATTTCCATAGAGTAATAAACCATCAGGTATACTAAAAAATAATTTTTTCAATCTATTCTTAAAATTATTAGAATTTAAAAAACCATGTGTCCAAAACAAGGTAGGTTTACCCATTATCTTTGCAATAAGAGCACCTAACCATGTTGTTATAAAGTTGGGACTACCTAAATATATAATACAATCATATTCCGATGAAATAGAGTTCCGTAAAACTTTTGTTTGCCATAAAACATTTCCAAAAAACCATCTATTTTTTGCTGCTATGAACTTTAAAGTTGAAACATCTTTTTCTTTCAGAATATTCAATGGAATATCTGAGGTAAATCCTGATAAAAAAGTATAATCTATATCCACATTTTCTTGATTACACAAGCTATTTAATATAGGAAGTCTATAATGTGGAAAATAATGATAAATTATAAGAATCTTTTTCATTCAACTATTTTTACCAAAATAATAGGTTACATAATATATCATTTTATCTTTTTTTTCTTTAAAATATTATTTAATTTATTTTGACATATAAAACTTAGGGTTAAAAGACCTTAAGTTAACAATAATATTAATTAAAAATGTAAAGAGTAATAAACCTGACTGTCTTTCAAGTACATTTTCTGTCAAGAAAACAACACAAA
>CAJWTV010000050.1 GCA_913047375.1 uncultured Polaribacter sp.
TATCTAAATTTTTTTTAGTTTCTTGAGGTTTGATTCCTCTTAACATGTCATTTGCTCCAAGCCCGATAACAATAAGATTAATCTCAGGTTCTGAGATTGTCCAATCAACACGATTTAGCCCCCCAGAAGAAGTGCTTCCAGATACACTGCCATTAATAATAGTAATATTCCAACCATCTTGTTGAAGATTATTTTCTAACACGGGCGATAAATGGAACTCATTTGCTAATCCATAGCCTGCCATTAAGCTATCACCAAACAATAACACTTTTTCCACAGCAAATGCTTTTATGTGCACTAGACATAGTATGATTATTTTAATAATTAAGCTTTTATTCATGTCTACTCTTCTTAGATTAAAAAATGTCAATCTTAAATACCAAACAGGTAAAGAGTTAATTAAAGTTTTACAAGGCATTGATTTAACAACTAAAAAAAAAGAAACTATTTCGATAGTTGGTGAAAGTGGATCAGGTAAAACAAGTTTAATTATGTTGATAGCCGGTTTAGAAAAAGCAACTTCAGGCAAAATTTTTTTTAAAGACCAAGAAATATCAAAGCTTAATGAAGATGAAGTTTCTCAGATTAGAAGGAAGAATATAGGTATTATTTTTCAATCTTTTTATCTTATTCCAAATTATACTGCTGTTGAGAATGTAGCCTTAACCTTAGAACTTAATAAATTTAAAAATCCCCAACAAAAAGCCAAAAGTCTACTGGACCGATTTGGTTTAAAGCATAGACTAAACAATCTTCCCAGCCAATTATCTGGCGGCGAGCAACAACGTGTAGCTATTGCCCGGGCAATTGCAATGAAACCAGAATTAATCTTAGCAGATGAGCCTACGGGAAATTTAGACAGCGAAAACTCTAGCATGATTGCGGATATCTTATTTAATTTTGCAAAAGAAGAAGGTTCATCTTTAATTATTGTTACTCATGACTCTAAGTTAGCAAATAGAGCTAAAAGAAAAATTAAAATTAAAGATGGAAAAATTGATTAAATCAAATGAGTTTAGCTTAATTGTTAAATACGCTTTAATAGATTTAAGTAGAAATTATAAAAAAATTTCAAGTATCATCATCACGCTTTTTATCAGTTTATTTATTTTAAGTTCTATTTTAACCATCGAAGATAGTTTGAAAAAGGAACTTAATGATAACGCAAGAGCTTTACTGGGTGGAGATCTTGAAATCGATTATAACCGAGTACAGGGAAATTTAGAGTTAGTTAACGAAGTCAAAACTTTTGCTACTATTTCTCAAATGGTTGAATTTAGCACCATGCTTTCAACGGTAAATAAAACAAACAACCAATCGTTATTTTCTAGAGTTAAAACAGTCGATTCAAATTATCCTTTATTTGGAGAAGTAATTCATGAACCAGCCGGTGCATTAGACAGAATTCACAAAGAGCAAAATACTATTTTAGTAAACGAAAATATTTTTAAAACATTAAAACTTAAAATTAATGAAAAAATAAAAGTCCAAGACCAGCTGTTTACAGTAGTAGGTGTTGTAAAAACTGTACCAGATGTAAGTGGATTTATTGCTTTTGGTGATTTTGCCTTAGCGGGTAAACAGACATTAGATTTACTTAAACTAAATAATCTAGGCAGCTTTCTCAATTATGAGTACAAAGTTCGGTTTAACAACAATGATAATCAAGAAGTTCTTAAAGAAAGAATTGAAAAGTTATTTAAGGATGATGAAAAAGTTTTTCTTAGGTATCCAGAAAATTCAGCCAGTGGTTTGAAGAGAATAATCAATAATTTTTCTCAGTTTCTTTCTCTTGTTTCTATTAGTGCAATGCTTATTGCCGGTATTGGTATCGCAAATACTTTGCTTTCTTTTATTAACCAAAACAATATGTCGATAGCCGTGAGAAAAGCTGTAGGTTTTTTTTCACTAAACATAAAAGCTATTTACTACCTTCAATTATTTATTCTACTTTTTTTGATCACTGTCGCAGCTTATTCACTAAGTTTTTTAATAATACCTATTGTAGATATTTATCTATCTCAGGGCTTAGGATTAAATATTAAACCTATTATCTCGATATTTAACTTTATTAAAGTTTTCTTGGTTGGTTTATTGGTACTAATTATCTTCACTATTCCAACGGTAAGCGCCATAGATCAAGTCAAAGCGTCTAATTTATTTAGAAATGTCTTTCAGAATTTACAATTTTATTATTCAAAAAAATCAATTGTTTTAAGCTTGGTGTTACTCTCAATATTAATTTTATTGTTTACTATTGGTTCGGCAAAACCAATTTATAGCTTGGGTTATTTTATAGCTTTTTTTATCTGTTTAATTATATTTTTTTTATTATCAAAACTTATTATTTATTTTTTCAAATCTTTGAAGAGAATTTCTAATATTCCCCTTAAGGTATCTATAAAAAATATCACTCAAACAAAAAGTATTACACCAATTACAATTATGTCTTTAGGATTAGGGGTAACACTACTGCTAACTTTGGCTTTAGTGGGAACTAATTTTAAAAGAGAAATTGCCAAATCAATACCTGAAATTGCCCCTGATTATTTTTTCTTAGGCATTCAAAAAGATGACAGACAGGTGTTCGAAAAAAATATTTTAAGCATGGATAAAAATGTGAATCTTGAAATAGTACCAATTATTACTTCAGCAATTGTAAAAATTAATAGCGTTGATCCAACTACTTTTATCACACCAAAAAATGATAGTTATTGGGCGATAAGAAGCGAGCGAAGATCATCTTGGATAGACACAGTGCCAAAGGACAATCCTCTTGTTAAAGGACAATGGTGGGATTTAACTAAACCAGATCAATTACAAATTTCTTTGGACGCTAAAGTTGCGGCAGATTTCAATATTCAAATAGGTGATATTTTTACTTTAAATATTTATGGAAGAGAAATAGAAGGAACTATTGTTAACTTTAGAGAGGTGAATTATAGAGACCTCAGTATTAATTTTGCGATGCTCTTTAATCCTCAATTTGCCAATAACATACCTCACGAATATTTAGCGACAGCTAAATTTACGGCAGATAAAACGTTAAATGAAAACAAGATGTTAGAAGTTTTACCAAGCTTATCTATTATAAAAATTGCAGACTATTTATCAAAAGTCACTGCTGTGTTAGATAAAGTTTTTATCGCAGTTACTTTGATTTCAGCTGTCACAATTCTCATTGGTTTAATTGTCATTTCAAGTGCAATTTTGGTGCAGGGTAAATTAAAAGAATTTCAAAATTTAGTGTTTAAAATTTTAGGATTTTCAAAAAAAGAAATTGTTTATTCATCATTAATTGAATTTATAATTATTTTTTTGTCAGTGATTTTAATTGCTATTTTATTTGCAACAATTGGTTCACAGTTTATTATTGAAAATATTTTTGAGCTTAGCTGGGAGCTTGATCTTAAAATATTAATTTATTTAAGCTCTGGAATTGGATTGGTTACATTATTATTGATCATGTTAACAAATTTAAAATATCTTAATCCTAAGGTTTATCCGCTTATAAGAAATCAATAGATCTAAATTTTTAAAAAAGGTTAATGCTTTCATTTTCCTGCAACAACCATACCTTCTATTAACATCGTTGGAGCATTCGTGGAGTATTTAAACT
>CAJWTV010000051.1 GCA_913047375.1 uncultured Polaribacter sp.
TAAAAGATATTATAACAGATATAGATTTAGTATGTCTAATGAGCGTAAATCCAGGCTTTGGAGGTCAATCGTTCATTGAAAATACCTATAATAAAATAAAAGAATTAAAGGAATTAATAAAATCAAAAGGATCAAACTGTTTAATAGAAATTGACGGCGGAGTAACTAATAAAAATGCAGAAAAATTAGTACAAGCTGGCGCAAATGTTTTAGTAGCAGGAAGTTACGTATTTAAAAGTAAAGATCCGATTCAAACAATAAAGAATTTAAGTAGTTTAAATTTTACTAAATAATAGATATATAATAGCTAATTGATAGCTAATTGATAGCTAAAATAAAATTAACCTTCTTAAAATATCAGACATAACATGTACTATACCAGACATGTTGTTTAATTAAAAATACGTACATTTGCTTTACTAATTTATTAATATGTTAAGTAGAATAGTACTAATTTTCAAATTATTAACTTGTATTTTGTTATTCTCACAAAATATATTTGCTAACAGTGAAATTGTTACAAGAGATTTTGATGGACAAATTGACGATAACATTAAAAGTTATCACTACGATCATGAAACAACTAACTTATACTACTTAAATAGCTCTCTAAAACTAAATATTATCGACTTTAGGTCTAATAAAGTCAGTATTATTCAGCTTAATACAGATAAAGAATTTACATCAAAACTTCCAATTAATTGGGTCCCTAATGTAGCCTTAAATGCTGATAAAGAATTAGTAGACTCTCAATTTACAACACAAATTCATCAAAAGATCTCCGAGTTAACAATAACGATGTCTAACAACGAATTGTTTCTTATAGATAATGGGGGTGGAATGGTCTTTAAAATTAATTTAAATAATTTTTTAGTTGAAAGGCATGATTCAAGCTTTACAACTATGAACAAATTTGGCGGAAACGTATTTACCCTAAACGAAGATATATACCACTTTGGTGGTTATGGATTATATAAAACTAACTCTACTCTTTTAAAATTCAACCAAAAATACAGAACCTGGGACGAAGTTGTTGTTAATGATAAATTTCCTAATCCCGAAGGAATAACAAATGCAAGCAGTCTTATTTGGGAGGACAAACTCTTTATAATAGGTGGCAATAGTACAGAAAACCAAGTTGAAACAGATAACAACCAACTTTTAAGTTATGATTTTAATATTAAGTCATGGAAAAATCATGGAGTTTTGGATTTTGATATGAGTGATGAAAATATTATATCATCTGTAAATAATTATTTTTTTATTTACAATAGCGATTTAAGTAGATTAAAAGTTATAGATGTTAATTCCTTAGAAATGAGTACTTACTCTATTAATACTAGTTTAGAACCTATAAATGGAAAAGATGTTAGAGCTGTAATTTTTAATTGCAGTCATTTATACACAGGTTCAAAACTAAAACAACAAGGCACAACAGTTGATTTAAAATTCACCCCTCTTGAGGAAATTACTATTAATTATTTTGTAGGAAACACTAGAACCTATCAGGCATCTATATTTAAATCATTTAAATTTTCTGACTTTGTTGATATAAAATCTAAAGAAAATTTAGTTTTATTAAAAGAAAGAAAAACTAGGAATGACTTTGTTATACCACTAATTATAGTATTAATAATACTAATATTTAATACTTTTTATAAGAACTATAATTCAAAAAAACAACTTGTAAATGATAAGCTGTATTCTTTTGAAGATGGAATTCTACTATTTAAAACAACAGAAATAACAATAGATGAAAATTCAAGATTGATATTAGAGCTGTTAAAATCAAAAGAATCCGTATCAAGCAACGATATCGTAGCGCTCTTAGTTGAAAATGGAATGTCTATGGATTATGCTTCTAAAATCAAAAACAAGACTATAGAGAGCTTAAATGAGAAATTTGAGTTTATTACCGGTCTAGAGCAAAAATTTATTCAAAGCTCAAAAAGCAAGGAAGATAAAAGAATACAAATTTTGAGCTTAATTAAGCAGTAGTTCTACTATTTAATTTTTGAAACATAAAAAACCAAAACAAATTCATTACAATAAATATAATTGTTAATAGTAAAGACTCAAATAAAGGTTCTAGTAAAAACACAATTGATAAATTAAGGAAATTTATCAAGCACAAAAGAAAACATGTTTTTAAATGAGTAAATCCTTTATCTATAAAAATATGATGAATATGATTTCTGTCTGCTGCAAAAGGAGATTTACCTTTTAAAACTCTGATTAACATTACCCTTAAGGTGTCTAAAACTGGAATATTTATAATTGCAACAGCTAAAACAGGAAGATTTTCTGCTTTTATTGCAAAGACTGTAAAGAAACCAACATAATCAGTCATATTTATAAATATCACTAAAAAATATGCAATCCAAAATCCTAGAAAAAGAGAACCTGCATCTCCAACAAATAGTTTTTTAGTCGAAGAAAGATTATACCTTATAAAAACGGAAAGTGAAGCAATTAATAAAAGACATATTAACGAAAGCGTCAAAATCGAACCATTTAAAAATATAAGACCAAATAACAAGCAGACTAGAGAGCAAAAAATTGCTAAGTAAGAATCTATACCATCCATTAAATTAACTGCATTAATTACAGCTAAATAAACAAATGCAGTAAATGCTAAGCCAAGTACGTATGGGATCTCATAGATTCCTAAGAAACCATGTAGATTGTTAATAATATTTTTACCTAATATTAACTCTGAGTTAATCGTCATTACAATGATAAATAGTAACATAATATATTTATGAAAGGCAGTTATATCCATGAAATCGTCATAAAAACCTACAAAAGAAACAAGTACTGAAGATATTATTACAACATTAATAGAATTGAAATCAAATATAGAAACAGTATCTAAGACAATATTTCCAATTAAAAGCACATAAGCAACTAAAATACCAGCTCCAGTATAAACCTGTCCTTTGTGAGAAGACCTTTCATTATAACCTTTATATAAATTATATTTTTTTGCAACAGAAATATATCTTTTAAACAAAAAACTAGATAAAAAGATAGTAAATAACAAAACTGCAAATGTGTATGCAAAATATTCATTCATGATAATTATTTTATAGATCAAATATAAACAATATATAATATGTAAGAATACAAGACATTGCAAAGACTGACATAAAACAATCAGTATTAGTCGCAAAAATTGAATGTTTTTGAATTTATCTTTATATTTGCATTTAAATCTATTCAACTTGAGGTTATTATATGTATTTTTCTTTATTACTTGTTTTAGTTTTTCACAGACTAACGAGGTCTTAATTAATCAAGCTCTTCAGAC
>CAJWTV010000052.1 GCA_913047375.1 uncultured Polaribacter sp.
TGTTGGTGAATATCATATTCTAGGGAATAATCAAGATAAAGATGCTACTGAATACGGCGGGACCTTAAAATTATCTTTAGATTATCATTTAAAAATCATTGCTAAATGGAACATTGGTAACAACCAGGAACAATTTGGTACCGGTTTTTTTAAAGACGATATTCTTGTTATTAGTTTTAATTATATTGGTGAAAATGATAAAAGCTTTAAAGGAACTGTTGTTTATAAATTTTTAAATAAAGATATATTTGATGGTTTTTGGTCAGAGAAACATGCAAATCAAGAGTTCTTAGGGCTAGAAAGAGGCTCTAGAGTTAATGCAAAAAAAGAAACTTAAACTATTAGTTGTTACTATGTATTAAATATAATTTTGTAATCTTACTAAAGAGTAATTTTTTTATTACTATCTCGACTGAGTTCAAAAGTAAATTGAATCTAATAATGAAATACACATATAAAATAACAGGAATGACTTGCAATAACTGTAAGGCTTCTGTAGAAAAATATTTAAATACCATTAAGCATTTAAGCAGTATATCTATAAATCTTGAAAAAGGAGAATTAGATTTGATAATGGATAAACATATTGCAACAGACATTCTCCAAAAGGCATTACCAGAAAAGTACAAATTATCAGAATATAGCGAAAGAAAAATATCTACTTCAATTAACTCACAGGACATACCTTTCGATTTTGATAAATCTAAAATTCAGCAGTTAAAGCCCTTGTTACTGATCTTTTTTTATATTACATCAACAGCTATATTACTTAATTACAAGGAATGGTCATGGAATGAGTTTATGATGGATTTCATGGGTGTTTTTTATATAATATTTAGTTTCTTTAAACTTTTAGATCTAAAAGGTTTTACTGAATCTTTTAAAATGTACGATCCATTAGCTAAACGCATTCCATTATATGGATGGATCTATCCATTTATAGAGACTGTTTTAGGTTTAATGTTCTTACTACGTTTTGAAATAAATTTAGCTTTAATAATTACACTTATTATTTTAAGTATAACTACAGTGGGAGTAATAAAAACATTATTAAATAAAAAATCAATACGTTGCGCTTGTCTTGGAACAGTTTTAAAATTGCCTATGACGGAAGCTACTTTTATTGAAAATACTATTATGATTGTAATGGCTATTATGCTGTTAGCATTTTAAATACTAGTTATTAAAATTAGAAATAAAATAATATTTCTGTTTTTATTTTAATATATTGAATTGGTGAAAAGAATTAATAATCAAATAATAATAAATTTTATAACAATGAAAAAAGTAATTTTGAGTATCGTTTTAATAGTTTCTATGATTTTGACAAATTGTAAAAAGAATCAAGAACCTATAAAAGCTACACCACAAATAACGAAAGGTGTTGCTATGACAGATTTAACTTTTGGCGTAAGAGGAAACTGTGGAATGTGTAAAAGAACTATCGAAAAAGCAGCAAATTCTGTCTTAGGGGTCAGTAATGCTAGTTGGAGTGTAGATCAGAAAAAAATAGATGTTTCTTTCAATAGTAATAGAACAAATGAAATGGAGATACATAATTCAATTGCAGCTTCGGGTTATGACACTCAAAATGTTGCAGGTAACGAAGAAGCATACTCAAATTTACCTGGATGTTGTAAATATGACCAAGAAATGATAATGAATCAATCTAGCGCAGTCGAGTAATAATATCTTTTATATAAAAACCCCAGAATCAATTTGAGATTCTGGGGTTTTCTGTTTTATATACTAAATAAAAAAAGCTCGAACTAATCGTTTTTAGTTTTTGATTTATTTTTTGTAAAACCGTATGTACTTTGATTTATAAATCCTTTAGGGAAGCTATCATCTCCAGGGAAGCCTAACTTCACGTTACCACTATCTTCAGGCACATAGTTTGTTTTAAAAATATAATCCCAAACGCTCAAACTAATCGCAAAATTAACACCAATTTTATCTTTGGGTAAATCATAAGCATGATGATATAAATGCATTACTGGATTATTGATTACATACTTAAGGAAACCCCACGTTATTTTAATATTCGAATGATTGAAATGTCCAATTGTAATAGCTACAAAATGGACAATATAGGCCTGCTCAGGCTCAAAACCGAACAATATCATAACTCCGAAAGTTTTCAAAGGTTTATAGAATAAGTTTTCCATCCAGTGGTATCTTAAATGAGCTGCAAAACCCATTTCTTTAACACTATGATGTACCTTATGATACTGCCATAAAAAAGGATATTTATGTAATAATATGTGTGTAAGCCATTGTACAAAGTCTAGTATTATAAAAAATATAATTAATCGAAGTCCTATCGGCCAAGAAGAGGAATTTAAGAGTGCTAAAGATTTGTCATTTATTCCTAAATCAGAAAAAAGAACGTTTAGCATTTTATAAAAACCACTAATAGCTATTGAAAAAATAAAGAAATTGAAAAACATGTAAAAAGCATCTAACCAAAAATCTTTTCTAAAAAAAGATTGCTGTTTCCGCCAAGGAAAAAATATCTCTAAAGACCAAACTAATAACGAGATTAAAATAAGTCCCCAAAAATAATTTGTATACCATGGTATTTCAAAAATAATTGATTTCCATGTCCAATCTATAGTTCCATTAAAAGCTTTTATAAAAGCATCTAAATAAATATTCATAATTAATTTATATTACCTTTTTACTCAATAGGATATTAACTAGAACTAATCGATCCTATTTAAATACAAATTTACTATAAATAAGGTTTAACTTATCTAAAGGTTGCCTGTTTTTATTTCACGAAAGATTATATAAACAGTATCTAAAACGAAAATAAGTTAAGACTATTCAATCTGTCTTTTATAACTTAGCATATTATTTATATAAAATATATGGAACGTAATATCTTTGGAAACCCTCTTATTTCTTGCTGTACAGATCCTCCAACTGGATATTTCAGAGATGGTTTATGTAGAACTATTTCTATTGATACAGGAACACATACTGTATGCGCTATGGTCACTCAGGAATTTTTAGACTTTTCAGCCTCAAGAGGTAATGACCTGATTACTGCTATTCCACACTGGAAATTTCCTGGACTAAAACCTGGAGATAAATGGTGCTTGTGTATTTCACGTTGGTTGGAATCTGAAAAAGCAGGCAAAGCACCCCCTATTTATTTGGATGCGACGCACGAAAAAACCTTAAAATATGCTTCATTAGAATTACTGCAGAAATATGCTGTTAAAAAAGATTAAATATAAGTTTTATTCATTTTTT
>CAJWTV010000053.1 GCA_913047375.1 uncultured Polaribacter sp.
AGAGAAATTGCAGAAGAAGTTGTACTAAAAACAAGGCAAACTATGCAGCTAGATAATCCAAGGGAATCTGAAATTGACATAAAAAAAGCCATTCAACAAAAAACATATGAAATATCATCTAAAATGCCATCTAATTTATGGGATTAGTTTTTTCGTAGTATGTGTTTAGCTAAACTGAACTTTGATGATAAGACTAATTTTGGGGTATTCAAAAATAATGCTTAATTTTGAGGAATTATAAACATTTGATTTTCAAACAACTAAGATGAAAAAACGACTTTACACATTTTTAGCAGTATCACTTATCTTCTCAGCTTGTGAGAAAGAAGAATCTGCTATAGATATTGAGGAGGAACCTACTATTTACAATGCATGATAACTTCAATACCACTTAATTTGTTGATTACAAACTGACTGAAACGATTAAAATTGATTTATTGTGTAGTAAGAACTCTTATCTTGCAGTTATACTTAAATTTAGTTTAAATAAACGTAGTTTACCATTTTTAAACTTAGGGTATAATATTCTTCTCCAGTTGTATATTTTATCCTCCAATCCGAATAACTAATGCTCTACATATCTAGAAATCTTAATCTCTCTTCTGGTGAAGGCATCTGACAGTCATCTTTCTTACCAAACCATTTATATCTGTTCTTGGCAAAAAACTTGTAAAAATACTCTCTTATAAATTTAGGTGTGATAGCTAAAAAGTAAGAAACTATCAAATAAGGAGGTTTCAGATTCCTTGTAATCTTTTTTATCGCTTCTGATCTTTTATATACCTTTCCATTAGAATAGTAATAAATTGTATCTTGATTTCCTTGAATATTAAAATCTTTTAGAAACGATTTAGCAAACTCAGATTGTAAAGAACAAAATGACATGTTATTTTTTCTTTCGTGCTTCAATAAAAAAACAACTAATCCATTGCAGAAATTACAAACTCCATCATAAAACACTATACTTTTTCTCTCTTTCATAATTGTTTCGATAATCTGTGTAACGACAAAAATACACCAAATAAGTAGATTAGGTGAAGTTCAATATAACCAATGTTGTTTATTGAAATTGGTGTTGGCGTATAACCATAAATATATAGGATTGGAATAATAATTAGAAACACATAAAATACTTTTGGAACAAGCAAATTTTGAATGGTTTTCTCTAAAGCCTTTGTATTTATTGTCTTAATTAAAGTCAGTAGAATAATAATTAAAAAAAACGTATTTACTCCCGAGAAGGCAATCGCTAGCATTTTATAATTAAAAATATGAAATAGACAGCACAGGCCTATATAGATCAACGACCATCTTAAATTAATTAACACCAAAACTACTGCTAGTTCAAAACAAACAGCTACATAGTCCAAACTCTCTGCAAAAAAAGAATCTCCAAAAGGAATAAATCCATTTAAAAACTGATAAAAATCGGTACCTTTATTGTACCTGAAAACCAAACTTTCTACATGGTGTTCATAGAAGTTCAAATATGTTGAATCCATTAATTTAAAGATTCCTGCGGAAAACCAGGCGAAAAAAAACAGCAAGGTAAAATTCACAAGCCATACATTGTTGATATAGCTTTTTTTACCTAAATACTCATCAATAGACAGCCTACTTCCCCAGCCTGTAAAACCTAACACTAAGAAAGTTAAATCATTGAAAAAAGTGTGATCAATCTTTTGAAAACTATATAGAATTGAACATTCAAATATCAATATCAAGGAAAAAACTACTCCTGCCTGAGCTGCCTTATAACCAAACAAAATACACACAAAAGCGATAGCACCTATAACATTTAACACCAAAAATAAAAACTCATCCGGAATAGAAGGGATAAGATAATATGCGATTGAAGAGCTATTAGGTGCATATAAATACTCTGGGACGGTCCCTAATCCAGTTTTAAAAGGAAGACCGTATATTAAATAATATAAAACACAGTAAAAAATTCTTACTAACCCAAATTCAAGTCCTGTAAAGCTGTAAAAGCTCTCTATTCTTTTATTTATTTTATCTATCATAATTAATAGCTGATATTAATTCGAACTATTTTTATTAGTTTCTGTGATTTTTTATCTGTCCAAAAAACTTTGATCTGTTTCAAATTCTTTTCATGGGTGATACGCTTTACCCTCTCGGCCAGAAAAGTTTTGAGTTCTAACAACTCATTAGGCGGGTAGACACCTTTATCCCAAAACAAATTCTTTGACTTAGGAAAGTCCCAAAAACGACTTTTTATCGAACGGTCAATCATAATTCCGTTCAAAGGTTTTTGGAATAACAATTTAGGGTTTATAATTAATGAGTCTCCTCCATCTTTGTATATATAGAACTCATAACTGCACCACCTAGGCTTATATAAATTATCATAGTAACCATCCACCAAATATTCATTCTGGTAGAATTTATCATCAACATCTTTGGAAGGCGGGCTGTAATACTTCTTATTTCTAAATTGATATTGCATTTTAATAATATCAGGTTTCGCAAATGCTGGATAACAAAGGGATGGGTACGGTTCCTCAAATTTAAATTTATATACTAGCTGTACTGAACAAATTAAAACTATAACCCAAAACCATTTAATGGCATTATTTTTTTTCATTTTATGCTACAATAATTTTTAGTTCACAAAGATAAGAAAGTTTTACTTTACTGTATTTTAATTCTGAGGATGCGGATTATAAGATATGCTCCTATAAATCTTGTTAGCCAATTTAGGTTATTTAAAGATATGATTATCAGAGATTAGGGTTTGGCGTACAATTAAATTCACCATATATTGTTGGTTGTGGTATTTCTTATAGACTGCTTGATAATCATAAAGCTGAATTTTTTGTTAGTACACCATTAGCTTCATATTCTGGATATTATCTTGAGTATGATTATTATATTTCAAATCAAATAAATTCTTTTAGACCATTACTTTATGCTGTTCTTGGTAATGTAAATGTAAATAGGTGGTCTTATAGCAGAACCACGGAGTTATAGCAATACTGGATCTTCTATTGGAAAGGTAAAGGCTTATGAAGAGATTGAGGAAAGAGAACCTATTAGCATTAACATTAACTTTGTAGATACTGAAGAAGAGGAATAAAGCTATGTATTCGCTCTAAAACGACAACAAATCTGACAACATAAAAAAGAAAACCCTTGTAAATTATTGATATACAAGGGTTTCTTAGTTTAGTATGCGGTGAGGAAGGGATTCGAACCCCCGAAACAGTTTCCCGTTTACACGCTTTC
>CAJWTV010000054.1 GCA_913047375.1 uncultured Polaribacter sp.
TTTTTGGTGGGCCTTAAGGATATCGAACTCAGATTTATTATTTTAAAAAATAAGAGATTACTCAGATAATTGAATAAATTTATTAAATTTGATTTAGTAGATTGGTTAGCGGTGCAAAAAGTGGTGCAAATTTTAGTTTGAAAGCTTACTGTAATCTAGTGAAAAGGGTAGAGGTTGTAATCCTGCTACCCAGATTGAAAAAAAGATATAAAACCCATGCAATATTGAGTGGGTTTTATATTATTTAATTATATTTATTTTATGTAGATTCGTTAAATGAAAAAAGCAATTCATTTATTATCAGAATTAACAGATTCAAGAAATGATTTAGTTCCTCATAAATGGAATTATTATCAAGAATGGAATGATTCAGTTTTTCTTCATTTTGAAATACAATATGATTTGTTAATAGATTTGATTCCATTTGGCTTGGAACTAGACAGCTTTAATGGCAAGTACTATGTTTCTTTAGTTGCATTTACTATGAATGAATTATATCCTAAGAATTTATTTCCTTTAGGCTATGTATCTAATTTTCACGAAATAAATATTAGAACATATGTTAAAAAGGAGAATAAGAATGGAGTGTATTTTATAAATATTGAGGCTGAAAAGGTATTATCTTCATTTATTGCTAAAATGCTGTCTAAACTTCCATATGAAAAATCAGAAATTAAAAGAAGTTCAAAGTATTACAAATCTTTAAATAATAAAAAGAAATTAGAATTAGATATTGATTATAATGTTCATGATGGCGAAATTGAAAAAAGTGATTTAGATATTTGGTTACTAGAAAGATATTGCTTGTTCTATGAAAAAAATTCTAAGATTTTTAGATATGATATTTATCATAAGCCTTGGTCAATACAATCATTAGATCTAATTAGTTTGAAAATTAAATATAATTTTAGAAATGTTATACTAAGTTCTGATAATTTAATTGGTTACCATTACTCAAAAGGTGTTGATGTTTTGTCATGGCCTAGAGTAAATATGAGCTCTTAGCTTGCCTCATATTGTACTGTATAGAAGTGTTTGTGACGTTATCCTGCAGCTTGACAGCCTATTTTATGAATTTTTTGGTCATGGTAATCAACACCATTTACGTAATCTTGTATCCATCCTTCTTGATTAGATACTTTAATTTTAATCCAGTTGCTTTTCATATCTTTATAAATTAAAGTAACCTTTGTTTTTGGATTCAAAGTAACCTTAGTTGTAGACAAAGGCTTGTCACCAAATGGATTAATTGTCATCTCTAATTCACAAATTCTTGGTGGAAATTTGATACTGTCATTTATGTTTAGAAAGTAACGGTTATTTTCATGATGTATCTTGGAATAATCTAAATCTAGATCTAAATTATCTAAGAGTTTATATGGCAATTCATAAGAATAATAACCTTGCCAAATTGAAGAGTAAATACCTCCATTTCTGATTTTAAAATTTCCAGCTATATTCACTAGTCCAGAATGTTTGACTTGTTGATCTTCAAACTGAATAAATGAAAATGTTGATTCTTCAAAACCAGCTTCTTCAAAATCTACACCGAACATTAGTATGATCTTTTCCTTATCTGAAACTACAGTAGAATTAAAATAAACATTATTGCTTCCTAGAACTATTTCCCCATAACTACTTTGTTTAAGAAGTTTATGATCAAGGAAAAAATCATCTTTATAAAGATGTTTGTTAAAGATACCATTCTTAAAAAGAGATAGACTTTCTGTAGACCATGAAGCATTTATTGTGTCATGACCAAAAAAAACCAAGTTTTCATATAGTTGATAGTTTGTTTCTTTAATATTAATATTTTTAATTAAACTCATTTTTTTATGTAGACTATCGTTTGTATGATATTCAATGCTTAATATGCTAGGAAAATCGTCTTCATAAAGATTCATCTCTCCTTCGCAGCAGTTATAAGTACAAGTTTTCCATCTCCAATTAATTATAAACTTTTTACCGATAAGTTCAGAATTTATTTCAATATCATAATTAGTAAATGGGATGTCTCCTAAATTATTTTTGCAATTACTAAAATCATAATATTTACCATTTTCTCCTTCAAAACCAAATGAATAATAATCATTTATTGCGGATCCAAGGTAAGTTGCGATTATTGAATAAGTTGCTTTAGTATCTTTTTTGTTTATTTCTGATATTTCTGTATTTAAATCAATATCTTTCTCTTCATATTTTATGATTCCTTTAAGAATTAAAGCGTCATCATTTATATTAATTGAGTCAATTACATTAGCCTTTTTTTGATAAATATTATTTTTTCTATTTTCATTACATCCGAAAGTAATTATTAATATTAATATTGAGATTACATTTTTCATACATCAAACTTAAACAATCTAATAAATGTATATGTTAAATTACTTTATTTTTTTCACCCTAAAGAGACATTTAATGGAAGAAGGTGCGCTTTTTGCAAAGGATATTGAAAATAAATTTCGATAAAACTATTGCCAACATTGTGTATAATTAATTGCTTCATTCTTGCCTGCTTACGAAAACCCTTGTGGATTTTCAAAGACTAAATAAATTTGGAAGTAATCAACTATTAGCTGGAAATTATCTTTTCGATTTAACTCATTGTGTTAGTTTACGCTCTATAGCGTATTGTGATAAATAGTAATTTTATTTACGTTTGCAAAAATTCAAAAATAATAAATAAAAAATTATGAAAAAACTACTATTTATCTTTCTTTGCTTACCCTTTATTGGATTTACGCAAACAGTGCCACAAGGAATAAATTACCAAGCCGTTGCAAGAGATGCAAATGGAGATGTACTGATGAATCAAGCTCTAACGATTCAGTTTTCTGTTATATCAGATATAACTACTTCAGCTGTAAGTTGGCAAGAAACCCACTCAGTATCTACAAACGATTATGGTTTATATACAGCTATTGTAGGACAAGGAACAGCAACATCTGTTGGTAGTTCAGCAACCTTTGATGTAATAGATTGGGGAG
>CAJWTV010000055.1 GCA_913047375.1 uncultured Polaribacter sp.
ATGGAAATTGTATCTTCTGTTCTATTTGGTGAAACTGCACTAATGCCAGAGTATATGAAATTCCCAATGGTAGTGCTGATTACTACTGTCGTTTGGCTTGTTGTAACTTTTGCTACCCCTGCTGAGGAGAAAGAAGTATTGCTTAGTTTCTATAAAAAAACAACTCCTGGTGGGCCGGGTTGGAAAGCTATAGTAGGGGATGAACAAATTGATAGTGAAGGTTGGTCAGTTCCTTCAGGAATTTTAGCAATGCTTTTGGCTTTAGCTATGATTTATTCTATGCTTTTTGCAACAGGATATTTTATTTATGGAAACTTACTATTAGCAGGAATTCTTATGTTAATTGCTTTAATTGCTGCTTATTTATTATCTAAAGTATGGAGTAGAATTAGGGTTGATGTTTTGTGATTACATATCAATAGAATATAAGATTTGTTTTTCTGTTTTTATAGCTATTGGAAAATCTAATTCTATATAAGAAGGCATCAATATATATTTGACCGATTTGTATGTTTTTTGAATATCTAAAATAGCATGTGCATCTAGTTTTAAATAGTTTTTTTTAACTTCAGATAATGTAGTAAATTCATTTTTTAAGTTAAGTAAACTGAGTCTATTGTACCATTCTATCATTTCAGTAGGAATATTTTCAACAGATCTATAATCATTCTGTTTTGCTAACATCCACCATGAAATAAACACTTCTCTTTCTGTATTCATACAAAAGTAAATTTTTTCAGGTGAAATAATAAATATGTCATCTTTTGATGTGTTACTATTAATCCATTCTGTCATTATTTTATCTTCATCTGTTTTATTTTTTATCAAATTAATATTATATGATTTAAGAGATATAAATTTTGATATTTCTCTTTCTTGAATTACGTTTGGTAGTATTATTGTAGCTAAGATTAATGATAAAGTTACAAACTTTATTTTATGATTGATAGTTGCTATTAATAAAAGAGTTAAAAGAGGAAGCATTATTTCGAAAAACCTAAAAAAATAGAATCTAAGGTAATGTAATTCAAAAAAGCAATAAATAATAAATCCTGGAATGATAATAAGAGTTGAAATGAGAGAGTATAAAGCAATATGTTTTATAATTTTATTTTTATTGGATATAAATATTAAATTAATAATAGTAGAAACGATAATGATAGCCCACGTTTCTTTTGAAAAATTAGGAATTAGATGGTGAGGAACTCTAATTTGGGTGTAAATATCCCAGCCTTTATCTTGTGTTATTTGTGATGTATTTGAGAAAAATGAATTTGCTATTTCAGAAATACCAATTATTCCAGTTAGAATAAAGTATGGGATACTTTTTAAAATATTAAAGAAATCTATTTTTTTTCTATATGAAATATAAAATATTATTGGCATTAAGCAGAATAAATTATATATCCCAATTAGTAGGTGTGTTGAGATAGCTAATCCAGCAAATAAAAAGCCAAATTTATTTTTTCTTCTTAAGAATGAAGATAATGAAAAAATCGCAAAGGAATAAGCAAATACTTTAGATTCTAATCCTCCAACTATCCATTCTCCTGCAGCTCCTATTCCATTTTTAAAGAAGTATATAAAAATTATAAAAGTTAATACTGAAGTAAGAAAAGTTAGTTTTAAAGTTCGTGATAGATGTATAAAAGCTTGGCTTATTAGTATGTATGATAGCACTCTTCCTATTAGAATTACTTTAAAAGGATTATAATAAAACATAAAAAGACCAAGTGTCCAATTAAATAGAAAATTTGCTGGAAATTGAAAATATTTGTACCATCCAGTGTTAAGTCCATTTTTATATGATGCTTTAGCATAAGTAAATACATCCATCTCATTATAAGATATCTTAAATTCAAAGCAAAATATCATTATAATAATCGTTAAAATAACAGTTTCTAAAAGAAGGAATAAATAGTATTTGTTATTTGAGTGCATTTAGAAAATTATTTGATATTACAAATATAAACATTAATGAATAGATTGTGATTTATTAGTATTCCCTTTTGCAACTGGATATTTTATTTATGGAAACTTACTATTAGCAGGAATTCTTTTATTAATTGGGTTAATTGCTGCTTATTTACTATCTAAAGTATGGAGTAGAATTAAAGTTGTGATTATTTAATTATCTTTTTTTTAGAAATTTTAAGAAAGTATTTCATTATGACTTTTTTAAACCTTTTTTTAAATTTAGTTTTTTGTTTTTCTTTTTCCTGAAACGTGCCATTTGGATTAACCCATATTTTTGTTATTTCTTTCTTTGATTTTAAGTCTTCTGAGTAACTTATTTTAATCTTACTTACTGTCGCTGGCATTAAGTAAAAGGGTAAAATAATCGGTATAGATGGAAATAGTAGAAAATTCAAATATATCATGGTACCATCAAGCAATGCAGTATAAATTCTTCTTTTGTTATTTACATATTTAATTTCTCCCATATTTAATTTAATTAATTTCTTATTGCTACTTGAATCATTTATGAATGTTAGGTTAGATTTGGAGTTGAAAGATGAAATTAATGAGTCAAATGAATTTAGTAAATCGGTTTTTAATTTTATTTCTACATTCTTATTAATATTTAAGCAAACAAAGATTGTGTCTTTTGTTATTTGATTAGAGGCATTTATTTTTTTACTAAAGGATCATAGTAAGATTATGGTTATGTAAAACAATTTTTTTTTCATATTAGTTTTTTTGTTTTCTCAAGAATACAAAATAAATAAATCAACTCCTAATTACCTACTTTATCCCTACTTTTACACCATGGAAAATTTTATAGCATTAGGAGTAAAATCTGATTTTATTAAGGGGTTAAATGATTTAGGAATCATCAGTCCAACAGAAATTCAACAGCAGGTTATCCCTTTGTTATTAGATGGAAATACTGATTTGGTTGGACAAGCCCAAACAG
>CAJWTV010000056.1 GCA_913047375.1 uncultured Polaribacter sp.
ATTGAAGATGTTGCTACTGAAAAAGCATTTCAAAAGAATCCAGCATTAGTATTAGAATTTTATAATATTAGAAGAAGGCAATTACTTAATTCACTTCCGAATGACGCTCACTTTGCATTAAATAAACTAAAAGAAAAATACAATTTAACAATAATAACTCAAAACATAGATGATCTACATGAAAGAAGTGGTAGTACAGATATAATTCACTTGCATGGAGAATTAAAAGAAGCTAGAAGTATAATTGATAATAAAATTTATTCTATTAAAGGATCGGAGTTAAATATTGGAGATTATTGCGAACAAGGAGGGCAACTCCGCCCAAATGTAGTGTGGTTTGGTGAAGCAGTACCAAATATGGATTTAGCAATAGATAAAGTAATACAAGCATCTGTTTTTATAATTATTGGAACTTCATTAAATGTGTTTCCAGCTGCCTCACTTATTGATTACGCTACAAAAGCCAAAAGAATTATTATTATTGACCCTAACTCATCAAATTACAATGGAATTGAAATTATTAATGAGAAAGCAACTAAAGCTGTGCCTCAATTAGTAAATGAATTATTAGGATTAGCAGATTGAATTAGGGTAAATTATCAGCTGAATAAGATTATTTGGAATAAATTTATCTTGAAACACATAAGGTACATTAAATCATATTATCAACTTACAAGCTTGTAAGGATAGTCCACTACATATATTTTCAACATATTATTGCAATGTTTTTTAAAGTGTATAAAAATCAATGTAATCAGTAAATTAAATAATTAAACGTAAAAAAAACTTTCGCACTAAGAATATAGTTTTGTGAAAATTTAAAAATAAAAAAATGATAAAAAAAATTAAAGAGAATTTTAAAATATGGAGGAAATTAAAAGACATCAAAAACAGGAAAGAACATGTTTGGACTATATTGAAAAAATACCATAAAGAAAGTGGCAATAACTATGGCACTTATGAAAAGGAAAAATATATTGAAATATGTTTTTCTTTAGATAATAACAATAAGATTGTAAAGAAGTATATTCATCATATAGATGAACAAAATGACTCATTAAAATCTATAGTTTATATAAGTGAAGGATTTGATTCGGATAAAGCAAAAGACATATTGATTCTTGCTTCTCATTTTAATTCTTTAATGAATAAAGGTCATGTAATAGTCAATACAGATAAAGAGACAATTAGTATGGAATATCGTATTCCCTTACTAATTCCTTATCTATATGAATTGGAGATACATAATCAATGCCATGATCATTACAATCACTCTAGAGACATCGTATGGGCATTTAATAGATTGCTAATTTTTGATGAAGATCCAATTTTTATAATGGTGGATTTGATGAAAAAAATTAAAGAAAGAGTGAAATAAAAAAATGAATAAAAAAAAATCGATTGTCCAAGATGCTTAGGGAAAGGACGCGTAAATAAAGAAGATATTAAGAGATTAAGACGAGAATACTTTTGGATTGAAGGACCACATTGCGCATACTGTGATGGAAAGAAACAAGTGAATTTTGATTTTGCAAATAAAGTAAATGCTGATGAATGGTTTCTAACTAGTGATGTTGATCAACAGGAAATACAAAGATTTTTAAATGGAGATCAAAAAATAATAAATTCAGTCAGACAACATGAAGATTACATAAACTATCTAGCGAATTATCTAATGGAGAATTATGTAAGTAGAGCTATAAATAAAGATACCATAATTGAACGGCTTTGCGTAGAACTTCAGTCAACAAAATC
Source organism: uncultured Polaribacter sp. (assembly GCA_913047375.1). Taxonomy (GTDB): domain Bacteria; phylum Bacteroidota; class Bacteroidia; order Flavobacteriales; family Flavobacteriaceae; genus Polaribacter. The sequence continues at coordinate 1,756 of CAJWTV010000056.1, forward strand.
AGAAATCAAACCAATAGTCAATGGGCTAATAGAGCAAATAAAAATAAATTTATTAGATAGTCATAAATAAAATATCTTATAAAGGTATAAAAGATTACAAGCTTGTAGAGTTTTTATTTGATGCTATAGATGCCATATTATTGCACTATTATTAATCAAAAACATAAATTATGAATGTGAAAAACAAAAAAACGTATTATCAAATTATTTTAGATAAATCAAGCTCTATGTCTGACTGTATTGAGAGTACAGTAAACGGATTTAACGAGCAGATGCAAATGATAAAGAGATTAGATGATAAATTTTCTGAACAAGAAATTCTAGTTTCTCTTACTACATTTAATCAGGATGTAAATTTTGATGTAGAATGTTTGGAACCATCTGAACTAAAAAAAATGACATCAGAACATAAAAATAGTACTTGGTTCAAGAAACATAAAGATTATGTAGTATATTCACCACAAGGTATGACTGCGCTTTATGATGCTATAGGGAAATCAGTTCAAAAAATACATAATGTTGCTAAAGAAGAGATTGAACAAGATAAGGCAACTGTAGTTGTAGTAATTATTACTGACGGACATGAAAACTCATCAACAGAATTTAGATATGAACAAATTCAATCTATGATAAAAGAATTAGAAAAATCAGAAAAATGGACTTTTTCTTATTTAAGTAATACTCCAGATGCTGTAAATTATGCTAAAAGAATGAATATTAAAATCGAAAACGCTATTAGATATAATAAATCAGATATGATGGATGTTCACTCAGATTTAAGCTCTTCTTTAGAATCCTATATCGAAAGAAAATTAAGAAAGATTGAAGAAAGAAACAAAGGGAAATTTTAAAAAAGAAAAGGAACTAATTTTTATCTTTATAACATGAATGTACACATTTTAAAAGACGGTAAATTTTCACAGAATATTTATAATGAGGTTATTGAGCTATTGCAAAAGTTCAATAACCCATTAAATTTTATTAGATCTTCAGAAGAGATTCTTTTGGATGATATCGATATAGAAATTGATATAATTCAAAAGAGTAAATTTGAGAAAAGGGAAGAAAGGAGTTATTCTATAATGGGACCTGGAAATGGAGGAGGCTATAAGAAAATTAATTTTCCTTTTGAGAGAGAAGTAGCAGG
>CAJWTV010000057.1 GCA_913047375.1 uncultured Polaribacter sp.
ACCAATCTAAATCGTGCCTGCGCATATTTTTGTTTTTGGCAAAACTAAAGATAAAGAATACTTAAAAAAAGAAAATGTGTTAAGTAGCAAGGTTTTGTGATGAATAACAAAGGTTAGCGATTATTCATTTTAGTGTTAAATGTAGAAATCATATTTCTTGAAACAGGAATTTTTTCAGAATAATTTTTTAACTGTAATTTATAACTTTGCGCATTAGCAGATGCAGTATCGACATAATTAATATTAACCAAATAGGAGCGATGGGTTTTTAGAATAAATACTTCTTATTTTATAATAGCTTCTAATTTTTTTATAGTTGTTCTTCTTAATATTTTATTTCCATCTTTAAAATATAGTTCTACATAATTACCATCTGCTTTTGCAAAAAGCATATTTTTTATATCAAAGTCAATATCAGTATTTTTAATACCTATCGAACTGCTCTTAATTGTTTTAAAGAATTAATTGTATTTGCATTTTTTTTATTTAATCGATTAAAATTTAAAGGCATTAAAATAAAAAGGAATAGACCTCCAACCAAAAAGGTGTTCTTTATTTCTTCGAACAAATAATTCCAAGACCAATTATTCGAATTGTTATATAAAACATCCTTAATAAAAAATTGTACTAGACCATTAGATAGGAAGTATATTATAATTAATAAAATTTCTTTTTTTTAGTCCATTCTTCTTTTATAATTGGAGATATTTTAAAAAATGAGAATAGAATAAGTACAATTACAGGAGTCAACGCGTGAATAAAACAAATAAAAAAATAATTCATTTTATGTTCAGGAATATAAACTTCGAAAGGTTCAAATAAGTAACCAAAGAAGAATGTCATTAAAAATAATAAACTAATTATAGTCCGTAAACTTTTACCTTGCTACAGATAAGGATCTTGTTCAGATAAAAAATGTAATATATTGTTTTTCAAATATTTTTTATAGTGGTTTTAGCATTAAAGACAACGGTTAGTATAAGAATAGTAGCAGATTCAAATTAATTAAATTTTCGGTTAAGCACTTACCACTTTTGTATTTGCTTACTTTCGTTTTAGCGATTAAACCGCTATTATTTTTATATATTGTTGTAAATAGTTATTTTATTACCAGTCTTTTAATTGTAGAAATATTTTCTAAATTATTGTCAATTTTTAATAAATAAACTCCAGTGTTTAATTCAGGAAGAGATATTGTTGTTGAATTTCCTGTTGTTGATTTTTTTATATTATATATATATTGTCCGATTATATTATAAATATTTATAACATTCTCTCCATTAGCTAAATTCAATATTTTTAAATTACTGCCTGATATTATTGGATTTGGATATATTAATAAGTCTTTATTTGTATTTTCAAAATTATCTATACTTAGAGTTGAGTGTGTTAAAGCATGAAATGCATTAATTCTTCCATGCCCATAATATTGGTCCCAACCGCTTGTGTCATTTGAGTCTCCAACTTGATCTTCAGAAGATTCTTCTAAAATTGTCCTTATCTCACTGACAGATAAACTTGGTTCAACTGATAATAATAAAGAAATTAAACCAGCTACATGTGGCGCAGCTTGTGATGTTCCTCCCCAGTATGAATTGTAATTAGTATTTGATGAATAACTTAATCCATAAATGTAATTTCCTGGTGCAACAAAATCTAATTCAGAACCAAAGTTACTTCCACTCGTTGCACTCCAAAAGAAAGGAACACTCCTTGTGTCATCAGGGTTTGTTGAGCCAATGGCAAAAGCATTAGTATATTTAGCAGGGTATTCTATCACTGAATTTTGATTTCCAGTTGATACAACTACTGGAACATTATTATCATATGCGTAATTAATGGCATTTTCTAAAAGTGTTGACGATCCGTTTCCACCGACAGACATATTAATGACTGAAGCTCCATTATCAACAGCATAATAAATAGCTTCTGCCCACCAACTATAAAATCCACTATTGTTATTATCTAATATTTTACAGATCATAATTTTCGAATTCCAATTTACTCCCGCATATCCTATACTATTATTCCCAGATGCAAGAGCAATACCAGTAACATTTGTACCATGCCCGTGGTCATCTGTTGGGTCATTATCATCATTTACAAAATCCCAACCATTTGTATCATCTATATAGTTATTTGAATCTGTGTCAGTACCATTCTGATTTTCATTAGTGTTCATCCAAATTCTTCCAGAAAATTCAGGATGATCTAATTTTGCTCCAGAATCTAATATAGCTACTATTAAATTAGGGTCTCCTTTTGTTATATCCCAAGCTAAATCTGTATCGATATCTGCATCAGTAGTTGAATTTGATAATGAGAATGTCCCGTCATTATAATGTGACCATTGACGATTAAAATTATTGTCATTTGGCGTGGTTTGAAAACCATGACCATTACCAACATAGTTTGGCTCAACATATTCGAATAAACCTGTTTTTTTATACAACTCGATAAGTTCTTCTATGGGTTTGCTTGAATTGAGTTCAAGAATATATGTATCTCTTTCTTTCTTGTTCCCTGTAAGCTCTATTGATTCGATTTTGTTGCTTTTATTCAATAAACTAATGTCTGCATTGTCAAATTTTTGAAGTTTTAAAACTTCACTACTTTTGGGTTTTTTATTTGCTTTAAATTTTACTATCAACTCATTATTGTTTTGAGAAAATGAAAAATTACTAAGTAAAATGCATGATAAGACTAAAATTAATTTCTTCATATTTTTTTAATCGTTTACAACGGATTGTGTAAGATTTCGTTGCTTTGTTTAAGCACTAAATTTAGCAAATAAATCACAGAATAGAAAACCCGAGAGGACTTTCGTAAATTGGGTAAAACCAGCAATTAATTATACACGGTGTTGTGCTTTCGTTTTTATTTCGTCCGAAATTATTTTCCA
>CAJWTV010000058.1 GCA_913047375.1 uncultured Polaribacter sp.
GTTTGTTAGCTAAAAAAGAAGTGTTTCAGGATGTTGGCTTAATGGATGAAAAGTACTTTGTTTATTTTGATGATACTGATTTTTCATATAGAGTATGGAAAGATGGAAGACATAGAATGCTTTACTATCACAATGTAGAATTCTACCATAAAGTTGGGAGTTTAACAAAATCCTTTGAAAAAGATGAAGAAAAGGTTTATAGAGGAAATTTCTTTTTACAACAAAACACTAAAAATCATATTTATTTCCTGAAAAAAATTGGAGGTGTATTTTCGTATGCTTTTATTTTCTGGTTATTTTTCAAGAATAATATTAGATTTGTTATTAATCCTCAGATAAAAAAAAATATTTCAACTTGGTGGTTGATTAATAAGTCTTATTTTCAAGGGTTGCTATTGAAGTAATTTACCAACCACTAAGCTATCAGTAAATAAATCATTCACTATTATCATGCTTATAGAATCAGTAGTATGAATTGGGTCGGTAAAACAACTTTTACAATTTGTAATTGAGTTTGGGTAATCAAAATCTATTACTCTTCCAATGGAACTAATTTCTTCTTTAAATTGTATTTCCTCATCTAATAAATTATATTTAACTAGTTGGTCATGAAAATCCATGTGATTAGGAACAATAAGTAGAGTTAAGTTTATATTTTTTTCCTTGCAGTAATCACTTATTTTCTTTAATTTTTCTAGCATCCTATTAGGATATTTGTACTTGGAGTATTGATTTTTTGCAGTAGTGTTAATACTGTAATTCCAAAAATCATTTCTATTTTTTTTCTTTTGTATAGGAATTCCAAATAATTCATTTTTTATTGACAAGCATACTGTTTTAGCAATAGTGTAATTGAAAATATAAATAAGAGGATTATTAATCATTTCCCTAACATCTTCAGTCCTATTTGAATAGGCATACTCGTTATAAAGATTAAAATTTATTCCAATTATCACATTTTTTAATTTAGAATATTTTGTAGATAACCAAAATAAATCAATTATTTCATTAAGCTTTGCTCCATTAGAGTGTAAGGTGTAATAAGTATCTCCAGTTAATTCTTGGATCCGTTTAGTTGGTAGTTTTCTTACTCTTGAGTCTCCAATAATTACACTATTTGTAGGATTGTTTTTAAAATTAATTGAATTGTAGAGCAGTGGGTTTAATTTTTGAGATGATTTTTTTGTTTGCTGGGAAATAGCTTCGTAGAAATTAAAATAATTAAAAGGGTCAACAATAACTACAATAATCATCCAAGTTATAATTGGAAGTATAAAAACACCTCCTTTGCGTAATAATATTTTAAGTTCAGTATTCATCTAAAATTGGAAATATATAAAATTACTTACTTTGGAATATGGTGCTAAAAATAATATACCAAACATTATGATATAATAAACTGACCACCTTAGCCATTTAGGTTTGTATTTTAATTTTAACCAAACATCACCTCCTCTTTCATATAAGTTAAATAATTCCATAAAAATGATAAGGCCAAAAGAAATTAGTAAATCGTTCATTCCTACTCCAAGTCCTCTTAATTTTAGTTGCATCACGGAAAAATTAGTGTAATCTCCTACATCTGTAAATAAATGAGTAATTACATATATTGCGTCAGTAATGTTATTTGCTCTAAAGAAAATCCAAGCAAAAGATGCAAGTAAAAAAGTGAAGGTTACTTGGTATATTTTGTGAAAAGTTGTATTTTTTATATTTAAAAAGTTTAGGATTATTTCTTTTGGGGTTTTTAAGATAATTGCACTAATTAGGTAGGTCCCATGAAGCGCTCCCCATACAATAAATGTAAAATTTGCACCATGCCAAAATCCACTCACTAAAAAGGTGATAAATAGGTTGTAATACCATTTCCATTTTACAACTTTACTTCCTCCAAGTGGAATGTATAAATAGTCTCGAAACCAAGTGGAAAGAGAAATATGCCACCTTTTCCAAAATTCAGAAATTGATTTCGAAAAATATGGGCGTTTGAAATTCTCCATTAATTCAAAGCCCATAACTCTAGCAGATCCTATTGCAATATCGGAGTAACCAGAAAAGTCGCAATATATTTGAAAGGTGAAAAAGATAGTTGCAATAATTAAAGCAAATCCACTATAATTATCAAGGTTATTGTACACGCCATCAACAACTATGGCAAGTCTGTCAGCAATTACAACTTTCTTAAAAAATCCCCACATCATTTGTTGTAATCCAAAGCGCACTCTTTCATAATTGAAGTCATGCTTTACAAAGAATTGAGGAAGCAGCCTGTTTGATCTTTCAATAGGACCTGCAACTAATTGAGGAAAAAAAGATACAAAAACAGCAAATACTCCTAAGTGTTTTTGGGCTTTTGTTTTGCAATTGTACACATCAATGGTATAACTTAAAGTTTGAAAGGTGTAAAAAGAAATTCCTACAGGAAGTAATAATTCAAATGCAGGAATATTATAAAAAACATTAAAATGATCAAAGAAGGATTGTACATTTTCATTGATAAAATTAAAATATTTAAAGCCAAATAATATTCCTAGATTAGAGATTAAACTTAAGTAAAGCCATTTTTTCTTTTTGGCTTTCTCATTGAGTTTATCCATTTGTTGTGCTGCAAAATAATCAATTAAAGTGGAGATAATAATAAGCACAATATACTCTACCTTCCAGCACATATAGAAATAGTAGGAGGCAATAAGTAAAAGTATCCATCTTCTTTTTTGAGGAATTAAAAAAAATAGTGTAACTACAACAGGAAAGAATATTAAAAATTGTAGAGAATTAAATAACATTGATATTAATTAAAAAAAGCTATTGGTTTTTGTTTACTTATTTGTTGCAAATATATGATTGTTTATCATGAAAAAGATAGTATATTTGAATCCTTTAAAAAATGAATAGAAA
>CAJWTV010000059.1 GCA_913047375.1 uncultured Polaribacter sp.
CAATGGATGGATTTACACCTCCAAATTCACCAAAAAACTGTAGATCTTGTATTTTATTTGCTGGTCTTCCTTTTTTATTACTCATGCTTTTAAATTTTTTGCAAAATTGATGAAAATAAAAGGATTATAAAAAGAAAAATACCAATAAATTTGGGACTCTACTTTAAATCATTATTTAAGGATTAATCCTCCTCATTTTCATAATAACCATAACCTGAAGTGTCGTATCCATATCCATACCCATAGCCTGAAGACGTATGTTTAAAATCATTTATAATAATATGAACATTCTTAACTTGCTTTTGTTGAAAAAGGTTATTGATAATGCTTAATGCTCTTGATTTTGAGTAGTTGTGTCTTACTATATATAGATTGATGTCAGCATGTTGCATTAAGATCACCCCATCCGTTACTAAACCAATTGGAGGAGTGTCAATGATTACATAATCATAAGTTTTATTTAACTCCATTATTAGGTTTTTCATTTTCTTACTGTCTAAAAGTTCAGCAGGGTTAGGTGGAGTGGGTCCTGAAGCAATAATATCAAGTTTATCAATTTCAGTTTTTTCAATTATCTCTGCTAATATTGATTTATTAATAAGGTAACTACTTAATCCTTTTGATGTGTTAACTTTAAAATCATCATGCAATTTAGGTTTTCTTAAATCCCCTCCAACAAGAATAGTTTTGTGTCCTGAAAGTGCAATTATTGCTGCAAGATTCATTGTGGTGAATGTTTTACCTTCTCCTCCTATTGATGAAGTAACTGTAATTACTTTTTTTTCTTTATCGGCTGCTAAATACTGAATGTTTGTTCTGAGTGCACGGAAAGATTCTGCAATAATTGATTTGGATGCATTTGGAATAACTAAACTCCTAGCATTATCACTATGTCCTACAAGTCCAAGTATGGGGATGTTTGTGCTTTTTAATAAATCAGATTTACTTTTTATGGTATCACTAAAGAAATCTCTTAATGATATAAAGCTAATAGGTATTAGTATGCCAAAAAGTAGTGCAATAAAATAAGTTAAACTTTTTCTTGGACTAGTTGGTTTCTCACTATCTAATCTTGCAAAGTCAATTACTTTATGGTCTGATTCCGTACCTGCTTTAGCTAAGGATGCTTCATATCTTTTTTGTTGTAAGTAAATAGCAGTTTGTTCATTGTATTCATACTTTCTTCTTAGGATAAGATAATCTTTTTCAGCTTCAGGTAGTTTGTTGATTTTTTTATCAAAAGTAGTAATCCTATCTATTAAATCTACTTCATAAATTGAGGCTGATGAGATGAGGTTATTTACATTCTCTATAATTGTTTTTTTAGTGTGATTTATTTGTGATAAAACAGCTATATATGTAGGGTTTTTACCAGTAGTTGTCAGTTGTAATTCTCCTTTTTTAGCGTATAATTGTAATAATTGATTGATTAAGTTATTCAGTTCAGGGTTACTTATTCCCATTGATGTAGGTGATATTATGCTATTTGCATTTTTATCATTCTTTAAATAAGAGAGTAAGGATTTATAATATTTAATATTAACGGACTGCTCTGATAATGAATTATCTAATTTTTGTTTTTGAAAATAGGTTCCATATTCTTTGTCAACTATTTCTAAATTTGGATGTAGGGTTTTAAATATTTCTAATTTTCTTTCTATTGCAGATAATGAGTCTTGAATTATAGCTAATTGATCATCAATAAAATGAATTGTATTTATAGCCATTAAGTTTTTTTCATTTAATCCACTTCGTATATAAATTTCAGTAATTTTATTTAATATATGAATGCTTTTCCTTGGTGTTTGTTCTCTTATATTTAGTTTAAGTATAGAAGTTTCTTTGTTAATTGGGTTAATGCTTACCTTCTCTATGAGTTTGTTTGCTAATTTATCCGTTTGATGAAATTTAAAAGAAAAGGACTTATTATTTTCAATAATTCGTTCTAAATTAAAATGATTAGTTTTATGTACTGTAAAAGCGTAGAATTCTGTTTCTATGAGTGAATTAAAAGTATACTTTTCCTCAATATCAATATCTGCTTTTAAGGATTTTTCAAGTCTTTTACTTAGAATGTTATAAGGGTACTTATTATTTGTGTTTATAGAGAAAGTAAACTCTTCATTATTTACTGGCATTATTTGAAAATTAACTTCGGTAAGCTGCAGATGGGATGAATCAACCTGTACCTTGAATGGTGAATTTTTAAAGAGTTCATTACTTTGTAAAAAACCATGTTGAAAATATGAAGTTCCTAATTCTAGCTCTTCAATTATTTTTTTGTTAAGGCTGTAAGAATTAAGAATCACAATTTCATTTTTTAAATTCTTTTTTCCACTAAACATCTCCAATCCTTCCAATAGATTTTCTGCTCCTAATTGAGTATTGTTATCATCTCTAATTAAAAGAGTTGTTGAAACACTATATTTAGGCACTGTGTAGCGGTTATTTAAAAAAGCAATGAAGCCAAAAAATAAAATAGATAGAATAAAATAATACCAATATTGCGCATATTTTTGAATGATTGCTTTTATGTCAATTGTTTCTTCTTTAGATACTTGTTTTTCCTGCATTTCTATTTGTTTATTTTAAAAAAACATTAAACACTACAGCAATTGTCGTTAATGTAGAAAGTAATAATTGTGATTGTGATTTTCTGAATCCTTTGAATCGCAAAGGTTGCACGTAGATTAAATCATTGTTTCTTAGGTAGTAAAAATCAGAAGCTAGTACATTAGTATTGGTTAAATTTATATGATAGACTTGCTTTTTATTTTTATGAGAACGAATAATCTTAACTTTTGCTAAATTCCCATAATCAGTTATATCTCCAGCCATTGCAATAGCATCATATATTGTTAAGCCCTCTTTATGAA
>CAJWTV010000060.1 GCA_913047375.1 uncultured Polaribacter sp.
TATACTAAGGATTATGATTTCCCTATTTGTTTTGGATTTCCTGCAGGACATTTAGTTGATAATAGGTGCTTAAGCCTAGGTATAAATTCTATATTGGAAATAAGTCAAAATGGCGTAAGTTTTTCTCCAAAATAAAATTGAATATGATTTCAGATAATTATTGAGCAAGTTGTTATTATAAAAATGAAATTTATAAGTTGATATAGGTAAAGGCTTTAATTTCTTCTAGTACAATCTGACTATCAATATCACTAATATTTTCCACCATAGCTATATGGTTTACTAAGAAATCTCGATATTCTCTTACAGTTGAAAATCTTGCTTTTGCTAAAAAATCATATGCTCCTGAGGTATGATATAATTCAGATATATCTTTAAGTGATGAGATTTTATCAATAAATTTTTTCCTATTGGTATGGTCATGCTCTTTGATGGTAATATTTATAAAGACTATTAATCCTTTATTAATTAGATCCCCATCTAGAAGAGCAACATAATCTGTAATTACACCCATCTTCTCTAATTTCTTAATCCGCTCATAAATTGGCGTTTGACTAAGAGATAAACTTTTAGACAATTCTTTAGCTGTGAGTTTTGCGTTTTTTTGGAGAAAATCAAGGATTTTCTTATCGTATTCATCCATAAAAGCAAAATTAACTATTTATATTTAATATAATAGATTTTATTACTTATTTTTAATATTTATATGATTTTATTCGTTATAATAATATCTTTTTATAATAAATTTACCTGAAAAATAATTAGTTTTTATTCTAAATAATATAGACCCCTCTTTTAAATAACTAATCCTATCAGCTAATGAAAAATTTATTATTTACATCAATGAATACAAAAGAAAATCATGTGAAAAATGATGAGTTTAAAGAAAATCAGTAAAAGAAATTAATTCAAATCAAGTACATATTTTAGCTATAATTATAGTGTTAATAAACACATATTTATTAGCATCATTAATTTCAATGAATTTCAATCAAACTGAATGGTATTGGATTCTTCAGATTCTTGTAATATTTTCAGTAATTAATTCATTCAACTCAAAAAAGAAAAAACCTAACAAAATTTACACAGAATAAAATTAAATATGAGTTTAGAAAAATATTTTGCTCCTTTTAGAGAGCAAGTGGTTGGCAGAGAACAAACCTTTACTTCTCCTTTTGGAGAGCAGAAAATTATTTATGCTGACTGGACTGCTAGTGGGAGAATTTATAAAGGAATAGAGGATAAATTAAATCAAGAAATTTTTCCTTTTGTAGCCAATACACATACTGAAACTTCAACTACAGGAGCTACAATGAGTTTGGCCTTTCATGAGGCAACCCATATTATAAAGCAACATATTGGGGCTAATGATAATGATGTCCTGATTTCTGGTGGAGCAGGGATGACTATGCTAGTCAATAAATTCCAAAGGATTTTAGGATTAAAAATTCATGAAAATTATAGGGATCAAATAATTATAAGAAATCGACCTATTGTTTTTGTTACACACATGGAACATCATTCTAACCAGACTACTTGGATAGAAACTATTGCAGAAGTGGTATTAATTCCCTATACAAAAGATGGAGGTATTGACTTAGTAACATTTCAAACTTTATTGAAAAAATATAAGGATAGAAAGCTGAAAATTGCAGCTGTTACTTCTTGCTCTAATGTTACAGGAGTATTTACTCCTCATTATGAAATTGCTGAAATAATGCATAACAATGGAGGTCTTTGTTTTGTTGATTTTGCTTGTTCTGCTCCTTATATTGATATTAACATGCATCCTGAAAACCCAAAGCAACAATTGGATGCTATTTATTTTTCACCTCATAAATTTTTAGGTGGACCTGGAGCAACAGGAATTTTAGCTTTTAAAAAGGAATTATATAAAAATAATGTACCTGACAATCCTGGCGGTGGAACTGTGGATTGGACAAACCCTTGGGGTGGACATAAATATGTTGATGATATTGAAGCAAGAGAAGATGGAGGTACTCCAGCATTTTTGCAAACAATAAAAACGGCACTTGCCATTCAGCTAAAAAATAAAATGGGGGTACAAAACATTTTAGATAGAGAACATGAATTGCATGAGATTATCTGGAATAAATTTTCATCATTGGGAAATGTACATGTATTGGCGGATAATTTTCCTAAGCGCTTAGGAGTGTATTCTTTCTATATTGATGATTTACATTTTAACTTGGCCGTACAATTATTAAACGATAAATATGGAATACAAGTTAGAGGAGGATGTTCTTGTGCGGGCACTTATGGTCATATCTTATTGAATGTACAAGCTGACCAATCCTGTGAGATTACTACAAAAATAAATGAAGGTAATTTAACTTCTAAACCAGGTTGGGTGCGTATGTCAATCCACCCTACTATGACAGATGATGAGATGCATTATATCATGAATGCCATTGAAGATATTGCCAAAAGTCATAAAGAATTAGGCAAGAATTACAAATATAATGCAGCAAGTAATGAGTTTAGATATAAGGAAGATGTCTATGCCCAAAAGAATAAGGCAAGGGCTAAAAATTGGTTTAAACTATAATTACTTTCTTAAAACAGTAGGTACTTTGAAATAGTCAGAATCTTTTTGAGGTGCATTTTTAAGTGCATTTTCTTGAGAAACTTCATGTTTTATTTCATCTACTC
>CAJWTV010000061.1 GCA_913047375.1 uncultured Polaribacter sp.
TATAATTTATGTATGTGAAAATAAGGCTTGCCAATTGCCAACAACCAGTATTATTAAGGCATTAAAACTAATAAAGTAATGAAATACTTATTTGAAGAAAATCAGAAATTTACACAATGGTGGTTATGGGTAATCTTATTGTCATTCCCTATTATTTCGTTTGGTCCTTTTGATGAAAATGCAATTAATGTTAATTATGTGCTAATCGGTTTTTTCATTCCTTTTTTTTTTACTTGTTTGAGCTAAGGATAAAAGTAAGTGCTGAAGGTTTACACTATCAGTTTTTCCCTTTTCATTTTAAATCTCATACTATTAAGTTAGAAGATATTGAAAAATTTAAAGCAATGGAATACTCGCCATTAAAAGAATATGGAGGTTGGGGGATTAAATACGGATTTAAAGGGAAAGCCTATAATGTAAGCGGAAATAAGGGAGTGAAGATTTTTCTGAATAACGGAACAAATATTATGTTTGGAAGTCAAAAACACAATGAATTAGCAAAGGTTTTGAAAAAAAATAGGAATTAGTTAAAATTTTAATAATGAATAAGTTATATTTGTAAAAAATAAAAATATGAACAAAACTATCAATGTATTTTTAATAATGCTCTTAGTTGTAAGTGGATGTAAAAAAGAAGATGATGATCCAGTAGTAAATAATAACAATAATTCTTCCTCATCAACTATTGCACAGGACAAACAAAATATTTCAAATACATTCTCCTCAATGGAATCTTGTATTACTACTCTGAAAAATGGTTATGGTGCAACTGCATTAAAGAACTTCTTAAATTTAGATCAAGGTGAGGTTTTGGCAGAGGACTGGATAGAAGATATGTTAGATAACATTGATGATCTTCTAGATTTAGATGCAATTGATGATGACAATAGATTTGATTATTCTGGTAATACAGGGACATATACTTGGATTCAATCTAGTCAATCTTGGAATAAAAATAGCAATACAAACAAAATTATTATTAACTTTCCTGCAACTGAGTGGGATCAAAGTAATGATGCAGTATTTACGTTTCACTCTTATTCAGATATTTCATTGTTTTATGATGGAGAGAGTTTTTTTGCACCAAAAAGTGTTGTTGCTGACTTATATGTAGATGGCACAAAGGTATTCGACATTAATGGAATATATTCTTATGATGTGGGAAATGCAACTCCTATTCCGACTAATATAAATACTACACTAACTTTCACCCCTTATATAATTTCAATATCAGCTCAAAGAATCACCTCAAAAGAGTTTGAGGCAGATATTACAATCACAAATAATAGTGGCTGTATAATCACTTTGCATGCAGATGTAAGAATTTCGCATGATGATTATGAAAATTTAGACGAAACAGATATTGTTGAGGTAAATACTATTTTTGTTCATGATAATATGAAAATAGAAGGATATATGGATGGTTCTTTATTAAGCTATGATGATCCTTCAAATACGCAAATAAATGCAATGACTGATGTCGAATTGTTTTATACGAATAGTAAAATTGGAGAATTGATATTTCAGACAAATTCAAATAATGATGATAAAGTGAATGTTGTTTACATGGATGGAAGTTCAGAGGATGTGGAGGCTTATTACGATCCTTTTATTACAAACATTGAGCAAATATTATTTCCATTTATGGGAGATTGGGATTAATTATGAGAGCAATTGTTGTTATTATTTTTATTGCATTTTGTTTTAATCTCAATGCTCAAGAAGAAAGAAAATACAAACGGAAAGTATCAGTTGATGGAACTTATTTATTGTCATTTTTTAAAACAGCAGAAGCAAGATTAACCCCGTTTAACATAAAACTATCTTTAAATGATAAATATAATTTTAGAACAGGATTTAATATTAATACATCAACTTCATCTAATAAGGGGTTTGAAGGAGATTTAAAAATTGGTATAGATATTTCTTATCCTTATTCAAAAAAATGGAACTATTATTATGGGGCAGATGTTAATGGCGCATATTTCAATTACAATGATCGAGATAACTCCACTATGATTCTAAGTTTCATGCCCTTTTTAGGATTTGAAGTATTCCTGTCTAAAGAATTTTCCTTATCCTATGAGCCAAAATTAATTATTAATCATTATAAATATTCTGATCCGTCCGCATTAATTAACAAAGAAAGCTATGCGGAAGAAATAAAATTAACTGGGCTTTCTCAATTCTTTCTCAATTTTAACTTTTAATAAAATTTCTAATTAAAGTAATTTATTTTTTTGCAAAAGAAAATATATATTTTCGGAGTTATTTAGATTTTATTTTTGTTAATTATATAACAATAATTAAGTAATAGTTCTTTTTTCCTTTTTGAGCAAGTATATATTTTCTGTTTAACAAATTGTTTTCTGAAAGTTTAATATCTTCAGTGATTTTTTCCTTATTAATACTTACGGCATTCGCATTTATCATTCTTCTTGCTTCTCCTTTACTGGAAAAAATCTGAGTTTTTTCAGCAACTATATCCAAAATACTTAAGTCCAAATCAGCTTTGCTTATATCAAATTGCGGTACGCCTTCAAATACAGAAAGGAAAGTTTCTTCATCCAAACTTTTTAAATCATCAGCAGTTGATTTTCCGAATAAAATATTGGATGCTTTAATTGCCATAT
>CAJWTV010000062.1 GCA_913047375.1 uncultured Polaribacter sp.
AAGAAATTTCTTTTAAATCCCAAGGAAAATTATAAATATTGATATCGTTATTAATGGTATCAATATATTCCTTGATGCAATTTTTTAAAGTAGTCGGTTGTTCTTCAATTTCTTTTGCCATAAAATGTTTAAAATCACCTTTTTCATAATTTTGTTCATCAGTAGATAATTCTAAAACTTTTTTATTAACCTTTGATCCTTCTTTATCAAAAAATTCAACATGATCCTTTTTAATAATACAAAACTCACCATCATTTAAGTATGAAATCTTATTTGTCATAGATTTTAAAGCATATGAATCAGAACCTAAGTAATTTTCATTAGGTCCATACCCCACTGCTAGTGGAGAGCCTCGTCTAGCCCCAACAATTAAATCTGGCTGATCTTTAAAAATTATACCTAAAGCAAAACTTCCATGAAGTTGATTAAGCATTTTTAATATAGAATTTTTTAAATCATGTTCTTTTAGATATTCAGTAATCAAATGAACTATTACTTCTGTATCTGTTTGTGATTTAAATTTATGTCCCTTGCTAATTAAATATTTCTTGAGAATTGTAGAGTTCTCTATAATTCCATTGTGAACAACAGAAACTGTTTCAGATGAATGAGGGTGTGCATTAACAGTATTAGGTATTCCATGAGTTGCCCACCTAACATGCCCTATACCAACAGAACCCAACATACCTTTAATAGCTAAATTTTTTTCTAAATTTTCAACTCTACCTTCGGATTTAACTTCATTAATTACTCCATCTGATAAAGTTGCAATTCCAGCAGAGTCATAACCCCTATACTCTAATTTTCTAAGTGAATTTATAATCGCAGATGAAACTGGCTTACTGCTAGTGATGCCTATAATTCCACACATTATTTTTTTTGCTTTCTTTTGTAATGCTTGACCTCTGTTTGTAAGGGTCTAGTTAATGCTAAGCTATCTTGTTTGACATTTTTTGTTATTACAGATCCAGCTCCAACAATACTATTTTTATTTATTGTTATAGGGGCAACTAATGATGAATTAGACCCAATAAAAACGTTATCTTTAATTTTAGTTTTACTTTTTTTAATTCCATCATAATTACAAGTTATAGTTCCAGCTCCAATATTAACTCCATCACCTATTTCACTATCTCCAATATAAGATAAATGACTAACCTTAGATTTTTTCCCAATAGTACTTTTTTTAATTTCAACAAAATTACCAACTTTTGAATTTTCTCTCAATATAACACCAGGTCGTATTCTTGCATAAGGTCCTACGTCCACTTTGTTTTCTATTTTACAATCTTCTAAGTGTGAAAAGGAATTTATTGTTACGTTATTTCCAATTTTTACTTTCTTTCCTATAACTACATAGGGATTAATTATAACATTATTACCTATTCTAGTATCTTCTGAAAAAAAAATTGTTTCTGGGCCAATCATTTTAACTCCAGATTTAATAAATTTATTACGCAACCTTATTTGAATTTTTTGTGAATTTATTTGTTTCATTTAGAAAAATCTTTATAGTAAGAATTAAGTTATCTTAATTCACAAATTATTTCTTAAAAATACTTTATAAATGACTCAAAAATATACAATTTTATTTGATCTAGATGGAACTTTAGTTGATACAGCTCCTGATTTAATGGGTGCACACAATCATGTAATGAAAAAATATGGTTTTCCCACTAAATCAACAGAAGAAATTAGAAATTTAGTAGGTCAAGGAGCTGGTGCATTAATTGGTAGATCTATATGGGGTCAAGCAAAAAAAGAATACCAAAGCGTAACTGACCAAGAAATTAAAGATAAAATGTCTAAGGACTTTGTTGAATATTATGGAAAGAATATTATCAAACAAAGTACTCTCATAAATGGAGTTAAAGAATTTTTAAAATGGTGCAAAGAAAAAAATATTTCTATGGCTGTATGTACTAACAAACAAGAACACTTAGCAATTGATCTTTTAAAAAAGATAGGTATCTATGATTACTTTGAATATGTGGCTGGCTCTAATACATTTGATTATTGTAAGCCAGACCCAAGGCACATAACAAGTATTATTGAAATCTTAGGTGGAGATATTAAAAAATCCTTGATGATTGGTGATAGTGAAACTGACGCAAACGCTGCTAGAGCAGCCTCTGTTCCTGTGATTCTTCTAGAAAATGGCTATACAGAAAAAAATACTAATGAAATTTATCATAATCATCTAATAAAAGACTTCATTGGTGTTGAAAAAATCATTTCTACCTACTTAAAAGATTGATTTAGTTTTTTTTCTTATTATTAATACCCCATAGAAAAACAAGGAGAAGTTCTGATTTCACATAAAGTTAAAGTTTACCCATCT